>JBBRPH010000062.1:0-31857 GCA_038228295.1 Chloroflexia bacterium | reverse complement strand
CGCGGAGCTGGAACACGCCGCTCTTTAACTGGACGAAAATCCGTAATCAACTGGCGATCCGTTTCGACGGACGGTTTCCCGGTTGAGCCAATCGATTTGATTCGAATCGAAAATCATTTACACAAACCTATTGACATCCTCGGCAATAGCGCGAAAGTCGCCCTGTACGCCAAATTGAGCCGCCAGGGAATATGGTTGTCGTGCGCAACCCGACCCTGGTCCGACCCCTCTTTTGCTGTCACAGGGCGACTTTCGCGCCATTGCTGTAAAACGAGGTACCAGTCTGTGGTATAATAGGTTCATGCGTTAAGGTGCGATCGTGTGGGTCGGGGCGGCCGTCGCCCTTCTGCTGCTGCCGTTGGTCTGCTTATGCCGGCGTCTGGTGCCCATCGTCGAGGTGCGCGCCGCGCCCTACCGTCCGCTACGCGCCCTGCCCGCCGGGCCGATCGTCGACGCGGACCTGCTTCGCCGGGCCTGCTGCGGATCGCTATCGCCCTACGAGGTCGCGATCGGCGCGCGCAAGCTCGTCGGCCTGGCTCAGGTGCGCCGGCGCGGGGGCGTCCTGTTTCAGGTGCGCCTGCCGCTGATCTGGCGGGGCGCGCGGCCGAGTTGCCGGCCGCGCGCCCCGCCGACCGGGACCGCCTGGCCCAGCTCCTGCGCGCGGGCCATCGGCCTGGACGACCTACTGCCCACCGGGGCCCCGGCCCCGGTGATCATGGCCGCGTTGGAAGCGGTGCCGGCGCACGACTGGGGCGTCCACCTGGAGTCCACGCCCGCCTGAGATCCGTGCCGGATCGGACCGGCGATCCGCTTGCCGGAGCGGCGGATTGCTCCCCCTGCGCGGGGCGCGCACAATCCCCCTGCGCGAGGACGCCGCCAGAGACCAGGTACCATATACGCAACTCGGCAGTGCGTGAACGCCCTCGGCGGCGCGAATTTCGGCAACGCGGCGACCCGCGGCGGGCGGCGGGGCCTATCAAGGAGGCGGGGTAATGAGCAGGGTACTGCGTGGGATCCCGGGCAAGGTCCGGTGGGGCGCCCTCGGGCTGGCCGTGCTGCTGGTCCTGAGTGGCGGCTGGTATCTGGCGGCGAACGGCGCCTACCTGTGGGGGCCGCGACCCCTGCTGAAGACCGCAGCACGGACGTCCATGCAGTATTACCTCTCCCTGCCGGCCGGCTGGACGCCCGCCCGCACGTGGCCTATCCTGGTCACCATCGACGGCTCCGAGCACGACTTTCAGCATAACTGCCAGTCTTTCATGCAGGCGCGCCAGGCGACGCCGTTTATCATTGTCACCCCGCTGGTGGTCAGCAATGCTGGGCAGCCCACGCCCGCAGACTATACCTACGCGCCCCCCGTCTGGGCCGCGATCGCCCGGCTGGGCGCCGCCGCGTGGGACGAGCAGGGCCTCCGCGCGGTCGTCCAGGAGGTCCAGCAGGACTACCACGGCCAGGCGAAGTTTTTCCTGACCGGCTGGTCGGCGGGGGGCCACCTGACCTGGCAGATGATCTTCACTCACCCCGAATTACTCGCCGGCGCCGCGCCGACGGCTGCCAACTATCAGGGGCGGGGGATCACGACCATCTCCGCGGCGCCCGAACGCGCCCTCCTGGCGGTCCGCGCGTTCCAAGGGGACGGGGACCCGGGGTTGGACGCCCTCACCGATCAGTGGACGCAGGCGGTGGCGACCGCGCAGGCGCACGGGTATACCCGGGTCGCGCGCACGATCGTGCCGGGCCGCGGGCACTCGCCCTTCCCCACCGAGGTCCTGGCGTTCTTCACGACGCTGCTGGGACCCTAGCCATATTCGGCTAGGGCGGTTTTGTTACCGCTGCCACCACCGGCGACGGCGGGGCGCCCGGTCTACCGCCGGCAGGTTGGCCGCCGAGGTAGACCGGACGCGCTCTAGTATTACAACGACGGTCTGGTATACTGAGGGGTCGTGACCCTTGTGTTTCGTTAGCTCTTGGAGTAATTGTGTATGACCCCGGCTGATTTGGAGCGTGTGGCCGATTCGTTTGCGCGCTTTCACGCCACCTGCGCCCCGTTGTTTGGGCAGCGGCCCGCACGCACGCGTAGCGAACAATATCTGCGCGCCCTGCTTGTGCAGTGCGCCGAACGCCGCAACGCCGAGAACCTGGCGGAGGCCGTCGCCGGGGCCACCCCCGCACCCTGCAACGCTTCCTCACCGACTCGCCCTGGGATGCCCGCCGGGTGATCGCCGCCGAACAAGCCTTCCTGGGGCCGCGCTTGAGTACGCTCGACGGCGTGTTGATCTGCGACGAGACCGCCGCCGCCAAACAAGGCAGCCATTCGGTCGGGGTCGCCTGCCAATATTCGGGCACCCTCGGCAAGGTCAGTAGCTGCCAGGTCGGCGTGTATCTGGCCTACGCCTCGTCGCGCGGGCAGACCCTGATTGATGGCGAGTTGTATCTGCCTCAAGTGTGGATTGACGATGCCACCCGCCGGCGAGAAACCGGCGTACCAGTGACGACGGCGCTGGCAACCAAAGGCGACCTGGCGCTGCGCCTGCTGGAGCGAGCCTGGGCGAGTGGGCACTGGCAGGGCCGCTGGGTCACGGGCGACGCCGTCTACGGCAGCGACCCCGGCTTGCGGGCGGGCGTGGACGCGACGGGGCGCTGGTATGTGTTCGATGTACGCAGCACCGAACGGGTGTTTACCGTGCAGCCGGTGCCGGCCGTGCCGGCCTGGAGCGGCCGGGGGCGCAAGCCGCAGAAGCCGCGCCGGGCGGCAGCGAGTGCGCCGCCCCAGACAGTCGCGGCGGTCGCGGGGACCGTACCCGCACGGGCCTGGCAGACCCTGACGGTGGCCGAGGGCGCGCAGGGGCCGCGCCGGTACCAATTCTGGCGGAAACGGGTGTGGGAAGGCCGGGCCAATTTGCCAGGGCGGGAATGTTGGCTGCTGTTGCGACGCAAACTCGAGGGGAGCGACCTGAAATACGCACTGTCGAACGCACCACGGGCCACGAGTTTGTTGCGGCGGGGGCAGGTGGAGGCGCAGCGCCGGCCGATTGAGACGGAGTTTGAGATCGGCAAAAGTGCGGTGGGATTGGTGGAATACGAGGTGCGGAGTTGGGCGGGGCGGTATCACCATCTGGCAATGGCGTTGCTGGCGGGGGCGTTCCTGGTGCAGATGCAGCGAGACTGGGGGGGGAAAGATGCCGCAAATTACGCGGCCACAGGTGAGCCGGGTGGTGCGGGAACTGCTGCCGCAGCGGCGCTGGACGGTGGACGAGTTACTGGGCTGGCTGCATGAGACCCAGGCGCGCAATGCGGCGGCCAAGCGGTCGCACGCCAAGCGGCGGGCCAACCAGTATGCCATCCTCAATTCCTCCTAACCGTCGTTGTAATACTAGGAGAGCAGCAAAAAGTCGGGGGGTTGCGCAACCAAGAGAGAATCTGCCAACGGACCGAACCCAGCGGCGGATAGGCGCACGGAGTCGCACCCCTATGGCGCAGGGAAGAGATGACCCCGCAGGAGAATTGCGACAGACCTGGGGGATAAGGATAACGCCTGTCCTGGGGTGAGCCCCCCGACTTTTTGCTGCTCTCCGTCGTGTCCATAGGCCAGTACGGGGCGGGCTGGGGTTGCGAGGCATTATACCGCAAATTGCGGGACCGCGTAAAGCAGCCGAGGGGCGCCGGTCGCCGCGTGGAAACCGGTGCCCCTCGGCTGCTTTGCTGGTTGGATCGGCGGACTTATGGTGGCCCTATGGTCCGGTGGTGGCCGCCGGCGTACCACAAGCCGTGAGGATGAGCGGCCGCCCGGACCGCGCGGTGCTACCGACCGCCCACAACTGGCCGCCGACCGCGCCGGCCCCGTAGAAGTGCGCGGTGGGGGACTCCGGCGTCTCGTAGGAGTTCGCCGGATCCAGTTCCAGCCCGTTGGGGCCGGAGACCATGTCCCAGATTGTGCCGTTCCAGTGCCAGACCTTTTCGCCCACGGCCCACAGACGGTTGCCGGAGCCGGCAACCACCGCGCTAAAGGCCGGTGTTTTCGGGGGATTTAAGATGGGCGGCGCAATATTCCAGCGCGTACCGTCCCAGCGCACAAGTCCACTGTCGCCGACAGCCCACACGTCCGATCCGGCGGTCACCACCACGCCGGTCAGCGCCCCGACCGCCAAATCCAGTGTGGTCAGGGACCAGCGCGTGCCGTTCCAATGGCCGACCAAGGGGCGGTTGGCCGCGCCTTGTGCACCCACCGCCCACACGTCCCCGGCGTTGCGGGCGGCTAGGGCCAGGATGCGGCTCGCGGAACTGGTCGGCGGGGCGGGGACGTTGCGCCACGCGGTGCCGTCCCAGTGCAGCAGCAGCAGGTGAGTCGGATCTTGCAGCGTGGTCTGTTGCCACCCGACGGCCCACACATCGTCCTTGGCCATAGCGATCACTGCCTGCAAGCGGTTGCTGCCGGTCGAGCTGGGGCCGATGCGTTGCAATTTTTCAGTAAGGCGTTTGCGCGGTCGCGTTATGCCACTGCATTGCAAAGTCGCAAAAACAGCAGTTTACTGAATTGCAAAGTCACAAGTCACATTAGGGGGCACCCACCGGCACGGTGCTACGTGCTGCGTCCGTGGCCGGTAAGAGCACTACGTGTCGCACCCTGATCCCTGACCTGCGCTTGCCGCGCCCGCCTGCATCGCGTATAATGGCACGCATACGCCCCGTTTGGTGGCGTACTCCGTTTTGCCCCGCTAGGCACTCAAAATATCCCGAAAGGAGGATGCTCGTGGAAACCACTACCCCTACTGCGCCGGTCGTCGGCAGTGTATTGGATTTAGCCACCATCTTGCGCGATACCCTGGAGACCACGTTGCGTCGTCTGGGGTATGATCCGGCGGCGAAAGCGTTAGAGGTGCGGCGCGTGCCGTTGGAAGGGCGCTGGGGCTACAGTAGCGCCGTCTGCAAGTCGCTGGGCCGGGGACCGGATGCGGCGCAGGCGGTTGCCGTGGCGGTGACGGCCGCCCTGCCGGCGCATCCACTGGTCGCCCAGGCCGAAGCGGTCAAGGGCTTCGTCAACTTCTATGTGGACGTGGCGGCCTATGCAAACGGGTTGCTGGCCGAGGTACAGGCGCGCGGCGAAACGTGGGGCCACAGCCTGCCGCAGCCGGGGCGTGTCATGGTCGAATTTGCCCAACCCAATACCCACAAGGCCGTTCATGTCGGCCACCTGCGCAACATCATTCTAGGCGAGGCCGTGGTGCGGATTATGCGTGCCGCCGGCCGCGATGTGATCGCCGCGACTTATCCTGGTGATATGGGTATGCACGTTATCAAGTGCCTATGGTGCTATCAGACCTTCCACGCGGGCGACGAACCGGCGACCGGCCAGGGCCGCTGGCTGAGCCATGTCTATGCCGAGTCGGATGCGCGGCTCGAATATCGCAAGCACGTCTTGGGCGTGTTGGCTGAGGCATTGCAAGCGCCCACGCTAGTTCCCGCCCTGACAGCTTGGCTGCGGGCGCACGGTGAAACGAGCGCAGCCGCCGCCGCCGATGTGCAGCGGCTGCTGACGGTAGCCGCCGCTACCAAGCCGGACCCTGATCCTGATACGGCGCACGAAGCGGACGAAGAATTAGGCACCGACATCCATCTCAACAACGTGAGCGACGCGACGGTGCAGGCGTTGTGGTCTGAGTTGGGCGCGCAATTGCCCGCCGACGATCCCCTGCGCGCCGATTATGTGCGCCTTGATCAGCACCGCGATTGGTGGCCGCTGGTGCCGGATTGGCGCGCCGCGACGCGCACGCTCTACGCACAGTGGGAAGCCAAAGATCCCGCTCTTATGGCACTCTGGGCGCGCACCCGGCAGTGGAGCCTTGACGAGTTCGCTGAGGTGTATCGCACGCTCGATGTCCACCTGGATGTGGCGTTCTACGAGAGCGAAGTCGAAGAGGAAGGCCGCGCCATCGTTGAAGAACTGGTGCAGCGCGGCATCGCCAGCGACCTGCGCGCCGACGGCAAGCCGGTCGTGGTGTTTATTGACGACCAACTGCGCGCCCACCCAGCGCTGCGTGAGAAGTATTTTGATAAGCTCTATAAGCGCAACAAAGACGGCACCCTGACAGAGCGCGAGACGTACAAGGTGCTGGTGGTGCTGCGCTCCGACGGCACCACGCTTTATGCGACCAAAGATCTGGCCTTGGCCCGCCGCAAGTTCGAAGACTACGGCGTAGACCAGTCGATCTATGTGATTGACGTGCGCCAATCGCTCTACTTCCAGCAGGTGTTCAAGGTGCTGGAACTCTATGGCTTCCCGCAGGCTGATCAGTGTCGCCAGTTGGGCTATGAGATCGTGGGCACCAAAGACGGTGCGTTTTCGTCGCGCAAAGGTAACGTGCCGCTCTACGAAGACTTTATGCGCGAGGCATTGGCTCATGCCCGCGCCGAGATCGACCGTGTGGAAGCCGAGACGCTGGAGCGCCGCCCCGATGCTGCGTCGCGCCACCTGAGCGAAGCCGCTAAAGACGCGGTGGCGCTGCAAATCGCGCTGGGCGCGATCAAATACACCATGCTCGACAAGGACACCAACACGGTGATCGTGTTTGACTGGGATCAGGTGTTGAACCCGCGTCAGCAAAGTGCGCCCTATATCATGTATGCTCATGCTCGCGCCAGCAGTGTCTTGGCGAAAGCGGCGCTGGAAGACGGCGATCCGCCTGACGTCTTACTAGGCGCAAGGCCGACGGCGGATTCCGCGCTTGACTTCCGCCGCCTGCAACTGAGTGATGCCGATCTGGTGCTGGTCGAGCACCTGAAAACCCGTGACGACCGCGATGCGGAGAAACGGCAGTTCGCCGGCTTGCTGGCCGAGTTGGCGCTGCTGGACAGCATTAGCCGCTACCCCGATGAAGTGGAGCGCGCTGCCGCCAACTCGAACCCGGTGGTGCTGACGCGCTACCTGTTCACGTTGGCCGAAGCGTTCAGCAAGTTTTGGGATACCAGTCGCATCTTGACCGCCGAGACCCCGGCGCTGCGCCGGTCACGCCTCGCGCTGACTGCCGCTGCGCGTCAGACGCTTGCCAACGGTCTGTATCTACTGGGCATCACGGCCCCGGACGCTATGTGAGTGTTTAGGGCTTAGTTGAAGATCTTTTCAGTAACTAAGCACTAAACACTCGTTAAAGAGATGGAGTTCAATGACGAACGTCCAGGTTGCCAGCGAGGTGGATCCGCTGCGCGAAGCGATTATGCACCGGCCGGGCCGCGAATTGGTGCGTATGACCCCAGCGACGCGCGAACATTTCTTGTTCGACGATTTGCTATATACCCGCCACGCACAAAAGGAACATGACTGGCTGACCACGATCCTGAGTGACCATCTGGGCGTGCGGCTGCATTTGCTGCATGATTTACTTACCCAAGCGTTGGAAGCGGCGACTCCGGTAGGTGTTGCCACGCTGCTGGCCCGCACCGCTCTGATCCAGGCCGAACCGGAGCCGCAGGAGCAGCGTCTAGCGCAGCTGGAAGAAGAAAACGCCGCGTTGCGTGCCGAGTTGGGCCGGCTATCCGGGACTGTTGCGCCTAATGCGCATCCTCATAAACCTTCGAATTTCGAACTCCGAACTCCGAACTCCGACCGTCGCCAGGGCTATCTCGAAGCCCATTTGCAGCACTTGGCAGGCGACGGTGCGTATGCCGCGTTGGCCGCCACCCTGATCGAGGGCATTGAAGCCAACCAGCCGTTCCAGCCGAGCGAATTTGTCAGCGCCGAACTGCGGATGCTGGACCAACTGGAAGACGCGGACCGGCTGGCCCGCTTCGCCGAAGGACGGCTGTTCCACCTGACTCCGCTGCCGAACTTGATGTTTGCGCGTGATGCCGCCGCCGTCGTCGGGGATCGGCTGGTTTTGAGCCGCATGGCCGCCTTTGCCCGCCGCCGCGAAACCCTGCTGCTTGACTTTGTGACGACTACCCACCCACGCTTCGCCGGTGTGGCGCGCTGGCCCGCCGGCCCCGTCGGCGCGTGGGTAGCCGAGCGGCCCTACTGGGAAGAGCCGGAGTTGCAGCACATTCCTGACGAACGGACCGGCTTCTATCCCGCCCATGCCGCCTACTTAGAGGGTGGCAATGTGCTGCAACTGCGGCCGGATCTGCTGGCGGTGGGAGTCAGCCCGCGCACGACCATGCCGGCGGTGCAACGCTTGGCCGCCGCTTGGGAAGCCGCCGCTGCCGCCGCCGGTCGCCATCTGACGCTCTATGTGCTGCGCCTGCCGCCCGGCCACAACCATCTCGACTCGGTGTTCAGCTTGCTCAGTCCCACAGAGTGCGTCTACTATCGCCCGGTGTTCCAACCCTATGGCCCGGCATCGGTGGATGTGATCCGCCTGGAATTAGGACGCGGCGGCACCGCCCCGGAGCGGCGTGCCTCGTTCTTGCATAGTCTGCGCGATGACGGCCTGGACTTGCAGGCCATCCCCTGCGGCGGTGATGATCCGATTGATCAGGAGCGCGAAGAGTGGTTCAGTGGGGCCAATCTGCTGGCCGTAGCGCCCGGCAAGGTGTTGACCTACCGTAGCACCGATCAAACTGTGGCCGCTCTGGCGCAGGCCGGCTACGAAGCTATTGACAGCAACGAGGTGCTTATTGGGCGCCGCAGCCTACGGCTCGATTCGCCCGATAAGTGGGTGCTCCGCATTCGCGCCTCCGAACTCTCACGCGGCCACGGCGGGCCGCATAGCCTAGTCCTGCCGCTGGTACGTGATGAGGGCCACCCGTGACCAATCTTAGTATCACATCCGAAATCGGTCCGCTCCGACGCATTTTGCTGCACCGACCAGGTGACGAGATCCGGCGTATGACGCCGGGAATGCGGCAGCAGTTGCTGTTCGACGACATCCTCTATCTCGATCTGGCGCGGCGCGAGCATGATGCTTTCCGCCGGTTGATGGGCATTGTCGCGCCGGCGGACGGCGTACTCGAAGTGATCGATCTGCTGACTGATGTGCTGGCCGATGAGGGCGTGCGGCGACAGGCAATTGACGACGTATGCGCTCTGGAAGGAGCCAGCGAGGACATTCGCTACCGTTTGCTGGCTGAGGAACCGGCCGCGCTGGCCGACCGCCTGCTGGCGGGCTGGGAGAAGCCGGTCGCCAGCGGCAGCCTGGCCGGGGCGTTAGACCCCTATCCCTATAGCCTGCCGCCTTGCCCCAACATGATGTTTATGCGTGACCCGGCGGTAGTGATCGGCAACGGCGTACTACTGTCGCAGATGGCGCGCCCGGCGCGCCGCCGCGAACCGCTGCTGATGCGCTATATTTTCACTCACCACCCGCTGTTTGCTGCCGAGGGAGCCGAGCCGCCGCTCTGGTTTGACCGTCTGCAAAGCGACCAGATCCGGCAATTGCGCGGTAGCGGCAATCACGATCCGTATACCGTCGAAGGCGGCGATATTCTGGTAGTGCGGCCCGACCTGCTGCTGATCGGGGCCAGCGAACGCACCAGCAACGAGGGCATTGATATGCTGGCGCGCGAATTGCGCCGCCGGGGCAGCCCGGTCCGCACCATCTACGCCGTGATCATGCCCAAGCAGCGCAGCACCATGCACCTCGACACGATCTTCACCATCATCAGCCACGACGAGTGCCTGGTCTATCCACCGCTGATTCTGCCCGGCGGCGGCGAACAGGTGGGCATCGTGCGCCTGAGCCGCGACGCGCGCGGCACCTTGCGCGCCACGCCGGAGCATCGCTCGCTGATCGAGTGCCTGCAAGATGAACTAGGCCGCCCGCTGCACGCCATTCCCTGTGGCGGCCACAGCCGGCTCTACCAGGACCGTGAACAATGGACTGACGGCGCGAACGCCTTTGCCCTGCGCCCCGGCCTGATCCTGGGCTACGAGCGCAATGAGCAGACCTTCGGCGCACTCCAAGCGGCGGGCTACCGACTGGTGGGCGAAGAGGAATTGGTGCGCTGGGAGCCGGACCCCGCCGCGCCCGAGGGCGGCCACTGGATCGAGAACACGGCCCGCATGGCCGAGATTCGCACGCATAGTGAGCGCAAATACGCGATCAAGATCAGCGGCCTCGAACTGTCGCGCGCCCGTGGCGGCCCCCGCTGCATGACTATGCCGTTGGAGCGCGCGCCTTACGAGATGTGAGCCGTGGGCCGTGCCTACGCACGGCCTATCACTTAGACTAGTGTAGATGTCCACTTATTCGTTGATTCAGACATTCACGTTTCACGTAACAGGAGTAGGGCTAGATGGTGGTAGACATGGCACGAGAGACGCAGGAGCGCACGGCCGCCCCAACCGCGCAAGAAACCGTCGTGGTGGCGCTGGGCGGTAACGCGATCAAGGCGGCAGGCGACCGGGGCACCAGCGCCGAGCAGTTCCATAATGTGCAGCAGGCGGCGGAGACGCTGGCCGAGCTGGTGGTGCGTGGCTACCGGCTGCTGGTCACGCACGGTAATGGGCCGCAGGTCGGCAGTTTGCTGATCCAGCAGGCGGCGGGTGCGGCCCAGGTGCCGGCGATGCCGATGGATGTGGCCGGTGCGATGACGCAGGGCTGGATCGGCTATATGATCAGCCAGTCGTTGCGCAACGCCTTGCTACGGCGCGACCACCCGGCAGCGCGGCGCATCGCCACCGTCGTCACCCAGATGATCGTGGATCGTCGCGATCCGGCGTTTCAAAATCCCAGCAAGCCGGTCGGGCCGTTCTACAACGCCGATGAGGCGCAGGCAATGCGTTACGCCGGGATGCGGTTGGTTGAAGACAGTGGGCGGGGTTGGCGGCGCGTCGTCGCCTCGCCTCAGCCGCAAGCCATCGCCGAAATTGATGCGATCTGCGCGATGCTGCGCGACGATATGATCGTGATCGCGGGCGGCGGCGGCGGCGTGCCGGTGATCGAGGAAGCCGACGGCACCCTGGTCGGGGTCGAGGCGGTGGTTGATAAAGACTTGGCCGGCGCGTTGCTGGCGCGGCAGATCGGCGCGACGCAACTGCTGATCCTGACCGATGTGGAGCAGGTCGCGCTCGACTTCCGCAAGCCGACCCAGCGCAATTTAGCTCATATGACCCCGACCGAGGCACGGGGCTATTTGGCCGACGGCTATTTCGCCAAAGGTAGTATGGGACCGAAAGTGCAGGCGGCGCTCGACTTTGTCGAAGCCGGTGGTCGCCGCGCGATCATTACCCAGTTGTTCCGTGTCCTCCCTGCCCTGGCGGGCGAGACGGGGACGGCGGTGAGCAAGTGAGCGTAAAACGTAAAGCGTGCTGCGCGATCAGCTGCCGTTAGTTATAATGTTCTGACGACCGCTAACTGCCTCTTGTTGGGAGGATGCTATGGCCGATACTATAGATCAGCCACATACGCAATACGTCCGACATAGCCCCGTGACGAATCCGGGTGATCAGGCCGCATTTCTGACCGATTTGCCGACCGATATTCGTGGACTGTGTCGCGTGGTGCAAGGGACCGTGCTTCACTTGGACATGGGCAGTCTCTACGGAGTGCTAATTCCAGAGGATCGCTTGGCGGAGGCGGACATTCGCGCCGTTGCGCCGCTGCTGGCCCGCATTCGTGAGTTAGCTGATCAGCCGATCACTGTAGCCCGGCCCCCGGAGCGGCGCTTAGTCGGCCAATGCCGCGTCACGGCGGTGCTGCTCTGCGCGCTCATGCGCCAGGTGGGATTGCCGGCGCGCGCGCGGGTGGGCTTCGCCGCCTATTTTGGTCCCTTCAAGGGCGATCATTGGGTGGCCCAATATTGGCACGCGCCGGAGCAGCGCTGGATCGCCGTAGATGCTGAACTAGACGAGACCCTAACGCGGGCGGTTGGCGGCCTACCGTTTGCCGCCGACGATGTACCGTGCGACCAGTTCATCAGCGCGGCGCGCGCTTGGCAACTCTGTCGCTCCGGGCACGCCGACCCCGATGATGCAGGCGTGTCCTATGTCCGCAGTCAACTGCTGCGCGATCTCGCGGCGATCAACTGTTGGGAAGCGGCCGCCACCGACCGCTGGGGCTTAGGTGCGTCGGCGGCGGCCGATCTGACGCGCGACGACCTAGCGTTGCTGGACCGCGTCGCTGCGCTGATCGAACTAGGCGACGTGGCCTTGCCGCAATTGCACCGCCTGTATACCACCGACGCCCGGCTTGGTCCGGCCCCGGTTTAGCACGTCTCTACCGGCTGAGGAGGCCGACTGCCATGCAGCATTTTGTCGTGGAAATCCGCTACACCGTCCCGTTTGAGCAGGTCAGCCCGGTGGTGGCCGATCATCGCGCCTATTTGCAGACCGGCTATGACGGTGGGATGCTGCTCTACTCCGGCGGACAGGTGCCGCGCACCGGCGGCATTGCGATTGTTCGCGCCGAGTCGCGGGCGGCGGTAGAAGCCTTTTTCGCTGCCGACCCTTACCGACTGGCGGGAGTCGCCGAACACCACGTAACCGAATTCACGCCGATCAACGCGCAGCCGTTTATGCGTGATTGGATCGCCGGTAATTAATCGCTATTCACCCAGGAGGAGCAAGATACAACCATGGCCGTGAGTATGAAGGGACGCAGCCTGACCTCGTTGAACGATCTTTCAGGCGAGGAAATCTGGCGTGTATTGGAAACGGCACGCACGCTGAAGGCGCAGGTCAAGTCGGGACAGGTCCATCACCTGCTGCCGGGGCGCAGCCTGGCGATGATCTTCGAGAAGCCGTCGGCGCGCACGCGCGTGTCGTTCGAAGTGGGTATGACACAATTGGGCGGCCACGCGCTCTATCTGGGGCCGAACGACATCGGCCTGGGCAAGCGCGAAAGCGTAGCGGATGTGGGCCGCGTGCTGGGCCGCATGGTAGACGGCATCATGGCACGCACCTTTGAGCAGAGCAAAGTGGATGATCTGGCCCGCTACGCGGGGGTGCCGGTGATCAATGGCCTGAGCGACGAGGAACACCCCTGCCAGATCTTGGCCGACCTGCTGACGATTTATGAGAAGCGCAACCGGCTCCAGGGCTTGCGCTTGGCCTGGCTGGGCGACGGCAACAACGTCACCCATTCGCTGATGATCGGCGCGGCCAAAGTGGGTATGGACATGGTGGTGATCAGTCCCGAAGGGTTTGACGTGAAGCCGAAGTACCGCGCCCTAGCCGAACAGGCGGCGCAAGCCGGCGGTGCCCGCCTGGAGTTCACCCGTGACCCTGCCGCCGCCACCGGGGCCGACATCCTGGTGACCGATACCTGGGCCAGCATGGGCCAAGAGGCCGAAGCCGCAGCGCGGCGCCCGATCTTTCGGCCCTACCAGGTGAACGCCGAACTGGTGCGCCAGGCGCATCCCGGTTGCCTGGTAATGCACTGCTTACCGGCGCATCGCGGCGAAGAGATCACTGACGAAGTGATGGACGGCCCGCACTCGGTCGTGTTTGACGAGGCCGAAAACCGCCTGCACGCGCAGAAGGGTCTGCTAGCGTTGCTGATCCCTTAGTCGGCGGCGGCCGGATGGGTATATACGCAAGGGCTGCCCCCGGAGCAGCCCTTGTCTTTGCGCCGGATGATCCCTGTGGAACTCAGGAGGCTGGTTATGAGACTCCGCCGGCTCAACCTTCGTCAGCGGCCCCATCGCGTCTGCAAGGCGCTGTAGGCGGCGCGCGGATGCACCTCATCGGGGCCGCCGGTAGGGTGGGGCTGGACGGCGACAAGACCGAAGTAGGCTTCGTCCATGCGCCCGTCGGGGAAGAAGGGATTAGGGAAGCCGCCGGGAGTCTGAACATGGGGATTGCCGGCTTTCCACCACTCATCCATGTAGGCCATCACCGTGCCGCCGACGCAGACATCCGCATGGGCGGCGATATGGTCCCATAGTGCGCCGTCGTAGTCGGCCTGGGCGGCCGGGTCTTCGCGCCCGGCACGTGCATCCCAGGCATCAATACCGAACTCGGCGACCCAGAGCGGCTTTTGGCTGCGGCCGGCGTAGCTAGTGAACAGGTCGCCGAAGTCGCGCCCGCGATAGACCGTCAGCCCCCACAGATCGAGGCCGGGTAGGTCGGCATCACTCGCGCCGGCTAACGGGTCGCCAATTGCGAGGATCTCCCAGTTAGCCGTGGCGACCGGGTGATATGTTGGGCCTTCGACTTCGTAGGCGGCCTGGCCTAGTGCGTTGAGCAAGCTGTACCAATCCCGTTTGGCGCCACCGTAGCCCATATTGACCTCATTGCCCACGCCCCACAGCAGCACGCCCGGCTCGTCCTTATACGTCGCCACATAGTGACGGAAGCGCACGATCAGGTCGGCGCGCACAGCAGGATCGTGCAGGTCCAGGCTCGGCTCTACCCAAAAGCCCATGATCGTGTAGATCGGATCGTGCCCCGCGTTGTAGGCCGCACGCAGCAGATCGGGACTAGTGACTGCGCTCCATGTGCGGATCGTGTTAGCGTGTAGGGCACGCAGTACCGGCAGATCGCGCCCCCAAATCGCCGGATCGGCATATATATCCTGCTCGCCCACCCGCCGGCCAATCGGCACCGGCGAGTAGCCCACGCCCCGCACCTGAAACGGCTGCCCGTCTACCAGTAATTGCCGCCCACTGACGCGCACGCGACCTCGACTCGGCGGCTTGTGGAAGGTAGAAGGCGGCTGCGGCAGCATGGGCATGGCTCCTAAAGCAAGGGTGGCGAGAATCACAGCCAGAGACAGGATAGCGCGGAGTGGGTTACGCATAGGGGTGTGTGGGATGGATAGTACAGCGCTCCGTCCGCGAAACGCGACCTTTCACGGCACGCGCTGCCCGTCATGTTGGGCCAGAGTGAGCAGGTCCGCGGCTAAGGGTGCGGCCTCGGTAGGCCAGATCAGCGTGGCGAGGATCGAGTCTACCGTAGCCTGCGCGCAAGCGGCTTCGGTAAGGTGGTCGCGGCGCGTGTGGAAATAGACTAGCGTCCAATGGCTACGGGCGGTTTCCAGGGGGTAAATGGCCGGGTTAGCAGCGCGTACACTACGCTGTAGCGCCGCTTCGGCCCCGGTCCAGTCGCCGGTCGCCAGGCGGGCGAGGCCCAGCGCACGGTGGGTGGTGATCTGCGAAAAGCCGTCGTCGTGGGACACACTGAGTGTGCCACTGACGGCTGAGTCTAATGCCGGGCCGTCTTGGCCCAGCGCCAGTAAAACTTCGGCCTGGCCGCGGTAGATTTCGGGTAGCATCCGCATCGCGCCGATAGCGAGCGCGTTGTCGAGTGCCTGGCTGTAGAGAATGCCCGCTTCGGCGGTGCGGCCGGCGGGGGCCAGGGCTAGGGCTAGGGCGCGCAAGGCGGCGGCTTCGCTGCGCCGGTCGCCCATACGGCGGAACAGGACCAGCGCCTGCCGGGCTTGATCTTCGGCTTCGGTGGTGTGGCGGCGGTCGGCCGCCGCCAATCCCATGAGTAAGCGAATCAGCGCCTCGCCGCGCCGCTCACCCAGGTCACGAAACAGGGTCAACGCTTCGGTTGCGGCCTGGTTGAAAAGGCTGAGATCGGCGGCATAACTGTAGGTGATCGCCAACCGCCGCAATGAATAGGCCACTTCGCGGCGATTACCGACGGCGCGGAAGGTGGCTAACGCTGTCTCGGTGTAGCGGCGGGCGGCGGGTGGGTTGTTGCGGTTATGCAACACACCCGCCAGGGCATTCATCGTGCGCGCTTCGCCCAACCGGTCGCCCAATTCGCGGAACAGCGCGATAGCGCGCGTGAGCGCCTTTTCGGCCTCTTCCAAATTGTCGCGCCCGCTCCACAGCGCGCCCAGCAGCAGGCGTGCTTGCGCCTTCCCGCGCCGGTCGCCCAAGCCCCGATACAGCGTGAGCGCTTCCTGCACATCGCTCTCCAGTGCGCTCAACGCGCCCATTTGTTGGTGAACGCTGGCCCGTTCAAGCAGGGCGCGGGCCAGCAGCGGCCGGGCACGATCGGCGCGGGCATAGTCAATCACCTGATCGAGTTCGCTCAGGGCCAGACCGTAGTTGCCGAGGTTCTCTTGTACTTCGGCGTGACTGCACAGCACATCAAGGAATAATGGGTGAACGGCGGCGGCAGCGCCGGGCGCCGGATCGTCCGGCGCGCGACCGCAGGCCGCCAACAGTTCGATAATGCGCGAAAAATAGTCGTTCGCTTCGCTCAAGCCCTGACGGGCCATCGCACCCTCGCCGGCCAGCTTCAGGGAATAGATCGCCTTATCAAGTAGACCGGCGACGGCTGCCACGCCCAGGGTCAGCATATCCAGGCCCAACCGCAGAGCTTGCTCGTAGTGATAGGCCAGGCTCGCGGCGAACTCGGCGCGGCGATCACCGGCTTTGGCCTCGATCCACGCAGCCACGCGGGCGTGCTCCTCGCCGCGCCGCGCTTTGGGCACGCTGTTGTAGGCCACTTCGCGTGTCAGCACGTTGCGAAAGCTCCACTCGTGTTCGCCCGTGAACACCGGCATATCCCGTTCCACGATAAACTCGCGCCGCTCTAAGTAGTGCAGCGCCGTCTCCACTGCCTCGGACGGGAGGTGCGGGAACATTTCGATCAGCGCGCCGGTCCAGAAGACACGCCCAATGACGGAGGCGGCCTGCAGCAATCGTTTTTCGCCTTCGGGCAGATCGTCCACACGCGCGCCGACCAGCGCCTGCACCGTGTCGGGGATACGCAGATGCTCGACTGCCGCGACTAACTGCCACGCCCCGTCGCGTTGCACTAGCACGCCGGTATCTATCAGCATCCGCATCAACTCTTCGAGGAAGAAGGGATTGCCCTCAGCTTTGCTCAACACTAGATCGAGGAAGGCCGGTGGCAGATCCTCTTGCGCCAGCAAATCGCGCACCACGCGGCGGCTGTAGCGCTCGCTGAGGGGATGCAGCGTGAAGCTGGTGAACCGACTGGCTCGTGCCCGCGCCACCCAGGCCTGCCCTAGGCCGCCCTCGGTCAGTGTCGGCCGCGCTAGGGTCAGCAGCAGGATCGGCTGGTCGGCCAATGTCTCACGCAGGTACTCAATAAACTCCAACAGACCCGCATCGGCCCAGTGGATATCTTCGACCGCCAGCACCAGCGGGGCGATGCGCGCCTGGCTGGCGAAGAACCAGCGTAGCGACCAGAACAGTTCGCTGCGCGTCGTGTCGGGGTCCACCTCGGCGGCGTGCAGCCCCAGCAGCGTGCCGAGCCATTGGGTTACAGTGTCGGCTTCGGAGGAGGCACGCTTCTCAGCTCCCTCTGCTATCAAGGGTGAGGGGAAAGGTGTAGTGGTCCGGCCTTCGTCCTCTTCTCCTAGCAAGACAGGCGAGAGTGGCACCTCCATCCCTTCCGCTGACCGGAGAGGTACGCCCGCCTCTGCCTGTCCCGCCGATAAAGCGGGCGGGAGGCGGAGGGCGGCTAACCGGGCGATACCGGTGTGCAGTTTGTGTGCGGCTACCGGGCGGGGATCGTCGTCAAGAATACCGCATTCGGCTTTGATGATCTCGCCGAGGGTACGGAAGCCCGCGCCGGGGCCGTAGGGCTGGGCACGACCTTTGCGGAAGCGCGACTGCCGGGGCAACCCGCCCAGGTATTTCTCGAACTCCCACAGCAGGCGCGATTTGCCGATGCCCGCCGGGCCAAGAACCAGTAGTTGATGTAGCGTCCCATCGCGGGCTACGCGATGGAAAGCCTCTTTGAGCTGGGCAAACTCTGCGTCGCGGCCCACCATGCGCGCTTCCATGCCGGGCAGGCCACGCAACTGACCGCGATGCGCGCGCACGGCCACCACTTCCCACACCGGCACCGGCTGGGCTTTGCCGCGCATTGGCACGGTACCCTGCGACCGGTATTCAATCGTTTCACTCGTCGCCCGGTACGTGGTCTCACCGACTACGATCCCATCGGGTTCGGCGGCGTTTTGCAGCCGCGCCGCCAGGTTCACTGCGTCGCCCATTACCGTGTAGTCGTGGATACGGTTGCTGCCCATCCGACCAGCCAGCACTTCACCGGTGTTGATACCAATATGTAGCCGTAATTCGTAGCCGCGCGTGCGCTCTACTTCGGCACTTAGTTCGCGCATGGCGTGTTGCATCTCAATAGCGCAACGCACCGCCCGCTCCGGATCGTCCTCATGGGCGCGCGGCGCGCCGAATAGCACCATGATATTGTCACCCAAGAACTTATCTACATGGCCGTCGTAGCGTTCAACTTCTACCGCCAGTCGGCGGAAGGTCCACTCCATCAGCCCTTTGACCTCTTCGGGGTCCAGCTTTTCGGCCAGCGCGGTGAAGCCGGAGATGTCGCCAAAGAGGATAGTGACGACTTTGCGCTCATCCACCGTCGGCACTAGGCTCGCCACCGTTGCGTCAGCGGTCCAGCCGTGGTTCGGGCTATGACCGTTGCGGTCGGGTAGCGGCGCTTCCCCGTCGGATCGCGGGCCTACAGGGGCTCCCAGCGCGGTGCCGCACTGCCCGCAAAAACGCATATTGACCGCGTTCGCAAACCGGCAAGTGGTGCACTCGATCAGCACCGGCAGGGAGCCGCCGCATTGGCCGCAGAAGCGCATGGCCGGCAGATTGTCGAACCGGCAGACGGGGCATTGCATCGCCCTATTATAGCACAACTGGGGCGACGTACAATCGGGCTACAGCAGGATGTCGGCGGCCATCAGGGCGGGGCGCGTAACAACGTTGGTAGCTATTGTTGGGGAGGGTACGCGATTTTTAAGTAGTGGTCTTCGCGTTGCCGCAACTATATCGAGTTGTGGGTTTAGCTGCAAAATCGGATTTTACAGGCTGATCTTTATCTCCCGTTGGTAGCGTAGCTCCGGAAGCATAACTAGGGCAAGTTCAACAGATCTCTACAACTCGGTGCGCGCCGCTTTCGTACCGTCATAAGAGAACAGCATATGGTCACCGTTGAGGACTGTTTCAAGATGCACAGGGCGACCCCAGATCTGCTGCACATAGGCCAGCGTCTTTTCGGCGTAGAGTGGGTCGAGATCGCGTCCTTCGTGGCGGTGTAGCAAGTAGAGTTCGCGACTGCGACGATAGTCGGCGTGTTCGACCACGATCAATGGGTTGCCGAAGTTGGTCATTTCATCCACTAGACCGTCGCGCACTTTCTCCCAGTTCTTTTCCACGATAATCCACTCGTTGCCCTGCTTTTCATAGAGATATAGGTCGAGTTCGTCAACCAGCTCTTTGGTTAGATAGTTCCGCAGCAGCGAGAGATCGTTTTCGAGTTCGCGCACCTCGAACAGCTTGCTGCGTCCGCTGCCGGGCTGGATACCGCGCGCCTGTAGCTCTGGGGTGGGTTGGTCCCAACGCCGTTCAATGTCCTCCAACAGCTTGACTCCTAGGTGGTAGGGATTGATGCTGCGGCGATGGGGTGCGATCACGCCCGCGTTCAGATTGGCGAACTCCACTGTTTCATTGTCGGTTAAGTCAAGTTCACGTAAGGTGTGGGCGTGCCAATAGGAGGCCCACCCTTCGTTGCAAATCTTGGTCTGCATTTGCGGCACGAAGTAGAGCATTTCGGCGCGCACGATTTCGAGGATATCGCGCTGCCATAGGGCCAAGTCGGGTGCGTGCTGGGCTAGGAAGCGCAGCAGGTCGGCCTCCGGCGCGGCGGGGAAGCGCGGCGGGGCTTGCGCTTGCGCGTGCCGCTCGTCCTCGGCTTTAGCCCGTTCAGCAGCGGCCTCTGTGCCGAGTTCCCACAGGTCGGCGTAGGGACTAGTCGGGTGGGTGCGCGGCGGTTCGCCGCCGGCGGGCGTGGCGGCGGCGAAGCGCAGGTGCGGGTCTATGTGATCTTGGATCGCCAGCGCCGCGTCCAGGAAGCGCTCTACGGTGTCGGTGCCGTGGTCGAACTCATACTGCCGAATGCGCTCGGCGTGCAGGCGCACGCTTTCCACCATGCCGCGATTAGTGGGGCCGAAATAGGCGTTGTGCTTGAAAAAGTCGGTATGACCCAGCACATGCGCGATAACCAGCTTATTTTGCAGCACGCTGTTGCTATCCATCAGGAAGGCATATGCTGGGTTGGCGTTGATTACCATCTCGTAGATTTTGCTCAGGCCGTAGTCGTATTGCGTTTTCATGCGGTAGTAGCCCTTGCCGAACGACCAGTGGGCGAAGCGGCCGGGCAAGCCATACGCGCCGAACTCGTACATAATCGAGGCCGGCACCAATTCAAAATGAGTGGGGTAGGGATCAAGGCCGAAGCGGTGGGCGAGCGTCCAAATCTCGCCTAGTGCCGTCTCTAGTGCCGCAACATCAGGATCATCCATTGGCAGGTTCCTCACACCTATCTCCGGCGCTCAACACGGAGCTATGGAGAACAGGATAAGGGCAGGGTATTAGGCCGGCGCGGTACGCTCACTGAAAAACTTTTTCAGCGCCGGATAGACTTCCTTTTTGTCGCTGATGGTAACCGCAATAAACTTCGGTTCGTGGATTTTGTTGAAGGCCGACATCAGCGTGCTCGTTGCGCCACGATAGCCTTCGCGGATCTCACCGTAGCCAAACAGATTACACTGCTCCATCAGCCGGCGCACCAAGCTCACACAGAGGTCGTTATCCCACGGTAGGTTATCGCCGTCGGAGAAGTGAAAAGGGTAGATGTTCCAATCGCTGGGCGGAAAGCGGTCGGCGATAATCCGCAACGCCAGTTCGTAGGCCGCCGATACCTGAGTGCCGCCGCTCTCGCCGCGATGGAAAAACTCCTGCTCTGTGACCTCTTTGGCCTCGGTGTGGTGGCTGATAAACACGATCCGCACCTGCTGATACTTGGTCCGCAGGAAGCGCACCATCCAGAAGTAGAACGAGCGGGCGATGTATTTCTCGAACTCACCCATCGAGCCGGAGGTATCCATCATGGCGATCACCACCGCATTGGATTGATACTCGATGCGCTGGTCCCACGTTTTAAAGCGCAGATCGTCGGCGATGACCCCGCCGAAGTGCGGGTTGCCCTTGGCCGCGTTGCGCTTGATGTTCTCCAGGATCGTGCGCCGCTTGTCCAGGTTGGGCAGGATACCGGTGCGCCGCACGTCTACGAACTGCACTGACTCGCTTTCGAGTTCCTGCTGCCGTTTTTCGGCGAGGTTGGGCAGACCCAAATCCTCGAAGATCAACGCGGCCAATTCATCAATGCTGATATCGGCCTCGTAGTAGTCGTCGCCGGGCGTGTCGCCGGCTTCGCCTGGTCCCCGTCCCGGCCCTTTAGCCTTGCGCCCACCCGTGCGTCCGATCACGTCGCCTACCTGCGAGTCGCCGTCGCCCGCGCCGGTATGTTGCCCACTGCCGTGGTCAAAGCGGAAGCGGTATTCGTCGAGCGAGCGAATCGGCACCTTGATCGTCTTTTGCCCGTCGGACAGAATGATGCTCTCTTCGCTGACGATCTGACCGAGATTTTTGCGAACGGCCTCTTTGATCTTCTGCTGGTGGCGTTGCTGGTCTGCCGGTCCCTTACGGTGCAAGGACCAGTCGTCATGGCCGATGGCGCTGATGTCGGGGTCAGTCATATGCTCCCCTTGCTGTTCTTTCACCACTGAGATAGGGAGAATTTTTGAGGAATTATCCCGTATCCCCGCTTTTGCTACGAACGGTACGACTTCAACCCGGAGACCCGGATAGATGGAGTTCTTAGGCGTGAATTTGTACGCCGCAAATCTTCCACTGTTAAAATAGTCGCTACGCACTTTAGAAGCAGTGCAACCAGAATCTCCTAAAATCCTCTGGGTCTTCGGGTTGAAGTCGTGCCTACGAAGCCTATGTGGTGAAAAATCTAACGGTTCAATAGTGAGCCGACATAGGTCAATAGCGCGTTGGCGCAAACGGGGCAGTAGCCGTGGTCGCGCACCAGGCGATCCACCACCTCGTTGATCTTCCGCAATTGCTCTGGGTCGGGCGTGCGCGCCGAGGTGGTGATCTTGACCACATCGCGCAGGTCGGCAAACAGCTTCTTTTCGATGGCTTCTTTCAGCCGTTCGTGGCTGGTGTAGTCGAACTTTTGCCCACGCCGCGCCAGGCTGCTCAGGCGGATCAGGATCTCTTCGCGGAACGCCTTTTTGGCGTTATCCGACACGCCGATCTGCTCTTCGATGGCGCGCATCAGGGCTTCGTCCGGCTCCAGCTCCTCCTCGGTGATGGGATCACGCAGCTTTTGCTTATTGCAATATGCTTCCACGTTGTCGAGATAGTTGTTGAGCAGCGTGTGTGCGGCTTCTTCGTAGGAGTAGACGAAGGCGCGTTGCACCTCTTTTTTCGCCAGATCATCGTACTCTTTGCGCGCTTCCGCGATCAAGTTCAGGTAATGTTCGCGCTGTTCACGGCCCACGCTGGTGTGCTGCTCCAAGCCGTCACGCAGGGCCCGCAGGGCGTCAATGGGGTTGATGCAGGTCACCCCCTCGCGGACTAGTGCGCTCGACAAGCGGTTGATGATATAGCGCGGCGAGATGCCGTCCATGCCTTCGCGTAGCGCTTCCTCTTGCAACTCCTTCACGTCTTTGACTTTGAAGTCCTCGACCTCTTCACCGTCGTAGAGGCGCAGCTTTTTCATCAGACTCATGCCGCCCTTTTTCGACGCTTCGAGGCGTGACAACACCGCAAACGTCGAGGCCACGCGCAAAGTATGCGGTGCGACATGGACGTGCTGCAAGGCACTTTGCCGCAATAGCTTTTCGTAGATCCGCACCTCATCGCTGACGCGCAAGTTATAGGGCACGCGCACTAGGATCACGCGGTCTTGCAACGCCTCCGACTTTTTGTTAGCGGCGAAAGCGTTGTACTCATTCTCGTTGGTGTGCGAAACGATCACCTCATCGGCGTAGATCATGCTAAAGCGCCCGGTCTTGATGTTCTGTTCTTGCGACAGGGTAAGCAGCACGTACAAGAACTTTTCATCCGCTTTCAGGAACTCGACGAACTCGACCATGCCGCGGTTGGCGATGTTCAGTTCGCCGTCGAAGCGATAGGCCCGCGGATCGCTCTCTGCACCGACCTCGCCGATGGTGGAGAGATCAATCGAGCCGACCAGTTCGCTCACATCTTGACTCTTCGGATCCGACGGCGTGAAGGTGCCGATACCGATGCGATTCTTCTCGCTCAATGCGATGCGACGTACTGGCACACGCTCGATGTGGCCCTCCCAAGTGTGTTCCAGGTCGTAGCGGCAGCGCGGGCAGAGGTCGCCCTCGATGTAAATGCCGTATTCGCGCTCGAAGTCGGGCCGTAGGCTGGGCGGAATCAGGTGCAGGGGCTCTTCGTGCATCGGGCAGCCGGCGATGGCATAGAGCGCACCGCGTTCGCTGCGGCTGTAGCTTTCCAGGCCATGCTTGAGCAGGGTGACGATGCTGGACTTACCGCCGCCCACCGGCCCCATTAGCAGCAAGATGCGCTTGCGGACTTCGAGCCGCTGGGCCGCCGAGTTGAAATATTCGACGATCTGCTGCAAGGGGCGATCCAGGCCGAAGATTTCGTTGTTGAAGAAGTTGTAGCGAGTCTCGTCGCGCTTGCCGACTTCTACCCCTTCGGCCATGATCATATCGAACACGCGGCCATGCGACAGTTGAGTGACGTGTGGGTTGGCTTTGACGATCTCGAAATACTCGGCGAAGGTGCCCGACCAGGCCAGGGCTTGCTCCTGTGCCCGATACTCCTCCAATTTGCGGATTAGATCCATCGCGGATCTCCTTTCCCCCTTGTGATCCCTGTGGTTTAGCTACGCAGCGAGTAGTAGGGTAAGGCGGTACGGGTAGTCGGCTTGGGTAATCGGCTCTAGTAATCGACCGGCGCGTCGGTTGAATTGAGGTCGGTAGGGTGCTATGAACCGCCGCAGTGCGGCAAAGGGATGGTTCTACTTATTATACGTTTGAACAGGGCAAATGGTTGCTTTAAGCAGGCGCCAGGCCGACGGCTAATTGGCCTAGTAGATCGGGCAGGCGGCCCATGCCGGCTGGGCCGAAAAACTGCGGCGTGAGGAACGGCGCGCAGGCACAGATCACGCTGTCGGCTAACGCTGGGATGCGCCCCAGGTGCCCGGCGGTGAACGCGCCGTTGGCTCCGCCTCGGTGCTTGGTGTCGGCCTCACCCAGCAGGGTATCCACCAGTGGGCCGAGTTCGCCCCCGGCGCGGATGGCGGTCGCAATCGTGTCCGGCAAGGGGCAACGGGCCGAGGCAGCTAGGCCCACTCGCCCCTGGCGATCCACCACTGCTGCCCAGGCCAATGTCCACACGCCCCACGGTTGCTCGTCGGTGCAGCCCTCCAGCCCTATGCCGAGGTCGGCATCTCCCGCCTGTTGCGCGGCGGCGGCCCGCATGAGTGCGCCATACGCGCCCGCCTGCTCGCCCCTTGGCTGGGCCGCCACCCCCGACGGCACATCCCGCCCCTGCACGACTACGCCCGGCCACATTCGATCCACCGCCGCCTGCACTGCGGCGATCTTGCCGGGGTTGGTGCTGCCGACGATAATGCGGCGCGGGGTGAAAGGCGCGTCAGCCACTAGAGGTCAATCGTCATGCCTTCATAGCCGATCTCGATAGCCGTGTCCAGGGTGGCGGCGACGGCGGCGATGTCGCGACGCACTTCGGCTTCGTGCTTGGGGTCCATGTGGACGATCACGATGCGTGGGAGGTAGCCCTGCACGGCGCGAAAATCGGCTAATTCGCAGGCAATCTTGGACGGTGTGAGATGACCGTAGGCATCCGCATCGTGGACCAAGCGGTTGGGCAGGGTGGATTCGCAGATCAGCAAATCGGGCCGAATCTGGAGCCAGGCTTTGTGGCAGTCGCCACCGGTGTCGGAAGTAAAGAAAAAGCTCTTGCCGGCAGCGGCCACGCTATAACCGACCGTCGGTACAGCGTGTTTCATCGCCAGTGGCAGGATGCGGTAACGGTCAATGGTAAAGGCGTGGTCGGCCTCCACATCGCGGAAGATCAAACTTGGCGCTTCTGGGCGTGGAATGTCGTACATCCGCGGCCAGATATTCTGGTTCATGATGTGCGATTCGAGCGCCTCACGTGTATCGGCCTGGCAATAGACCTCAATTTGGTTGGTGTGCATCGTGTTGAAGGCGATCATCGGAATGTCTTTGATATGATCGTAGTGGCAATGCGTGACTAAGATCCAGGCCAGCCGTTGCTGCTCCTCGAAGGTCAAGCCCGATGTGATGCTGCCTGCATCAATCGCCAGCACTTCATCTACGAGGATCGAGAGGAACTTGGTGGTTTTGCTTTCGCCTTGATGCACGCCGAGAAGGCGGATACGCATAGTGACAGTCTGACTTTCCGCGCTTGTGCACACGCCTGTGCAACTCCCTGCAGAAGAATGGGGACCAATGACGGGTCTGCTGCCGGCCAACCCGCAGCGCGACGGTCGGATGGGGCTAGAGGGTGCCTACGGATTATTCAATGCTCCGCAACGACACACACGGCTCGCTACCTTGATTATAGCATGAGCCTGCGGTGCACGCAAGTAGTACGCTGGTCCTACGCGATTGCGTACCAACGCGCCTTCCCAGACGTTGCCAAATTATGATAAAATCATGGTAGATATTATTAGTCTGCGAGGAGGCACAAGGATGGCGCTGATCCTGCGCGAAGCGGACATTGAGCAACTGGTGACAATGGACGACATGGTGGAGGCGTTGGAAACGGCCTTTCGTGATCAGGGCCACGGTGCCGCCACCAACGAGCCGCGCCGGCGCGTCCGCACGGCAGGGGGTGGCACGCTGCACCTGTTGGGTGGGGCGTTGCCGGGTCAAAGCGTGATCGGCTTTAAAGCTTACACCAGCTTTCGCGCTAAAGCGCGTTTCATGGTCTCGTTGTACGACAGTACCGATGGCCGACTGTTGGCACTGATCGAGGCCGACCGCCTGGGTCAGATGCGAACTGGTGCGGCTACCGGGGTGGCGACGCGCTACATGGCCCGCCAGGTGCCGATAGGCCAGGGCTTCACATTGGGCTGTTACGGCGCGGGTTACCAGGCACGCACGCAGGTGGAGGCGGTCTGTTCGGTGCGGCGGATCGACCGCTTGCGTGTCTACAGCCCCACAGAAGCCAACCGCGAGTCGTTTGTCATTGAGATGAGCGAACTGCTGGGCTTGACCGCTGAAGCGGTGGACTCGCCCGAAGAGGTGGCCGAGGATGCGGATATTATCGTGACGGCGACCACGGCGCGTGAACCGGTGCTACGCGCCCAATGGCTCGCGCCCGGCGCGCATATCAACGCAGCGGGCGCCAATATGCTGCTGCGCCGCGAACTGGACGACACGATCATGCGCTGGGCCGGCCATATCGCGGTAGACTCTGTCGCGCAAGCCAAGTTGGAGGCGACCGACCTGATCAGCCCCTGGGAGCGTGGCCTGATCTACTGGGAGAAGCTCATCGAACTGCGCCAGATCGTGGCCGGGCAGGTACCGGGTCGCACAGATAACGCCGAGATCACCGTCTTT
The DNA here is from genome assembly GCA_038228295.1 of Chloroflexia bacterium. Classification (GTDB taxonomy): domain Bacteria; phylum Chloroflexota; class Chloroflexia; order QHBQ01; family JAICKM01; genus JAICKM01. Next base: position 5,503 of record JBBRPH010000062.1, on the reverse strand, counting down.
AAGTCGCTGGGGATCGGGCTGGAAGATGTGGCGGCCGGTGCGCTGGCCTATCGTAAGGCGATTGAGGCCGGCGCGGGAGACGAGATCCATTTCCTGGACTAGCTTACGCGAATTGGCGAGCGTGTTTCTACGCCTGGGCGCGCTGGGCTTCGGCGGGCCGGCGGCGCACATTGCGCTGATAGAAGCCGAAGCGGTGCGCCGCCGGGCTTGGTTAACGCACGCAGACTTTCTCGATCTGCTGGCGATTTGCAATCTGCTGCCCGGCCCTACGTCGAGCCAATTGGTGATGGCACTGGGTCGGCGGCGGGCGGGTGATCCGGGTGCATTGGTAGCCGGCCTCAGCTTCCTGGCTCCGTCACTGCTCCTGATGATCGGTCTGAGCGCTATCTATTTCAGCTACGGCATACTGCCGGGGGTCGGCGCATTTTTCGCCGGCGTGCAGCCTGTGGTCGTTGCGCTGGTCGGCGCGGCGGCTTGGCGGTTGGCCCGCACGGCCGTTAAAGATGGGCTATTAGGCGCGGCGGCTTTGTTCGGGTTAGCCGTGACGCTGCTGTGGCCGGCGGGCCAGTTGCCGGCGCTGCTGGTGGCCGGCGGGATCGGCGCGGCGCGCTTTGCCCTAACTCCACAAGCTCCTGCCCGCGAAGGGAACGAGGGGGCAGGCGCCGGTCCCCTCACTCCTGAAGGAGATGCGGCTAGTTCCGTTAACGCCGTACCCCGGACGGCGCAGATAAAATTTCGACAGTGGGTTGCCGGTGCGGTGTTCCTACTCCTGTTGCTGCTGGTCGTGGTAAATCTCAGCCCGGATCTGCTGCGTCTACTCACTGTATTTGGCCGGGCGGGCCTGCTGCTGTTCGGTGGTGGCTATGTGCTGATCCCGCTCATGCGGCCGGCCGTAGTGGACGGCTACGGCTGGCTCACGCCGCAGCAGTTCCTAGACGGCGTAGCATTGGGTCAGAGTACGCCCGGCCCCATCGTCACCACAGTGGCCTTTGTCGGCTATCGGGTGGCAGGTCTGGCTGGGGCATTGGTAGCGACGGCTGCTGTTTACCTACCTGCATTCATCTTCATTAGCGCTGCTTTGCGCCTCACTCCGGCACTATTGCGTCGCCCAGCAGTGCGGGCCGCGCTTGCTGCGGTCGGCGCGACCGTCGCCGGGGCGGTGGCCGGCGCAGGTGTGCTGCTGGCCTTCAGTCTGATCCTACCCTGGCAATGGGTAGTACTGGCAGGTGCAGTCCTAGCCGTAGCGCGCACCAAAATCGCGCCGGTTTGGCTCATCGTAGCCGGCGGCCTAATCGGTATTATCGGGCACTATATTAAATTCTAGCAGCGCTTGTTAAAGTTCTTCTACGCGCCGGCAATCGGCAGCCGCTGTGGAACCACCTACGGCAGTGCCTACGTATGCTATAAGCAACCACATCATTCCTGAGTTAGACGAACTGTGCGAAACCCTACCGGGGGTAGAAACATTCTCACTAGCTCAACGCCAGGAGAACCGCCATGGAACCCGGACCACTGGTACACGCCAAGTATGAGAAGACGCGCGCCGCACGGCGTGCGCTGGTCGTTACCCCGCAAGAGGCCCGCGATGCCATTGAGGGCTGCTACTGTATGACCCATTTTCGCTATGTCGAGGAACACGCCGCCCGCATTGAAGGTGAAACCTCCGAAGAGGCGCTGGTCGCCGTGATCGGACGCCTTTACCGTCAAGCCTTCCAACGTCTCGGCTACGACTACGACCATCCGACGCGGGCTCAGTTAGAACACGTTCTCGCCTTTCTCGACCGCGACTTGCAGTGGGCCAAGATCGACTCCGATATCGCTGCTCTGCACCAACAGATTTGCGGCGAGGTGATCGCTCATTTGCCCACAAATGCTTAATAGGCTCCAGGCCGGAGTCGTGCCGTCCACCAACATATCGTGTTCGCGCACGCTGTAGTCGTGTTTTGTTGTATGGACCATTCTAGCTACTCTTTCCACGCCTAGTATCGCTTATAGAACCGGCTGGAGAGCAAAGGATCACGGCGCTACGCGGTACACCGCCATGCGATTCGCCGGATCGTCTTGCGGGGTTTGGCCGGGGAAGAGCGCGGCGAGTTTGGCGCGCATCGCGGCGGCTTCCGGGTCGGTGAAGGCCCACCAGTGGACGATCACGTAGCGCACTTGGGCCGCGCGCAGGGCAGGTACGCCGGCGGCGACGGCGGCAGGGGTGAGGGAGTCGGGTGGCGTGCTGTTGAGCAGATAGTGTAGCACGGGAGTCCCTTCTACGAAGGGATCAGGTGGCTGGCGCGAGAGGTAGCCATAGACCAGCGGCTTGCCGTGGACCGTCTGATAGGCGAGGTAGTCGGACATCGGGCGTAAGGGCAGTTCGAGCAGCGCGAAGCGGCCCGGCTCGCGAGCCACTTGCTCATAGAACGGGATGTGGTAGCCCGCTGCCGCCAGCGGGTAGGGTAGCACCAGAAATTCCGCCGCCATCAAGACGACCATCATAGTTGACATAATAAATGAGCGGCGACCCCAGCGGTCGGCTATTGCAGTCAGTGTATAGCCTGCTAGCACGGCTAGTGCCAGACTCGCCAGCACCGCGAAGCGCGCAGGCACGCGCATGACACTGAAGCCGGGCACCCAGTTGTAGAGCGCGAGATAGGGCAGGGGGATTGTCACACCAAAAGCGGTGAAGGTGGCACGTCCGCCTACGTGCAACAGCGGCCCCAGCGATAGCAGCCACGCCCCCCCCGCCGCTAGCGCCCAAAACGCTGCGCCTCGCTGCCGCCGCCAGAGCAACGCCGCCGCCGCCAACGCTAGCACGGTGTAGCCCAGAAAGACGGACCGCTCGGCGGTGTTACGCTCAGGCTGTTGCCGCTCCAACTCACGCGCCGGGCCACCCAGCAGCGGATGCAAGCCCGACGGCACAAACGAGTCCACTATATCGGATGAGTAGACTAATGTCTCGTGTGGCGGGAAGCGCATCCAGGTTTGCCCGGCCTGGGCGGCGGCGGTGCGGATCAGCAGCGGCCCGGCCAGCGCGCCGAATACGATCCCAATGATCGCCATGCGTCCGATGATCGGCCCCCAACCCCGCCGGCCGGCCCTATCCGGCCCATCCACCAGCAGCCGCCATAACCCATAGCCTGCGGTGAACACGCCCAGGAAGGCGACATAGATCCACTCGGTCCAAGCGTTCGCCGCCAGGAACAGCCCGGCCGGCACGGCCCACGCGGACTGTGGGGTGCGGCGGAGATTCCACCACGGCGCCCCGGCGACCCCCAGGTTTTTAGCAGGTATTACGAGGGAAGCGCGATTTTTTATTTGCGGTTGCGCTGCAATTGGTCGTTGCCGCTTCTCTTCGGTTGCTCCCGTTAAAACCTTTATCTCTTCGCTGCGCGTTCCTTCACATCCCTTCGCGGATGCAAGGTCTTTGTAGTGGTCTCCTTGTCTCGGTGTCTCTGTAGTGAACGTGAGCGGTGTGCCGGGCGCGCCGCAGGCCCGCAACAGCGCCCACAGATAGAGAGGAATCCATTGTAGCGAGGCCAGGTTCATGTGGCCGAGCAGGTGACCCAAGTGGTAGGGACAGAAGGCGAAAGCGAAGCCGGCCACGAAGGCGGCGCCGGCGTGGCCGGTCAGATCGCGCACTAAGAGCCAGGTGCCGTAGCCCGCTAGTACAAACGATCCCATCAACACGGCGTTGTAGAGAGGTACTAAGTCCACACCCAGCAGTTGGAACGGCACCGTGAGGGCGCTTTCCAGCGGCACAAGTGTGTGGAACAATAGGCTCACGCCGTGGGGATAGTAGAGCGCGTCGGTGAAGAACGGATCGGTCGGTGTGGTCAGCGCTTGGCGCATCCACCACAGATTCCAGAGGTGCTGCCAAGCATCTCCACCGCCCGGTACGGCGCGGGTGAACGCCTGTGCCAGCGGCCAGGTGCCTAGGATCGTCAGCAGGAAATAGCCCGTTAGGACCGCTAGGTGTCGTTTCAAGGGCGCGGGCGGCGGCGTAAGCTCAAGGCACGACGGCTCAAACCGCGTGCCAGGTTCGCCAACACCGCAGCTTGGCTCATGCGCGACAGGGGTGCAGTGGATCCCGCTACGCCGATGGGCGATGCCGCAGTAATAGGCACGGGATCAGGCGCTAGGGTCGGCGGGGTCGCTGACAGGGTGCCTTCGAGGGCCAGGGCGGGCTGTTCGGGGTTGGGCACGTCGAAGAAACCGCGTAGCCGGGCGAAATACGGCCCGATCACCTGTTGCACCACACCGGCTATCGGAATGCCGAACAGCGCGCCCCATGCTCCGGCTACCTGCAAGCCGGCCAGCAGCGCGGCCACCACAAACAGCGGGTGCATCCCCACAGCCTGGCTCATGATGCGCGGGCTGACCACCTGCGTCATCAGTGTCTGCACAACAAACAGGACCGCCAGCAAAATCCACCAGTTGCCCGCCGCGCTCGGTGTGACCAGGATGATCAGGATGGGTGGTACATAGGCAATAAAGCCGCCGAGTAGCGGAATGATCATAGCAAAGCCTGCTAAGATCGAAGCGATTAGAATGTAATCCAGCTTAAATAGGCCCATGATCGCTGCGTTGAGTAGGGCGTAGAGGAAGGCGAATACCAGTTGCCCGCGCAGGAAGCCACCAAACGCATGCGCCACCGAGTCGCCCATCAGTTGCAATTCGCTGCCCAGCGTGCGCGGCAAGACAGCAACGGTGTTGTTGAACATCCGGTCGCCGTCTTTCATAAAATAGAAGGACAGCAGCAGGATGATGATTGCGTTGAACAGAAAGCCGGCCAAGCCGCTGACAAAGGTGAGCACGCTGCCGCCCACGTTCTTCACTTGGTCGCCGAGTGTGCCGTAGAACGAGTCGAGTTTGATGTCTTCAGCATGGACACCCCAAGTTTTTAGTTGGGCCAAGCCCTGGTTGCCCAGCCGTTCTAATTCGTTGGTGTAGCCCGGCGTGGCTTCGATCAACTGCTGGATCTGTACGGCCAACGCCGGGAAGACGAGCAGGCCGGTGAAGACAAGCACCAGCAGCATCCCTAGGTAGACTAGCGTCACCGCCGCCGGTTGTGGCATTCCCCGCGCTTGTAGGCCGCGCGCAATGGGACTGAGGGCAAAGGCCAGCAGCCAAGCTAGGAAGAACAGCAAGATGATGCCCGCAAATTGAATGATCAGCAACCATGCCTGCCCCGCGATCCACGAGGTCGCGATCAGGACCAAAAGAATAATGAGGGCTTGCAGCCAGCGGTTGTTGTTCATAGGGTTTTAATGCGTAATACGTAATCAGGATCTCACACTATTCAGCGACAGTGCCGGCTAAAATTAAACGAGGCATGGTCATAAATCATCACGCCGCCTTTAAGAAGGCTTTCAAGCCCACATTGAGGTCGAGGTCATGTTCATAGCGATACAACAGCGCCAACTGGTACACGAACACGGCCCCCAACGCCCAGCGCCGTGTGGCAACCAAGCCGCGTGTTGGCACTTGCGCGTGCCCGCCAAAGATGCCCTTG
>JBBRPH010000061.1:0-32138 GCA_038228295.1 Chloroflexia bacterium | reverse complement strand
TGGTAAGTGCGCTGTTAATGGAACTCAGCGAAGAATGGGAAGGCGGACGCATCTACATGACCGTCGATTGAACCGATTCGAATCGAATCGAAAAAGCATAGGACATTCTGACCATTTTACAGAATAGGGCTTGCATAATCCCGTGGAGGTAGAATTACGCCTGTTTAACGACCGGCAGTTGAACCGTGATCTGGCGGAAGTATGCCAGCGGGTGACCGAAGCCGCGCCCTGCTTACCGGATGGCCGGCACTTACACTTCCGGGTAGCAGGAGCCAGGAGTCTAAATTCAGATGTCTCACTTCGGCAGGTGGCGTGACTTCCTGATTATAGACTACTAGCGTTGGATTCATCGAGGGAACGCGATTTGCACTTGGAATTGCCGGGGTCCATATACCAGCCTATAAGGCGCCGTGTATCGTGCCTTGGTTTCGACGATGGTGGATTGGATCGAAAGACTACCAGCATGATCTTAGCGCTACTGAGTATGTCGGCGGATTTATGGCACGGTGCTTGAGTTCCAACAGCGCACGAGAGGGTCGTATTTACCCTACTAGGAGGTTATGGTTCCATGACGCGATCAACTTTCCGCCACTGTTTGCGGCTGGGCGCGCCCCAAAGCTGGGGTACGTTCGGGCTGGGGCGCCTCATCGTAAACTATTGCTCTGGTAACTCTGATTCTTATGCCGGGAATTGGGGCGCGGACCGGGTGGAGGTGCCGGTATGAACACGATGGTGCGTCGCGCTGACACCGCGCCTTGGCCTGAACCCTTCGTCTATGTCGGTACCTACCCCCGCTCCCAGCCGGTCGGGTCGGATCCGGCTGCAGGCATTTCGGTCTACCGGCTGGATCGCACTCTGGGTGCGTTGCACCACCTGAGTACAGCCACTGGCGTAGTCAACCCGTCGTTCCTCACGATCGATCGCTCCCGGCGCTACCTCTACGCGGTCCAGGAGGTGGCCGCATTCGACGGCCGGCCGGGCGGCGCGGTTAGCGCGTTTCGCATTGATACGCAGACTGGGACCCTGGAGGGCATCAACCATCAGCCGACTCATGGGGCCCACCCGACCTACCTCAGCATCGATCGGAGCGGGCGCTGGCTGTTGGTCGCAAACTATAGCGGCGGCAGTATCAGCGTCCTGCCGATTGCTGCCGACGGATCGCTGGGCCCGCCGACAGCGGTGGTCCCGCATCGCGAGCAGCCGACGCACCATGACGGCCCGCACCCGCACTCAATTGTGTCCGCCCCGCAGGGCGGTAATTACGTGCTCGTTGCGGACTGTGGACTCGACCGCATCTATGTGTACCACCTGGACCCCAGCACCGGCACCCTCGCCCCCAACGATCCGCCCTGGGTCATGCTCCAGCCGGGCGCGGGGCCGCGTCACCTAGCGTTTGACAGCACCGGGCGGCGGGTCTACTGTATCAATGAGCGGAACTCCACGGTCTCCGTACTTACCTATGACCCGACGGGCGGCGTGCTGCAGGAGCGCCAGACGCTCTCTACATTGCCCGCCGACTTTCAGGGGGAAAACACCGGGGCCGATCTTCACCTGCACCCTACGGGGCGCTACCTGTACGGCTCGAACCGGGGGCACAACAGCATCGCGATTTTCGCGGTTGATGCGGCCGGCCCGGAACTGCATCTGCTCGGCCATGTGGCGACGGGCGGCCGCACCCCGCGCAACTTTGGCATCGCGCCGAGCGCGCACCTGCTCCTCGCGGCTAACTTGGACAGCGCGACGATCGTGCCGTTTCGCATGGACGGTGTGACCGGTGCATTGACGCGTACTGGGCAGAGTACCGCTATCGACTCCCCGTCCTGTGTATGCGTACTGTAGATACGCCGGGGGTAGGCGGCGCTCCGGCGTATCCTGTCCCCGGCGTGGTTGCCCCCGCCTCCGCCGCTGGGGGACGATTTAGCAGAGCAACAATAACGCGGCGATCAACATTCTCCGGCGGGGAACCCGTCTATAAGAGGCCGTAGTTCACGGAATGTGCGGCATCGGCGGCGAGAGAGCGACTTGCAACGGGTCGGCGGATGGGACGGTAGTAGGAGGGCATACCTCTGCTGCGGCTTGTAGGTGAAAGCGCTCCGTGACCGTCTGTAACGCGCGGGCGATTTCGCTCAATTCCGCAGCGGCGCGGGAAGATTGGGCGCTACCCGTCGCCGCTTGGCGGGTCACCTGCGCGATTTCGCGCATGGTTGTCACCACCTGTTCGCTGGCCGTCCGTTGCTGCTGGGTTGCTAAGCTGATCGCGTGTGCCAATTGGGCCGTGCGTTCCACCATACCGATAATATCTTCATTGGCCTTACCCGATTGATGGGCAATGGCGACGCCCTTGTCCGTTTCTTTCAATCCGTCTTCGGTTGCCATTACGGCGGCATTCGTCGCGGCCTGTACCTGCGCGATCACCGTGCGGATTTCGTGCGTAGCGAGGGCCGACCGCTGAGCCAGCTTTTTAACCTCGGCCGCTACCACACCGAACCGCTCACCGATTTCGCCGCCGGCTCCGGCGCTCTCCACGGCCGCATTGAGGGCGAGAATGTGCGTCTGCGCTGCCATCTGATCGATTACGTCAATGATCTCGGTGATGCGCTGGGATTGGGCACTCAGGGCAAGAATGCGGGTGGTGATGTCGCTGACGCGCGAGCGGATCATCGCCATGCCGATAATGCTGTCGCGCACCGCCTCCTGGCCGCCGCCGGCACGGCTCAGCGCTTGTTCAGCCGCGACGGCCACGCCGGTGGCGGCATCGGCAATTTGCGCCGCTGTCTGGTTCAATTCTTCCACCGTGACGGTCACCTGCGTAATGGCCGTCGCCTGTTCGCTAGCGCCCATCGCCTGATAACCCGCCGCGCTGCCGATCTCGCTGGATGCCGCACTAATCCGAGCGGCATCGGTCTGAATCTGCTGTAGAGGATCGCGCAATGTCTCCACAGTGCGCGTATAAGACTGCTCCAGCAACAGCACCTCGTCCGACAGATCAACGCGGGACGCGCGTCGCAGATGGAGCGGCTGAGTGGGCAGGGTCAAATCACCCTCGGCCAAGCGTTGAATGTCGCGCGTAATTCGGGCTAGCCGGGTGACAGTATGGCGCACCACCAGGATCGTGAGGCCGGCTCCGAAGATCAGGCCGATGACGGCGATAGCGGGGATAATTACCTCCACTCGTGCTTGCCACTGCTGCACGGAGGACGCCCGTATGACGGCCTCTGCGTTCATATCAAAGGCCAAATTGAGCGCATCCCCGCGCAGAGTTTGCATGGCTGCCCCGTAAAAATAGGGAGCGTTCAACCACTGCCGCTGGGCGGCCGCTTGATCTTGACGAGCCAATTCATTGAGTTGCGCCATTTTCGGGTTGAGACGATCAAATTCGTTGATAATTTTGACTAGTGGGATGCGGTCGGCGGCCGGCAAATACGGGTCGCGCAGCGTAGTATCTAGATCCGTGCGGAGACGATCCATATAGGTCCGCTCATCGAGGTAGAAGATCCAGGGATAGCTGGGCAGTCGCAGCAAATCGAGCGCCCGGTAGCTGCTGTCCACGCCGCCGGCGAAGCGGTTCACCTGGGCCGCATGATCGAGTGCCCGGTGCATCTGGTTGGTCTCTTCAACGAGCGCAGTGGTTACGCCGAGCGCGACGGTTGCGGTCAGGATGAGCGCTAGGAAGGGGATCAGCGCGCTGCCGATCATGCGCCAAGCTAGGCCACTACGCCAGAGTGCAGGTGGCGGCGCGTCTGTGGGCGGGGGAGTACCTAGTGCGATTCCTGAATTCCGGCCGATCGTCACATGAAATGCTCCCTGGCGCACTGGGGTGGCGCGTCAATTAGGGGTAGGACTGTCAAAAGGCCAATTTTGGCCGTCAGTTAAACCGCCGACTACATCGCCGACACTCCAAGAGGTGTAGTGGGGCCAAAAGGATAGATCGTCAGTCAGGAGTCACGATACGCCGAGTGATTGCTCTCATTTTAGCAGCTTTCGGCTTAAAAGGCAAGAGTGCGTAACTTCGATCCCAGGAGCGATTCAAAATCCTACTATCAATGGTCGTTATTTGATCTTCTATCGCAATAGCGCAAAAGTTGCCCTGTGTGGGTCTGATCGCGTGAGAACCCATGCCTGAGCCAGGGCCGCCGGTTGGCGCACAGGGCAACTTTTGCGCTATTGCCTTCTATCCCATCACCCGACCTCTTGTTTCGTAACCGAGCAGGAGCAGAGAATGACTACTCTCTATGCGCTAAACAAATAAGCTGCAACATTTAGCGCGACAGGAAAAGGTAGCGATTTACCGCTGTTAGCGCTACCATCCGCGCTGTCCATCCGTTACTATAAATAAGCGAGCGCGGGGGTGCCGTTTTGATCGTTGCCCGGCGGCCTCGGCTTGCGTCACAGGAAGGGAGCTATGTTAACAATGAATCATTCGCTGCGCCGGCAGGTACTGGGCGCTGTGCTGCTGGTCCTGGCGGGGCTGGTTGGCGCGGGTGGCCCCGCCCGCTCCGTCGGCGCACAACCCGCCGCCGACCCCCCGCGCCTGGGAGCCAGACCCCCACTACAGCCTACCCCTATTCCGGTGGGGCCATATCACACCCTGAGCGGCGGCAACCCCAATATCGGCTACGGCTTCACGCTGGCCGCCCGCGAAAGCGATGCGCGTCTAGTGGCCGATGGTTTCGGCTGGGCCGAGTTCGAGGTGGACTGGGGCACGACCGAGACCAGTCGCGGTAGCTACAACTGGGGCAATGTAGACAACATCGTAACCAGCGCGGAGGTGGCGGGCACCGGGCTGATCCTGCGCGTGGATCAGTCGCCCGGCTGGGCCAATAGCAGTGGCGCGCACGGCTGGTATCCGCCCAACAGCGCGGGCGATTACGGCCGGTTCCTCGGGGTGCTGGCTGCCCATGTCCACAGCCGCTTCAGCCGATCTCTGGCCTATGAAATCTGGAACGAACCGAACATCTCCGACAACTGGGGCGGCCTCTGCCCCGACGCGACCGCTTACACCCGGCTGGTGCAAGCCGCGTACCCGGCGATCAAAGCCGTGGACGGGCGGGCGCACGTGCTAGCCGGCGCGGTGACGACGGTCGGTGCGCTGCCGCCGGGCGCGCAGCCCAGCACCGGTGCCGAGGATGACCTGGAGTTCATCCATGGGATGTATAACGCCGGGCTGATTGGTTCGTTTGATGCCCTTAGCACACATCCCTACGGCTTCGGCGACCTGCCGGAAGCCGCGCCGCGCACGCCGGGCCGCACGCTCGTTTTCCGCCGCGCCGAGTTGCAGCGTGAGGCGATGCTGGCGCACGGCGATGCCGCACACCATATTTGGATCACTGAGACCGGTTGGGCCATTGACCCCGCCACGGTCGGCTCCTGCCGCACCACGTGTCCCGGCTGCTACGACTGGTATTTCCAATGGACCCCACAGCAGCAGTCCGCCAACCTAGTACGCGCCTTTAACTGGGCCCGCTCCTATTGGGATTGGGTGGATACGATGATCGTTTTCGACTTCGATTACAACCGGCCCGGCGCAGACCAATGCTACCCCTTCGCTTTCTTCGGCGTGTACGGTCGGTCGGCCGAGAGTACCCTTAGCAGCAACGCGAACAATCCGCCCGCCACCTACACCGCGCTGCCGACCGCTACGGCGACCGCTACCGCCACTCCAGTGGTGGACGATCCGCCGGTGGTCGGCACGGTGCGCTTGAACCCCTCCGACTTTTGGCATAGCGGCGGCCTGCTGACGGTGCGGTTAGACGCGAGCGATGCGGACGGTAGCCAGGTGAGCAGCGTCAATTTCCAGGTGACATACCCACAAGGCGGTACGCAGGTTGTGCCAATGCTCCTGGTGAGCGGCAGCTCTGCCGCCGGCACCTGGCAGGGTACGTTCCAGGTGCCTGATGCGCCGCCGGCCGGCCCCGATCAGAGCTACGGTATCCACGTCTGTGCGGTTGAGGATTTCCCGCCCCGCCGTGTCGTCTGCGCGCCTGATGCGACGGTCGTGGTTAGCACAGCGCGCTTCAGCGATGTACCCCGCAGCTACTGGGCCTACACGCCTGTCGAGTATCTAGCTGCTGCCGGCATCGTCGGCGGCTATAGCGACGGCACATTTCGACCGGCCAATAGCGCTACGCGCGCCCAGTTCTCCAAGATGATCGTTACCGGCGAGGGCTGGCCCCTCGTCACGCCGCCCACGCCGACCTTTAGCGATGTGCTGCCCGACTCGATCTTCTACAGCGTTATCGAAACTGCCGCCGCGCATCATATCATCGGCGGCTATAACGACGGCACATTTCGGCCGGCCAACAACATCACGCGCGGCCAGATCACCAAGCTGATCGCGTTGGCCGAGGGCTGGCCGCTGACTCCGCCTGCCACGCCGACCTTCAGCGATGTGGACGCCGGCAACGTGTTCTATCTCTATATTGAGGCAACGGCGGCGCGCGGCATCGTCGGCGGTTATAGTGACGGCACGTTTCGCCCCGCCAATCTGGCAACGCGCGCTCAATTGAGCAAAATGCTCTACCTGACCCTGACCACGCGGCCCACCGTCACGCCGATGGTGACCGTTACACCCGCCGGCGCCACTGCTACGCCTCCGCTGCCGACCATAACCGCTACCACCACGGCAACCCCGCCGCTAGTCACGACCACTCCGACGGCGACTGGTACCCCGCCGACGGTTACACTCACGGCGACGGTGGGTTCGCCCACCGCAAGTGCCACCGCCGGCACCCTGACCAGCACCCCGACCCGCACTCCTACCGGCACGGCCACGCGCACGCCATCCCGCACAGCTACGACCACAGTAACACCCGGCCTGAAGTAGCGGGTAAGCGGCCTGATACCCCCTCTCCCTTGGGAGAGGGGGTTTGGGCGGAGCGCTCGGCGAGTAGCCGAGCGCTCACACCCGATCTACGTCAATCCCTTGCGCGCGCAGGTCGGCCACGAGCGCCGGCGGGACGGCGGTGTCGGTGATGATGCGGTCAATTTCCGGCGGTGGTGCAAACACGCTGAAGGCCATCGCGCCGAATTTGCCGGCATCCACGATGCCGACAACCACACGGGCAACGCCGACCACCAATTGCTTCAGCTGGGCCTCCTCGAGATTCGCTTCCATTAGGCCATCACGGGCGGTGACGGCCTGCGCCCCGAAAAAGCCGATATCGAACCGTAGCCGGCTTAGAGACGGATAGGTGAAGCTGCCGACCAGTGAACTGGACCGATGGCGCATCGTCCCGCCCACGACGATGGTGGTGATCCCGGCACAAAAATTCAGTTCCAGCGCTGTATAGAGGCCGTTGGTGACGACGGTTAGCTCCTCCCGATCTTTGATCAGGCGTGCCACCTGGAGCGCGGTAGTGCTCGCGTCCAGGAAAATTTGCTGCCCAGATTGGATGAGGCCGGCGGCGGCCTGGGCAATGCGCCGTTTTTCTTCCAGGTGTTCTTGCTCGCGCGCCGCAAAATAGAGTTCGAGTCGCCCCCGGCCCGACACGACCGCCCCGCCGTGGACGCGCGTCAGCACCCCTTGCGCCTCCAACGCATCCAGGTCTTTACGCACGGTTACTTCCGACACACCGAGTATCTGGCTAAGGTCGCCCACCGAGGTACGGTCACGGGCACTCAGGTAGGTCAGAATTTGCTCGCGCCGGCGCTCCGGCGGTAGCCCCTGGTCTGGTTGGAACATCACATATACCTCACTTTGCAAAAGCCGTTTGCAAGCTGACGCAATTGGTATAGCTGCATCATAACACAGGAAAGCGGATAAATCAATAATACAAAAGTGAAACGAAGCAATAGGCTTTTAAAACTATTGACTTTTGGATAGAGTTGTAATATGATAAGCCCATCATAAATCGGAACCGTTCGAAAGCTTTTCGAAAGCCGGAAGCGCCTTTCTTAGCAGCGACCGGACCGGCGGAGCGACACTCGGTGCAGTGGCCTGCGCCGGGCAGCCTACGCAAAGACGCGGAGCGCACATGATGAGCGACCGAGCAGCAGTGATCCGGGTAGAGCATCTTTCCAAATCTTTTGGCGGGGTCCAAGCGCTCCAGGATGTGCAGTTGGCGATTTTCGCCGGCGAAGTCCACGCACTACTGGGTGAGAACGGGGCCGGGAAATCCACACTGATCAAAATCCTGACCGGTGTGCATCAGCCGGATAGCGGCACGCTAGTGCTTGACGGCCGCCCTATTCGCTTGGGCAGCACCAGTGAGGCGCAGGCGCACGGTATTGCCGCTATCTATCAGGAGCCGAGTCTCTTTCCGGATTTGGATATCGCCGAAAATATCCTGGTAGGCCGCCAGCCCACACGCGCGGGGGCAGTGGATTGGAAACAGATGTATGGAGAGGCGCGCGGCCTGTTGGCGCGCCTGGGTCTGACCCTCGATCCGCGTACCAAAGCCCGCGAATTGAGCGTGGCACAGCAACAACTGGTGGAAATTGCGCGCGCACTCGCCATTAACGCCAAAGTGCTGATTATGGATGAGCCGACCTCTTCGCTCACGTTGCGCGAGGTGGCAGATCTGTTTGCTCTGGTGCGCCAGTTACGGGCCGCCGGCACCGCCGTCGTGTTTATTTCCCACCGCCTCGAAGAACTGTTCGCCCTGGCCGACCGTGTCACCACTTTGCGCGACGGAGCTTATGTGGGCACTCGCGCAATGGCGAACGTCACTAGCGAAGAGTTGATCCGCATGATGGTGGGCCGCTCGCTGGGCGAATTATTCCCTAAACAGGCTGTTCCTACAGGCGACGTAGTGCTGGAAGTAGATGGGTTGGGAGTAGCCGGCAGTTTCGCCGATGTTTCGTTTCAGTTGCACTGCGGTGAGATCCTGGGGATGGCTGGGCTGATCGGCGCGGGCCGCACTAATGTGGCCCGTGCGCTGTTTGGTACCGAACCCGCTACCAGCGGCACCATCCGGCTGGACGGCCGGACCGTCACCATCCGTAACCCCGACTCGGCATTGGCTCTCGGTATCGGCTATGTGCCCGAAGATCGCAAGGAACACGGACTGGTACTCGAAATGAGCATCGGGAGCAACATCACTCTGCCGGTGCTGGGTAAATTTGCCCGCTGGGGCTGGCTGAATTCGCGCCGCGAGCATCAGACCGCCGAGGCTGCCGCCCAGCGGCTGGAAGTGAAGATGACGACGGTGGATCAGCAGGCCGGGCAACTATCGGGCGGTAATCAGCAAAAAGTCGTGCTCGCCAAGTGGCTGGAAGCCGCACCGCGTGTGCTGATCCTGGATGAGCCGACACGGGGAATAGACGTGGGTACTAAGGCCGCTGTGCATCGTTTGATGGGCACACTCGCCGCACAGGGCATGGCGATCCTGATGATTTCGTCGGAGTTGCCCGAAGTGTTGGGCATGAGCGATCACATTCTGGTGATGCGTGAAGGGCGTATCACCGGCCGGTTCAGCCGCGCGGCGGCTACCCAGGAGGGGATCATGGCTGCTGCGACCGGCGCGTAGCCGGGCATCATCATACAAGGGGGGAAGTTGCTAATGATCGCCACTACCACACCCGCTCGCCCGCGCGGTCGCCTGGTGCAGGCCGTGGTCCGGTTCCGCGAAGCCGGCATTATCTTGTTTATCGTGGTACTGTCTGCGCTGGTGAGCCTACGTAGCCCCGCCTTTCTCACCGCCGCCAATTTTAACAATATCCTGCTGAACATCGCCATCCTGGTGATTGTTGCCCTAGCTCAGATGATGGTCATTATTACACGTGGCATCGATCTGTCGGTCGGCTCCATGATCGGGTTGACGGCGATGATGGTCTCTTTCACCGTCGTAGCATTACCAGGGCTGCCGTTTCCGCTCGCGGTGGTGCTGGGCATGACGCTAGGTGCCGCGCTCGGCGGCTTCAACGGGTTGCTGGTGGCGCGCGGCGGGGTGCCGCCGATCATTGCCACGCTTGGTACGCTTAGTATCTATCGCGGGCTGATTTTTTTGTACAGCGGCGGCACCTGGATCAACGCCTATGAAATGCCGCCCGGCTTCCGCGATATCGCCAAAGGCACGCCACTAGGGGTGCCCAACCTGATCCTGTGTGCCCTCATCGTGGCGGGCGCGGTGTACTACTTTCTGAGCTATACGCGCACCGGGCGCGATATTTATGCGGTGGGCAGCAACCCCGACGCGGCACGATTGGCCGGTATCGCCAAAGAGCGGATCATTTTCCGGGTGTTCCTGATCTCCGGACTACTGTGTGGACTGGCAGGCGTGCTGTGGGCCTCGCGCTTTGAAGCGGCGCAGACCAACACCGCCATGGGCTTTGAGCTCCAGACCGTGGCTGCGCCTGTCGTGGGCGGGGTCAACATTTTTGGTGGCAGCGGCAGCGTGCTGAGTGTGATCCTGGGGGCATTTTTGCTTGGCATGATCAACAACGCGCTCACGCTGATCGGCATTTCGCCCTTCTGGCAATTAGCCGTGCAGGGCTTGTTGATTTTGCTGGCCGTACTTACCGACTCGGTGATTGCGCGCCGTTTGCAAGGCTTCGCCGGCCGCCGCAGTCGCTGATCGTAGCGCAGATACATGATGGGAGACGCGCCCAGCGTGGGGCACGCCGGCCAGGGGAGGCACCGCATGGTTCCGCAATCTGAGACACCCGATTCGAATCCTCCGCGCTCTGTGCGGCGCACCGCCGCCCGCTCGGCCGGCGCGACCGGCCTGCTGCCCACTCTGCGCCGTACAGCGGTGCGCTGGGAAGGGCTGCTGGTGCTGCTGATCCTGATTGTGACCCTGGTTAACAGTCGGCTGTCGCCCTTTTTTCTAAACGGTAGCAATCTGCTGCGTACCACTTCCGACTTTATGGAACTGGGCCTGATGGTGCTGCCGATGGTGTTTATCATTATCACCGGCAACATCGATCTCTCTATCGCTTCTACTCTGGGCCTGTCGGCCTCGCTGATGGGCCGGCTGTTTATGAGCGGCTGGAATATCTGGGCGGCGGCGGGAGTGGCGCTGCTCGTCGCGCTAGGAGCCGGGCTGCTGAACGGCGTGTTGATCGCCCGCTTGGGGCTGCCCGCGCTGGCGGTCACGCTGGGTACCTTCTCCTTCTATCGCGGCTCGGCCTATGTACTGCTGGGCGACGAGGCTGCGCGCGGCTACCCGGCGGCTTTTACCTACCTGGGCCAGGGCACGCTGGGCAGTAGCGGCATCCCGTTCTCCCTGCTGCTGTTTGCGGTACCGGCGCTGATCTTCGGATTGGTGCTGCACAAGACCACCTTTGGTCGCTATCTCTATACCATCGGCAACAACGAAGCGGCCGCCCGTTACTCGGGTGTACCGGTGGCGCGCATCAAAATCACCGTCTATGTGTTATCGGCGATGATGGCGGCGCTGGCTGGGTTTGTCCTGGCGGCACGCTTCGGCAGCACCCGCCCCGACATCGGCAGCGGGTTGGAACTGACGGTGATCACCATCACCGTACTCGGCGGGGTCAGCATTTTCGGCGGCAGCGGCACGCTGGTCGGCGCGGTGCTCGCGCTGGTGCTGGTCGGTATCCTGCGGTTCGGTATGGGTCTGGTCAATCTGCAAGGCCCGGTGCAGGATGTCGTGATTGGCCTGCTATTGATTCTCTCTATCCTGTTGCCCCAGTTGGGGCGGATGTCGGCGGCCCGTCAGACCTGGCGCGGCGTGGCGCTGCTGCGCCCAGCCCTGGCGCTGGGGGTCGCCTTGCTGTTTGGGCTGTTCTTTTTCTGGTCGCGCACGCTGATTTTGAATCGCCCATAGTTCCCGGCGGGGGCGATTCAGTTGCTTCGCGCCCCAGTAAAGGAGGCTGCCTATCGCCGATTGTCCGGCCCCTGTCGCGCCGGCAGGTGCAATCATTGGGAATCTGACTGTAGACCTAATCACCCGAGGAGGAACCTTCTAATGCAAAACAAATGGACTCTGCTCGCGCTCACCGGCCTGCTAATCCCCGCGCTGGCCGCCTGTGGCGGCACCGACACCAGCGCCACTGCTGTGCCCGCTGCTGCCACTGCCGTGCCTGCTGCCGCTACTGCCGTACCTACTGCCGCAGGCCCGGCGACCGGCGGCGGCAATACCTACGTACTGGTGCCCAAGAATCTCGGCAACCCCTATTTTGACACCGCCAACAAAGGCGCGCAGGAAGCAGCCAAAGAACTCGGTGTGACCGTCACCTATCAAGGCCCGGCCACGGCGGACGCCACCCAGCAGATCCAGTTGCTCAACTCTCTGGTGGCCCAGCATGTGAGCGGGCTGGCCGTTTCTGCTGACGACTCCGATGCACTGGTGCCGGCCGGCAAGGCCGCGCTCGACCAGAAGATCCCGGTGGTGAGTTGGGACTCGGCGATTGCGACGGGCGGACGCACCGTGCATATCAACCAGGCCAATGCCGAAGACATTGGGCGCGGCCAGATTCAACTCATCTCTAAGCTGATCGGCGGCAAAGGCAAAATCGCCATCCTGAGCGCCACTTCTACTGCTCCTAACCAGAACGAGTGGATTAAATGGATGAAAGACGAGTTGACTAAGCCGGAAAACGCCGGGCTGCAACTGGTGGCGACCGTCTACGGCGACGATCAGGATGAGAAGAGCTATACCGAAGCGCAGGGTCTGATGCAGACCTATCCCGACCTGAAGGGCATTATTTCGCCCACCACCGTCGGCATCGCTGCCGCCGCGCGCGCCGTCACCGACGGCAAGAAAATCGGCCAGGTGATTGTCACCGGTCTGGGCACGCCCAATCAGATGCGGGCCTATGTGAAGAGCGGCGCGGCCCCGGCCTTCGCACTCTGGAATCCCGGCGACCTGGGCTATCTAGCGATTCACACCTTGAACGCGATTGCGACCGGTAAGATCACCGGCAAGGCGGGCGATACCTTTACTGCGGGTCGGCTCGGCAGCTACACCATCGCTGCCGACGGCACGGTGTTGCTCGGCAAACCGACGGTCTTCGACAACACCAACATCGCTAATTTCAACTTCTAATCCGCACCGCGCCGGCCGCTCCGGCGGCGCTCTCGCTGGGGAGTGCGCCGGGGCCGGCCCTGCGCCTGTCGGCTTGCCCGGGGTCCCGGCGGCCATAGCGACGCGCAAAGTGAACATCCGCCGTAGAAATTTATGGCGCCGTTTTTGAATTTCCGGAGAATGCGCGGCTTGATACGGCCCTTGGGGAATTGACCGAGATTTTTCATCTGGACTGCGCTTAGGAAGGAGCACCAATGACAGCCCTGATTGTCCCAGCTCCCTCGGCCGGGCACATCGAAGCGGCCTACGCCCTAGCTCAGGAACGCTATGCAGCGCTGGGAGTGGACACCGACCAAGCGCTTGCCGCGTTGGCGGACGTGTCGCTGAGTTTGCATTGCTGGCAGGGCGATGACGTGGCCGGTTTTGAGACCGCCGGTGGCCTGCTCGGTGGGGGGCTTGCGGCTACCGGCAACTATCCGGGCAAAGCGCGCAACGCCGACGAATTGCGGGCTGACCTGGACCAGGTATATCGTTTGCTGCCGGGCCGCCACCGCCTGAATCTACACGCCATCTATGCGGAAACCGGCGGGCGCAAGGTGGCGCGCAACGCGCTAGGCCCGGAGCATTTTCAGGGCTGGGCCGACTGGGCGCGGGCCGGCGGGCATGGGGTGGATTTTAATCCCACCTGTTTTTCGCACCCGCTGGCCGCCGCCGGCTTTACACTGGCGAGCTATGATCCGGCCGTCCGCCAGTTCTGGATCGAGCATTGCATCGCCTGCCGGCAGATCGGTGCCTTTTTTGGTCGCACGCTCGGTACGCCCTGCGTGACCAACATCTGGATCCCCGACGGCTTCAAAGACACGCCGGTGGATCGAACCACGCCCCGCCGCCTGCTGCAGCAATCGCTCGACGTGATCCTGGCCGAGCCGCTGGACCCGCAGCATAACCGCGATGCTGTGGAGAGTAAACTCTTCGGCCTCGGCTCGGAAAGCTATGTCGTCGGCTCGCATGAGTTTTATCTGGGCTATGCCATTCGCCACGGCATCCTGCTGTGCCTGGATAGCGGCCACTTTCACCCAACGGAGTCCATTGCCGATAAGCTCTCGGCGGTAGCTCTCTATGTAGACGAACTGTTGTTGCACCTCAGTCGGGGCGTGCGTTGGGATAGCGATCATGTCGTCATCTTCAGCGATGAGACGCAGGCTATCCTGGCGGAAATTGTACGCGGGGGGCTGCTCAACCGGGTGCATCTCGGTCTCGACTTTTTTGATGCCGGCATCAACCGGGTCGCTGCCTGGGTGATCGGGGCGCGTAACGTCTTACGCGCAATGCTGCCGGCGCTACTTGAACCCACCCCGCACCTACGCAACCTGGAAACCGCCGGGAATTATACTGCCCGTCTAATCCTGCTCGAAGAACTAAAGGGGCTGCCGTGGGCCGCCGTGTGGGATTATTTTTGTCTGCAACAGGGCGTACCGGTGGGTCTCGCTGTCTTGGATGCCGCCATTGATTATGAAGCCCGGGTATTGTCACAACGGGCTTGAGGAGAACCCTGTATGGCTACGGAAGTACGCACGTATCGTCATGTGACCGACAGCTGGAATGAGACGGTCGCCGCCGACCTAGACCCGGTGACACGGCTGATCTATCGCTCGAATCTGCTAGGCAGCGACGGGCGTATCACCAACACCGGGGGCGGCAACACCTCGGCTAAAGTCACCGAAACCGATCCGCTGACCGGCGCGCCAGTCGAGGTGCTGTGGGTGAAAGGGTCGGGCGGCGACTTACGCACGGCCAAGCGGGAGAATTTTTCGTCGCTCTATATGGACAAGTTGCGTGCGCTGCAAGCCCACTATCATCATGCCCCGCACCGTGGGCCGAAAACCCCAATTGAAGATGCCGTCGTCGGCCTCTATAATCATTGCACCTTTAATCTCAATCCCCGCCCCTCGTCTATTGACACGCCGCTGCACGCCTTCGTGCCGTACCGGCATGTGGATCACACCCACCCCAATGCCGTGATCGCCCTGGCCGCCGCGCGTAATTCTCAACGCCTCACGCGCGAAATCTACGGCGAGTCGGTGGTCTGGACGGCCTGGCAACGGCCCGGTTTCGATCTGGGGTTGAAATTGGAAGACGTGGTGCGCGACCATCCGCAGGCCCACGGGGTCATCCTGGGCAGCCACGGATTGATCAACTGGGCCGACGACGACCGCGCCTGCTACATGCTGACGCTGGATTTAATCGAACGTGCGGCCCGCTACATCGAAGATCACGACAAAGGGGAAGCCACCTTCGGCGGGGCCAAATATCCGGCATTAGACGAAGCGCCCCGGCACGCGGTGCTGGCCGCCATTTTACCCTGGCTGCGTGGCCGGGTGAGCCAGTACAAACGCTTCGTCGGTACAGTGCAGGACGACGCAACCATCCTGCGCTTCGTCAACAGCCATGACGCGCCGCGCCTGGCCGCTCTCGGCACCTCCTGCCCCGACCATTTTCTGCGTACCAAGATCAAGCCGCTCTATGTGGCCTGGGATCCGCAGCACGAGGATGTACCGACCTTGCAGGAGCGCTTACAGTACGGCCTGGAAAGCTATCGGCGTGACTATGCCGCCTATTATGAGCAGCATAAGCACGCCGATTCGCCGGCCATGCGCGACCCCAATCCGACCGTGATCCTGATTCCGGGCCTGGGTATGATCGCCTGGGGCAAGGATAAGAGTGAGTCGCGGGTCACTGCCGAATTTTACAACTGTGCGGTGGACGTGATGCGTGGTGCGGAGGCGATTGACGAATACACCGCGCTGCCGCTGCAAGAAGCCTTCGACATCGAGTATTGGCTGCTCGAAGAGGCCAAGCTACAGCGGATGCCGCCGGAAAAGGAATTGGCCCGGCAAATCATCGCCGTAGTCGGTGCAGGCAGCGGCATTGGGCGTGAGGCTGCGCTGCGTCTAGCCCGTGAGGGGGCGCACATCGTCTGTGTGGATAAAGACGCAGTGAGCGCGGTAGCTACGGCGCAGGCGATCACCGACCGGCACGGAGTGGGCATCGGAGTAGCCGGCAGCGGTATTTCGGGTTGTGGACCGGCTGTTGGGTTGCAAGCCGATATCACCGAGCGTGAGAGCATCCGCGCCATGTTGGACGCAGTCACGCTGGCCTATGGGGGCCTTGATGCCGTGGCTGTTACCGCCGGGATTTTTGTCTCGCCTGATACTGCCGGGCGCATCCCCGACGACAAATGGGCGCTGACCTTTGCCGTCAACGTGACCGGGTTGTATCTGATGGCTGACGAGTCGGCGCACCTCTGGCAGGTGCAGGGGCTGCCGGTTAACCTGGTGCTGACGACCAGCGCCAACGCGGCAGTCGCCAAGAAGGGTAGCGTGGCCTACGATACCAGCAAGGCGGCTGCTAATCACCTGATTCGCGAGCTGGCGATTGAACTGGCGCCGCTGGTGCGCGTCAACGGCGTGGCTCCGGCTACGGTGGTGCAGGGTAGCGCCATGTTCCCGCGGGACCGGGTGATCGCTTCACTGACCAAATACGCCATCTCTTACAGTGACGACGAGCCGACCGAGGCGTTGCGTGAAAAATTGGCGCAGTTTTATGCCGACCGTACCCTGCTAAAACGCCCGATTACTCCGGCCGATCAGGCGGAAGCAGTCTTTTTGCTGCTCACCGATCGTTTGCGGCAGACCACCGGTCAGATCCTGACAGTGGATGGCGGATTACACGAAGCGTTTTTGCGCTGAGGCGGCGCATTTGCAATGGCCCATGCGTTTCATGTGCCGACAACCCTAATATAGTGTTTAACTCAGCGACAGCTATACTATAATAAGCTAGGGTGTGTCGAGGTAGGCAGGTTAACGGCGGGACCGGCGAGAGGGGGCAGGAGTGGGGGAGGGGCCGGAGTTTCTGGCGGTAGACCTGGGCGCGGCGAGTGGTCGGATCATCGCCGGGCGCTGGGACGGGACAGGCTTTGTGTTGGACGAAGTGCATCGCTTTCCTAACGGACCGGTGGCCGTGCAAGGCCGGCTGCATTGGGATGTGCTGCGCCTCTGGCAGGAGATCCAGACCGGCCTGGGGCGCTATGCCGCAAGCCGGTCGGCACCCCCAGCGGGTATCGGCATTGACACCTGGGCGGTAGATTACGGCCTGCTGGATGGGACGGGCCGGCTGCTGGGCAATCCCATCCACTACCGTGATGGGCGCACAGCAGGCACGCTGGAGCAAGTAGATCACCACGTAACGCCTGCCCACCTGTACGCGCAAACCGGTATTCAGCGTCTGCCGATCAACACACTCTATCAACTATACAGTATGCGTGCGGCCGGCGACCCGCAACTCGATATAGCGCGCACGTTGTTGCTGATGCCCGACCTGTTCGGCTACTGGCTAACTGGGCGGGCGGTGGCTGAATACACGAACGCCACCACTACCGGCTTTTATGATGCCCGTACTGGGGGCTGGGCCGGTGATCTGCTTGGTATGCTCGATCTGCCGGGGACGCTTCTGCCGCCGCTGCTCACACCGGGTACACTACTAGGAGATCTGCTGCCTGCTGTAGGGGCCGACATCGGCTGGCGCGATCCGGTACCGGTGATCGCGGTCGGTACCCACGACACGGCGAGTGCAGTGGCAGCTATTCCCGACCTGGATGTCCACAGCGCCTATATCAGCAGCGGCACATGGAGCCTGGTAGGGGTGGAGACGGACCGGCCGGTGTTGACTGAGCAAGCGCGTGCGCTCAACTTCACGAACGAAGGCGGCGTGGGCGGCACGATCCGCCTGCTCAAAAACGTCGGCGGTCTGTGGCTGTTGCAGGAATGTCGCCGCCAGTGGGCGCGCGAGGGCCATGCTTACAACTGGCCCGATCTGATGGCGCAAGCCGCGCACGCTCCCATGCTGGCGAGCTTGGTGGATCCTGATGCGCCCGAATTGCTTAACCCTTCCGATATGCCGGCCGCCGTGTGCGCCTATTGCGCGCGCACTGGGCAATCGGCCCCGGCGAGTGTGGGCGCGCTAGTGCGTTGCTGCCTGGAAAGCCTGGCCCTGAAATATCGCTGGGTGCTGGCGGCACTTGAAAGCGTGACGGGCCGTCGGCTAGACACCGTGCGCGTGGTGGGTGGCGGGAGCCGCAACACGCTGCTCTGCCGGCTCACCGCTGATGCGTGCGCGCGGCGTGTTGTGGCCGGGCCGGTAGAGGCCACCGCGCTGGGTAATATCCTGTTGCAGGCACTAGCGATCGGCTACCTGCCCGATCTGGCTGCCGGACGGCGGGCGGTGGCGGCTTCGGTGCGGCAGACGATCTACGAACCTGATCCCCAGGCCGATTGGGAAGAGGCTAGCGTGCGCTTTGCCGCGCTACTGGGGGTGCCCGCTCATGGCTCCTGACGCAACAACGCCCAGGGATCTACTCGATCTCTTCACCCGTCACGCGCAGGCGGCCGGGGCGCAAATAGTCCAGGTGGCGGATGTCGCGGCGGCCGTCGCGACCATCGCGACGATTAGCGACGGTCCGCTGCGCTGCACGGCGGCGACCCAGGCTCGCTATCCCGCTCTTGGCCCGGCGTTGATCGCCGCCGGCCTGCCGCTCGCCGTCGCCGAGGAGATCGCCGCCGGGCTGCCTGACCCACCGACGCTTGCGGCTACATTGGCGGGCGGTACGGGCTTGGTGACGGCCTACGCCGGCATTGCCGAAACCGGATCGCTGGTGCTAGCCGACGACGGCTTGGCCCCCCGCCTGGTGAGTATGCTGCCCGATATGTGCATCGTTTTGTTGCCGGGTGCGGCGCTGCTACCGGCCCTCGATGACGCTGCGCGCCTATTAATCGATCTGGATCGCGCCGGACATCGCTACGTCTCGTTCGTCACCGGCCCCAGCCGTACCGCCGACATCGAGCGCGTGCTGACCATCGGCGTACAAGGGCCGAAAGAGCTTTACATAATAATAACGGCAGCAGAGGAAGGGGACGCGACCTATGACCAGCCCACACGATAACGCCGGCCCCCGTTCACCAGGTGCGGGGGGCACCGACCACGATCCGCTGCCCTTTGATCAACGCTATCGCCGCGCGCTTGATGATGCCCAGTTGCAGCGCAATTTGCTCAATTTTCAGCGATCCTGGCAAGGTTCGCGAGAGGGTACCTTTGCTGCTTACGCCGAAAATCCGGAGCGCGCCGCCCGGCCGGCCCTGCCGGCCGGCGGGCACTTGCCCCCGGCGAAAGGCAGCGCCGAATTTCAGGCCATGCGTGCTGAACTGGCGGCGATCAAGGATGCGGTGATCGCCCAACTCCCCGGTTATATTGATCAGTTTCAGCAGGCGGCTGAAGCCCATGGAATACGGGTCTACCGGGCGGTTGATGCCGCCGCCGCTAATGGCTATGTGCGCGATCTTTGCCAAGCACGCGGCATCCGCCATGTAGTTAAGAGCAAGACGATGGTCTCCGAAGAGATCGAATTAAATGGCGCGCTCGAAGCCGAGGGCATCACGGTTGTGGAGACTGACCTGGGCGAGTGGATTCAGCAACTGGCCCACGAGCGCCCCTCGCACATGGTCATGCCGGCTATTCACAAGAGCCGTCTACAGGTGGCTGATCTACTCAGTCGGGCGGTGGGTCGGCCCGTGAGCCGCGAGGATATCGGCGCGCAGGTGAGCGTGGCGCGCACCGAATTGCGGCGCGATTTTCTGGAAGCCGGGCTGGGCATCAGCGGGGCCAATGCGCTGATTGCAAGTAGCGGCACGGTGATGTTTATCGAAAACGAGGGCAACGCACGACTGGTTACGACCCTGCCGCGCGTGCATGTGGTGCTGGCCGGGGTGGAGAAGCTGGTGCCCGACTATAACGCTGCCATGCTGCAACTGCGCCTACTGGCGCGCTCGGCCACCGGCCAGGCCATCACCAGCTATACTACCTTCCTCTCCGGGCCGCCCGATCCGGGCAAAGAGATGCACATCGTGTTAGTGGACAACGGACGGATGCGGATGCGCGCGACTCCGCTGATCCGCGATGCGTTGCGCTGCATCCGATGCGCGGCCTGCGCTGATGTCTGCCCGCCTTACGCGGTGGTAGGCGGGCATGTCTTCGGCCACATCTATTCGGGGGCCATCGGGCTGGTCAATACCCCTTATCACCATGGGTTGGAAGCGGATGCCGGACCGCAGAGTCTCTGCATCTCGTGTAACGCCTGTGCGACCGTCTGCCCGGTCGGTATTCCGTTGCCGCAGCAGATCCTGGCGATACGCGCCCAAGTCGTGGAGGAACTGGGGATGCCTGCCCCGCTGCGCGCCGCGCTCGAACTCTGGGCGCACCCGCGCTTAGCCGATGTTGCCTTGCGTGCCGCCGCCCTGGCTACCGCCCCGCTACGTGCGGGCGCGTTCACCCGCCTGGAGCGCAGTGGGGCGACCCTCATTCCGCAGGTTCACCGGCTGACGAGTTGGCGCACGCCGCCGGCCCTAGCGCGCCGCCCCGCTCGCGACCGTCTACGTACCCGACAGGCCGCTCCCGGCCCGCACCTCGACAGCCCGGCACGGGGTTTGCGGGTGGCCTATTTTATCCAGTGTCTCACCGACCGGCTGTTTCCGCGTATGGCCCTCGCGGTGGTGCGTGTGCTTGAAGCTTGCGGGATTACGGTTGTGGTACCGGAGGCGCAGCATTGTTGCGGCTTGCCGGGAATCGATGCCGGGGCGCTTGATCCGGCGCGGGCGATGGCGCGTCAGACCATCGAAGGTCTAGAACAAGTGCGTGCCGACTACATCCTGACCGCCGGGGCGAGTTGTGCTGTTGCCATACTGCATGACTACGAACGCCTATTCGCCGGCGAACCGCTCTGGCAACTGCGTGCGCGCGTGCTGGCCGAGCGCGTGATAGATTTCACTACGTTTATGGACAGCGTGGCGCGGCTGGCTCCCGGTACCCTGGCCCGCCCGCATTCGCCTTTCGCGCCCGTCACCTACCACAATTTCTGCCAGTCGGCCAATGTGTTGAACCTAGACGCGGCCCCGCGCCGGCTGATCACGGAGGTACTCGGTCTGGAGCTGCGCGAGCTGCCGGAAAGTTCGGTGTGCTGCGGCTTCGGTGGCTCCACCTCGGTTACCCGGCCGGCCGTGGCCGCGCAGATCCTGGTCCGCAAGCTGGAGAATGTGCGCCAGACCGGAGCGCGGACGGTCGTCACTGACAACCCCGGCTGTATTCTGCACCTGCGCGGCGGGATTGACGCGCAAAAGCTACCGCTGCGCGTGCTACACCTCGCCGAGTTGCTGGCCGCCCACTTGCCTGTGACCGCCGGCCCAGCGGCGCATCCTACTGCGGTGCCGCCGGCACCGCCCTGATCCAAGCAGTATAGTAGCAGCTCTTCCTCTTGCCGCACCGTTAGGGCGACGAACCCGCGCAGCGGTCAAGATTTGCGGCCGACTGTCGGGCACGGGGTCTTGCATCTGCTCCTGCAACCTGCTACTATCATATGGCTGAGCCAAACGCCGGCCCGCTCGGCGCACGCTTCTGGGATGTCGGGTCGCTCGCGCTCACCGACTGATTGGCTAATGAGTACCGACACATCGTTCATGAAAAGGATACAGGATGCCTGCACCGCCTCTCCTTCTCCTGGTAGACTTCACGCCCGCCCTAGCGGCTGACTATGAAACTCTGTTCACTGCCGCAGGCTATATCGTGCGGATCACTCTCACCACCGCGTTGACCACCCCACTGCGAACGCTACCACGCCCCGCATTGCTACTGTATGAGTTGACGGCTCCACTGGAGCGGAATCTCGCGCAGGCGCTGGCGTTGATCCGTCACCCGGCGCTCGTGGGCATACCGCTGCTCCTCATAACCGCCCAAGACCCGGCCGCTTTGGGTGGCCGGGATCTCAGTGGAACGGCTGCTGTGCTGACTCTGCCCGTCGCCGACGCAGTGCTGCTGACGACGGTAGCCCAAATCCTGGCGCCGCCGGTAGGCATCTGATGCCCCTTCACGCCTAGTGGGTGCGGCAGGCGCGCGTGGCGCGCAAGATCAGCGGCCGGCCACTAAGTGCGGCCGACCGTACAACGTGCTGGGATTGCAGCGATCCTTTGCGACCTGGGAGCGGCGCAGCGAGAACCCATTGGTCGCCTGTCTGATTCTGCCTGGTAGCGGAGACGCGATTCTTTTGCCCGCATCCTGCACACTTACGGATCTACCTGCTTTTGCACCCCACCGTGAAATGTGGTACTATGGGCAGCGATTGGTACGGACCGACCGGGTGACCTGATCTTCGCTTGCACCAGGAGACCTCTATGACCGAATTGCAACGGCCGGCTATCGCCCTGCCGAGCGAAAGCGTCGTGATGCGGCGCGCACGTAATGGGCGGCGTAGGCGGGAGGCGTTAACCGGTTACCTCTTTATCCTCCCGGCGGTCGCGATCCTCGGTATCTTCCACTTCTTCCCCATTGTTTACGCCTTCATCCTCAGTTTCTACAAATTCTCGGTTCCCAAAGGGCTATTTCCTTTGCCCGACTGGTGGGTGGGCACCCAAAATTACGACCGGTTATTGCACGACCGCGTGTTCGGCCAAGCGTTGGTCAACACGCTCTGGTATGCGGTCGGCACGATCGTGTTTGGGCTAGGCAGCGCCCTCGTTGTGGCGCTGCTGCTGGAACGGGTGGTGCGCGGACGCACGTTTTTCCGCACCCTCTACTTTCTACCCTATGTCACCTCACTGGTTGTCGCGGGCACGGTCTGGCAATGGATCTTCCGTGCGCCGCACGGCAACGGCCCCGGTGGGCTGGTAAATGCCGTCCTCGGGAGCTTCCACCTCGGTCCACTGCGCTGGTTGGAGGAGCCACGCGGCTTGTTCAAGCTGCTGTTTGCCGAGCATAATAGTGCTTGGCCGGCTTGGGCGAACGGCCCCAGCCTCGCCCTGGTGACGATCATCGGTCTGTCGGTTTGGAGTGTGTTGGGCTTCAACACCATCGTCTTTTTGGCCGGGCTGACCAATGTGCCGCACGAACTCTACGATGCCGCCAAAGTAGACGGGGCTACCGGCAGGCAACTGTTCCGCCACATCACCTGGCCGTTGCTCACCCCGACGACCTACTTCTTGCTCATTGTGAGTACGATTGCCGCCTTCCAATCGTTCACTCCGGTGTTCAGCGCCGGCATTCCGGTGGGATCGGGCGGGCCACAAAACACTACCGTGGTGATGACGCTCTATTACTACAAGGCCGCCTTTTCGTACAGCAACCTCGGCCTGGGCTATGCCTCAGCGATCGCCATCGTGCTGTTCCTGATCATCTTGACCCTGACGATCTTGCAAACGCGGTTTTTGAGCCGCCGTGTGAACTACTAATACGCCGCCGCTAGAGAGGGAGTCGTGATGGACGCTACCGAAACGTTGGCGGGAGCCGACAGCCGACCGGTCGCCGAAACCGGCGGGCGGACGACGCACGGCGCGTGGTGGATCTATGTCCTCCTCGTGCTGGGCGCGTTGGTTGTGGTATTCCCGTTTATCTGGATGATTATTACGTCGCTGAAAACGCTGGATGAGGTCTCCGGCTATCCCGCCGACGGGGCCCTGTGGAAAGTGCTGATCCCCACTGGGCATTTCGAGAACTATCTCGAAGCGTGGAACGCCGCGCCGTTTGGCCGCTACTTCCTGAACACGATCCTGGTAGCCCTGGCCGTGACCGCTTGCGTGCTGGTCACCTCGGTGCTTGCTGCCTACGCCTTTGCCACTATCCCTTTCCCCGGCAAGGATGCGATCTTTATCCTCATCTTGGCGACGATGATGATTCCGCACGAAGCCGGCTACATCCCGAACTTTGTGATCGTTAAAACGCTGAACTGGTACAACCAGTACCCGGCGCTGATCATTCCCTGGACCGCTAGCGCATTTAACATTTTCCTGCTGCGCCAGTTTTTCGCCGGCCTGCCGGCCGACTTATGGGAAGCCGCCCAGTTGGATGGGGCGGGCCGCCTGCGCTACCTTTGGCAGGTGGCCGTGCCGCTAGCCCGCCCCGCACTGATCACGGCCGGTCTGTTCAGCTTTGTCGGTAGTTGGAACTCGCTGCTGTGGCCGCTGATCGTCATCCAAGATCCGCAAATGCAGGTCATCCAGGTGGGCCTATCCAACTTCGTGTCCGCCGACCGGCCCACCGACTGGCACCTGCTGATGGCCGCCTCGGCCTTCACCGCCCTGCCGATCGTGGCGGTTTATATCTTCGCTCAACGCTATTTTGTCGAAGGTATTGCCCGCAGCGGGATTCGCGGGTGAGACATACAACATACCACCCGCTGACGGGGTGTTAATGCCTGCTTAACAAGTCTATGGTACACTGAGCCGTGGTTTGTGCGGCTGCGACTTGGCGATCAGCAATCCACCTGTTCTACACGCTTTACTAGGGAAGGAAGAGGAGGGGTCATATTATGAAGACCGGCTTACTACGAGTTGCCGGAGGGGTGCTGGCCGGGGGTATCGTGTTGAGCCTGCTCGGCGGCACCTTTACCACCAGTCGCGCCGCCGACGGGGCGCGCGTGTTCCCGGAGACCGACCACCAAGTGGGCGGCGCATTCCTGAGCTATTGGAACGGTCACGGCGCACTGGCCCAGCAGGGCTATCCATTGTCGGAAGAGTTTACCGAAGTCAGTGACCTAAACAACAAGCCATATACGGTGCAGTACTTTGAGCGCGCCGTGTTCGAGAAGCACCCGGAGAACCAACCGCCGTTTGATATCTTGCTGTCCCAGTTAGGCACCTACCGTTACAAGCAGAAGTATCCCAACGGCGCATCAAACCAAACTCCTGCCACTGACGGCACGTTGTTCAAAGAAACCGGCCACAAGGTCGGCGGCAAGTTCCTGGCTTACTGGCAAAGCCACGGCGGCCTGGCCCAACAAGGGTTGCCGATCTCCGATGAGTTCACCGAAGTCAGCGATCTGAACGGCAAGTCGTACAAAGTGCAATATTTCGAGCGTGCGGTCTTTGAGTTGCATCCGGAGAACGCCGGTACGCCCTACGAAGTGCTGTTGAGCCAACTCGGCACTTTCCAGACGAAGGATAAGTACCAATCGTTCAAGAACGTCGAGGTTCACTTCTGGCATACGCAGAGCCGTGCTAACGCCGACGCGCTGAACGGCTTGGTCAACGAGTTCAACCAGACGCACCCCGGTATCAAAGTGATCCCGGAGTTCAAGAACAACTACGACGATCTGCTCAAAGCCGTGCAGGCGGCCGGTGCGGGCGGTGCGCTGCCCGATCTCAGCGTCGGCTATGAGAACTGGATGCCCGGCCTGGTGCAGTCCGACCTCAGTGTGCCGTTCGACGATTTCGTGAAGGGTCCGAACGGCTTCACCGGCAAAGAACTGGCCGACTTCTTCCCGGCCTTTCTGGCGACCAACGTCTACCCGAACCTCGGCAACAAGATGTGGAGCTTCCCCTTCACCAAAAGTATGCCGATGCTCTGGTATAACCTGGACCTGCTGAAAAAGGCCGGCATTGACCACCCGCCGACCACCTGGGACGAGTTTGTGGCCGACTCGAAGGCTGTGGCGAAGCCCGATCAGGGCATCTACGGCTATGAGTTTGAGGCCGCCACCTCCGAATACCTCGCCGGCATCTACAGCCGCGGCGGCGCGGTCATGAACGCGCAACAGTCCAGCTTCACCTTCAACAACCCGGCCGCTCAAGCCCAGTTGCAGATGCTGACCGACGGCGCCACCAACCGCTACTTCCTGGTCACGGAGCCGAACAAGTTCCAAGACGAGATCGACTTTGCCAACCAGAAGTCGGCCTTTATCATCCGCTCCAGCACTTCGGTGTCGTTTATCAAGAGCTACTATCCGAAAAATCAGCCCGGCTACGACTTCAACTGGAGCGGCACGGTGATCCCGCACGCCGCCAGTGTCAGCACGCCGGTGACGACGGTCTACGGCGGCAATGTGCTGCTGTACAAAACCACACCGGAGCGTGAGCGGGCTGCCTGGGCCTTCGTCAAGTGGTTCACCTCGCCTAATCAGAACGCCCGTTGGGCCGCCCTCAGCGGCTACCTGCCGCTAACTAAATCGGCGGAGAGCCAAGCGGATCTACAAAAAGCGTGGGCCAAAGAGCCGCGCCTGCGTGCCTCGTTCGACAACCTGAAGTATGCGACCGCCTCCGAGCCGAAGGTCGGCTCGTACCAGCCGGTGCGCGACATCATCTTGCAGGCCTTGCAAGCCGCGTTGACTGGGGTCAAAAGCCCGGCCGATGCGCTCAACGACGCGCAAACCGATTCGAACCAAACTCTGCACTAACCCGCGCCGCGCCGCCCCCCTCCCACTATGGGAGGGGGGCGTTTTTATCGCCACTTGCACAACTGCTTGCGGGTCGGCAATTTGACAGGCTCAACGACAGACGGTACAATTAGGCCGTTGCCCCAGTGAGCGACATCCCAATAGATCCACTAACCTCGACCCGAACAGGAGAGACCTTTGACCGCGACTCGATCCCTGGTAACCCCCGCAGTAGCCGCCCCCGCCGGGCCGTGCCTGCATCCCGCAGCCGATCAAGCGCCGCTGTTCACTGCGCGTGACTATATCAGCGGTGATCTGTTCGCTGTTCAGTTGTGCCGGCACTGCGGCTTGGCTCGCACCACCCCACCTGTGCCGCCCGACGAGTTGGCTCATTATTACCCGCAGGGCTACTATGGGCGCGGTAAACGCTACAGCAGCGTGCTGGAGCGGCTGCTAGACTGGCTCTATAGCTTTCGCGGGCGACTGATCGAGATCGCCAACGGGTTAGAGCCGGGGCGGGTGCTGGATGTCGGTTGTGGGCGCGGTCTGCTGTTGCAACAACTCCGTAAGCGGGGCTGGGAAGTAACCGGCACTGAACTGAGCGAGGACAGCGCCAGTTACGCCCGCGATGTGTTGCGCATTGATGTGCGGACGGCAGATGTGATCGATCTGGAGTTGCCCAGCGATTACTTCGACACAGTAATCCTCTGGCACGTCCTGGAACACATTCCCGACCCGGCGGCCTTGCTGGCCGAAGTTACACGCCTGTTGCGACCCGGCGGCACGCTGCTGGTAGCGGTGCCGAACTTCGGGTCGTGGGAAGCGCGTTGGGGTCGCGACCGCTGGTTCCATCTGGATGTGCCGCGCCATCTTAATCACTTCACCCCGCCGGTGTTGCGTGCTATGCTGAATCAGGCCGGCCTGCATCCACGTATGACTAGCTATTTCGCTTCGGAGTATGATTTTTTCAGCTTTGTGCAAACGGTACAAAACAAGCTCGGCCTGCGTCATAATCTGCTCTACAACCTGCTGCGGACGCGCGGGGCCAAAGTGCTGGCGGGCAGTCGCCGCCCACCGGCCCCTGCAACCCATGTCCTCGCCGCCCTACTGTCGGCTCCCGTGCTCGGTGCGATCAGCGTCGTGTCGGCACCCCTAGCCGCCATCCTCAAGCAGGGCGCTACCATCACCATCTACGCCAAAAAGCCCCTGCGCTAACCGGTCCTTGCCCCGGTTAGGGCGCGGGTGCTATAATGCCCAGTAGGGCCGGACGCTCTATGGGTGAGCAGATGGGGGGAATAGGCGGCAGTGGCGAACGGACACAGACGGAGTGCAGTAGACCGCGCTGGGCGGCGACGCAGGATGGGTCTGCTCCTGGTGCCGCTGTTGGCGCTGACACTAATCGGCGAAACGCTGATCTTCGCCCCCTGGGAAGCCGCTGCTACCCAACCCGACCGCCCCCTCGCGCCGCTACCCCTGGCGGCGGTAGACCCACTGGGCGCGGATACCTTTTTGGAGCGCGAGGTAGATCACTTCAAGAAGGACAAAACCGCCGAACTGCTGCGCGGGTCGGGTGTGGGCTGGATCAAACAGGAGTTTCCTTGGTCGGAATTGGAGTTTGGCAAAGGGGCAAACGGCCAGGGTTATTATTTTGACGATAAGAACAATAAATCGGCCTGGGCTAAGTTCGATGAAATTGTAGCTCAGGCTGAGGCGAATAGTATCAGCGTGATCGCCCGCCTTGACCGTACCCCCGCCTGGGCTGCCCGGCCTGATGCTAACGGCACGAATGCGCCGCCCGCCCATTTCAGCGATTTCGGCGCTTTTGTCAGTGACTTCGTGACCCACTACAAGGGACGCATCCACTTTCTGCAAATTTGGAATGAGCCGAACTTGGAAGATGAATGGGTAAAAGGGCAGCCGGTCAACCCCCGCGAATATGTGGCACTGTTGAAAGAAGCGGCCACGCGCGCCCGCCAAGTAGACCCCGACATCGTGATCCTCAGCGCGCCGCTGGCGACGACCAACGAAGACTGGCATTTGAATAAACCCGGCGCCACATACCAAACCAAGAATATGCGCGAGACGGTCTACCTAGACGAAATGTATGCCGCCGGGGCTGCGCCTTATTTCGATATTATCTCGGCCAACGCCTTCGGCTATAATAGCCCGCCCGAAGAAGACCCGCAGCCTGACCGCTATAACTTTCGCCGGGTCGAAGCATTGCGCGCCCTGATGGAACAGCGCGGCGACAGCAACAAACCAGTCTGGATCACCGAATACGCTTGGAATGCACCCGACATCAGTATGGTGAAGCCGAGCGACATCAAGTGGGGTCAGGTCAGCCGGGAACAGCAGGCCGACTACACCGTGCGTGGTATCCACTACGCGCGTGCCCACTGGCCCTGGGTGGGTGTGTTCGTCATCTGGTACTTTCGCCAGGTCGGCGACTACCCACCCACCGACGCGCAATTTTACTTCGGCATGATCACACCGGATTTTGTGCCGCGCCCCATTTATGCGACGGTGCAGGCCGAAGCGGCGCGCTTGGCCGTGGCCGGGCCGGGCCGCCATAGCGCTCTCAGCGCGTCCGTGCAGACCGGGCCGGGCTGGGGGCTACACTTGGCGCGTGGCGCCGGCGGTAGTAACGACCCGGTCTACCCGATGCTGATCACGCGCACCGCCACCGCTACCCTGGAGATCACCTTTCGCGGCACCGATCTCAGTTTACAACTCGCGTCGCCGGCCGGCGCAACCGAAGGATCCGTGCCGCGTTTCTATGTTATGGTAGACAATGATCCGCATAAAGCCGCTCCCGGCCTGCCGCGCGATGCTGCGGGGCGCGCCTATATTGATGCCGCCGGCGCAGATACGACCGCTGCGCCCGCCGCCGGCGGGCACGAAGCCGCGCCTCTGCCCGCCCCCCGCTTGATCCCGGTGGTCACGGCGCTGGGCAACCAGGGGGTACCGGGCGTGCATCACATACAATTGCAAGGCAGCGATGCGGGCGCAGCCGTCGCCGGCTTCGAGGTCCACAGCGAGCGCTCCTATGTCGCGTTTTCCGCCCTGACGACGCTATTGATCGCGGTCTTGCTCGGCGACCTGGCACTGTTGCGCCGGCCCGCAGCCGTTTGAGCCGGCACCCGCTCCTCTCCATGCGCCGCGCCGCCTCACCACCCGTGCCGACCGTTGGTGCGTTACTACGCCTGCCGATTCTGCTGCTGCTACTGGTCGGGGTGCTCAGCGGCTTGGCCGGCTTGGCCTACACGGATCAACTAGTCAATCACGGCGTGGTTTGGGGCGCCGCGCAAACGCCTATCCCGGCGGCCGGCGGCAATCCGATGGGGGTCAACCTATTCCTGGACAAAGAGGCCGACGCGACCAATGTGCAGCACACCCTGCGCGTGGCGCGCGATGGCGGCTTTCGCTGGATTCGGCAGGGCTTCGCCTGGAACGACATTGAAATCGCAGGCAAAGGCGACTTTACCGACCGGCGCGACCCGACCCAGCCGCCGCACTCGGCCTGGGACAAGTACGATTTTATTGTGCAGCAGGCGGCCGTCTACGGCCTCAACATCGTGGCCCGCTTGGACGCGCCGCCCGCTTGGGCGCAAATCTGCGCCACCCCGGATCATAGCGCGCCCGCGCACAACAGCGATTTTGCCGATTACGTCCGCGCCGTGGTCGGCCGCTATCGGGGCCAAATCCGCTATTTCCAGATTTGGAACGAGCCGAACCTGCAAGGCGAATGGACCACCCGGCTGAACGGCCGCTGTGTGCAGCAGCCTAACGCCGCCGAGTACACCGCGTTGCTCAAAGCCGCTTATCTGGCCGCTCATGCCGCCAATCCTGATGTGGTGATCCTGATGGCGCCGCTGGCGCAAACGGTCGAGACAGGACCGGCCAACCTGAGCGATCTACTCTATTTGCAGGCGATGTATGACGCAGGGGCCAAGCCCTATTTCGATGTCGGCAATGTGATGGCCTACGGCCTGCGCCAGGGACCGGACGACCGGCGGATCGAGCCGCCGCGCATCAACTTTGCCCGCCCGGTGCTGACGCACGAAATCATGGCGCGCAATGGCGACAGTGACAAGGCAGTGTGGGCCAGCGAAGTCGGATGGATGAGCCTGCCGCCTGACTGGACCGGCAAGCCCGGCATCTGGGGCACCGTGTCGGAGGCAACCCAGGCCGACTACTTGGTAGGCGCATTCCAGCGGGCGCGTGCTGAATGGCCCTGGATGGGGCCGTTGTTTGTCTGGCACCTACGCGATCCCAAGCCACTACAAGGGGAACCACAGCCCTATTTCGGTATTCTTAACGCCGACTGGACGGCCCGGCCCGCTTTCACTGCGCTACAGCGCTATGCCAAACGCTTCCCCATCGCCGACACCGGCGCGGGGCGGGCCGACAGCCCGGCGCTGACCACCGAGGGGCCCTGGCAACGCACCGTGCTGGGCGGGCAACCGGTCTACAGCGCGAGCGATCCGAGTGCCGACGCGATGCTTACTTTCCAGGGCACGGCGCTGGATTTCCTGTTTGTACCGAGTACGGAGGCGGTGCGGGTGCAGTTGACGGTGGACGGCGCACCGGCACCCGGCCGGCCGCACGACTCCACCGGGCAGACGATCGTGACCCTGCCGGCCCGTGGCGACACTACGGATCAGGTGCAGCCGGTGGCGGCTTGGCCCGCGCCGCCCGGTGAGAGTGCATTGCGTGTGCATGTAGCCGCAGGGCTGCCGGCCGGCTCACACACCGCCGGCCTGCGGCCGGCCGGTGTCAGCGGCGCGGTACGACTGGTGGGCTATGTGGTGAGCCGGGAGCCGCCGTGGGGCGCGGCCTTCCCGCTGGGCTACGGGTTGTTGAGCATACTGGGCCTGGGTCTGGGCCTGGGCAGTGTGCGGGCTGCCTGGGGCTACCCGCGCCTGCTGCGCGCCGTGCGGACCCGTCCCGGCGGCATGGGCGAGGGGGCGTGGGCAGGCGGTGCAGCGCTGGCGCTGACGGTCACACTGGCGGCGTACTACTTCAGCCCCTGGCAAAAAGGCGCGCTGCTCGCTTTTGCCGTCTGGTGGCTGCTGGCCGTCTGGCGGCCCGATATGGCGCTCGTGGTCACGGCGGCCACGATCCCGTTTTTTTGGGTGGCCCGCCCGCTGACTGTGGGCGGTCTCAGCGGCAACATCGCCCTCAGCGAAAGCTGCCTGTGGGCGATCCTGGTCGCCTGGACCGCGCAGCGCGTCTGGCGTGTGTGGGTGGCCGCCCGCCGCAGCCGCCCCGCGCCCATGCCCGCCGCTGTGACCGTGACCGGCTACCTGCGTATCTACCAGGAATTGCAAAGACCAGCCCCCTGGCATGAAAGGTGGGCGCTCATCCGGCGACGTGATCTGGGCGGTCCCCCCGCCCTGGCGCTGTTGGTCGTCGCCACCTTCTCACTGCTCACGGTCGCCAATCCCGACTACCTCAAAGACAGCCTGCACGCCTACCGCTGGACGATTGTCGAGCCGCTATTGTTCTACTTCCTGGCGACGGCGATCCGGCCTAGTCGCCGCCAGGCGCTGCGCCTGGCGGACGGCTTTGTGGCCGGTGCGACGCTGGTTGCGCTCGTGGCAGTGGTCGGCGCAGCGCTGCACCGGCCCACATACACGCTGGTGGTGCAGGGCGTGACTACCCTCAACGGTATTTTCCTATCGCACGACAATATGGGCCTATTTCTGGGGCGTGCGTTCGCATTCGCCGCCGCGTTAGCGCTGTTCCTGCGCTTGCCGGCGGAGCGGTTGCGGCGGATCTTCTACGCAGCGGCGGCGCTACTGATGTTGCCCGCGCTACTCCTCAGCTATTCGCGCGGGGCGTGGCTGGCGGTGGCGGTAGCCGGCGGCGTGCTGGCCCTGACGGCGGGGCGGCGTGCCGCGCTGGCCTACGGCGGACTGGCCCTGGCGCTGGGTGGCGCGCTGGGGGTGGCCGCGCTGCTGGGC
>JBBRPH010000060.1:0-32746 GCA_038228295.1 Chloroflexia bacterium | reverse complement strand
GGCCAAGCGCTGCTTCCCGCCCAGCCGCAAACGGCCATTCCGCTCCTGTATGCCCTCGCCTTTCATCACCACCTCGAACTCGATCTCGACACCGCCCCGTTGACAGATCGCACCCCGGTCGGCTTATCCGGCTCCTCGGAGGTCTTGCTGTGGCCGCCCAGCCGCTAATCCCCGGCACCCGTCTGCGCTGGCGGGAGACGGTGTACGCGGTCCACCGCGCCAGCGCGGACGGCCAGGTGAGCCTCGAAAACCAGACGACCGGCATTATCCTGGCGGTGCCCCGTGCGGAGATCGTCGCGGCGCTGTTTGCCGGCGACCTAGTGATCCTGCCTGCGCGCATCGGGCCAGACACGCCGCCCACCCCGGAATACCCCACGTTGGCCGATTGCCCGCCCCATCTGGCGGCTATTGCCCGTTATCGGCTGTCGGTGCTGGAGCCGTTGCTGCCGTTTGCACCTCGGCCCGGTCAAGCGCGCATCGCCGCCCGCGTGGCCGAAGTGCAGATCACGCAAACCGCTATGGATAAGACACTGGCCCAGAGCGTGAGCGTCGTGTCGGTCTATCGTTGGTGGAACGACTATATGACCGGCGGCAATGACGTGCGGGCGCTCATTCCGCGCACGGCGGCACGCGGCGGCAGCGGGAAGTCGCGCCTACAGAGTGAAGTCGAAACCATCGTGGATGATGTGATTCGTACCCGGTATCTGGCCCGCGAGGCGATCACGATAGATGCCGTCACGCAGGAAATCGCGGTGCGAATCAACGAGGCCAATCAGGCGCTCGACGTGGCCCACCGCCTGACTATGCCGGGCCGTAGCACGGTCGCCCGCCGAATTGACGCACTGGATGTGCGCGAGAAAGTCGCCGCCCGGCAGGGGTCCGCCGCGGCCCGCCGCTTGCGCCAGTTTGATGCGAGCGACCCCCCGACCATGCCGCTCGAACGAGTGGAGATCGACCATACCCGCAGCGATCTGATCGTGCTGGACGAACGCGACAATCTCCCGCTGGGGCGGCTCACCCTGACCTATTGCCTGGATGTGGCGACCCGCTACCCGCTCGGCTACTATCTGGGGTTTGAGCCGGCCAGCTACCTAGCGGTGATGGAGTGCCTGTATCACGCCATCTGCCCCAAACCGGATGTGCGGGAACGCTACCACGTCGCACACGACTGGCTGGCCTATGGCGTACCGGCCACGCTGGTCATTGATAACGGCAAAGAGTTTATCGGCCAGGATTTGCAAGATGCCTGCCTGCTGTTGGGGATCGTCTTGCAACGTACTCCCGTGCGGACCCCGCATTTTAAGGGGACCATCGAACGATCCTTCCGCACCCTGAATACGCTCCTGTTTCACCAGCTCCCCGGCACCACCTTTTCTAATCCCACTCAACGCGGCTCTTATAAGAGCCTGGAGCAAGCGTGCGTCTACCGGAATGAAGTAGACGCGGTACTGCATCAGGGGCTACTGGACCTGTATGCCGAGCAATTCCACCGGGGCTTAGAGGGGGTGCCGGCCCGGCGGTGGGAGCAGGCGGTCGCCGGGGGATTCAGCCCGCGCCTGCCCCCGAACGGCGACGACCCCCGCGTGCTGCTCGGACGCATCGCCGAGCGGGTCGTTCAGCACTACGGCATTGACTTCGAGTCGCTGCGTTATCAAAGCGACGAGCTAATCACGCTCCGCACCCGGCAACGCGGCGCGCCGGTGAGAATCAAATACCATCCGGGGGATTTGAGCCAAATCTACGTCTATGACAGCGTGGAACACCGCTACATCCCGGTGCCGGCGGCCGATCAAGAGTACACCGCTAACCTATCGCTCTGGAAGCATCGGGTTATCCGGCAAACGATCCTGGATGAGAAGCGGGAGGTGAGTCTGGTGGCCCTGGGCGCGGCCCGCCGCCGGATTCAAGACCTAATGAGCCAGGGGCAGCACCGCCGCCGAGTCGGGACGCGCACCCAGATGGCCCGCTGGGATACGGCGGGCCGTCCGACCCGTGAACCGCTCCCCGCCGCGCCGCCCCCCACACCCGCAGGGCGTAGCCCCGCTACATCGCCGCCGGTCGCCGGGCTACCCCCGTTGCCGCCAGCCGGCCTGACCGACCTGACCGCCCTTTTACCGCCGCGCACCGAGGCGGGCGTGGCCGAGGGCTGGGACATTACGTATGCCGAGGAAGATCCCGATCCACCCAAGTAGGAGCCGCCCGATGAGTACCACGCCACCCGCCTCGGTGCGCCGCCCGCCGGCCAACCCATTGACCCGCGCCCAGCGCGCCCTGATCCGTTATCCCCGCTATAAACAACTGCATGAGGATATTCAGCAGTGCCGGCATCTCTCGCTGGAAGCGCAGGAAGCCCAGTGTATGGTGTTGGAAGGCCCGCCCGGCGCGGGGAAAACCACGCTGGTGCGGGAATATGCGTCCGCCTTTCCGGCCATTGAGGGGTCAGAGGGGCGCATTATCCCGGTGTTTTATCTGGAAACGCCCTCGCCGGTCACGGTCAAAGGGATGGCCGCCACCATGCTAGGGCACTTGGGCGACCCAGCCGCC
This sequence comes from Chloroflexia bacterium, assembly GCA_038228295.1. Lineage (GTDB taxonomy): Bacteria > Chloroflexota > Chloroflexia > QHBQ01 > JAICKM01 > JAICKM01. Next base: position 30,202 of record JBBRPH010000060.1, on the reverse strand, counting down.
GATAAGGGGACGCTCTGGAGCATGAACTATCGGCTCACGCACTTACTGGTGGCCTGCGGGGTGGAACTGGTGATCCTGGATGATTTCCACCACCTGATTGACGCGGAGACCAACCGCATCTTAATGGTGGTGTCGGACTGGCTGAAAGTCCTGATCAAGGAAACGGGCATCCCGTTCCTGGTGGTCGGTATAGAAGGCAAGGTGAATCAGATTCTGACCGCCAATCCCCAGCTCGCGCGCCTCTTTGCCTTCCGCGACACGCTGCATCCTTTCCGGTGGAATCTGGAAGATCGGACGACTATCGTGGAGTTTCGGGATTTCGTGGATGCCGCAGTCGCCGCGATTGATATGCGGCTGACGACCGAGCTGGCCGAGATCGATCTGCTCTACCGGCTGTATCAGGCGACCGGCGGCATCGTCGCCAATGTTATGAATCTGTTACGGCAGGCCCACCTGCTGGCAGTGCAAGCGCAGCACCGCGCTATCGAACTCGCCGATCTGGCGGCCGCGTTTACCCGGCGGCTGGCCGATCACCGGGTCGGCGTTGCCAACCCATTCATCCCGGTGCCCGCCCTGCCAAATGGCTGAACCCCCCCCATTGCGAGGATTGCCGCGCCGCCCGCCCCTGCTACCGGACGAGTCCCTGCCGTCTTTTGTTGCCCGGCTGATCGATGCGAACTTCTATGATACACCCCGTCTGCTGTACGCGGTGTGCCTGACCGGTGTGACCGGAGGCATCACCGCGATCCTGACCCCTACGGAGCCGGTGGTGTTGGAGCGCCTGGGCACCCTGAGCGGCGTACCTCCGGCGGAGTTGCTGGCGGCCAGCGTGCATCGCTTCGCCCCGGTCGTCATTCCACCGGAGTCTACGCCGGCGCGGATCACGCTGCCGGGTGCGCCGGACGCACCGCTCCTCCCGGTATCAATGACAACCCGGCAAACTCTGTTACCCCACATAGGGCAGTTTTGCCCCGCTTGTCTGACGGAGCAGCTCTATCACCGGCTGATCTGGATGGCCCCGGCCGCCACTGTTTGCGTAGATCACAAGTGCCTACTGCTCAGGGCGTGCCCGGCCTGTCACGCAGGAGTCACGCCGGCGGCCATCGCGCGGGCGACCTGCGAACGCTGTGCCACCGATTTACGCACCGCCCAGCCGCTGGATCTCGCCGGCGATGACGAGGGGCTGGCCGTCCAACGCTTGGTTCAAACCTGGCTGTTGACCGGTCAGCACCCCGCCGATTTCGCCCTGCCCCTCGCCCCGGTGCCGGTGTTATACCGGGTCTGGGACGTACTGCGCGGGATGTTGGTTCCGGCCGACCTGCCGGCGGCCGCGCGCTATCGCTTCCCCTGGCCGCCCGATCTCGCCGCCGATGAACCGACCCGCAAGCACTACAGCAACGCGTATCACAGGAACAGCTACTGCGTGGGCGCTATCGCGGGCCGAGCACTACGCAATTGGCCACACGGCTTTCACGATTTGCTCGACCAGTACCGTCAGCGCCAACGCGCCAGCCTCGGCGGGCAGTTGAGTACCGACTTCGCCGTGCTCTATACCTTCTGGTTGGCCCGCACTTGGCAACACCCGGCTTACGAAGCAGTCCAGGAAGCGTTTGACGAGTACCTGATCACCCGCTATCCCCCGGCGGTGGCCGTCTTACAGTCGGATCGTTACCAGCGGCGGCCGGGTCTCGCCGCCCGCCTGCCCTATATGAGTATCACCGAAGCGGCGCACGAGTTGGGGATCAACAATAGCACCCTGCAACGGCTCCTGGACACCGGCTATCTACACCCCTACGGCCAGCAGCCTGTCCCGCCTCTGGCCCCGCCGCCGTCGCCGCTCGCCGCGGAATTACAGGCGGCCGGGGTATTACCCCCGGCGGTCCTCCCGAATCGGGAGGCACCGCCCCGGCTCCCGGCGTTTTTGGACCGCCGGGCGGTCGCGGAATTGCGTGCCCGCTGGCACACCGCCATCTCGCGGAACGATGCGGCCGGGCTGCTAGGAGTCTCGGCGGACCTAGTAAGCGACCTGGTGACGGTGGGCTTGCTACTAGCGCTGCGGGGACCAGAGGTGGACGGCGCGACCGTCTCGCGGTTTGAGCCGGCGGCGGTCGCGGCCTGTCTGGAAATCGTGATTGGTCCGGTGCGCAACCTGGAACGCAGGGTCGGGTTGCTGCTGACGCTGACCCGCGCCGCCCAGCGCCTGACCGGGGTGGGGATCGGGGTGGCGGGCTTATTGGCAGCACTTGCCACCCGCCGCCTGCCAGCCTACTGGGGACCGGCGTGGGACCGCACCTGCGCCAATATCTTGATCATGGAAGCGGATCTGGACGCGTATCTGGATCGCATCAAGGAGGAACGGCACTGGATCGGGCGGGAAGCAGTGCTAGATCGCTTTGGGGTCAAATCCGCCACGCTGGCCCGCTGGGTGCGCGCCGGTTTATTGCCCGTAGGGACGGTCATCGGCCATACTTGGTACTTCACCACTGCGAGCCTGGAAACCTTCGCGGCTACCTATATCAACACAGCGGAGGCCGCTACCATTCTCGGCGTGGGTGCGCTAACAGTGGGGCGTTGGACCCGGATAGGTCGGCTACAAGCGGCCAGTGGTCCCGGCGTGGATGGGGGCGGGCATTACCTGTTTCGCCGGGCAGACTTGGTGCAGTGGCGGGCGGAGCATCTGACCCCTGGCGAAGTACAAGATCTGCTGAGGATCAGCAAATCGCAGTTACAGCGGCTCGTCACGGTGGGCAAACTCCCAGCGCTTGACGAGCTAGGCGCTGTCCAGCGCTGGTTTGCCTACGAAACCGTGCGGACCTACGCCGCAGATCGCATCACTCCTACTCCAGCCTCGAATATGACCGTCGATCCCACTGATCGCTGATTCCGTGCTTGGCGCCCCTACGCTAGGTTGTTAAGCAAACCTTTACACCCTTTTATCAGGTGGGCCACCTGTTTCAGTTCTCTAGCCTTACTTTAAGGGAACTCGGCAAAATAAAACACCCGTTTAGCCCGGTGCGGGCGCCGCGATCTCAACACGCCACTTCTTCAATCCTACCTTGCGGGTCAGACAGCGTTCCACGGCTTGCCTCGCCGCCTTCGTCAGCCGCACCCCCCGCGCATACTGCTGCCCCACCTGCTGCACCACTGGCCGGCGGCCCTGCCACGTCATACTCCGCATGAAGCCCCGCACCGCCTCCACTGTGTCCAGCACACTCCCGTTCCAATGCTGTTCCAACACCGCCCAGCACCGTTCCACTGCATTGTATTTGCTGTGCTACGGCGGATAGTACGCTAACTCGACCGTCAAGCCGCTGCCGGCGGCGAACTCCACCAGCCGTTTCATGAACTGTGTGCGCCCACTGTGATTCTCCGGCCCATTATCCAAGTTCAGCACCAACCGCTCTATCTGCGGCCACCTCCGGCGCGCCGCCGCCCACCACGCCGTGACCACATCCACCAAACAATCACTGGTCACTGGCCCCGTCACCAAGTACAGAAACAATTCGTGCGTCTGTGGCACCAGCAGTCCCACCGGGGTCACGGCGGTGAGTGGATCAAAATCGTGGTCAGCGGCGGCAGTCGGCACCCGATTCGTGCCGCCCCGGCTAAAGGGACCGACTTTGACGGTGGCTTTTGCGTCCAACGAGAGGCGCAGGGTCGTGGGACTGGCATCGGCGGCCGCATTCACGGCATGGACTTGCTCAAAGATGGCATCAGTGGCGGGGATCTTTTTTTGGGTTGCGTTTTCTGCACGCGGCTGGGGTGATAGCCCAGCGCGTTCAGTTTGCGCCGTATGGTACTCGCACTGGGCAGGTCCGGGTCGCTATAGCCCCGTTGCGTGATCAGTTGCCGGCGCACTTCGGCGGCCGTCAGGCGGGTGTATAAGCGGGTCGACTTGAATTGCGGATCGGTTTGACTTTGGCTATCGACGAGCGCGACAATATCGGGCAGCAAGTGCGGCCAATGGACTGCGGCGGGTTTGCGCCCGCGTGCGCCAAAGGCATCCGCGCAGGTGCGTCCGCTGCGGAGTTCATGCTGACCTTTCCGCACGGTCGCACGGTTCCAGCCCAATTCGCGTTCGACGGTAGCTGCGCCGCCGCGGCCGAGCGTTTGCACCGTGCGGGCCATAAACAGGCGGCGGGCACTGCCGTGCAGGTGCGTGGCGGTCGTGGTAAATAGCTCGTGCTGTGCAGGCGTGAGTTGCATCGAACACTCCTCCTAACGAGTACGCGGGTTTACCGTCAGTTCAGCCATTATACCCCATGAACTCCGATTCGGATCGTTTATTCTGCCGAGTTCCCTAAGCATAAATTGATGTTAAGCAAACAGAACATCATATTGACGGATGTAAGCGTTTTGTTTATAATTAGGCACGAGGGTTTACAACCCAGCCAGTAGCCGATGGATGCGCTTATGCCTCGTGAAAAAAGAGCCGATACGGCTGTCGTGATAACAGCCACCGGGCACCTGATGGAGGAGGTCGGCCGGCAAGTACGGGCCGCACGTCAGCAACGCCATCTGACCCAGCAGGCGCTATCGCGCCTTGTCGGGGTGTCGCGCGTGACAATCAGCAAGATCGAAAACGGCCACCATAAGAAGGTCAATCCGCACTATCTCGAAGCCATCGCTGGAGTGCTGAAACTGAAAAGCCCGTTTGTCACAATCAATCAGCCCCCGCCCCCCATTGTGGACTCCCTGCCGGGAGCAAAGCCAGCGAGAGAAGTATCGCAGATCATTGAGCGCCTGTATCGCTTACCGTTAGCCGATCAGCAACGGGTCAGCCGGTTAGTCGAGTTCGTCTTGATCTGGTATGAGGGCGAGGCCGACCGGGTTGCCGTAAAAGGCGGGCAATGACTGCGGTGCGGAAGCCTTTCCGTTATGATAATCGTAACGGAAAGGCTGACGGCATTGCGGCAAAAAGAGTACAATAGACGGGGATTTCCGCCTAAAGGAACAGACTGTTATGGACGAGAGGCAACCCATAAAAGAGAATCGTAATTGGGAAGCCAAACTCGCCCGGCTAAGAGCAGGAACATCACTGCGAGTAATTGACCTGTTCGCTGGTTGTGGTGGTATGTCGCTGGGTATGCAGCGGGCTGAATATGAGATTTTAGGTGGTCTGGAACTAGACCCTAATGCAGCTCTCACCCATGCCACCAACTTCTTCTCTGGCACAGATGAAGAAACGTTTAAACACCATAGTACCGCCCGAGACATTACAGAACTTACTCCTCAACAATTCATGCAGCAGGTTCTGAGAGCTGAAGATCCAGCAAACCTCGTAGATGTTATAGTGGGTGGGCCACCCTGTCAGGCATTTGCGCGTGTGGGGAGAGCCAAGCTCGGTACTCTTGCACAGAATCCAGATGCATTCCTTACAGATGAACGCGCCAGCCTTTATCTTCGTTACCTGACTTATGTTGCATATTTTCAACCGCTTGCTGTAATAATTGAAAATGTACCGGATATCATGAACTTTGGCGGTAGGAACATTGCCGAGGAAATTGCTGCGTCACTGCGGGAATTAGGATATCATTGCTCGTATACAATTCTGAACTCAGCACACTATGGAGTACCACAGTTGCGGCATCGGTTCTACCTGATCGCCATCTTAGATAGCCTGGATGTTGCGCCATCGTTTCCAACACCCACGCATTTTATTGAGTTACCCTCTGGCTATGTTAATATCCACAATTTTGCCTTGGGAGCCAATCGCAACAGACGTAATCGCACACCGGGCACTACTCAGTTGGAATTGTTGCAGCAACATCCTCTAAGATATATAGCACCCCCTGATGCGAATTGCAAACTGCCTCCAGCTATCACAGCCCACCAAGCGTTAAGTGACCTTCCTGAGATAACGCGAGGCACCATCCGAAGAGGAGCCAAGAAATTTGATCACGTTGTTCGGTACAGACGGCAGCGACCATCTAACTATAGCAGAGACATGCGCGAGTGGGTGAATTTCGAGGCCGACGGAGGATTATCGGATCACGTAACCCGCTGCCTACCACGCGACTTTCCAATTTTTGCGCTGATGCAACCGGGTGACGAATATCCGCGTGCCCATGAACTTGCAATGGGCCTGTTTTATCAAGCGCTTGCTGATTACGAACGACTAACCGGATTGCCCCTGTCAGAGGACTCCGAAGAATACAAGCAGCTTAAGAAGGGTATAGTTCCTCCATACGCTACAAACAAATTCCCGAACAAGTGGTGGAAAATCAAACCAGATGAGCCTGTAAGGACTTTGACCGCGCATATTGGTAATGATACTTATACGCATATCCATTACGATTCCGATCAGGCGCGAGTTATTTCGGTGCGTGAAGCAGCGAGACTCCAATCCTTTCCAGACGGGTTTAAGTTTATTGGTCCAATGAGTCCAGCCTTCAAGCAAATTGGTAACTCTGTTCCACCTTTACAGGCATATGAATTAGGTTGCCACATTCAAAATCTCCTACGTCGCGCAGCCGTACACAGGCTAGTAATAATCCTCAACACTGGAGATCGCAACCCTGTCTTGGAACCCGTGCTCCATGAATCGGCTATCGAAGCTTCGGAATGGCAGCCGGTTTTATAGTGACCTGACGTAATGACTGGTCAGTAAACGATCGAAAGCTTGGCTAGCACTGTGTGCGGGTGTTCCCTGAAGCACCACAGCAATCTCATGATTTGTAAGCAGACCACGTCGGGAGAGGTTCGAGGAGCCGATCAGCGCCCGACTCCGATCCGCTACAACCATCTTGGCATGTAAATCAACGTCATCGGTCGTCAGGAACTGATATAACTGGAAGTGAGGATAAGATCTTGCCAGCGAGCGGAGCCGATTCGCCGCTCCAACCGGCTGTTCATCCAGGCGATTAAGAACCATCCGAACCTGGACTCCACGGGCTAACGCCGTTTCCACCCAGCCAAGTAGCAGATCAGCTCCGCTGCTGATACTATAAACCGTCAGATCTATCTCGCTAATTGCCTCCCGACACAAACGCTCAAGAGCGGATTCGATTGATCCCAGCCCGCCGCCTATCCAGGCCGTACCTGTTACGACCACACTCGCATCAATTTCGCTCATGGTCTGTTTTCTCGCAGCAAAGTACGATCCAGGCACATATTGCGGTGTTCACAGGAGGTTTCCGACACCAAAGCGCAGGCATAGCAGGCAGCCCCATTGTACTTATCGGGGCCAAACACTTCTTCACCACACAGGGGATCATTAGAGCAGGCATCCAGATCCCGTAGCGCGGCAGCCAACACCCGCTCGAACTGGGGTATAAGCGCCACCATTCCCCCCAGAGTCCCGTCCCCACCTGGTTGAGCGGTGTAAAGCAGTACCCCGCCACCTGCGTCCCCAGTCGCCGAGTCCACCTCGATGAAGACACGCTCCCTTACAGCCGCTGAGGAGTAGCCGGAGTCCACCGATAGCGCTGTAATTAGCCGATGGGCAAAGGTGTGCCACCAGACAAATACCGGGTGGAGCTGATCCCGTTGATCAATATTGTTTATAGACTGACCAAATTGATCAGGATCTACCCAGGCATCAAGCCAGGTACTTTGGGCTGTCCCCAGTAGCGGAAAATGCCTGGGTGGCTCATCAGGATGAACTAAAGGAGCCAGATCGATAAAGATTCCCTCGCCAAACAATTCTACTCCGGGATACCACCGCCGCTGACCGTCATCGTAAACTCGATCAACAGCCGGGTTAAGCGGCTCGAGCCGCCGATAACCAGTTTGGACCATAACAACACGGAGGCGGTTTACCGGGGTTATTCGAAGTTTATGACCTCCCGAGCGAGATAGAATGCGCACTTGGCCGGGGATCACCTCAAATTGGGGAGGACCTCCCGGAGTAGATGAGGGCTGCGGGGGATGCCCGTATGCCGCTGCCCGACGCAGCGCACCAAACTCCTCCAGACGTAAGTCCCGTATTGTGGTAGGTGTAGTGCCTGAGATAGTGTCATTTACCGCAGCCAGAATAGTGGGTTCGGGGTAATTTCCCAATTGAGTCAGTACTGTTGGATTCAACAGACCGCGCTGCACAATCGGCTGTAAAGCGGAGAGAAGCGTCTGCTTTGTCTGCGGCTGTGCCGTAAGTAGCACAGTCTGGATGATACCAATCTCCAATATACGATGCAGGGGAGTAGAGCGCGGTGGTATAGTAAGGGCCGTTTGTAACTCCGAGATTCGCAGGTTCGCGGCGCCCCGTTGGATAATCTTGGCAAGCGTATTACACCCTGACTGAGTTTTCCCCTCTTCGGGAAATCGCCCTGAACAGTGCCAGTCACGTGCATAGGCCAGACCCAGATTTATAGATGCCCCGCATCCAGGGCAGACAATGTTAACATGGCGAAGCGCACCACCAGCTCCTTGCCATTGTAAATATGGGGGACTACAGGGAGTACGAGTATGTGTAATGATACCAATCCAGTCTACATCGTCAAGATGTCCATCAGGACAGGCACAAACAAAACGAATTGCCTGCCGCCGCACCTGCGTCCAGGCTTCCGATGCACGCGCCAGACGTGGACAACGCGGACACGCCCGCTCATCGGGGGTAGTTTTACGGTACAGAATCCCATGCCTCACACATAAGGCCCAACTGGGAAAAGGAAATGTTTCGTAAATCGCTTCAGCGTCAGGCTCACCCACTTCGGCATTCGAGGGTAGACGCAGGATTCCCGCATTCCCCAGAAGTGCCTGAGAGAGGCGGAGATCCGTAATTTCAAATGTTGCCGGGCGACGTTGAGCGAAAAGTTGAGAATGATGCAGCGTTGGAATCACCCGAGGGCCATTTGGCCCTTCCATGATGGCACCAGGCCCATAGGTAGTAATAAATTGAGATCGGCGTAACAGTTGACTCACGACTTAACTCCTGAATCCAGTAGTTTCTTCAACATCTCGCAGGGAGTTGGGCGCATTACGGTAGACCTCCTGTAGCCCCTGCGCCATATGTTGAGGATCACCCAATACTACATGGCGTTGGGGCGTTTTGGTGAAGGCAGATTCATGGTAAACGAACTCATTGTTACTCTGGAACTGCGACGCGACCGACCGCCAGCGATCCAACTCAGATTCGGACTCCTGTGCTGTTATATTAGGTGCGGGCCGCCGTCCATCTGGTTGTTGTTGAGCGCGGCTCTCCATCAGAGCCGGAATGATTGTGACTTCCGGATCATAACGATGGGCACCCATCCTGATAGCCTGTGAGAATATAGCCCCGCTGAGCCGTTGTTGCACACGCCAGTCAGTAGCTACCGGGTATCCAGTCAACTGTTGAGCATGACGAAGTAGAATAACAGCGAGGGGTCCTAATGCTCTTTCTCGAGCGCGGGGAGAGAAAGGCGCAACTGTGACAGGCTCCACATAGCGGTATAATGCTCGATGATAGCCTGTAAAAAACTCGTAGTGGTCCAGATCGCGCGGACGGCTGGCTCGAAGGAAGGTAACAACCAGTCCCCCATCTTGCCGGCCGACTCTTCCTGTTGCCTGTATGTAGGAAGCAGTCGTTTTCGGTTGCCCATGCACAACCATCAGGCTCAATCGATTTACATCGACACCAGTTCCAAACATGGAAGTAGCAAATACGGCATCCTGAGCATCAGGTATCGGGATCTGCAGGCGCTCTAAAAGAGATGGTAAATCCAGCGAACTAGCACGGCTGGAAAGTTCCATCCAGCGGTCAGGTGGTAGTGGCCGGGCCGCATTACCATAGCGGAAGTTCAGGCGTTCCGGGATGTCCTGACGGTAGAGTGATACCGCGCCGGCCAGTTCCCTTATGGCATTAAAGTAACCAGCCAGCGTAGAGAAGTGATCGATCGTAGGCGTGGGATTGTTCTGCAAGATCTGGTAAACACTCTGAAGAAGCGCTGACCATGTACGAACGATTGGGGTCAAGGGTCCTTTGCCCGGAGCACAGACGGCAACGTAGAGGCGGCCCGCCCGGATACAATCAAGTGGATGAATCTCTCGCTCACGGGCGAAGAAGCGATCATCCGCTGATAAAGCGGAAGGTGGAAACTGCACCAGTTTCCGATCAAATAGTGCCTGGACCTGAGGACCAGCCTGACGCACTGTAGCAGTAGAAGCGATGTATTTGGGTATGACAGTATGACCCCGAAGCTGGCGTTGCGAAAGCAGGTCGATCGCCGTTTCGTATAAACCGACCATGCTCCCCAATGGCCCTTCTATCAAATGAAGTTCATCCTGCAAAATTAGATCAGGTGGCAGAAAGGGCGGTACGGGAACATGTAGGGGATTGCCTCGTGAGAGACCACTGGGATGGGGCTGATGACTCCCCGGAAGACTACCTATTCCGAGTGGGGGGCAGCCTTCACGGTAATAACCCCAACGACTATGATAATGATCTACTGCCCCAAAAAGTGCAGATGCTTTAGGCTCAAAAGCAAGCCGGGCAAATTTGTCAACTGTGGCAATCACCAGCGAAGGGCAACGGTGATATACCTGGTCGTCTATAGTACAGGCAGGGATCGGAATTCGGGTTGAGACCATCCTGGTCCGGCCATGCCTGAAGGCATCAGGCACTTCCTGCCACTGCATATTCGGAGTGGTGGGCAACGCAGCGGGTTGCCCACCTGCCATCAAGCCCATAGACAACTGGCCTGATCCTCCCGATGGTGCGGAACGAGTAGTTCGACTGAGTGGTATCTGTTCTGCCCAAGCGGCCTTGTTCAAACTGCAGGAAGGATTAGGGCAGTAGATGTCAAAATCACAGGGATGCTCTGTGTTCCTGCTATCTTGATATGTAAGGATAAAATATCCAGGCCGCGCGGGTCGGGCAGCAAGCAGTATGACATCTTGACCAAGAGCTGGCGCGACAGTTTGATACCACCAATCATCAACATCACGGGCACTCAGTCGTTTTCCATCAGGAATGGTGAAGGTTAGTGAGAGGGTGCGGTAGTTCGCTGTAGCCTGCGCTGATATAGAAACATTATCTACCGTAATATTGGGGCGCTGAAACTGGATGAGTGGCGGAGTCGTAGCTCGTCCGCCCTGAAATAAAAAGTGTAGGTTATGCTGCCCTGACCCGAAACCTTCATCAGGAACAGCCAGAGTTGTGCTACAGACCGGACAAGTCAATACCTGGGCAGGCTCTCCGCTGATTTCGAGATACCGGGCATTCTGTATATTACGTCGTAAGGCTGCGTTTGGTCCATTGTAGCCCCGCTCTGCACCTTGAAGAATATCTAAAGCGCCAACCCAAAGGGTCATACCAGACGCGCCGGGGATCGGGCCGATGCTGAAAAGACTGTTAGGAGTTACACCACCGCCCACCCAGAGACCGACGGAGAAACGCATACCTCCCCAAAGAAAGTTATCCTGTCGGGAGCATCTCTGCGGTCGCCAGCCCACTAGGCCGGTTGCAGAATCCAGGTTCTGTACCCGCAGAAATTCACAGGCAGTAATCACACCCAGAGCACGGCGGAACTGCTGAATCGTCAACAGGCGCAAAGTATAGCGGGAGAGTACACCTACGCCTGATCCAATCTGGCCTCCCCCTGGCGACTGGACAGCCCGCCGCCGGCGCAAAGCAAGAGTTAACGCTGCCAAGCCCAGGTAGGCTTCTGTTTTGCCACCTCCTGTGGGAAACCAGAGCAGATCGCATATACGCCGATCCTGATGCAGTGGATCAGACAAAGCCGGGATATTGAGTAAGATAAAAGCTAACTGGAAGGGGCGCCAAGTAATTACCTGCCCACGGGTCCATTGTGATTGAAGCCCAATGGCTTTATTGGCGAAGCAAAAAGCAAGGCGTATTTCCTCATCGCTCATCAAAATGGTTATAGCCTGCTGTATACGGTCGGCAACCTGCTGACACTGTTGCATATGTGATGTTGCGATCGATCGGTGATTACTGGGAAGATTACTGATAAGCTGTTGCTGCCCTCTAATCCAGGCACTATATCCATCTAACAGAGGTTGCAGCGCAGCCTCGACCTGATCCGGTTGCCATATTTCGGCAAGCACATCAGGTGAAAGTGCTGGTGCCGCTCCAAACCGTTTTTCCCAATCCATTTCTGGTGCTTCAATCGGGTAGCAGGGTGTAAGTTCAGATCGCACGTCAGCAGGAGAAAACTTCGCTATCTCCGTAGCCGGAACTGCAACTGCATCGGTCCAGGCGAAGGGTGCTTCCGTTGGTAGTGAAAGTGAAGGATGGGGACGTTCGGGATCAATGTTTTTCCACACTGCCCCGCAGAGATGTCCGCGGGCGAAAGCCGTTCGCTCACGGTAAAGCAACTCCAGTGAAGAGTCTTCTACGGCCAAAGCATCTTGTGGGGTAGCCTCTTCCTGCTCCGCTATAGAACGTACTGGCAGGATGTTGGTTCCTAACTGACACTGAACTCGAATTTGGGGTTGAAAGAGATGTTGACTCGTCGTGGCACGCCCATTACCAGATACAGGAGTCCCATTTACCAGGAAGATAGATACGCGCCAGTCACCAGAAGCTAATTGGCGGGCGCGCAATTGCAGAAGTACATCATCAGCCGTAGACCAACGCTGATCCTGATCTGCCCGAATAAGACCTGTTAAAAAAGAGGCAGGATGTCGTTGCCAGCCTTGAGGATGAGGCTGGTAACACGCCCAGGTGGCACAAATTTCGATTTGAGGAGATCCTATAGCAGATGTCACAGTAAAAGAAAGGCCAATAGAACGCGGCAGGTCTTTAGGATTAAGCGCAGGAGAAAAGACACCAGGAACCACTACATAGCCCTGCGTATCCTGATCTTCCTCGCTCGATGTCTCTTCCGGCTCGGCAATATCTGCGTCAACATCTGGTCGGGTAATTGGTAATTCATCAATATCGGAATCGATGTCTTCAGGAGGCCGTGTAGCCTTCGCTGGTGCCAGGATACCCGTGATGTACTCCTCACGTGGATCCTGATTGTCAGGCAAGATTTCATAAGGTCCAGAACGAGGGCCTAATACCTCTTTAACAAGTTCAATCAGGATCTGGTCACGATCAGACAATGGCTTCACCTCATGTAACGATTCTTTTGCATCTAATAAAGCTATAGTCATTCAGATGAATATCTGGGATCCATCGGGCGTAGCCACATTCAATGGTCGGGCGGTTTCTCCAGATCATTATCTGAACGAGTATATCACTATTGGACGACTTTGTTAAAAAGTTTCAATAGTTTAAGAATATCCGGTGCTGTTCCTGAATTTCCTTGATGAATTTGGGCGGGGACGACTGGAAAATGTCTATGTAGTAGGCTCGCGCCCAAACCTTACTATATATTGGATCACCCATTATGATGCGTCTAACAATACCTACGCCAATTTCAGGGCGCGGGGCGGGATCTGGACAAGCTGAGTAGCATCCGTGCACGGGAACGGCGGTAAATTAAATATGGTGCCGCCGCACTCAGACATAATTTAATTCTTTTGTCTACCTCTACACACCAACTCAGGCTTAGGCTAGCAGTTGGCGTAGGTATTGGTCTAACTGAAGCGGATTTATCCATCGGCAGAGTGCCGGTTTGGACCTTTCGCCCCATGAATTAGCTCACCCAAGTCGCATTCGATCCTCGCTCTTGCTACATATAGGGTCCTGTTACTCACATAACTCGAGATTTAGTAGTTGGCCCACCTACTCCTCAAGTAAATTGAGGGACAGTACCCATTTTGCCGCGCGTAGCAAAATGGCTCTGTGAATGTAGCCGTATACCACTATCTTTGGTATAAAACCCGCCGTAGGCATATATCACGAACTATGGGATACGCCTACGGCGGTAGGTTCATTTCACGATTTGTGGGATCTCATCGGTGCCTGATTTTTCATTATCTTTGGGATTCCTTTCACTATCTGTGAGATCCTACACACATCCCTACACGTCCAGCGTCGCGTCCTTCGCGTGGGTCTGGATGAACTTGCGGCGGGGCGGCACCTCGCTGCCCATCAGCATATCAAACGTCTCGTCGGCTTTCAGCGCATCGTCAATCGTCACCTGGAGCATGGTGCGGCTCTCCGGGTTCATGGTGGTGTCCCACAGTTGCTCGGCGTTCATTTCGCCCAGCCCTTTGTAGCGCTGGATCATCGGGTTGCCGCCCAGTTCGGCGATAGCGGCATCGCGCTCGGCATCGGTGTAGACATAGCGCACCTGCTTGCCTACCGCCACGCGGTAGAGCGGCGGCTGCGCGATATACAGGTAGCCGTCCTGGATCAGTTGCTCCATATGGCGGAAGAACAGGGTCAGTAGCAGCGTGCGGATGTGCGCGCCATCTACGTCGGCGTCGGTCATGATCACCACGCGGTGGTAGCGCAGCTTGGCGAGGTCAAACGTTTCGCCGATGCCGCAGCCCAGCGCGGTGATCAGCACCTTGATCTCTTCACTGCCCAGCATTTTATCGAGGCGCGCCTTTTCCACGTTCAGGATCTTGCCGCGCAAAGGCAGGATGGCCTGGAAGCGGCGGTCGCGGCCCTGCTTGGCCGAGCCGCCGGCGCTGTCGCCTTCCACCACGAAAATCTCGCTGCGGGCCGGGTCGCGCTCCGAGCAGTCGGCCAACTTGCCGGGCAGCGTGCCACCGTCGCCGATGGAGCGGCGCACCACTTCGCGCGCCTTGCGGGCGGCATCGCGGGCGCGGGCAGCCATCAGGCACTTTTCGATGATCTTGCGTGCGTCGCTGGGGTTTTCTTCCAAGAACTGGTTCAGCGCATCGGCCATCACCGTCTCGACGTGGCCGCGCACTTCGGCGTTGCCCAGCTTGTCCTTCGTCTGGCTGACGAACTGCGGGTTGACCACCTTAACGCTGACAATCGCCGTCAGCCCCTCGCGCACATCATCGGCGCTCAGGTTGGCTTCGTTTTCTTTGAGGATCGTGTTTTTGCGCGCATAGTCGTTCAGCGTGCGCGTCAGGGCCGAGCGAAAGCCGGTGATGTGGGTGCCACCGTCAATAGTGTTGATGTTGTTGGCAAAGGCAAACACCGACTCGCTATAGCTGTCGTTATACTGCATCGCCACTTCCACGCCGGTCTTCTCAATCGTGCGGCCCACGTAGAACGGCTTGGTCAGCACAGTGCGGCGGCGGTTCATGTGGCGCACCAGCGAATAGATGCCGCCCTCGAAATAGAACGTCGTTTCCCGCTCCTGCTCCGCGCGCTCATCCACGAAGCGGATCTCCAGCCCTTTGGTTAGGTAGCACATCTCGCGGAAGCGCTGCGCCAGGAACTCGTAGTCGTAGTCGGTGGTCTCGAAAATCTGCGCGTCGGCGCGGAAAAAGGTACGGGTGCCACGACCGCCCGGCTCCTCACCCACCAATGCTACCTCGCCGGTCGGCACGCCGCGCTCATATTCCTGTGCGTACACCTTATCGTTGCGCCGTACCTCAACGCGCACCCAGTCGGACAGCGCGTTCACCACTGAGGCACCCACGCCGTGCAAGCCGGACGAGGTCTTGTAGCTCTCCGAGTCGAACTTGCCGCCGGCGTGCAGCACAGTCATGACCAATTCGAGCGCCGACTTACCCTCTTCGTGGTTAATATCCACTGGGATGCCACGTCCATTGTCGCTGACCATCACCGTACCGTCGGCGCGGATCACCACGTCAATATGATCCGCCGCGCCGATCACGGCTTCGTCCACGCTGTTGTCTACAATCTCGTAGACCAGGTGATGCAGACCGCGCTGGTCGGTCGAGCCGATATACATACCAGGCCGCACGCGCACGGCTTCCAGCCCTTTGAGAACGCGGATGCTACTGGCCCCATACTCGCGCAGCACCATCGGCGCGACCGGCGCAGCTTCTACTTCCATATCCACGTCCATCACATCTACCACATCATTCTCCACAGCCAATTCACAGCCTCCTGAACCGGCAGGGACCGATCCGCCGTCAACCGCCCGGATCCGCCGCTACCCACCGAATGCAAAGCTAAACAGGCATCGCGCCTACAATATATATTATACCACAGTACGCGGTACTTTGCACGTTTGTGCTACTTTCACGGGTCGCCAGTCGGCGTCCGCCAGTCGTCGGCACAGAGGGGTCAGTTACGGAGGTGGACAATTCAGAACTCAGAACCTTATCTGCTCACGGCCCCAGCGTCAGCACCCAACGGCGCGCATCGGCAGGCAGGCAGGCAGGGACACACCAGAGGTTGATCAGCGTGCGTCCGTCTACGACCAGTGCGCTGTAGGCCAGCGTGCGGCCCCAGTGTAAGCCGGTACGGCTAGCAGGGAGCGGCAGGCGCGTAGCGTGACCCCGGCTGCCGCTCACACTCGCCAAACTGCCGCCCAGCATCGCCGGGGTGCCGGATAGCCCCTGGCGGGCGTACCAGGCCGCCACCCGCTCAAGACTGTCAGGCGTCTCCCAACTGCCGTACAAGCCCAGTAATCCCGCGCTTGGTCCGCTGCTCGGCACCGCCCCCGGATAGATCAGTTCCGCCGGCGACGGCTGCGCCAGCGCCACCCACAGCGCCCCGCCGATCAGCGCCACGAGTAGCAGCACAATCAGGAGGCAGCCGACGCGCCGGCTGCCTGAGAGAGAGAAGCCTATCACCGGGTGATCCCATAGGGATTTTGATCACAACCAGGGTAGCCAAGGACCTCTATCTCGGCGACACAGAAGGGGCGGTGCGCGAACCGGCAGTCAGTGATGTGATAAGCTAATTCGCCTTGTACCCATCCGTCATAACCTAAAACGCCGGCAAGGGCAGGCAAATATGTCCCGCGACTGACTCGTGCTTCTGAAATGCGTATTTTAGGGGGCGTATGAGGTAGAGGTAATTGTATAGTGCAAATAGCCGGAAAGCGTTGTTTATACCACGCCACTACTACGTCATAGCTGTCCGACGTGTAATAGCTGCTAGGATAGGACGGATCCGGTAGAGCGCCTGGATAGCTTAGATCTGCACGCGGCTGTCCTTCCCACAGCAGCGACAGCCCGCCACAAACCAGCAATATACTCGCCACCACGCCACCTCACGCAACTGCCCGCCGGCGGCGTGGCTTCCGTGCAGCAGTATCCACCAGCCTACCCTTCTAGACCCGTCTGGGTGCCGCCGTGGTGAAAACGCCCTAGCTATGCGTCTGGATGAATGCCCAGGCCCGCGCCCAGACGGCTGCGCGCTCCTGGTCCTCCGTGATCGCGTGGCCCGACCGCTCGAAGTAGACCACTTCCCGCTCCGCGCTACCGGCGTGGGCGGCGATGTAGGCCGCGCAGCCGGGGTCAATCGCCCGGTCATGGCGACCCTGCATGATCAGCAGCGGCGCCGTCAGGTGGGGCAGCACACGGCGCGCCTGGGCCGACAGCACTGCCATCTGATGGATCGAATGCGTGGGCAGACGCGGGTAGTGCCACAGCCGCGCCAATGCCGCCTGGTCTTGAATATCCGATGCGCCTTTGGTGTGCCAGCGGACAAGATGCTTAAGCACCGGCAAGGCGCGAATCCGCCAGTTGCGAAAATAAATCGGCGCGCCCATCGCAATTACCCCCGCCACGGGCGGGCGGACCGTCGCACCGGTGTAGAGCGTCAATAGGCCGCCCATCGAAAGCCCAGCCACAAACACGCGGTCGCAGCGGCGGCGTAGGTCGGCCACGGCTTGCCCACAAGCCGCAGCCCAAGCGGTCCAGGCCGTGTGGAACAGCGCGTCCGGCTGCGTGCCGTGGCCGGGCAACAGAATGCCGCGCACGGTCGCCCCCTGCGCGGCCAGATAATCGCCCATGCCGCGCATCTCGGCGGGCGAACCACTCCAACCATGGATCAGCAATACGCCGATCTGGGCGCTGCCGGGAAAGAAGAAGGGCGTGGGGTCGCCGCTATAGCGGGCCGGCGCAGCAAGATCGGGCGGCTGCATAGTCTAGCGCGCTTCCCCGAACACGCGCGCCCAGAAGCCCAGCACGCGGCGGCGATACTCCTCCGGCTCGGTTTGCCAGGGGCCGATGGCGTGGTCGCCGGTCGGCGTGATCCATAGCTCCTTCGGCTCCCCGGCGGCGGCATACAGGCGACGGCTATTCTCCACCGGGATTAGCTGATCTTGCGCGCTATGGATCAGCAGCAGCGGACGTGGACTGATGCGTCCCACCAGCGACACGGGACGCGCATCCACCGGCTTGAAGCCCAGCGAACGACCCACCAGCCGTTCGCCGTACAAGCCCTCTATCGTTGCCAGCCAGGCGGGGTGGTGCAGGCTCTGTTGGGCGGCACGGCCCAGCGGCGAAGCCAGCCGGGCAAAGGTGCTGTCGGCGACCACCCCGGCCAGCGCCGGATAGAGCGCGCCGCTAACCACGGCCACCGCCCCACCCAGCGACCAACCCATCACACCCACCTGGGTCAAGCCGCGTTCACGTAGAAACTCCAGCCCGGCTCCCACATCCTGATGTTCCAGGTAGCCGACCGAGGTCCACTCGCCACCACTCTGACCGTGGCCGCGAAAATCAAGCAGCAGCACGTTATAGCCTTCGCCGTGCAGCCAGCCTGCGAAGCCCAGCAGCGACGACGAGTTATCGCTGAAGCCGTGGCCCAGGATGATCGTCGGGTGCCCCAGCGCGCCGCCCGCGACGGGGATTAGCCAGCCGAACAGATCAATCGCGTCGCTGCTGCGGAGGCGGATCTCCTCGTACTCCAATCCGTGGTCGGTGGGTGTGCCTTCGGCGGCGCGTCGCTGCGGCCGTGTGATCAGACCCAGCGCCCAGGCATCAAACTGTCGCAGCAGCACCGATCCACCCACCGCTGCGCCGGCCAACGCCGCACCGCCCAGCATGGCGCCTGCCGCTGTCAGGCCGCGTCCCTTGCCCACCTCACTCACCCTGTGCCTCCTCTGCCGTGGTTTACTAGTCTCTTTGTCAGCATACATCTCGGTTTAGCAAAGATCAAGCCGTCACACCCGGCATTTGTCCCCTAGGCGTTCCGTCAGAGGAACGGAGTACCCTAGACATTGGCCCCAAAACGCGCCGGCACTGATAACCCCGCCGTGGCGAGCACATTCTCTGTATGTCCGAGGCAACACAGGGGGCAACAGAGAAACCGCCCGCCTCAGCTACTTATGCAACCACATTATTTTCCGGGAGGGTTTTCTGTTATGTATGATGTAATTGTGGTCGGCGCACGCTGCGCGGGTTCCCCTACCGCCATGTTACTCGCCCAGCAAGGCTACCGGGTGCTACTGCTCGAACGAGGCCGCTTCCCCAGCGATATT
The DNA here is from genome assembly GCA_038228295.1 of Chloroflexia bacterium. Classification (GTDB taxonomy): domain Bacteria; phylum Chloroflexota; class Chloroflexia; order QHBQ01; family JAICKM01; genus JAICKM01. The sequence continues at coordinate 11,039 of JBBRPH010000060.1, read as the reverse complement.
TTCCGCAACCATGCGCTGCTCTACCCGGCGATAGCCCACCTGCAACGCTGGGGCCTGCTCGAGGCCGTGATCGCCACCGGCTGCCCGCCGATCACCCAGTTCAGCCAATTCATGGGCGATTTCAACCTGCTGGGCAACCTGCACTTGCCCGACGGCCTGGCCGGCCTCTACGCGCCGCACCGCAAATACCTAGACCAGATCCTGGTGGATGCCGCAGTCAAGGCCGGGGCCGAGCTGCGCGAAGAGTTCGCGGTGCAGGATCTGCTGTGGGAGGGCGATCGCGTGGTTGGCGTGCGTGGGCGCAGCCACGGCGGCGCACTGGTTGAGGAGCGTGCATCCATCGTGATCGGCGCCGACGGGCTGCATTCGGTGGTGGCACACTGCGCGGGGGCCACAGCCCTCGAAAGCCGCCCCACGCTCACGTGGATTTATTACAGCTATTGGAGCGGTATGACGACCGCTGGGGTGGAGTTCTACCGCTTCGACGATGAAGCCATGCTGGCCTTCCCGACCAACGACGGTCTACATTGCGTGGCGACCTTCGGCCCCCTAGACGGCTTTAGCAACTACCGCACCGACATCGAAGGCAACTTCAGCCGCACTCTGGCGCGGGTGCCTGAGCCGGCCGCCCGCGTCGCCGGCGGTCAGCGCATCGAGCGGTGGATCGGCACATCAGACCTGCCTAACATCCTCCGTAAATCCTACGGCCCCGGTTGGGCGCTGGTCGGCGATGCCGGGTTCCACAAAGACCCGGTGACGGCGCACGGCATCAGCGATGCCTTTATCGGCGCGCAGTTGCTGGCTGACGCTGTGGATGCGGGCTTGTCGGGTCGCCGCTCACTGGCCGAGACACTGGCCGCCTACGAAGAGCAGCGCAACGCCCAAGCCATGCCGGTACTCGACGGCGCGTGTATGGCGGCCACCTTTGGCCCGCTGCCCGGCGAAATGCTGGGCTTGCGCCAGGCACTGCGCCACAGCCAAGAAGATACCGACCAGTTTGTCGGCGTAGCGGTCGGCACTGTGTCGCCAATGGAGTTTTTCGCGCCGGCCAACATGGGCCGCATCATGAGCCGTCTCGCTGTCGGCACAACGGCCTGATCCGCTTTGTTATGCCCGACTGCTATACATAAATACGGACGAAAGGAGCGACCACCATGATCAAGCAGACGATCCGCACCGTGCGCCTGGCCCTCACCGCCCTCGCCACTGTCGGATTCAGCCTCACTAGCAACTAGAGCAGAGAACCAACCGAGAGTAAGCAACACATAACACGGACGAAAGGAGCAACCACCATGATCAAGCAGACGATCCGCACCGTGCGCCTGGCCCTCACCGCCCTCGCCACCGTCGGCTTCAGCCTCACCACCAACTAGGCGGTACAGCCGGCCGCAGCTTACAAAGTAGAGCAGCGCAGTATTCATAGCGAATACTGCGCTGCTTTTTGTGCCTTCAACAGCAGAGTGTCGGAAGCAGAATGTGGGAACTCAGAACTCAGCGAATGCCGGAGTTGTGCAGGTATTCACCGCCCAACAAGCCCAAGCTCACCTGATAAACGGGCGGCAGTTCGGGGTGCCATTCGAAGCGGGCGCGTTCAAAGTATTGCGTGCGGTAGGTCTTACCGTCAGTCAGGCTAACCGCGTCGTATTCCTCGCTGATCGGGTAGCCGAACTGGGCCAGCCCGCCGTGGCCCTGCCAGTAGGCCAGGAACGCCCCGCCTGCGCTGTGCCGGGTCGGCACGAAGTAAGTACGGCTCAACGGAGCAGCAATCCCGGCGAACGGGCCGTCCGCCCGATTAACCGTCAGGTTGCGCCCCAGCAGACCCAGTTGAATGCGATAGGCGGACGGATTCTCTGGGTGGTATTCTAGCCGTTCGCGCTCAAAATATTGCACCAGATAGGGCTTGCCGTCGGTCGGGCTGATCTCTTCGTAAGCCTCGCCCCGTGGGAAACCGAACACCGCCAACCCCCCATGCGCCTGCCAGTAGTCAAGGAATGGGTGGTTAAGTGAATGCCCGACCTCGCGGAAAAAACGGCGGTCGGTGGTGTCGGTGAACGCAGCGACGGCGGTCCAGGCCGGATGACCGCGCTGCGGGCCGGCGGGCAGCACATTGGGCAGCAGTTTTAGATCTGTGGTGTGCCGCACCAGCTCTTGTGCGGCGGGCAACACATCGGGGCGATTGATCAGTGTCTGGTCCATCATCGAGACGGCAAACACGCCGTTCTGCCGCAGTTCAGCCAAGAAACCGGGCTGGGCGAAGGCGGCCAGGTCGCCCTTCAGCACGTTCAGGTCGTTATTATCGGGCTTCCAATGGGCCACCATCAGGTGCGGATTGTATTGGTGGAAATAGGCGGCATTGCGCCGCATCGCCGTAGCATTGTCGCCGGGGTTATTAGCCATTGCCTGAAAACTCACAAAGTCCATCTGGCGCATGGTATCGGCGAAATGTGGGATCATGCTCAGGCCGGCCCCGCTACGCGGGTCGTCGAACGAGGTCTGCCACCCGCCCCAACTCAGCGAGACCAGCGATCCCGGCGCTTGGCGCTTGATGCGGTCGCGCCCCGCTAGCAGATTAGCTTGCAGGCGTGTGTAGTACGGCGCGGTCGCATCGTTCCAGATATTGTTCGGCTCGGCAAAGGTCTGGATCTCGGTCGCTAGCGACCAGAGGACAGTCGGCTGGGGCAGGCCCGGCGGCCCGGCGAAATCGCCGGCCAGTGTCTGCACATCGTCGAGCCACTGCGCCGATACATGATAGCTGCCGTGCGTCGTCGCTAGCGGCTCCCAGGTCACAATATGGATAATATAGCCGTCCATCTGCCAGCGGGCGATATGCCCGGTATCATACCAATATTTAAACACGTCCAAATCTTCGTGCCGGTTAAACCAGCAGGTCAGGATCTTGGCCGGCGTATCATGGAGCCAGGCCGTATCGCCCACCTGATCCGCTTCCGTACCCACGCCCCACAGCAACGAGTGGTACAGGTCGAACGGCAGCACGGCCCGCAACGGGAGTGAAGCGGGCGCTGCCGGCGCCGGACGGGCACTGGGCAGCAACACCAGCAGGGGAATCAGCAGCAACAGGCGGGCACCGAGCCGGCGCAACAGTGGGCGCATAAGGTTCTCTCCTCTAGGGTGGCTAGTAGCGATGTGTCTATGCTTCCCAACGATTCACCCTTACCGTCGGTTTCGGCGGAGCCGGTCGAGCGGACCTTTGTTAGCTTTCTGAGAGGTTTGTAGTTAGTAAACATTCTGCCCTGTGACTTGCCTTTTAGGTAACTTAGTTATATAATACGAGACCATGTGCCGGATATTTTTATATAAACCGTGGCAAGCCATGCCGGATGAGGGTTAGGTAGTGATACCCGCAATAGGTGAGGCAAGCACAAGTGAGTACACAGGATCAGGAAACTCAAATTGCCCAAGTCTTAGAGACTCATCGCGAGAGCATGGTTACTGCCTTTGTCCAGTATGTGATCAATACCATCCCAGGCTACAGGACTATCCCCGTAGATCAGGTGCGCGCTCAATTACGCCCCTCAATGGATAAGCTAATCGATAGCCTATGCGGGCACGATACCGCTGTCTTGGCGCAATTCGTGGAAGATTTAGGCCGTCGCCGCTTGCAGGCCGGGATTCCCATTCAAGCTCAACTGAGCGCCACACAGGTAATGCGCGAAGTTATAAACCAGCATATCATGCCGACCCTGGCGGGCAGTCCAGCGACCCTGGCGACGTTCCAACGTACCCTGGACCGGCGACAGGCTATGGTCAGCAACATCCTCACTCGTATTTATTTAGGCAGTGTCACCGATCAGAAGTAACGCAGCCTAGCCAGTTGCCGGCTAAGTGGGTGCTCGATTCAGGTTCGTAGTTTTAGCAGGCGTAGCCCCATATAAAATCTACGAACGTAGCCCATTCACCCACTTAGGCAAGGTCGTGACCGCATCCCACCGTGTCAAAACCCCGGTTCCCCTAGCGGTCCTTACCGACAGCTTTGTGATTCCACCGCCCATGCCGACCCCGCGCCGATCCCGGCTGTGAGCGCGGTTTGCGCGGCAGCATCAATGTACCCACCGCCATGTCCAGCACACGCAGCGGTCGCGCAGATCGCGGTAGAGCCCGTATTACGGAGCAGATCCCCCCCACAACTCACCACGGATTGTGTCCCGCACGCTTTTGCGCCTGCGTTGATGCGTCCCTATTGACAATCACTACGCGCTCGGCTATTATATAAGTGTTTGCTTATGTATTTATGCGCCGGCAACGACATGGAGGCGCAATTACATAAAGGAAACTCACAGGGAGAGGCAAGCAAGGTGGTGCGTAAGAAGAACGCGGAGCAGGGAGCCGCAGCGAGTGAGGGATCGTTAAACACGGCCCTCGCGCTCAAACCCTATCTCCAGGCGGTCGGCGATGCCACCCGTCTAGCGATGCTGCATGAACTGGCGAGCCGCGAGGAATACGGCGTGGTCGAATTGGGCCGCGCACTAGGTCTCAGCCAGCCGCTCACCAGTTGGCATTTGCGGATCTTGCGGCAGGCCGGCCTTGTCACCACGCGCCGCCTGGGGCGCGGCGTCTTCTGCCGCCTCAATCGTGAGCGCCTGCGTGAAGGCAAAGCGCAATTCGATCAACTGATCAATAAAGGAGTACAGAAGAACATGGGTAAACTACGGGTCGCTATTATCGGGGTGGGCAACTGCGCCTCCTCACTCGTACAGGGTGTGCATTTCTACCGCGATGCCGCCGACGATGCCTTTGTGCCGGGCCTGATGCACGTCAACCTCGGCGGTTATCACATTCGCGACATCGAGTTCAGCGCGGCTTTCGACATTGATGTGAACAAGGTCGGCAAAGACCTCAGCGAAGCTATTTTCGCCGAGCCGAACAACACCTTCAAGTTCAGCGACGTACCGCATCTGGGCGTGCCGGTGCAGCGCGGTATGACGCACGACGGCCTGGGCAAATACCTGAGCCAGATCATCACCAAAGCGCCCGGCGAGACCGCCGACATCGTGCGGATTCTCAAAGAAACCAAGACCGACATCGTGATCAACTACCTGCCGGTCGGCAGCGAAATGGCAACCAAATGGTATGTTGAGCAGATCCTGGATGCCGGCTGCGCGTTGGTCAACTGCATCCCGGTGTTTATCGCGCGCGAAGACTACTGGCAGCGGCGCTTCATCGAGCGCGGCTTGCCGCTGATCGGGGACGATATTAAGTCGCAGGTCGGTGCGACGATCACCCACCGCGTGCTGACCCGGCTGTTCGCCGAGCGCGGGGTGAAGATCGAGCGTACCTATCAACTGAACTTCGGCGGCAATACCGACTTCCTGAATATGCTGGAACGCGAACGCCTGGAGTCGAAAAAGATCAGCAAAACCAACGCCGTTACCTCGCAGATGGACACGCCCATTGATGCGAAGAATATTCATGTCGGTCCTAGCGACTACGTGCCGTGGCTTGATGACCGCAAATGGTGCTACATTCGCATGGAAGGCACGACGTTCGGCAACGTGCCGCTGAACATGGAACTGAAACTCGAAGTGTGGGATTCGCCCAACTCGGCCGGCGTGGTGATTGACGCGGTGCGCTGCCTCAAGTTGGCGCTCGATCACGGCATCAGCGGTACGCTGGAAGGCCCGTCGGCCTACTTCATGAAAAGCCCGCCGGTGCAACACCCCGACGACATCGCGCACGACATGGTGGCCGCCTATATCGCCGACATGGCCGCGCGCAGTGCCGAGCAGCAGGCCAAGTTCGCCGCTGAACCGACGCCTGCTCTGGACGGCAAAAACGGCAAGAACGGCCACAACGCCGTGCCTGCCGAGGAACCCGTTGTGAGCGGTAGCAGCAACAACTAACCGACCAACCCCACCAGCCCTGAGTGGGGCCGGGCAACGCGGCGATTCGCGTTGCCCGGCCCCATTTTGTTGCCGCCACGCGGATCGTGTATTATGAGAGGGCGTGACTCCGAGCGCACCGGGACATACCTATTCGCAAGACAGGGGAGTGTGAGCACAAAAATGTCGCAGACTATCCAATCCAAAACCGTCGTGCCGGGGGTCGGCGCCGACCCCACCCCGGTGGCTCCGGCGACGCCGCCGGCAGCATGGCGGCGGGGGCTGGCGCGGCTGGCGCCGGTGCTGAAGTTTCGCGGCTTTCTGGCGGTCAGTTGGCTGGCAGGCAACGTGCCGTTGCGCGTATCCTACACCCTGGCGGTGTTGGTCGGCGAGTGGATCTACTACTTTTCGCATGATCATAGCAGCAACGCCGTCAGCAATATGCGCCGCGTGCTGGGGCCGCAAGCCGGCGAGCGTGCCGCCCGCCGCGCCGCCCGCAACAGCTTCCGCAACTACTGCAAAACGCTGGCCGACTTTATCCGCTTCCCCTACATGAAGCCCGCCGAAATGCAGCGCCGCGTGGCCTCCGCGCATGGTCTGGAGATCATGGACCAAGCGCTAGCGCACGGCAAAGGGGTGCTGGCGATCACCGCGCACCTGGGCAACTGGGACTTCGCCGGCGCTTTCATGGGGCAGCGCGGCGTGCCGCTGTACGCCCTGGCTGACAAGTTTGAGCCGCCACAGTTGGACGAACTGGTGATCGAAACGCGCCGCCGCAACGGGGTCAATGTGATCAAAATGGAAGCCTCGGCGATGCGGACTATTTTCGCGGCGCTCAAACGCAACGAAGTGGTGATCCTGCTGGCCGACCGCCCGATGCCCGGTGACGGCATCCCGGTGCAGTTTTTCGGCGAAACCGCCTGGCTGCCCAGCGGTCCGGCAGCGATAGCGCTTAAAACCGGCGCGCAGATCATCGTCGGCTGCTGTTGGCGCGAACCCGGCGACATTCAATTCTCCGGTGGCATCGAACCACAGATCGAGTATCAACATCTGTTGACCGGCAACAAACAGGCCGACACGGTGATCATCACCCAAACCATTGCCACAGCGCTGGAAGGATTGATCCGCCACGATCCTGACCAGTGGTATATGTTCCGCCCCATGTGGCCGCGCCCCACGACGCCCGGCGAAGCGCGGCGCGCCTGGCGCGTGGCCCGCCGCCAAGCGTTACGCCGCCACGCCGGGGGCTTAGTGCAACGCTCGCGCCTGACCCGGTTACGCCGCCGGGCTGACGGCACCATCACCGACCTGCGCGGCACCGCCGCCGGCATCAGCGTGGACCCTCCCGAAATGGAAGCCTGGCTCACAGCCAAACACGATAAGGAGCCTTAAGCCGATGCGGACGTATTATGCCTTTCGCCTCGGCGTACTGCTGGCCGGGGTGATCCCGCACCGGCTGGGCTATTGGCTGTGCTCGGTGATCGGTAATGTACTGTTCTATCTCAACGGTAATGCCCGCCGCGCGGTGCAAGATAATCTGCGCCATGTACTGGGGCCGCAGGTCGGCGTGCGCCGCCTGAACCGCACGAGCCGCGCCGTGTTCCGCAACATGGTCAAAAACTATTACGAGCTCTTATGCCTGCGCCATTTCACCGCCGATCAACTCAAAGCGCGCGTGCGGGTGATTGGAGCCGAACACATGAGCAACGCGCTACAGGCCGGGCGCGGGGCCATTATTTTCGCCGGCCACATCGGCAACTTTAACTTGGCTTCGCAACTGGCGGTTGTGCTCGGCTTTCCCGCCAATATTGTGGCCGAACAAATGCACCCGCCCATCCTGCACACATTCGTCAACGGCTTGCGCGAACGCTTTGGCCTGAAATTGATCCCGCTGGGGCCGGATGTGGTGCGCGGTATCGTCCATGCGCTGCGCCACAACGAGCTGCTGGGACTGGCCGCTGACCGCGACCTGACCGAAAACAGTATCCCAGTCACGTTTTTCGGCGAGGCCACCGAACTGCCGTCAGGCCTGGCTGCGCTGTCACTGCGGTTGCGGACTCCACTCATCCCCATCCACGTCCTCCGCCAGGGCAACGACCGCTCGGTGGTGCGGATTTATCCGCCGCTGCAACTAACTCGCAGCGGCGACCGCGAGCGCGATATACTGGCCGGCACGCAGCAGATTGCCCAAGTGTTGGAAGCGATGATCCGCCGCACGCCTGACCAGTGGGTGGTGCTGCAACCGGTCTGGCCCGACCCGCCGTCCCCGGCACCCGCCGTCTTAGCGCCGCCGGTTGTGACCGACAAACCGCCCGCCGCCGTGTCGCGGTCCGCCTGATCCGCCATGTATTGTACCCGTCTGCAACTGGCCGAGTTCCGCAATTATGCCGTGCTGGACTGTGCCCTGCCACCGGGCATCAGTGTGATCCAGGGCGGCAACGGCAGCGGCAAGACTAGCCTGCTGGAGTCGCTCTATCTGCTCGCCACCACCCGCTCACCGCGCGCCGCTGGGGATGCCGAACTGGTGAATATGGCTGCCGTCGCCGACCTGGGCGTGCCGCCGTTCGCCCGCATCTGCGCCGACGTGACGCGCCACGAGGAAGGGGTGGCCCTCGAACTGATCATCGCCCGCGACGATTATCGCGCGCTGACCCTGCCGGCGGGGACCGCGCCCGAACTGGCCGCCACCGCGCCCGCCCTGCCTGCCGCACGCAAGCGCATACGCATCAACGGCGTGCCGCGTCGCGCCGTTGACCTGATCGGCCAGATCACTGTGGTGCTGTTCACACCCGAAGATGTAGATCTCGTCACCGGCGAACCAGCCCTGCGCCGCCGCTATCTCGACATGACTATCGCTCAGGTGGACCACCGCTACGTCCGCACGCTGGCCCACTACGGCAAAGTGCTGACCCAGCGCAACGCCCTGCTGCGCGGGATGCGCGAGGCCGGGCGCAACCCGCTGGGAGCCGGAGTAGGCGAAGAGTTGCGCTACTGGGACGAGGAATTGGCGCGCGCCGGCGCGTACATCACGCTGCGCCGCCAAGTGTGGGCCACGCGCGTCAACCGGCTAGCAGGCGCGCTGCACGGCGACCTGGCCGGCGCGGGCGGCGAGGGCACGCCGTTCAAAGGTCATTTCGGGGTCGCCTATAGTGCGGCGGTCGCACCTGAAGCACGCGCGGCATTGGCGCCCGATCTGGCCGCACACTGGCAAGCGCTCCAGGACGACGTGCCGCTTGACGCCGGCCCCGACTATGCCCGTCGTCAGGCGCGCATCCCCCATGTTGAGCGGCTAGTGGAAGAGTTAAGCGCGGCCTTCCTGGACCAGCTAGCGCGGCTGCGCGGCGACGAGGTGCGGCGCGGCGTGTCGCTGCTCGGCCCGCACCGCGACGATCTGCGCCTGACCCTGGCCGACCTGCCGCTGGCTACCTTCGGCTCGCGCGGTCAGCAGCGCACCGCTGTGTTGGCTCTCAAACTGGCTGAGGTGGTGCTGATGCGAACCGAAACCGGCGACTCGCCGATCCTGCTGCTCGACGACATTCTCTCCGAACTTGATGCGCCCCGGCGGGGCTTTGTCCTGCGCACGCTGGCCGGCCCACTGGCCCCCACCGACCGCCCGCCGCAAGTCCTCATCACCAGCACCGACTGGACCCCGTTCGCCCCCGCCTTCCTGGCCGACGTGAGCCGCTTCACAGTGGACGAAGGGCAACTCACGGTGCTGTTATAGCAGACTGCGTGTAGTTTGAACAAATTGTAAACAATCTTTTAGCAGAGGCTAATAATTATTGCACAGGTGTAAAAGGTACTAGGTTCTATCCCCCATATATGCTATATCGTTCCTCACAGCAAACAGGTATACTCAACGCACAAGTGAACAGCTCAACGCTTTATGAGATACCCTTCCCATAATAAAGCGCTGTAGTGTTCTGCAAGCAGGCTAACATTTTGGGTTAGCCCGAATACACATCTAGAACTCACAAGCCGCATAAGCGAATAACACTCTCCGCACAAAGTGGTGCGCTCTGCTGCCGACAGGCCGCGCTGCTGCCGCCATAGCTTGTTGTTGCCTAGTCTACCTGCGTCGCACCGATCTGGCGGGATCAGGGTCACGCACGATCCATCATCACATTTACCGGGGGTATGATCATGGGTATGTTTGGCGAACTCAAGGATTTCCCCATTACTGACTTATTGCCGGTGTTAGCGGGACGATCCGGGGTATTGACCGTCTTCAGTCAGCAAATTGAGACACGACTCTATCTGACCGGTGGCAGCATCGTCCATCTGGAAGCCGGCAATTTACCACCCAATGATACTTGGGCCGCCCGCCAATATCTGTACAAAATCCTCAATAATGCCCACGGCGGCGGCTTCAGCTTCGATAATCAGCCCGCCGCCAGCCTGCCGCGCAGCGTGCAATGGCCGATTGAGTGGGTGCTGCTCACCGCCCTCAGTCAGTCCGACATTCTAGCGGAATATGGCGATATGCTACCGGAGCCGAACACCGTGTTTCAAGTAACGGGCCAAGACCCCGCCGACCTGAACCACGACCTGCGCCTGCGGCTGCAAAAAATCGCGCCGCTGCTTGACGGGATCAAATCGGCCCGCCAGGTAGCGCATACATTGGGAGCGGAGGAGATCGATGTTCTCTATACCCTGGCTCGCTTGCGGATACTCGGTTTCGTGCGCCCAGTACGTCGCTTTGTGGACCGCCCAGTGGCGGCAACACTGCCCGCCGCAGTAGTCCTCCGCCCAACCCACCTCTTGCAACGGCTGGCGGGCTTCCTGCGGCTACGTACCACATGATACCGCTCAAGATCCTGGTGTCCGGCCCCGTCAGCGCGGGCAAGACGACCTTTATCGGCACCCTCTCCGAAACGCCCGTCGTCAGCACCGACGAGTTGGCGACGGATGACGTGGCGGCGCTGAAGACTCATACGACCGTGGCGCTTGATTTCGGCGAAATGCACCTGGATGATACGCTCATCTACCTATATGGCACGCCGGGCCAAGAGCGCTTCGATTTTATGTGGGAGATCCTGTCGGAGGGGATGCTGGGTCTGGTGGTACTGGTGGACAGCACCCGTCCCGAGACCTTCCGCGAAACCCTGCGCATTATCGACTTTTTCAACTCCTATCGCCCGATGCCCTATGTCGTGGCGGCGAACAAGCAGGATCAGGAGAATGCCTGGAGCCCCGAAGAGG
>JBBRPH010000059.1:0-32782 GCA_038228295.1 Chloroflexia bacterium | reverse complement strand
AGTGTCTACCATGCGCCGGCGACCCGGCCGAGCTAAGACGATGCGATTCGATTCGATTCCGATTTCGATATTCTGTGACGGAAGATCGATCTCACTTAACAAATGGCTCCGTCACTGTATTGACAATGGGGTACATTTTAGTCAATCCTGGAGCCACACTGAAAGCGGACATAGCCAATCGGGTATTAATGAGTTATCTGCTGTTGTCGGTCCAAAACACAGTTTCGAGACAGTCAAACCACTTAAACTTATCAGCAAAATTATCCAGATTTGGTGCCCCTCATCTGGTCTCGTGTTGGACCCCTTTGCCGGGTCGGGAACAACTGGACACGCTGTACTAAACCTGAATTACGAAACTGAGACAAGCCGACGGTTTATCCTTATTGAGCAAAGCCGATCTGCTCGTAATGATAACTACGCACGAACGCTACTTGCCGACAGGCTACGTCGTGTACTTACTGGAAACTGGGCTAGCGGGCAAAGACCACCGATACCCGGAGGATTTACTTTTAAGACTAGCACGAGCCAGATTGATCGTCAGGCCGTATTAGCGATGCAGCGTGAGGAGATGGCGGATCTCGTACTAATGTCCCACTGGGATGTGCAAACCCGCAAAGGACCACTACTTACTACAATGGTACATAAAGGCTACAAGTATCTCGTTGCAAAAGATGTTGCTGATAATGGTTATTTTCTAGTCTGGGATGGTCCAAATGAACGTACACCACTGACAATGTCAATCTTTAGTGCAATAGTGGAAGAGGCTAAACGCGAAAAACTATCTGCGCCCTATCATGTTTATGCACGTACATCGCATATTCACTCACCTAACCTCTTTTTCTACAAAATTCCTGATGAAATATTGAGCAAAATCGGCTTTAATGATGCCTTTGGTATGGAGGACGAGCTATGATTTCACTCTTTCCATTTCAGCTTAATGCTGCTACGAAGATCGCTGATCGATACCGTGCATTTGTCACTGATCCATCTCGCCCTACCAAACGCTTATATGGGAAGCTCCCTTTCTACCAAAGCCTTCAAGCACTCACCGGGGCAGGTAAGACAGTTATCATGGCGGAAGCTATTTCCCAAATGCGGACAGTCTCCTCGACTGAGCCAGTTGTCTTGTGGCTATCGAAGGGTAAAGTTGTTGTTGATCAGACTCTAGCCAATTTCGAGGACGGTGGTAAATACCATCATCTAGTTGACGGCTTCGTAGCGATACAACTTCGGGAATGTACTCCTGATCAAATAAAAGATGCAACAACAGGTCTTTTACTCCTTAGCACTGCAGCTACCTTTAACACAAAAGATAAGGATAAAAGTGACCGTCGTATTTTCAGTATTCAAAAAGATGTTGGATCCACCTCATTGTGGGATGCACTTATAACGCGAACACCGATGATGGGAAAAAGCGCCCGTTGATCGTGTTTTATGATGAAGGCCATAATTTAAGTGATCAACAAACTAACCTTTTGTTGGAACTCAAACCAGATGCTCTTATCCTTGCCTCAGCAACTCCTAAATTACCGGCTAACTTAGGGGAAATTGTCGAATTGCTGAAGCACAATGGTTATGATGATGAATCGCTAGGTACAGCTATTCGTAGTACCGATGTAGTAGAAGCAGAGTTAGTTAAACGTGAGGTGCAACTTGGTGGTTATATTACCGCCGAAGAAGCTGCTATTGCGGCTATGCTTACTGATTATCAGGATTTAAGAGCTGTTGCTAAAGCTAATGCTGTACCGTTTGTCCCAAAATGTATTTATGTTTGCGATACCAACATTCCCAATGACGAGCATAAGCCATTTGCAGCACGCAATGCACCACCTATTCGCATCTGGCGGTATTTAGTGGAAACGTGCAACGTGAATCCTGCCGAGATTGCGGTCTATTGCGATCTCAAAGTTTCAGCAGTTCAGCCACTTCCGGCTGCCTTTATCCTCTTTCGGGGTGGAGATACTGACTACAGTCAGTTTACTGCCGGCAACTACAAGCACGTTATTTTCAACCTCAGTTTACAGGAAGGGTGGGATGATCCTGAATGTTACCTCGGATATATTGACAAGAGTATGGGGTCACGTATTCAGGTGGAGCAGATTATCGGTCGCGTACTACGACAGCCCAGTGCTACTTATTATCCCGACTTTCGTTTAAACACTTGTTGCTTTTATATTCATGTTATGGCGGAAGGGGTTTTCAAAGAAATACTTCGAGAAGTCCAAGAAAAACTCTCTCAGGATATGCCTGCTATAAATGTTGTTTCCACTGGTGGCTCGAAGAGAACCATGATCAGTCAACCCCCTTTAATAGATATGAATTTGCCTTCTGTTGGTACAGAATCAGCTACAGCAGCAGAGCAGATTGCTGCTGTATTGACGAATGTAAGTGATTATCGCTCAACCTCTGATACACGAGCTGTAGGACGTTACGCACATATAAGCCAAGAAATTGGGCATACCTCACCAGAGACTGATTTGGAGTGGAAAGAACAAGGGACTGGTATGGCTGTGACAGTAGAGTGGCTTCTCAAACGCTTGATTGAGCGACAATGCCCTGCTGCTTACAGTGTATGTGACATGGATGATCCCAAATTCACTCGGCGTGTCCATATTGGTAGCCGTGCAGCAAAACAACTAGAAGGGGTAGCTGACGAAGTTGTAGCTAGATTTCTCGAATATACTGATCTAGCTGTTACGCCTGGAGAATCGCAGAAAGTCAGTACTATGTTATTGGATGTAAACGATAATCTGGAGTTTGATAATGCTCTCCATCTCGCATACAGTGGACTTAACCCCAATGAAATTACTTGTGCAAGGGCTTTGGATAAACTAGGCTGGAAATGGTGTCGGAATCCCCAGAACGGAGGATTTAGGCTGCCTCTGCTCAGTCCGGGTAGAACACATAATTTTTACCCAGACTTCATTATTTGGACAGATTCCGCAATTTGGTTAGTTGATCCGAAGGGTGAGCATCTTATTAGAGAGGCAGCAGGGCGTAAACTCATCGCTATTGAGAATATTACAGGGCAACTGCCTGTAAAGGTGTGTTTGATTACCCAAGGTAAATGGGATAAAGATTTCTCACAGCATAGTACTGACGGAGTAACATCGTGGCGACTTAGATCAGGTGCTGTTAATCGCCCTGACTGGTATCCAGATGTAACTGAGTTGCTACGGAAAGTCATTGGAGTGAAAATATAGATAGGTTATTGAATCTGCCTAATCATAAGTAGGTCTGTCTGTGAGGAACATTGAACGTCGCAAGAACCACCCTCTGAAAAAAGTGGCGTGTGGCTATTCGACGGCAACGCAACTTCCTCCTAGCGCCGGCTACGCAGGTTTGCGCCAGACATAGATGCACTTCCGCAATTCGGCGCGCCCATGCACGCCCATTTGCTGGCTGCTGTTGCCTTTGCCTCTAGCAAGCGTCCATATTTGCTCAACAGCTAGGCCGAACTGCTCGGCCATGCTTGACAGTATGAGGTCTACCGGCACTTCTTCGCCGGCATAGCGCACATTGTCATTGACCATGATCACATGACCGTCTGGCGCTAAACTACGAGCCATTTCGTGTATCACGAAGCACATTTCGTAAAAATAATTGCGGACGAGGCTAGCGATGTTAGCGTTATTTAGTGCGTTCTTGGCGCGCAGATCGTCCAAGATCGCCAACACTTCCTGTAGCGCTTCCTGCTCCTCAAACACCGCTTCGACCCGCACGAAGTCAGCGGTGCGGCCTAGCTGCGCGTAGAGATCGCGCATATACGCCCGTTTGGCCTTGTTCTCAACGGTGCAGGACAGCATCACTTGGCGCAGTCGGGTCACGTCTTCATGGCTACAGCCGAGGTAGACCAGTTCCAGGGCGTAGGTGCGGGTGTAATCATAGCGGTTGGCATAGGGCGGCGACGTGAACACGCAGTCTATACTCGCGCTCGCCAGGGTAGGCAGCACATCTAAGCAGGAGCCTGCGGTGACTTGGGGAACGGGAGCGGCGGCAATGGCGCAGTCGTGCCCATTGTCCTGCGCCGTAAAGTCAAAGATTAGCTGCCCGCTGGAGAGTACAGACAGTGGCGTGGTGCCGGCGCTAAGGTCGCAGGCTATTTGGTCCAACTTCGCCGCTAGTGCTTCGGCAAAGGGGCTGATGCGGCCCTTGTTGAAAGGCTTGCTGCCCTGTGTGCGCCCGGAGCGATGATCCCACCGCAGATACTGCCCGTCTTTGCGCGTGTAGCTAATCTCTTCCAGAATGCAGAAGCTCGCGTATAAGGCCAATTGTCGCACGTCTGCGTCTGCAATATGCCCATTGCAGTAGGCGCGATAGCCGACAAGCGCACGCTCCGTGTCCAACGGAAAAGCGCCTTTTGTAATGGCTATGTGTCTGAATTGGTACTGCTCATCATAGTAGGGCGCAAACTCCATACCGCGTAACTGCGCGGCGGTCCGCCGGAATAGGTCCGGGTCCACGCGAGCAGCGGCTTTACGGGCTTCCATCGCGTAGACTCCCACCGGTAAGACTTCAATGCCGCACGACTCCCAGCCGTGCGCCGCCGCCGCAAACAGCGCCGCCCCGGAACCGGCAAAGGGGTCCAACAACCGCCCCGGCTGCGGGCAGACCTGTTGCAACAGGTACTCGACCAGGCGCGACGTGAAGCCTTCCCGGTATTTGAACCAACGGTACGCGGGGGTCTCTTTATCGGCCTGATAGCTCACACGCTGCCGATTCAGCTCCGGGTTAAGATGGATCTGGGCCTTAAAATGTGTATACAGATCGTCCCTGGCTGTTGTAGCCACCCGCGAACTCAGTGCGATTGCCATGTATGCCTTCCTACTGGAACCGTTTTGCTGAACTCCTCTCTACCATAGCCTTTTCCGCGCTATTTTGCAACCCACTGCGGGACCACGCCTAGTTGTGGTCGCGGGTTGTGCTTGTGGCAAACCCTGCCGGCCGGGTATAATGGGAGGCTGATTACGATTGGGGCTAGAAGACGTGGGTGGCTACGCCTGCGGAGGAGAACGGCATGGGGCAAGATGGGGCGGCCCGCGCGTCGGCGGCTGTGCCGGGGCGGTTAATCGCGCTGCTGGCGGGCGTGGCGTTGCTGCTGGTGGTGGCGGGGGTGGTGCTGTTGGGCGGGACGGCGCCCGACCCGGCTGCGCCGCTGCCGGCGCCTGTGGCAAGTTTGCCGCTCGCGACGGCGACGGTGCCGCCGGCCGCTACGCCACTGCCGGCGACGCCTGCGCCGACACTGGTGCCGCCGGTTCCCCCGCCGACCGCCTCGGTGGACGAGGTGCCGACCCTACCGGCGGCAGGGACGGTGCCGGTTGCGCCGACCGTTGCGCCGACTGTGGCGGTGATTGCGCCGCCGACCACGGCAACCACGCCCGACGCGCTGCCTGCACCGGTGTCGGTGACCTCCGCAGCGGGTGGGGCGGCGGGCGACTTTTCGCCGGCGGCGACGCTGGCTGCGCTGCGCGGAGTGGTGGCACCGGGGCGTGATCTGTATACGCTGACCGGGCAGGTGAAGCTGCACCTGTCCACGCCCATCACACGCACGCTGGATACACCGCCGCGCGCCTGGCAAATGGGCGATCAGACGGTGTTCCAGGTGGGCGACACGGCTAACGGCTCCTATTACCCAGTCACGGCTACGCTGCGTCTGGTCACGCCGCACGTCTACTGGTGGACCGACGATCAGGGTGCGATTGATCCCGCTGCCCTGCGGACCTCGGCGGACCACTTCGAGTCGCGTGTCTATCCCGGCGACACAGCCACGTTCGGCCAACCGGCCGCGGTGGGTGCCGACCGCGACCCGCATATCAACGTGCTGAACACGCAGATTTCGGGCGCGGCGGGCTACTTCTCGGCGGCCGATATGTACACCCAACTGGTCAACCCCTACAGCAACGCGCGCAAAATGATCTACGCCGGTCTCGATCCGGGCGGCACACGCTACGAGGCGTTGCTGGCGCATGAGTTTCAGCACATGATTCACTGGAATGTGCATCCCAACCAGAACGTCTGGATCAACGAGGGCATGGCCGAACTGGCGATGAAGATCAATGGTTATGACACCGGCGGGCCGGAAACGGTGTTTATGAGCGCGCCCGATGTGCAACTTAATAACTGGGCTACGCCGCCCAATGCGGCCGTGCCGCACTACGGCGCGGCCTACCTGTTCATGAACTACCTCTACGGTCGCTACGGGGCGGACCTGATCCGCGCCATCCTCCAGGCACCAGGCGCGGATAGCGAGGCGGTAGACCAGGCGTTTGCCGCGCAAGGCAAGCCCGACACTTTCGAGAGCGTTTTCGGCGACTGGATCGTGACGAACTGGGTAGATAAGCAGACGACCGACCCGCGCTATAGCTATCCCAAACTCCAGATCGCCGTGCAGCCGCGCAGCACGCTGAGTACGCTGCCCGCCGCTTACAGTGGCACGCTGCACCAGCAGGCCGCCGACTATCTGGTGATCCCCGGCACGCGCCCGGCCGGTGGGCTGACCGTCACCTTCGACGGCGATCCCACCGTGCCGCTGATCCCAGTGGCCGCCCATTCGGGGCAGGCGCTCTGGTGGAGTGGGCGAGGTGATGTGGCTGCCCCCGCCCTCACGCGCGACCTCGACCTACGGGCGGTGAAAACGGCTACGCTGTCCTATGCAGCCTGGTACGATGTAGAAGACGGCTACGATTACGGCTATGTCGAACTATCGAGCGACGGCGGCCGCACCTGGACCACCCTAGCCGCGCCCGGCACCAGCGCCGCCAACCCTAACGGCAACAATCTGGGCCACGGCTACACCGGGCGCAGCGGCGGCGGTGATACGGCGGCCTGGGTACAGGAGCGCGTGGACCTCAGCCCCTACGCCGGCAAGCAGGTGCAGGTGCGCTTCCAGTACGTGACCGACGACGGTTACAACGCCGACGGCTTCGCCATTGACGACATCGCCGTGCCGGAGATCGGCTATCAGGACGACGCAGAGATCCCCGGCGCGAACGGCTGGCGGGCGCAAGGCTGGGTCCATGTGACCCCCACTCTGCCCGAACGTTTCCTGGTGCGTGTCATCACCTACGCCGCGAACAGCACGCCCAGCGTCACATCCCTGCCGCTTGATAGTGCCAACCATGGCAGCCTGACCCTGCCCACGGCTACTGCGGGGCGCACCGTGCTAGTCGTCGCGCCGTTAGCCCCACAGACGACGCAGGTGGGGCACTATCGGGTGGCCGTGCGCTAGCCAGTGTGGCATAGTTTGTGCTGTAGTTCATTTGCACAATTAACCATTATGTTTACGGGTTAGCCTGAGCCTCACGCCCTCCTGCTAGCCTCTCTACCGCCTTTGGGCTGGGAAGAAGGCTGTCGCTAAATGACTACTCTTGCCGTAGATCCGGTTCTCCCGAATGCGGAGCAACGCTTGCTGTCCACGCTGGAAAAGTTGCTGGCGATTGATGCCGTCGAAGTCAAGCAAGCAATGGACCAAGCCAGCGATCTCCTAGCGGCGGCGCTAGAAGCCGACAAGACAGATGTCTTTCTCTATGATCCCACAACTGATGCGCTTGTGGCGGCAGGGACCAGTCGCTCCCCGATGGGTCGGCAGCAGATACAACTCGGTCTTGATCACCTGCCGATTGCTGCGGGCGGGCGCACAGTTGAGGTCTATCAGAGTGGGCAATCGTTCCTGAGTGGGCAAGTGCAACACGATCCTAAAGAGTCGTTTGGTGTCCGGCAGGGCTTGGGTATTCAGTCTGTGATCGTGGTGGCGATGGTGGTGAATGGGCAACGGCGAGGTGTGCTAGAGATAGACTCGGCCCAGCCCGATGCCTTCGGCGAAGACGATCTCCATTTTGCCGAAGCCGTAGCCCACTGGATTGGTGCGGTGGCGCACCGGGCGGAACTGGTGGAGCAAATGCGTCAGGATGCGGTCATTGCCGCACGTCATGTGACAGCGGAAGAGCTGGTGACGGTGCTGGCCCATGACCTCGGTAACCACCTTACGCCGCTGCTGGGGCGTGCGAGCCTGATCCGTCTGCGGGCCGCCCGCGAAGGACGGACGCAGGATGTGCGCGATGCCGTGGCCCTGGAAACGGCGCTGGCCCGCCTGAACGGGATGATCCATGACTTGCTGGATGTGGGGCGCTTGGAGCAGGGTATCTTCACCCTAGCCCGGCAGCCGATAGACGTGGCCGCGCTGGTGCAGGAGACTGCGGCCGTACTGCACACGCCGGAGTGCCCGGTCGAGGTGGCTGCCCTGGACGTACTGACCATCGAGGCCGACCCCAATCGCTTGCGCCAAGCACTGGAAAATCTGATCGGCAACGCCCTCAAACACTCGCCGCAGGGTGCACCGGTGATGGTCGAAGTGACCGAACAGACCCGTGACGGGGAGCCTTATGCGGTCATCACCGTGCGTGATCAGGGGTCGGGCATTGCCCCCGATTTATTACCGCGTCTGTTCCAGCGCTTCGCCGCCGGCTTCGGGTCCAGCGGCTTGGGTCTGGGCCTCTATCTGGCGCACGGCATTGCTGAAGCGCACGGCGGTACGCTGACTGCTGCATCTCCCCCCGGTCAAGGCGCGCAGTTCCAGCTTGCCGTGCCGCTCCAGCCCCACCCGGTGCCTGCCGCGCGTGCTTGACCCTCTGCGCTGCGGTAAGGTATAATAGGTCCAGCGGTCTGTTGGGTAGGCCGCCCAACTTTGGCTTTTGGAGGTGGCGGTGAAAAATCCTAAGCCACCGGACGCCCGCACCACTGGGCGCACACCGACACCGTTGCGCCGGTTCAGCGCGCAAAACGGCGCAAATCCGGCCGGCCGTGGTCCCGCGCCGGCCGTAGCCGGTCTGTGGCTGCACGGCGAAGCCGATGCGCTGCTGCAGCAGGCACTTAACGCACTGATCTATGGCGACGCAAGCGCGGCCGCCGATGCCGCGCGCATCGCCCTGGCCCACGCCGACGGCCCCGACCGTCCCGCCTACAACGGCTGGGCTACCTGGATGCTCGGCTTGGCCCACCTCTACGCCAATGACGCGCCCGGTGCCGCACCCTATCTGCAACGCGCCCACGACCTGGCCCTGGAAACTCACCAACCTACTCTGGCGATGGCCGTCTACCTCGCCCAGCAACTCGCCACGTCCTACGGCCAGCAGCACCAGATGCGCCAGCACGCCACCCGCTTGCTCAAGCAATTGGAAGAGCAGGAGGTGAAGCTGACCCAGCAGTTCCAGGCTATGCTCAAATTCGCCCGCGACTCGTGGCCGGCTATGCAAGGTGTGCCGCTGCCGCCGTCGGCCGCCGGGCCGGCCCCCGCGCCGGGTGCCGCAGCGCGCCCTGCGTCTGCGCCGCTCGTCTTGCCGCCTCTACAGGTGCAACTGCTCGGTTCTTGCCGTGTGCTGGTGGGCGACCGCGAGGTGACACTACGCCAGAGCCGCAAAGCTGCCGACATCTTCAAGTTTATGCTCGCCCACCGCGCCCGGCCCACCGGCAAAGATACGCTGCTCCACACGCTGTGGCCCGATGTGGAGACTAAGACCGGCACGCACCGCCTACACCTGGCGATCTCTAGCCTGCGTCAGATGCTGGCGTCGCCTAGCGGCGGCGACGCGCCCGGCTACATTATCTTCCGTGACGATGCCTACTTCTTCAACCCGCTGGCGACCGTTGATACTGATGTGGATCGCTTCTTGGAACATATCCGCCAAGGACAGGCGCTGGATCGTGCCGACCGGCCCAGCGAAGCGATTGCGCCCTACGAAGCCGCCGCCGCACTTTATCGTGACGACTACCTGAGCGACAACCTCTACGACGAGTGGACCATCCCCACGCGCACGCATTTGCGCGAGACCTACCTAGGGATGTTGGCTCACCTCTGCGAAGCCTACCTCCAAGCCGACCGCTATGACGACTGCTTGCAAGCTGCTCGCCAAATGCTGGCAAAAGACACCTACCGCGAAGATGCCCACCGTTATATCATGCGCTGCCTACACGCCACGGGGCAACGCGCTCAAGCGCTACTGCAATACCAGCTCTGCGAAGAAGTGCTGGGCGCTGACCTCGGCGTTAACCCCACTGCCCTCACCGTCGCCCTCTATGAGCAGATCAAAGCCGAAGCCGGATAGCGCCTTTTTGCTCCACGAAGACGCACGAGTATTACGCAGCCGGCTTGATCCGCTAAGAAGCGCGAAGAACAGGTATGCGGATGCAGAAGGACCGCGTCCCTTTTGTGCATAGGCTGGCGAGTTACAGCCGCAAGATCGTGAGAATAGAGCCGGCGGATAGGCGTGAGAGAGAGATAGTAGAGCACACGCTGCTATACTAGCAGAGTAACGACTGCTGTAGTAGCCGTTCTTTAATTATGTGTACTGCAAAAGCCGAGTGGGGCGTTGGTATTGGGTGAAACCCAGTCCCTGCTCGGCGGGGATGCACCGTTCCCGACGGTGCTATCCCACCCGACCTGCGCCGCTGCCGCTGCGGTGGTGGGTCTACCTGGAGCCTCGTTCGTCTTGGCAGATGCGAGCCTCCACCCGTTGGCTGAACGAGGCCGCCGTCACTGTTGACGGCGGCCTCGTTTTGTGTGTCGTGTGCTAGGTGATTGAACGGCGGGCGCACTAAGCGCCCGCCGCTCGGTGGGTTTACGGTCCGGTTGTGGCGCAAGCACTCGCGCTGGTCGTCACCGCCAAGTAGACGATCTTGGCGATCTGGCCGCGCGTGGCGTTACCGGCGGGCCGGAACGTGTGGTCGTTGTAGCCGCTGATGATGCCGTGGCAGACGGCGGTCTCGATGAACGGATAGAAGGTGCTGCCGGGGGCCACGTCGGTGAAGCTGGGCGTGGCCGGGTTACGGAGCGCCCAACCGGCGGTGAGTACAACGAGTTTGGTTAGTTGGCCGCGGGTGACAAAGTTAGCGGGTCGGTAGTAAGGCCGGTGCGCCGTGTCGCAGGGTTCGTCTGCGCCGGTCTGCGGGTTGACGCCGCCGCAGGTGTAGCCGCTGATGATGCCGTGGGCTGCGGCCGTCTCCACATAGCTGTAGAACACGTTGTCGGGTAGCACATCAGTGAAGGTGCGATTATCAGGCGCGGGCGGAGGGACCGGCGGGATGCCGTAAGCCAGCACCACGATTTTCGCCGTCTGGCTGCGGGTGGTATTGTTAAACGGCTTGAACGTGCCGTCGTTGTAGCCGTTGATCACGCCGTGGCAGGCCAGGTAGTAGACCGGCGTGTAGTAGTAGGCCGCCGTATCAATCACGTCGCTGAAGCGGATCGGGCACACGGTGGCCGTCGTAGTAGCCGGTATACCCGTTGCGCCGGCCGTGGCGGTGGGTAAGCCGGTCGTCACTGTAGCCGTTGCCGTCGCGGTACTTGCCGGGGCAGCCGTTTGTGTGACCGTGACGGTCAGTGCGGGCGTTGTGCTAAGGCTCGGCGTGACCGTCGCCGGCACAATCGTGCCGGTCGGTGTGACTGTCGGCGGTACAGCGGTACGGGTTCCCGTGACTGTCGCCGGCATCGTCGTCGCGCTAGCGGTGATCGTCACCGTTGGCGGCACCGCAGTTGCGGTCGTGGTCGCTGTACTGGTGCGTGTAGGTGTGATGGTCGCGGGCACGGCGGTTGCGGTTTGCGTCGCGGTGCCGGTCGCCGTTTGGGTCGGCGTGGTGCTGGGTGGCAGGGCAGTCGCAGTTTGCGTCGCGGTCGCCGTAGCCGTTTGAGTGGCGGTTTGCGTCGCGGTCGCAGTCGCGGTCGGCAGGGTGAAGCTAAACACATACGGTGTGCGGATCTTGATACCGTCGCCCTGCTGGTTAACCGCCACCACATGGTCCACCGTGGCGGTGATCACGCCGCCGGGGAAAGGCGTATTCGGTGTGAAGATCAGCGTTTGATGCGCTGCATCATGGCTGACGTTGCCCGGCACCGCACTACCGCTCGCCGTTACGCTGATCGCGTTGGTGTAGGTCAGCGGCGACTCCGGCTGCACGTCCCAGTTGAAGGTGACGCTGATCGCCGCTGCCGCGCTGATCACGGCCCCGTTAGTAGGCAGCGTGGCCGTGACGACGGCATCACGCCAGTTTTGCACCGCCTTATGGTTATCATCAGGGTTCGTGTCGCTGCTATCGTCAAACAGCTCCGTCAGGTCGGAGGGACTATTGGCATGGACCGTGGCGATGCGGTTGGTGAAGCCGGTGATCGTGCCCCACTCCTCGACATAGTTATAGCTGCCGCGCGTGTATTTGTACTGGATCGCCGTGCCCTCGGCAATCGGCAGGGTGATCTGCCAGATGTGCGAACCGGGCGCACTCTCGGTCATCCGCGTGGCCGGGTTGCCGCCGCAGTAGCCGCACAGCGGCGGGTCGGGCGAGCCGGTGATATAGATACTGTCGCCGCTGGGGGTCCAGGTGGGCACCTTGACGCGGAAGGTCGTTTGCACGATCTTCGGCTGCACGATGTGCGACACCTCGTTCGAGGCGGGCGAGGCGTTCAGCACCGTGTCGTAGGCTTTGACGATGTAGTAGTAGGTTTGGCCGCTGTTGACGGCGGTATCCACATAGCTGCGGACGGTAGGAGTGAGGATCGCCAGTGGCGTCGTACCCTCACCGCCGGGGCTGGTGCCCCGGAATAGGTGATACTCGGCCACCGCGTCGTCGGGGTCGGTGGATGCGGTCCAACTTACCGTCAGGCTACTCGCGCTCCAATCAATGCTTGCTACCGGCGCAGTGGGCGCGGTAGTGTCGGCACTTGCGGTGACGGTCAGGCGGCCCGGCGTAGCGGTGCCGATGCCGTTCTGGTCGCCGTAGGTCCAGGTCTGGCCGCCGTCGTCGGAGAAGCGCACGAGGTAATCATAGCTGCCCGGCGCATCGGCCCGAATCCCAGCCCGGTATTCATAGTTGTTGCCGCTGCGTACATTAAAGGTCATCGGCTTCCAGGTCATGGCTGCCGGCGGGGTACCCTGTGGCCCCTGGCCGAGTTGGGCCAGGATGAGGTTCGGATCGCCGTTCACATCCGTGATGCCGGCGACATAGACCTGACCGTACACAGTGGTGTAGGTGCTAGTCATCACCTCAGTGATCGTCTTGGGATACTGGACCACCGCATAGCCGATGGCGAAGGCGGGGGTCGCGGCGGCTTCGTTGGAGTTGCCGCCTTCGTTGCCCAGCGCATCTACCGCCCGCACCACATAGTAATAGTGCGTGCCGTTGACCGTGGTGCTGTCGGTGTACGTGGTGCCCGGAGCGTTGCCGACGGGCACATAGCCGCCGCCCTGCACCGGGCTGCGATAGACATTGTAACTAGCCGCGCCGCTCACGGCGGTCCAGTTCAGACTCACGCTGCCGTTGCCGGCCGTCGCCGTCAGCCCGGTAGGGGCGGCAGGGCCGGTGATCGTTTGGCCGTTGTTGATGATGAAGACAGCCGCTTGCAACGGGCCGAGGGTCACATTAGACAAGTGACCAGCGGTGGTGGTCGCCGTATTACCGGCGTTCAGCGCATCGGTGAAGGCCACACCGTCACGCAGGTAGCCGGCGGTCGGTACTTGGATTGTCTGGGTCAATGTCTCGTTGCGGTTGATGACGGTGAGTGCCAGCCCGTTGCCCTGGCGCATCGCGTAGGCCAGCGTCTTGTTTGGGTCGTCGGTGAGCAGGAAAGTCAGCTTGCCCTGGCGCAGCACTGGGGTACTGCTACGAACGGCGGTCAATTGGCGATACCAGTCAAACAGCACATGGTTGCCCTGCGCGTCGTAATACTGCGTGTCGCTGGTGTTGATGTAGTTGCCGTTTGCATCAATGGCCCATGGGAACACGCGCCGGTCGTCGGGATCATCTGATCCGGTCAGACCCACTTCGTCGCCGTAATAGATCGTCGGCGAACCGGGCACGGTCATTTGGACGAGGGCGGCGATGCGCTGGCGAGCCGTGCCCAGCGCCACGTTAGCCGCGTTGAATTCGCGTGCTTCACGATTGTCCGCGCCGGGGGTCATGCTCCAGAGCGAGCGCTTGGTGTCGTGACTGTCGAGCAGGGTCTGGAAGGTGTAATAGGTTGCGTCGGCGTAGTCTTCGCGCAGCGAGCTCATGCGGTTAGCAAAGGTGGACGGCGGCAGGTTGGGATTAGTCTCTTCGGGGAAGCCCTTATCGTCTACCGCGCCAAGCAGGCCGAAGACGGCATTACGGAAGCGGTAGCCCATCGCCGTGTCGGCTTGATCACCGTGGGTCAGTGGCAGGTTATCATACCAGTGCCAGGCTTCGGCGATCAGCGTTTCATCGGGTTTGACCCCTTTGGTCACGGTCCGCAGTTGCTGCCAGTAGGCGGTGGGGAATGACGGGTCGGTCATCACGTCAAAGCGCCAACCGGCGATACCCTGCGCGCTGTTGCCGGGGTTTAGCCAGTAGCCTGCCACGCTAGTGGTCGGATTACTGTAGAAATACTGGGCCACCGGCGCATAGGGTTGGGCCGGGTTGGTCGGGTCTTTCTTGCGGATTTCGGGAATCGAGTCGAAGCCGGCCCAGCCGTTGTAGGTCGCCGCGCCGGGTGTGCCGTCATCGCCCGTGCAGGGGCCGGTGCCTGCTGCGACTGGCGTGAAAGCAAACCATGAGCGATAGAGTGAACTGGGGCTTTCGCACGCGCCGACCGTGGCGTAGTGGTGATAACGGTCGAAGAACGGGCTGTCGGACGACAGGTGATTGAACACGCCGTCGAGGATGATCTTGATGCCGTGCGCGGTGGCATCCGGTACCAGCGTCTGCTGGAAGTAGCTGTTGCTGCCGAAGTAGCGGCTGATCGACAGGTAATCGCGCGTGTCGTAGCCGTGGTTCGAGCCGGACTCGAAGATCGGGTTAAAGTAGATGATCGTGATACCCAGCCGTTGCAGGTAGGCCAGCTTCGCGTCTACCCCTTGCAGGTCGCCGCCGAAGTAGTCACGGCCCTTCGGGCCTTCGGTGCAGGGTGCAGCCGGATTGACATAATGCGAACAGTAGCCTTCGGGCAACTGGTTCCAGCGTCGGTTTTGGATTTGCGCATCCGCTGCTGCCCGAATCTGATCGGGAGTCGGGTTGGGCGGCGCGGGATAGTCGTAGCGGAAGTCGGTGGGGCTGGGATCGTTGCTCGTGGTGCCGTTACGGAAACGATCCGGAAAAATCTGGTACATCACCCCGTTTTGCATCCAGGGCACAACAGCGAAGGAGGGATCTACTGTGTGGATGCGGAAGCCGTTGTCCTCTTCCGTAGCGGTCGGCACGCCCAGGCCGTCGTAGCGGTTGGCCGTGTCGGCGTAATAGGCCGTGGCCGTGCCGTCCTGGATGATGAAGCGGTAGTAGGCGGTGCCCAGCGTGGTCGGCGTATAGCTGCCTTGCCAGTAGTCGCAGGTGTAGCCTTGCGCGGTCAGCGCCGGGTCATAGCAGTCTACGTTGGGCGCGACCAGGGTCATGGCGGTGCGGGTTTCCGCGCTCACGCCCGTGTCATACACACGCAGAGTGACGTTGGTGACATCGTTGTGGAAGGTGCGCAAGCGCAGGGTGACGGCGGTGCCGGGGTTGACCGTGCCGAACGGCACGCGGTAGAGGCTGTTGCGCGAGTCGTGCCCCAAGCCGTTAAACTCCACATTGTTGTCGTGGCTAGGCGTGCCGCCCAGCACCTGCGCCGTCACTGCATGGCTCGTGGCGTTGAAGCTGAGACGCGCGTGCTGCGTGGCGCTCGTGAGGTTGAACGGCACGTTGTTGCCGCTCGGATCACCATAGCTCACTGTCCAGTTTTCATTCAGCGCGGCCTTGAACTCGTAGCTGCCGGGGATGCTTGTGGGCGTGTCGTAGATATACACACCGTCGCCGTCAATGTCCTCCATCCACGACTTCAGGCATTCCGGCTGCCAGTTACCGGGGCAGCCGACCGCGCTCTGGAACGAGCCGGCGGCGGTGGTGATTACCGCGTTGATATTGTCGGTGATCCAATGGCTGGTCTGGTCAAAATAGAACTTGACTGTCGCGCCGCCGCTCGGCACGACCAACGGGATATTCGCGCCGCCCAGCGTGGCGTGCAGGCCGTAGCTGCCCACGTTCCACGAGTCGTCAATCACGGCCTTGTATTCGTAGCTGCCCGCCGGCAGCGTGGTTGAGAAGCGCCACACACCGTCGGTCGCGCTGCGGGTCATGTGCGCGGCGGCGCAATCCTGCTGCCAGTCGCTGCAACCGGCGATCAGGTGGCCGAGGCTGCCGGCGATAGTGACGGAGTTGGGGTTGTCAAGCGATTTGGGCCGTGTGCTGCCCGCCGGCAGTGATTGCGTGGTGCCGGTGGCGACGCTGCCGATCGATTGTGCGGCCCGACTGGGCACGCCGGCCCAAGTCTGGGCCAGCAGGGCTAGTAGTAGCGTCAGCGCGGCCAACGCGCGGGCGGTCCGTCGTTTTTGAGCGACCATGTAAGACTTCCTCTCTGAAGTGCGGTGTGGATGGATGAATGCCGGCGCAGGTAGTGCTATCCCTGGCCCTGGTGGCTAGATTCCAGGACACAGTTTGGAGAGGACGCGGCGAAGGAGTTGAACCCCCTCATGTCGGGGGATTGCCCATCAAATCCTGGGAGGCGACCTGAAGATATGGTTTGCGCCAGGTGCTGTCCCGGCGGCAGCGCCTATAATTATAGCCGGATTGACGCGAAAAGTAAAACCGGTTGCGTGGCCGCAGCCACCCCGGCGCTACTTCTGTGTCAGTGCGGCCAGCAGGGCGGCGCGCCCGATGGGCACGGCGACGCGGCTGCCTTCGCCGCCTTCTTCGACCATCGCGGCCACGGCATATTGCGGGTGCGCCTTGTCGTTGCCGGCGATGCCGATAAACCAGGCGTGGGAGGTGCCGCGCCCGGTCTCGGCGGTGCCTGTTTTGCCGCCGACCGCGTAGCCGGGAATCGCCGCGCCGTGGGCCCAGCCCAACTCCACCGAGGTGAACATCATCCCGGTTAGCGTGGCCGCTGTGGTGGGGGAGATGGCCTGGCCCAGCCCTTTCGGCTGGGTCTGGGTCACCACGCCGCCGGTCGGGTTGACCACTTTTTGCACCAAATAAGGCTGCGGCAACTCGCCGCCGCGCGCAACCGTGGCGGCGACCATTGCCATCTCGAACGGCGTGGACTGGACTTGGCCCTGTCCGTAGCTGGTGGCGGCGATGCCGTTGGGGGTTGCTAGGAAAGCGGGATCGCCCAGGCGACTGGTCGCCACGGATACGCCCAGGGCGGGGTTATTCGCATTATAGTCGGTGCCGAAGCCGAATTTCTGAGCATATTGCACCAGCGGGTCGGGCTTGACCGCATACACAGCCAATTCCGCGAAGATCACATTAAGTGACCACTGGTAACCCTCCATCAGCGTGAAATGCGGGTCGGGATGGCCCGCCGGGCGACAGGTGGAACAGTCTACATGGCGGTAGCCGCCGGCCTCGACCTGGAGGCTGCCACTGTCGGTGAACACCGTCTGGGGGGTCGCTTTGCCCAGGTCCAGTGCCGCCGCCGCTGTAACCGTCTTGAAGGTGGAGCCGGGCGGGTATAGCCCCTGGATCGCCCGGTTCAGCAGCGGCAAGTCAGGCCGCTTGGTCTCGTCGGCTACGCTGCCCCAATACTGAATGATACGCCGACTTTCCGCATCCCAGTCGGCGTTGGGGTTGAAAGCCAAGCCGTTGGGGTCAAAATGTGGATAGGTGACCAGGCCCAGCACCGCGCCGGTCGGGATGTCCAGCACGACCACCGCGCCTTTGCGCCGGCCGAGCGCCGCCGCCGCCGCCGCCTGCACAGCGGGTCGCAGCGTCAGATACACATCCGAGCCAATCACCGGCCGGTGCAAGACACTGTTTTCCTGATCCACAAGCGGATTGGTACCGACCGCGCCGCTCAGGTAGCTGTTATAACGTGCTTCTAGGCCGCTTACGCCGTAGATCGTGGGGTTGTAATAGCCCGCGAGGTAGCCGGTATCGGGGTTGGGGTAGGTACGCTGAGTATAGCTGTCGGAGTACACCGTGCGCCCGGCAACCTCGCCGCCCACCGCGTCGAGGATGCGCCCGCGCTGCACGCGCAGATCCCGCGAGAGCAGGCGCGGGTTTTGCAGCGAGTCGCTACCCGGCTTTAACTTGTCGTCCGCGATGGTGCGCGTAAAGGTGATCGTGCCGTTGGGCCGCACCAGTTGTGTTTCGCGCTGGAACACGCCGGGGCTGATCTGCACCGTGTCGTTGATAACCTGGCTGTGGGCGATGGCATCGGCCTGGGCCACCTGTTGGCGGAACAAGTGCGCGCCCAGCGTGAGGAAACCGGCCAGCAGGAAACCGGCCAGCAACTGCACACTGCGGCTGAAAGTGGCTTGGCGCGCCGCCTCGCGTTCATCGGGCGTGCCCAGGCCGGCGCCGGCCGGGCGTGCACGCGAACGCGGAATCAGGCTCATGATGAGATAGAGCAGGGCCAGAAAGATGCTGCCCAACGCGATCAGCCAGAGTTGATCGGAGGCCAGAAATGCTCCGGCCGCCGCAATGCCGAGCGCTGTAAACGTGACCAGCGGGCGCAAAAAGGTGTGCAAGTTATCCATTGTGGGCCTCAGCGCGTTTCGGCTGCCTCATCCTCGTCTTCGTCCTCGATCTCGTCAAGGTCGCTTTCGAGAAATACAAGGTCAATACGACTGTTGAGCAGCACTTCGCAGTCGCAACTCGCGCCCTGTGCGCGCAGTAGGCCGAAGACGTGCGGCGCCATCTCGATCTGGCCGTGGCGTTGCAGCACAGCTTCGGTCAGCCGAAAGTCGTTCGCGCAGCCCTCGATCTGCTCGGTAGCAGGGTTGATGCTGATCTGCTCGGCTAACGCCTCCATCAGCGTTTCGCTGCGCGGCTCCTCTTCCGGTTCCACAAACGCGCTGCCGTCGCTGCCGTAGTTGCGCGGGTCTGGGTGGTAGTGGGGTAACAGTTCGTCCATTGCGTGGCTCCAGTGGTCAGTAGTCAGTGGTCAGTGATCGGTCGTCAGCCGTTGGCTGTCAGTTGTCAACTCAGAGCTCCATTTCACGCGCTCGGCGGTACCGGCACCGACCCCAGCGGGGCGGGCGTAGCCGGGGCGGGTGCCGGCAGTGGTTTGCGGGTCTGGGCGGTTGTGGTTAAGGCCGAGACGCGCAGCAACAGGCCGATGATGATGAAGTTAGTCAGCAGCGAGGAGCCGCCGTAGCTGATGAAGGGTAGGGTGATACCGGTCAATGGGATCATGCCGGTGGCCCCGCCCAGGATAATCAGCGTTTGCAGCCCCAAAATCGTGCTGAGGCCCACCGCCAGCATCTGGTGGAAGTGGTCGCGAGCGCGCAGGGCGATATGGTAACCGCGAAACACCATCAGCAGGTAGAGGCAGAGTGTGCCCAACGTGCCGGCCAAACCCAGTTCTTCGCCGATGGCCGCATACACAAAGTCGGTGTGGACGGCGGGCACCCAGCCGGGGCTACCGTAGCCGAAGCCGGTGCCCAAGATACCGCCGGTGGCATAGGCATAGAGTGCCTCGACAAACTGGAAGCCGCGCCCCGACGCATAGGGCCAGGGGTTGAGCCAGATGCCGACGCGCAGCTTCACCACGTCGAACAGTTGATACATGACGAACGAGCCGGCGAAAAAGGCGATCAACCCGCCGACGACATAGAGTGGTTTGCCGGTGGCGACAAACAGCATCGCCAGGAAGATGCCGAAAAATAGCAACGCACTGCCGAGATCGTGCTGGATGATAAACAGCAGCATCGTGACACCCCAGATCACCCCCAGCGGTAGTAAATAGGCTAACGGTGGTAGGCTGAACGGCCCGATGCGCGTGTTGAGTGTCAGCAGATCGCGGATGTCGTAGAGATAGCCCGCCAGGAACACGACCAGTATCACTTTGAGCAATTCGGACGGCTGGAACGCGAACGGCCCCAACTTGAACCACAGTTTGATGCCGCTGTCGTTGAGGTCGGAGCCGGCCACCAACGTCCCTGCCACCAGCAGCAAGCCTAACACAGCCCAGGTGTACTTATAGCGCCGCAGCCACACTAGATCGCGGCTGACCAGCATGGTGGCGATCATCAACCCGAAGCCGAGTGTAATCCATAGTACCTGCTTGGACGCGGTGCCTTCGTAGCCGGCAGTGGGGTAGGTTCGCACTAAGCTCGGCTCCAACCGCCAGATGGTAATCAGCCCCAGCGCGACGATACCGGCGACCAACGGCAGCAACACCTGATCGGCTCCGCGATTCGTCGCGCCCAAGAACAAGTGCGCACCGTAGACCAGGCCAATAAATAGCAAGCTCATCCAGAGGTCGCGCCAGTTGAAGTGCAGGTCGCCCGCCGGCACAGCCAACACGATCAGCATACCGATCAGGCTGATGACGGCAGGCACAATGAGCAACTGGAACTCGGTCCAGCGCCAGCGGTGAATTGCGGAAGTTAGGCGGTGTAGGGCGTTCATAGGCAAGGTGTCAGGTGTCAGGTGTCAGGTGTCAGGTGTCAGGTGTCAGTCGTCTTCTGCTGCCTGATACCTGATGCCTTGCTGGTGTCAGGCGTCAGTCGTCAGTCGTCGGTCACAAGTATACGCATTACTTTCACGTTTCACGTTTCACGCGCTGCACGCGGCGCAGGATTGGCGCGAGACGTTCCTGTAGAGCGGCGGGGATAGCGGCGGGGTCGGTCATGAGGGCACTATCAAGCGCGCGGCCGCAGTCGCAGCCCGCGTCGTTCTGCGCGATCAGGCTATTGATGAGGCCGGCGACAGTGGCTTGGGCGCGGATCACACTGCGTTGTAGGTTTCGCACCACCAGATCGGCCGTCACATCCGCTTCCTCGCTGTGCCAACAATCGTAATCGGTTACCAGTGCTAAGTTGGCGTAGCACATCTCAGCTTCGCGCGCCAGGCGCGCTTCAGGCAGCGCCGTCATGCCGATCACGGCCACGCCCCACGAGCGATAGAGCAGCGACTCGGCGCGCGTCGAAAATTGCGGCCCCTCGATCACGATATATGTACCACCGTCATGGACTGGTGCATCCGCCGCGTGCGCCGCCGCCACCAACGCGCCGCGCAGTTGCGGACAGTAGGGGTCAGCGAACGCCACATGACCGACCAGTCCCGCGCCGAAAAAAGTACGCGGGCGGACTACCGTGCGGTCAATCAACTGATCAGGTACCACCAGTCCGCTTGGCGCAATCTCCTCGCGCATACTGCCCACCGCGCTAACCGACAGCAACCGCTCGACTCCCAGGCTCTTGAGCGCCCAGATATTAGCCTGCACCGGCAGGTCAGTGGGGCTGATGCGGTGCCCACGCCCATGCCGGGGCAGAAACGCCACTTGCCGTCCGCTCAGCGTACCTAACAGGATCGCGTCGCTCGGCGGCCCAAACGGGGTCTCGACCACCACCTCTTCCACGTCGGTCAGCCCCGGCATATTATAGAAACCGGATCCGCCAATCAGGCCGATAGTTGCTGCGGACATTGTACTCCTTCGTCGTTGGTCGTCAGTCGGCCGTCGGTCATCTGTCGTCGGTCGCCGGTCGTTAATTCAGAATTCAGAACTCAGAACTAGCGCCGGCCATGTTCCACCATCAGGCAGCGGTCCATCACGACCGGAATGCCGGCGGCGCGGGCACGCTCGGCAGCGGCGGGATCGGTCACACCGACTTGCATCCAGATACCGCGTGCGCCGCAGGCAATCGCCTCGTCTACGATGGCTCCGACGTGTTCGGAGCGGCGGAAGATGTTGACCAGTTCCAGCGGCTCGTGGATGCCCGTGAGCGTCGGGTAAGCGAGTTCACTCAGCGTCTCCACGATAGCCGGGTTGACCGGCAAGATGCGGTAGCCGTGGCGTTGCATATATTGCGACACGCCATAACTGGTGCGCGCCGGGTTATCCGACAGGCCGACAACCGCGATGTTTTGTAAGGCTAGTAGTTCACGGATCACCGCCGGATCGTTGACCGGCGCTACAGTGCGTGGGGCGGTATTGGGATTGGACATGGGTTGCAGTCTCCTTGGTCGTTCGCAGTGCAACGGCTGTGCCATCGTGTTAGCCCGCGCGAGCCACCGCCTGCGGCCCGATCTGATCAAGTAGTAGCGGCAGAAAGCGCGCCACCGGCTGGGCGATCTTGAACGCGGCGAGCGGATCGGCGCGTGTAGGGCCGAGGCTGACGATGCCGAGCGGCTTACCGGCTCCGGCGGCCTGCCGGGCGAAGCGGTAGCCCGACCAGACAGTGAGTGACGAGCCGATCACCAGCAGCGCGTCGCCCTCATCTACCCAGGCGGTGGCCTGCGCCACGCGCGCGGGCGGTACTGACTCGCCGAAAAAGACGACGTGCGGCTTGATCAGCCCGCCACAAGCCGCACAATTGGGCACCTGGAAGCCGGTTAGCGTGTCGGTGTCGAGTTGTGCGTCACCGTCGGGCGCGATGGCTGTGGGCTGGGCCGTCCAGTAGGGGTTGAGTGCGTACAGCCGGTCTTGCATGGCCTGGCGTGGGCTTTCCGTGCCGCAGCTCAAGCAGATCACGCTGTCGTTGTGGCCGTGTAATTCGATCACGTTGCGGCTGCCGGCTTCCAGGTGGAGGCGATCCACATTCTGTGTGATCAGGCCGTGAATGCGACCCCGTGCTTCGAGCGCCGCCAACGTATGGTGTGCCGCGTTGGGATGGGCGCGGTCAAACGCCCGCCAGCCGCCGAACGAGCGCGCCCAGTAGCGCTGCCGGGCGGTTGCGCTCCGCACGAAGTCGGCGAAATAGACCGGCTTATGGTTGGTCCACAGCCCACCAGGGCTGCGGTAGTCGGGGATACCTGACTCGGTGGAGCAGCCCGCCCCGGTCAACACTACCAGCCGGTCGGCGCGCAGAATCAGGTCGGCCAGGCGATTCACATCGTCGGCTATTGTGTCGGGGTGGGGGGCCAGTAGGGTATCCATTGGGTTCCTTAACAAGAGAATCCACCGAGCGCAGCGGGGTGCGGGTGGCGCAAAGATCGTTCCTACTCATTATACGATATTCAAACAGGCGCAGGCTTTCCCGGCAGGCTTAACCCCCGCCGGGCGAAAACTGGTATAATAGCAATGATGCGTGCTGAAATTGCTCCCGATCTGCTCTTGCCGCTCCAACGTGGCCTGTTGGGCTGGTATATCGCCAATGGGCGCGACCTGCCCTGGCGCCGCACCACCGACCCCTATGCCGTGTTGGTTTCCGAGATCCTGCTGCAACAGACACAGGTGGCGACGGTGTTGCCGGTCTATGCGACCTTCTTGGCGCGCTGGCCGACCTTTGCCGCGCTAGCGGCGGCGCCGCTCGACGCAGTGAAAGCCGTGACCGACCCACTGGGCTACCATGTGCGTGGCACCTGGCTGCACCGTATTGCCGGTATCGTCACCGCCGAGTGCGACGGGCAGTTACCCGATACGCTAGAGGGGCTACTGGCCTTACCGGGAATCGGGCGCTACACTGCGGGCGCGGTGCTGAGTTTCGCCTTCCAGCAGGATGCGCCGATTGTGGATACCAACGTGGACCGTTTGGTGAGTCGCCTGTTTAACCTGCGCGCTGGGCGACCGCCGGTGGCCCTGCGTGAGCGGCGGCTCTGGGCGCTGGCAGCGGCGCTGATCCCGCCCGGTCACGGCTACCTTTTCAACCAAGCGCTGATGGACTTCGGCGCGCAAATCTGTACGCCCTACAAGCCCATCTGCCTCTTCTGCCCCCTGCGGCCCCACTGCCAGTGGTGGACTCCGCGCCCCGACACGGGGGTGGTCTACAGCACCGATAATGCTTGACATGATCACTAGCCGATTATAGAATACACCTTATCGTTGATCTCTAGCATTACGCGCATCGTATAAGGAGTGATAGCCTGTGAAGCAATATTTGGCACGAATTTTGTTGAGCGGGTTAGCACTCGGTGCAGTCAGTGGTGTGCTTGCTCCGGTGGGGGGTGCCCATAGTAGCCTGAGTCCGGCGACCTTCGGAGCGATCACGGAGTTTGCGGTGCCGAGCCCCGGCAGCAGCCCTTCCGATATCTGTACAGGGCCGGACGGCACGCTCTGGTTTACTGAAGCCACCGGAGATAAAATCGGGCGTGTCTCACGGTTAGGCGCAATTACCGAGTTTCCTACCCTGAGCCTGAGTAGCCGGCCTACCGGGATCACCGCCGGCTCTGACGGCAATCTGTGGTTTACGGAACGTGCAACCGACAAAATCGGCCGTATTTCGCCGGTTGGGCAAATTACGGAGTTTCACCTCCCTCTGGTGAATAGTGCCCCGGAGTATATTACCGACGGAGCCGATAGTAGCCTCTGGTTCACCGAAGACAGTGGGCGTATTGGGCGGATCACTCCGGCAGGCGGTTTTACCGAGTATACGGTGACGGCGGCGGCCAGTGGCCTGTTGGGCATCACCAGGGGGTCGGACGGCAATATCTGGTTCACTGAGAAGGGCGATAATCAGGTGGGGCGCATTACGCCGAATGGGAGCTTTGTACGATACACGCCCCTGACCGGCGACAGCCAACCGATCGGCATCGTCAGCGGCCCGGACGGCAATCTCTGGTTCACCGAGTCGCACGCCAATCAAATCGGGCGGATCACGCCGTTGGGGGTGATTACCGAGTTTCCCATGCCGGCGGGAGTGACGATCAGCAATCCGCAGAATATTACACTCGGCGCAGACGGCAATCTCTGGTTCAGCGGGTACTCCAGCAACAACCTTGCCCGTATTACGCCGGCCGGCACCGTGACGGCATTTACGGTGCCCTCAGCCAACAGCGTCCCAGCCGGCATTACCGCCGGACCGGACCAGAATATCTGGTTCACTGAATTTAGCGCCGGCAAAATCGTGCGCTTTGAGCTTGGACTAGCCACTCCCACCGCCACCGGCACGGCTACTAATACTGTAGTGCCGAACGGCGGCACCGTGACGCGCACCCCCATACCGCCGAGCAGCACCGCGACGCGCACGGTGCCGCCGTTCGGCACCGCGACAGGCACCCTGCCGCCGGCCGGCACCGCAACGCGCACGGCGCTACCGGCTACAGCTAGCCCCACTCCGCAACCCAGCGCCACCTTGCCGCCCGCCACGGCTACGGCCACAGCGTTGCCGAGTAATGTCTGGATCGCGCGTGCCGCTTATCCCATCCCCATTAAAGATGGAGCCGTGGTCGCACAGGCGGGCTTTATCTATGGCTTCGGTGGACACACAACCAGCGGGACGACGGCCGCCGCCTACCGCTACGACCCCAACAGCGATAGCTGGGTGAGCCTGCCGCCGTTGCCGGATCCGCTGGAGGGTCTCAGCGCCGTTAGCGACGGCACCTTTATCTATCTGCTCAACGGTGGCCACTTCTCCAACAGTTTGTACCGCTATGATCCCGCCGCCGGCACCTATAGTGTGCTCGCCGCCGCTCCCACGGGCACTTATCTACAGTCGGCGGTCTACCTGAACGGCATCGTTTATCGGATCGGGGGTGAGCCGGATGCCGCCCATACCGGCACTAACAGCGTTGACGCCTATTCTATTGCGACTAATACGTGGGCACCCGTCACGCCCTACCCCCAGTCCGCCCACTTGTTAATGGTAACGGCCGCAAATGGGCTGCTCTATGTGGCCGGTGGCACCGGTGACTTAGATCTGAAGCGTGCCTATCGCTACGACCGTAACATAGCGGCCTGGGACGACGCCGCTGTGCCGGATCTACCCCTTTCGCGCTGGGGCGCAGCATCCGGCCTGCTCGGTGGTAAGTGGGTGCTAGCGGGCGGCAACGAAGAGGGCACCACCACAAGTAGCGCATTGATCTGGGATCTGCTACCGGGGCACGGTTGGCAATCTTTGCCGCCTATGTTGCAAGCACGCCAAAATGTGGGCGGCGCGGCTATCGGCTTCAACTTTTTTGCGGTCGGCGGGGCAAACAGCGCCGGTACGCCGACCACTGATGTGCAGGAGTATCTTGCGCCGTGTGATCTCAGCTTTAGCGATGTCCAACCAGCGGACTATTTCTACACGCCTGTACAATATCTGGCCTGTCATGGGGTCATCAGTGGCTACAACGACGGCACCTTTCGCCCCTATAATCAGACCACACGCGCGCAACTTGCCAAGATCATCGTCGGCGGTGAGGGCTGGAGCGTGAATACCACGGGTGGGCCGCACTTCAACGATGTCGGCGTGGGTAGCACGTTCTATCCCTTTGTGGAGACGGCATTCAACCACGGCATTATCAGTGGCTATAATGACGGCAGTTTCCGACCAAGCAACCCGGTAACGCGCGGCCAGTTGAGCAAAATCATTGTAGGGGCACAGGGCTGGGCGGTGAATACCACCGGCGCACCCCATTTTGTCGACCTGGGACCGGATAGCATATTTTACCCGGCCATCGAAACCGCCTTCAATCACGGTATTATCAGCGGCTACAGCGACAGCACCTTTCGTCCCGGCAATCCCGCCACCCGTGGGCAGATCGCCAAGATCGTCTATCTGGCGCTCCAAAGCAGCCTAGCTGGGATGCGCTAACCGAGTAGGCAGCCAAAAGGCCGGTGACGGTTCCTGTTGCTAAGGAACCGTCACCGGCCTTTTCCACATGGAGTGAGCCCACTGGGGCTCGAACCCAGGACCCTCTGATTAAAAGTCAGATGCTCTACCACTGAGCTATAGGCTCCTTGCGCCGGGGCGCAGGGCTATTATACCATAGACGGCGTGGCGCTGCCACCCGCCGCGCCTCGGTCATTAGGCGGAATTATCCGGCGGTTGCGTAAATAACAGCGGCACGCCGTAACCCGGTAGCCGCGCGGCACATTAGATTACTGGCGACCGGATAGGCGGCGACGACGCTGCACGTTTTGGCAGGGAGAGTCGTTGTAAGAGTATGCAATCTGAATCAGCCGTCGCCGCGCCGCCGATTGTGCGCCGTATCCTGGCGGTCAGCGACATTGTAGAGCCGCAACTGTACAATGCACGGCTGGCCGAGTGGATCGGGCCGGTGGATTTTATCCTGAGTTGTGGTGATTTGCCGGCCGCCTATCTGGATTTTTTGATGACCTGCTTGAATGTGCCGTGTTATCATGTTATCGGCAACCATTGCTACGCGCCGCACGGCCCGCGCGGCAACGACCGCTGCGATCCCAGTGCTTATCCGGGAGTGACGGACTTGCATGGACACGTTGTAAACGCCGGCGGCTTAGTGCTGGCAGGAGTTGAAGGGTCACCGTGGTATAACGGTGGGCCGCACCAGTATAGCGAACAACAGACGGCCTGGACGCTACGCCGGCTAATTCCTAGTCTGCTTGCCAATTACGCCCGCACTGGGCGCTATCTCGATATCCTGGTGAGTCATGCGCCGCCGCGTGGCATCCACGACGAGTCCGACATTACCCATCGCGGATTTAGCGCCTTTCTACCATTTCTGCGGCGCTTCCGCCCGGCCTATATGGTACATGGACACACCCACCGCTACATCAACACCTTACCGTTTCGCACTAACTACAGCGCAACCACCGTAATTAACGCTTATGGGCACCGCCTCTTAGAGATTCCGGTTCCGCCTGCCCGCCGCATCAGGAGTACCCCCGCTGATGGACCCTAACACGCGCTATCTGGCCGGCGTGGCCCGTGATGATTTTGACCGCGCCCGCCGCAAAGCCTTTCTTAGCGAGGTCGCCTCGTTCTTGGGGCGGCGGCCCAATGCGCTGCTGTCGTTCGAGCAGGTGCAGCAAGCATTGCCGATGCACAGCCAGATTTATCGCGGCATCCAGCAGGTACCGGTGGCGGCGATCAACGGCAGTGTAGATCGCTACCAGGATTTCGACCGCAACTTTTTGCCCACGCAGACTCATACGCGCCCGCGCTGGGAAGCCATTGACCGTGCCACGCTGGCGCTGGAATCGTTGCCACCCATCCAACTCTACCAAGTCGGCGAACTGTACTTTGTCAAAGACGGTAACCACCGCGTTTCGGTGGCCCGCGAGCGGGGCCAGGAGACCATTGACGCGGAGGTGATTGAGTGCCCGACTAATGTGCCGATCAGTGCCGACACCGACACGGCCGGGTTGCTGCACCTGACCGAATATGCTCGCTTCCTGGAGCAGACCGGCCTCGACAAGGTGCGGCCTGGCGTGTCGATACGCTTCAGCACATTGGGTCGCTTCGATACGTTGCTCGAACATATCTCGGCCCACCGTTGGTACATGGGTATTGACCAGCATCGCGAAATCTCCTGGATAGATGCCGTCTGCGACTGGTATGATCATATTTACAATCCCCTAGTGCAGGTGATCGCGGAGGCCGGCATCCTCAAAGACTTCGCCGGTCACACAGCGGCAGACCTCTATCTCTGGATCATGGATTATCGCTACTACTTGGAGCAAAATACCGGGCA
Source organism: Chloroflexia bacterium (assembly GCA_038228295.1). Classification (GTDB taxonomy): domain Bacteria; phylum Chloroflexota; class Chloroflexia; order QHBQ01; family JAICKM01; genus JAICKM01. The sequence continues at coordinate 4,492 of JBBRPH010000059.1, read as the reverse complement.
GCAGCTCGGTCCGGCTACGGCCGCGCTATCGTATGATGCCGAATATGGACGCTGGACCCGCCGTGTAGCCCGCCGCCTCAATCGTTTGCTAGGCCAGGCGACCAAGCCGCTGGTGGTCAGCACCGACCGCTTACTGCGGGCACTGGGCGCGCTACGGCCCGGCGAGGATTAACGGTTACCGTGCAACGTAGAAAGTGGCAGACGGTACGTGAGTAATGAGCCGCTAGGATTCGAGCAGTTGGAGCGGGCGCCGGCCCCGGTGCCGGCGGCGCGGGTGGGTCGGCTGCGGGCGCTGGGCGCGGGGCTGTTGGGGATCGCGCTGCTGGCGAGTGGCTGGGATTGGACGCAGACCAGTGGGCGAGCTACGGCGTATCACGCCGGCGTGGCAGCGGTGGCTGCACAGCACCCCATTGCGGCAGCGACTGCCTTTGCTGCGGCCGGCGGCTATGCCGACGCACCGGCCCGCGCCGAGCACGCCGCTGCCCAGGTGGGGCGCCTCGCCGTGAGCTATGCAGCGCTGCAAGCCGCCGCTGGGCGCGGCGATTGGGTCGCAGCGTATCGTGCCGCGCAGGCGGTTGCCGCCCTCCAGCCCGACTACCGCGATATAGCAGCTCAACTTGTGGTCACGCACCGCCGTCTGCGCGCCGCTGGAACCGCTGGGTTGATTTATTTGCAAAGCGGTGGCGCTACGCCGGGCCTCTACCTGTATGCGGCGGATGGTAGCCTCTTGCACTTGCCCGGCAGCACAGGACACAGCCGCGTGCCGGCCGTTGCCGCCGACCGCTTCGTGTACGATACCGCGCAGGGGGTCATGCTGGCGACGCGCCCGGCGGTCGGCCCGCCGCTGTTTACGCCGCTGCCTCCCGCCTTCACGCGCAACGATACACTTTGGCTGACCGCCGCCGGGCTATGGCGCAGCGGTCCGACCGGCGCAATCGGCTTTTACGGGCACAACGATATGGGAGTGCCTTACTATGCCGCCGTGCCGGCGACGGTCGGCCTGACGCGCTGGGTAGCGGCCGCCGCGCCGGCGGCGGTGTTGCTGGCCGACACCGGGCTGGGGACGGGTACACCCGCCACCCACCTGTTGCGCCTGACCGCTGTGCCGTCCGCCGACGGACGCAGCGGCTGGCCGGCGGTGGCCGCTGATCTCCCCGGCTTCTTGCTGACGGCCGATCTCAGCCCCGATGGGCGCTACGCGGTGGTGCAAACCGAAGAGGCCACGGCGGGTATCACGCGCACGCTCTACCTGCTCGACTTTATGCATCCCACCGACCCACCGCGTGTGTTCGCACAGCTGACTTGGCAGGGCGTGCCGGCGGCGGCGCGCCTACAGGCTGACTTCCTACCCGGCAGCAACGGATTGTCGGACGGCCTGCTCGTGGAGCGCAACGATGGGACCGGCCTGATCCTCGCTCGTTACTCTTTGCCGTCGGGCGGGCTACGCGGGCCGCTGTGGTCCGCACCCGATTCTGGAGATCTGCGGGAGCAATGGGCTGTCCTGCCGGACGGTCAAGGGATCGCCTTTCGCGCCGGTGCGGCCGCGCACGCCACGCTAGTTTGGCTCTCGACCGCCGGCGACGCCGGGCCGCAAAGTCGGCCGTTCCCGCTCCTGCCCGGTCAGGCGGCGGACTGGTGGGTGGCTCCCGCCGGCACGGCGTTGCTGGGCCGCGTCCGCAACCCTGACGGCGCCGATAAAGGCACCACTGAAGCACTATATGCTTTGTCGTTGCCGCTGCCGGCGGAGATAGCTACGCCGCGCCTGCTGGCCGGCGCCCGCCGTGTCTACGATCCGCGCTATCCCGCCTTCGCCCTGCCTGCTACCGGCTTGCTCGCCGCCGTTATTAGTCCCGCCGGCGACCTCGCCGCTTATCCCTTCGACGGCAGCCCCGCCACGCCGCTCGCCTGCGATGTGGACGCGGTGTGGGCCTTGCCGTGAATAAAGAGGGCCGCGCAACCTTTGCGCGGCCCTCCATGTACTTGTGTATCCCGACAGCCACTTGCGCTGTTGCCGGCTAATTACGTTTCACGCTACCCACTTCAGCCTGCCGGCGCAGCAGCGCCGTGTGCTTCGACCGTCCTGAGGATGGCGGCACTGCTGCCGACTTCGGCGGGAGTGGGGATGCGGGTGAAGGGCGCGAAGTGGCAGGCGACCCAATGTTCGGGCGCGCCGGCCCCCGCCACGTTGCGCCACTCCGGCACCTGTTGCTTGCACACGTCCTGCGCCAGCCAGCAGCGCGTATGGAAGCGGCAGCCGGTGGGCGGGTTAAGCGGGCTGGGCACGTCGCCTTTGAGGACGATGCGCTGCCGGCGATTGCGGGGGTCGGGCATCGGGATGGCCGACAGCAACGCCTGGGTGTAAGGATGCTGCGGGTTCTCGAACAGCGCTTCGCGCGTGGCGAGTTCGGCCATTTTGCCCAGATACATCACGCCCACACGGTCGGAGACGTGTTCGACCACACTCAGATTGTGGGCGATAAATAGATAGGTCAGCCCGAAGTCACGTTGCAGGTCTTTGAGAATATTCAATACCTGCGACTGGATGGACACGTCGAGGGCCGATACCGGTTCGTCGCAGACGATGAACTTGGGGCGGAGGGCTAAGGCGCGGGCGATGCCGATGCGTTGGCGTTGCCCACCAGAGAACTCGTGCGGATAGCGGCGCGCGTGTTCCGCGTGTAGCCCGACCCGGCCCAGCACCTCGCGCACTCGCTCAATGCGCTCCTCGGGCGCAATGCCGTGAATCCGCAGCCCTTCGCCCACGCTTTCACCAATCGGTACGCGCGGGTCGAGTGAGGAATAGGGATCTTGGAAGATGATCTGGATGTCCCGGCGTGCCTTTTTCAGTTCGGCCCCACTCAGGTTGAAAAAGTCGGCGCCCTGGAATGTTACGCTGCCGCCGCTGGGGGGCAGTAGACGTAGGATGGTGCGGCCCACCGTCGTCTTGCCGCAGCCCGACTCACCGACCAGGCCGAGCGTCTCGCCATCGCGGACATAGAAGCTTACATCATCCACCGCTTTGACCTGGCCGATGACGCGCTGCAAGACCCCGCCGCGCACCGGGAAATACTTTTTGACGTTCTGCACCTGCAACAGCAGATCACCGGTGGTTGATCCTGCGGCTCCGGCCTGAGTGGGCGTGGCACTGCCTAGGGCCGCCGCCGCTTTATACTCCGGTTCAATATTTGGCATCAGTGTAACGGCTCCTCTTGCCTCTAACTTAGTGCGCCGCCGGGCCGGACTTAGTGCCCACGGCTTCGTCAGCGTATAGCCAGCAGCGCGATGTACGATTATCCGGCAAGATGAAGAGGGCCGGGTCTTCCTTGCGGCAAATATCCATGACGTGTGGGCAGCGATTGGCGAATCGGCACCCCGGCGGCAAGTTCCGCAGATTGGGCACCGAACCCGGGATCACATCAAGGCGCTCTTTGACTTGGCCCAGCACCGGGATCGACGCAAGCAAGCCCTGGGTGTAGGGGTGTTTGGGTGCATCGAACAGTTGGTTTACCTCAGCCTCTTCCACCACATGGCCGGCGTACATGACCGCCACCTTGTCGGCCATTTCGGCCACCACGCCTAGATCGTGTGTGATCAGGATAATACCGGTGTTGAAATTGGACTTGAGATCCTTCATCAACTCCAAGATCTGCGCCTGGATCGTTACATCAAGCGCGGTGGTCGGCTCGTCGGCGATCAGCACTTCCGGTTCGCAGGCCAGCGCCATAGCGATCATCACGCGCTGGCACATCCCGCCCGACATTTCGTGCGGATAGCTCTGGGCGCGGCTCTTCGCCGAAGGGATGCCGACCATGGTAAGGAGTTCGATGGTGCGTGCCAATGCCGCATCACGGCTCAAGTTGCGATGCAGCATCAGCACCTCGCTGATTTGATCGCCTACGCGGAAGACGGGGTTGAGGCAACTGGTCGGCTGCTGAAAGACCATCGAAATCTGGTTGCCGCGGATTTTACACATCTGATCTTCGGTCAGTGTCAATAAATCCGTCCCCTTGAACCAGATGTGCCCGTTGACGATCTTGCCGGGTTGGCCGATCAGGCGCATGATCGACAAGGAAGTGACGCTTTTGCCACAGCCGGACTCGCCCACAATGCCAAGTGTCTCGCCCCGGCGCACGTTAAAGCTCACGCCGTCTACCGCGCGTACCACGCCGTCTTCGGTGTAGAAATAAGTCTGTAAGTCTTCAACGCGCAGGATGACATCGGAGTCATCGCCGGGGCCGGCGGCCTTGCCGGGGGCAGGCTGGGGAAGCGCTTGGGTGTCCAGAACAGGGCTCCTTTCGTATGCCGTACTACATACCGGCTGGGCCGGGTAGGATCGCAGGAGTCTACACACAGATGTGTCGGGATCAGCCGCCGCGTGCCGCCCGATAGCGAATACGGCAGAAAATCTGTTAAGGTTGAGTGTAGCAGAAATCCTTAGCGCTGTCAAATGCACGGCCGACATAACAGGAGGGCGTAACCGTCACCGGCCGCT
>JBBRPH010000058.1:0-34080 GCA_038228295.1 Chloroflexia bacterium | reverse complement strand
CTTTGAGGAATAATGTGGTGCCACTGCGATGAGCATGGGTTTGGCTATGTGACCTACTCAGTGGCACACAGGACTTACAGAACAGGTAAGCTGCAAAACACTAATACGCAAGCAGGCGACCACATTATTCCTCAAAGAGCCCCTTTTCGTTATAATTCATAACCTCAGTACTCTATGAGAGGGGAGAGACTTCGTGTAGTGTGGCGAATCCCTCTTGTTGAGTTGTTATTTTGTTTGCGGTTGACGCAGCTCAATCCATTGCTGGAATTTGTATATTTTGGGGCTAGACAGCCAGCGCCCAAGCCGTTGTCAATGTTGCGTCAAATCCATTGCTGGAATTTTCTGGGTGGAGCTATACTTATATAGATGTACGTATTGCTAATACAGCCGGATTTACAAAAGCGAGTTTGAGAATTTCCCGCCGCAAAAAATCTCAAACGCGTCTTCATCGCGGATGGTATGTGTGACCTGTAAACTTTTAGTGCACTGAAAAATTGCAACGCACGCCACTGAAATGCAAAGTGCTCAGTCACATCTGGGCTCTGGCGAGGAGTGTTAATGAATACTACTAGCGGTGACTTCTTGGCGTATTTTGCACTGGCTCTTGATGAAGCACTTACAGAGCGAAATAGCCAAATTGTTAGCTTACGCTACGGATTAGACAACGGCGTACCGCGTACCCTGGCGACTGTTGGCCGAGAGATGATCCTAAGCCGGGAGCGTATTCGGCAGCTACTTAATAAAAGTTTCCGTATGGTCCGTAGCTACTTAATAAAAGTTTCCGTATGGTCCGTAGCAAAGGCCGTATGCAGATCCGTAAAGGCTTAAATAAGGCAGCGTGCGCTCAATTACTGTTATATGTGCAAGAGATGGTTCGTCCTGGAGAGGCTGACGCTACTGAGCGACTTTTTGCATTTGTGCACAGTGATCTAGAGTATCTCTCGCTGAGAAGCCATATAATTCCCCTTATCACCTACTTTGTTGCTTACGAACGCCCTACAATCACTGCTGGACTAGCAGTTGATTTAGGACGCTCGCTGCAAGAATATGTCGGCAATTATACTTTAGCTTTGCGTCAGGAAGAGCATAGGCAACGACAACAGCAAGCATTCAGTCAGTTTCTAAGTACGTCTGTTTTGTGGCCCGTCCTTCCAAGCCATGTGGCACTACCCATTGTGATGGAACGTCAGCGGGAGGTGAGTTTAGATGGGGACGGTGTTGCTGGACAGCTTTGGAGTGAAAAGCTGGGACGATTTGTGCAGTATGAATCTCTCCTAGAGTTAGGCTTTTTCTTGAAGTTAGAACACGCTGAGGGCGTAGTTTTCTATCAAGAGCAGCCTTTCCGTCTGGAATATACTTGGCAAGAAAAACCTCGCATCTATACACCTGATGTCTTTTTCGTGTTGAAGGATGGGCGCGGCATTATAGCTGAAGTCAAAGCGCGCTACTATATGGGCTTGTACACCAATATGGTCAAGTGGCCTGTGTTGCGCGAATACTGTCGGCAGCATGGCTACGGGCGATTGATTACAGATGGTCGGATAACGATTCAGTCCTTTTGGCATCACACCATACCTGCGCCGTTCCAGAAGAGCTTACTTGATACGTTGTTAGCGGGTCCGCTTGCTTGGCGAGAGTATCGGCAAATCCGCGAGACGCATCAAGCGACCTGGACCGATTTTGTGGCGGTTATCTTGAGAAACCACTTAATTTGGACATTACATCCTTTCAAACTACGCTGCCCAATGTAAGCCACTGATCAACCTATTCCGTAGTTGACACCCGCCCATCTCAATACGTATACTATACTAGCCTTGTATGCCGGGGCCACAGACCCGCGCGTGCAACTGTGCGGCATACCAGACCCATCCGTAGGAGTGTTAATGACCACCAGAGATACTGCGTCTGTCTCCTCCCCTGTCCAGTCCCCTCTCCCTTTACCTGATCTCCCCGCCGCCGAGGCCGCAATGCGCGCCTTGCGGGCGCGTGTGGTCGAGCGCGTACGTCCCCTGTTGGCCGATAGCCCGTCGCCTATTCGGGCGATGGCGCGCATGGTCAACGAGGTGTTGGCTGAGGCGCGGCAAGCCGGCATCCCCGATGCGGTGGTGGCGCGCATGGTCGTCAACCGCACCATCGGCGATGTGGATGTGCGACGCATCACCGAAACCGTGGCCGGCGTGGACTACAGCACCATCGGCGAAGACCTCGGCATCATCTTGCCCGGCGAGACGATCAACGGGCGGGTCAGTGATGGGCGCACCTACCTTGAACTGCGAGAGCGCATGATGCAGTTTGAGCGCCGCCTGTTGCAAGAATATCACTTTGACCACCGCATCTACGACCTGATGGGTGTGGGTAATCCACTGTTGCGTGAGCGCTTGGCGGCGCGCTTCCAGGCGCAATGCGGCATCCCCGCCACTACTGAGCAGACCTACGTCAGCATCGGTGGCCTGGACGCGATTGATAAGTCGCTGCGCGCGCTCAACCACCACTTCCGTCGGCAGTACGGCGGCCCCATCGGCTTCGCTTTCCCTGCGCCCGGTTTCGCCGTACCTCTCTGGCAAGCGACCAGCCTGGGTATGGAGATCATCCCTTACCAGACGCAGGAGGCGGATCGCTTTGAGCTAACCGGCGCGGCGATGACGCGCTTGCTCCAGGCGCATCCTAATCTGCGCGTGTTGTACTTGATTGTCAGCAATAACCCCACTGCCTTTGCCTACCGGCCTGCTGAACTGCGCGCTTTGTTAGATGCCGTTGCTCAGGACGGGCGCGATATGGCGATCATCGCCGACTTGGCCTACGTCGGCACCGCCCCGGTTGAAGAGGATCACGCACGTATGGCGGCGTTCCTCACGCCCGATGCGCTGCGCCGCACACTGTTCGTCAATAGCTTCTCCAAAGTGTTTACCCTTACCGGCGACCGTATGGGCTATCTCTCGTTCGGCAACCACGACTGGGCCGACCTGCTGGCGTCGGTTTGGAACAACGCCAACGCGGGCCTGCCTGCTGAGTGGCAATTACGCTTTCTAGCTTACACTTCGATCTTTGAGGAACGGCCCTGGATCCAGCAGAAAATCTCCGCCCTTTACACGATCCGGCGCAACGCACTGCGGGCCGAACTGACCCGTCTCAACGCGCAGCATGGTCTGTTTGAGCAGGTGGGCCTCGACGACGGGGCTACCGTCTACAATTGGAGCAAACTCGCTCCCGGTGTGGACGTGTTCGATCTATTTGAGCGCACCGGCATTGTCGGGGTGGATGGGCGCGCCTTCGGCTACACGCCGGAGTATATTCGCCTATCGGTCGGCTTTATTCCTGTGCCGGTGGAGCACTTGGGCGCACGGTGACGGCGCGGCCGCTCACTCCTCATACTTGCCTGGCTGGTCGTAAGGACTTGCCTACCTGCACCTTTTGGGAGGTTTCTGTGAATCGTAAGCGGACTTATCTGGCCGCCGGCCTCGTGGCGCTGGCGGCCCTCTTGATCGCGACGGCAACGGATCTGTTGCATACCGCCCATGCCCAAGATACCAAAGGCGATTATCTTTTCACCCAGACCGGTTTCACCGTGCCGGCCACCTTCATGGACTACTGGCGCAACCGTGGTGGGCTGGCGATTTTCGGCTACCCGATCTCGCCGGTGGTCACGGAAGGTCAATATCAGGTGCAGTATTTCGAGCGCAACCGCTTTGAACAGCACCCAGAGAACGCCGGCAACGGGAACGAAGTCCAGCTCGGCCTGCTCGGCAGCTATCTGACCGCCGACCGCAACTTCTCGCAAGGCGATCCGGTGCCGGAGACCGCTGACCAACGTTATTTCGTGCAAACGGGTCACCGCCTCGGCAGCGTATTCTACCGCTACTGGCAGGCGAACGGTGGCTTATCTCTGTTCGGTTATCCAATCAGCGAAGAACTGCAAGAAGGCGGCTATACGGTACAATACTTCCAACGCAACCGCTTCGAATATCACCCTGAACACGCCGGCACGGCTTACGAAGTGCAACTGGGCTTGCTGGGCCGCGACTACTACGCGCAGGTCAAGAACGGCCTGGTCGGTACTACCGGCCAAACCTCCAGCTTGGCGAAGCCGGGACCGCCGATCACCGGTGGCCCGACCGCCGTGCCGGTGGTCGGCACGTTTAACAACGGCCCCCATATCGGCTACGGCCTGATCGTCCATATGTATTACCAGGACCACCAGCGCGTGCTGAACGCCGTGAAGGACATCGGCTTTGGCTGGGTCAAGCAGCAGGTGCAGTGGAGCGACATCGAATCACCCAAAGGCAGCTATGCTTGGGGCGAACTCGATCGCATCGTGGCCGACTGTAATAACGCCGGCGTGAACCTGATGTTGAGCGTGGTGCGCGTGCCGGCCTGGGCCGCCGCAAGCGGGCGTGGCCTGCCGGATAACCCGCAGGACTTCGGCGATTTTATGCATGCCTTGGCTAGTCGCTATAACGGCCATGTCAAAGCCTACGAGATTTGGAACGAAGAGAACCTGGGAGCCGAAACCTTTGAGGCGCACTGGAAGCCCGCTCGCTACGCCGAACTGCTCAAAGCCGGCTTCCTCGGCACGCGCGCCGGTGACGCGCAGGCCGTGGTGATTAGCGGCGCGCTGACTCCCACCGGCGTGTACAACGATGACGCGGTGGAAGACACCTGGTTTCTTGATCAGCTCTACCAGTGGAACAACGGCGAACTCCGCAACTACTACGATGCACTAGGTATCCATCCCTACGGCTTCTGGAATCCGCCCGATACAATGTGGCCGATCAAGCAGCCGGGCGATGCTACCCCGGCCAAAGAGTACCGCAATCACGGCTCTTTCTACTTCCGCCGCATTGAAGACCAGCGCGCCGTCATGGAAAAGCACGGCGACGGCCAAAAGCAGGTTTGGGTGACGGAGTTCGGTTGGTGTAGCGACCAGCGCGAAGGCGGCTACCTGGAATGCCAAAACAACTCACTGGATGACCAAGCCCGCTACACGGTGCGGGCCTTCCAGAAAGCGCAGCAAGACTATCCCTATATGGGCGTGATGTTTCTCTGGAACCTGAACTTCAGTACCTTCCAGGAGTGGTACACCGGCCCGGCCCACTTCAGCATCCTCAACCCGGATTGGTCGCCGCGCCCGGTGTATTATGCGCTGAAGGCGATGGCGAAACCGTAAAGCGTACAGCGTAAATTATACGGGCTGGTCCTTCCGAATACCGCAAAGAACCCTGTCTTGTGGATGCAAGACAGGGTTCTTTGCGTTCGGTTTGGGTGTTGCTGCGCCTGATTAACAGCAATACGGAGACACGGAAACGGCGCATATAGAACCCTGGCCGTCTACTCGGGAGAGCAGGCGGCCAGGGTTGGTTAGCGGACTGGGCCAGGGTTTAGCGCAGGCCGGTGTAGACCGCGTTGACTAGCGAGCCGGTGGGATCGTCGCCGCTGGCTTCCCAGAACATCGCTCCACCCAAGCCTTGTGACTTAACATAATTCATCTTGTTGGTAAGCGCGGTAGGATCATCGTAGCTCCAGAAGGTTGAGCCGTTGAAGATCCAGAACGCCTGAGCCTCCGGGTGGCGGAACTGGCTGTAGCCGGTCAAGTTTTTCAGCACTTTGTAGTCTTCGATACCTGCCTCATAGGTGCCGGGTGCGGCGGTGCTGCTAGGTTGATACAGCCCGTTATTGGCGTTCGGCACGTTGGTCCAGCCACGCCCATAGAAGGGCACCCCCATTACGATCTTATTGGCCGGTACGCCCGCATTGCGATAGGCTTGCACGGCATAGTTGGCGTTGTAGTTGTTAGCGGGCGGTAGCGAGGGATCGCTGGAGGAGCCGTAGAGCGGAGCTTGAAAGTTGGTGGTCCCCTCCCATGCACCGTGCAAATCGTAGGTCATTAGGTCAATGGTGTCCAGATAGGGATGCATATGTGCTAGATCCAGCAAAGCGATCTTGTCGGAGCCGGCCGGGGCGGCGATATGCAGGGAGTAGGGACGGCCGGTGCCTGCGGTCACAGCATTGAGTTGGCTGCGGAACTCGGCCAGCAGCGCCGTGTAGTTCTGCGGGTCCTGCGCGCTGTAGTTGCAGGTATTACCGCAGGTGCCGGGGTATTCCCAGTCGAGATCCACGCCGTCGAAGATGCCTGGATAATGCAGGCCCGGTCCGAAGTTGCCCTGGATAAAGGTGTTGATGCAGGAACTGGCGAATGCCTGGCGTGAGGCCGGCGTCATGGCGGCAGCGGAGAAGCCGCTGGACCACGTCCAGCCGCCGACAGAGATAATTACCTTGAGGTTGGGATACAGGGCTTTGAGTTCCTGCAACTGATGGAAGTTGCCGCGCAACGCGCCGGTATCCCAAGTGTCGGCAACACCGCTGACGCTGCTTGCGGCATCGTAAGCCTTGTCATAATCGGCATACGAGTCACCGATGGTGCATTGGCCGTTGCTGATGTTGCTGAAGGCATAGAGCAGCTTGGTCATTTTGCCTGCGCTACCGCTGGTGACCAAGTTTTTGGGCTGGTAGTTGCGCCCGTAGACCCCCCACTCGGTGAAATAGCCAATCACCTCTTTGTTGCCGCCCGGCGCGGGGGTCGCCGTGGCGGTGGCCGGTCCTGGAGTATTGGTGCGCGTGGCGGTCGGTGGAATAGGGGTATTGGTGCGCGTCGCGGTAGCAGGGCCGGCCGTATTGGTGCGCGTCGCAGTGGCTCCTATCGGGGTGTTCGTGGGCGTCGCGGTAGGGGCACCGGAGGTTGCGGTGCGGGTCGCGGTTGCTGCCGTGCCACCTGGTTCCACGCCCCAAACCAGGCTGCCGTTCTCATAGAGCGTTACCCGTGACCAGTCGGCGTAGGCAGTCTTGGTAGCATCGAATGAGTAGTCGCCGGTCTGGGTGTAGTTTGACCAGTCGCTCTTGTGGAAGCGAGTCTGGATTTCGCCGCTGCTACTGCCGGCCGCTAGGCTGCCGCTGGTGAAACCGAGTTCCAGATAATAATCGGCGCCGGCGCCGCCGCTCACAGCGGCAAAGTTGCCGGTGATGCTTGTGCAGCCGACCTGCGCCCAGTCGCAATTGAATACCTGGGCCGGATTGGTCGCGTCTGCGGTGTACCAGTAGCGTAATTTAATAGTGCTGAGGTTTACCGGGCCACTGCCGGTATTGACGATCTGGAACCAGGGCGCGATTTCGCTGACGCTAGCTCCACCGGCAAAGGCGCGGTATTGGGCTTTTAGGCTGGATGCGGCCAACACCGTATGCCGATCCCCGGCGAACACTGTCAGCAACATCGTGGTAATCACCAGTAGCGTCCACAAGTTGCGTGCGTTTCGCACTGTGCGGCGCTTCCGTAGCGTCGTAGCGGGCCAACGATACTGTATCATCGTGATTTCCTCCTTCATAATGTGATCGTCATCGTGGCGTCCGGCATTCGCTTACCGGCCGTAGCAAACCTTAATTTCTTTGTTAGTCCATCGGACTAACAAAGTTACTATAGCATAGGTTTTGGCCTCTGTCAATAGCATTCCAACTGTTTACCTACAGAAAACAGTACTTGACATAGCATTTTAAAATGCTATAATATTCATGATGTGTACTCTCTGAGTTCGACTTTGTATAATTCTGCACAATCTGATAATTGCACAAAGTGAAAATAAAGAACGGTTCCTATGCCAAACTAGGTAACCACCAGCACTAGGTGTCTTTCTATGTTTGACGTATCCTGTCCTGGGAGGTATTAACGTCCATGAGGAAGCTGAGGAAATATTGGGCAGCAACCACTTTGCCGCTGTTGCTGGCGTTACTACTATTGGCACCGGTAGTGCGTGCAGCCGGCCTGCCTACGCTGGGCACAGCCGCAGGGTTCGGCGTGCTGGCGGGCAGTACGGTCACCAATACCGGCGGGACGAACGTGGCCGGCGATCTCGGCGTGAGCCCCGGCACCGCTGTCACCGGGTTTCCGCCCGGCATCGTGAGTGGGACGATCCACACAGGAGACGCTGTGGCCCGCCAAGCTCAGCGTGATGCGGCCCTTGCCTATAACAATGCGGCTGGGCAAGCCTGCGATTTCGTTTTGACGGGTCAGGATTTAGGGGGCAAAACGCTCGTCCCCGGAGTATACTGCTTCGCCACAACCGCACAGTTATCCGGTCAACTACGCTTCGACGGCGCAGGCAACCCCAACAGTGTCTTTATCGTCCAGATCGGGAGTACCCTCACCACGGCGGTCAATGCCGGTGTCACGCTAACTAACGGGGCGCAAGCGTGTAATATCTTTTGGCAGGTCGGCAGTTCGGCGACGCTGGGTACCGGCACCACCTTTATGGGCAACCTCCTGGCGCTGACCTCCATCACCCTGAACACCGGTGCGACGACGCGCACCGGCCTGTACGCCTTGAACGGTACGGTGACCTTAGACACCAATAACGTACAGGCGTGCAGCGCCGCGCCGGCACCGACCACAACGCGCACGGCGCTACCCTCGCCCACCAACACACCGGCACCAAGCGCGACCAGCACGGGGGTAGCGAGCGCGACCGGCACGCCGGCACCAAGCGCGACCAGCACGGGGGTAGCGAGCGCGACCGGCACGCCGGCACCAAGCGCGACCAGCACGGGGGTAGCGAGCGCGACCGGCACGGGGGTAGCGAGCGCGACCGGCACGCCGCTGCCGACCATCAGCACCGTGACGCCGCGACCTACCCGCCCCCCGCCCCCGCCGCCCCCGAGCAGCACACCGCTGCCGCTTCCCAGCGCTACGGCGGTGGTAATCGCCACGAACACGGCGGCAGCCGTCGCTAGCAGCACGGCAGCGGTGGTTGCCACGGACACGGCGGTGGTAATCGCCACGAACACGGCGGCAGCCGTCGCTAGCAGCACGGCAGCGGCAGTTGCCACGGACACGGCGGTAGCAGTTGTCACCGATACAGCGGTAGCGGTCGTTAGTAACACGGCAGCGGCAGTTGCCACGAACACAGCGGTTGTGGTCGCTAGCAGCACGGCGCCGGCAGTTGCCACGGACACAGCGGTTGCCGTCGCTACCCGCACGCCCATCAGGCCCCAGCTACCCAGCGGTATGCCGCGTACAGGTGAACCCGCCAACTTGCTCGGCTTGGCCCTCGCGCTGACCGTCCTTATCCTGAGCCTCGGTATCAGCGGGCGGATCATCGGCCGCCGTGCCCGTTAATGCCGGCTCCCACCGATCCATAGGGTGTAGCGTACAGGAGCCGCAGTTGCTGAATGGTCACCTACCCGCCAACTTCGACCGCCGCCCCTGAATGTTTGGCCTACGCCCGCCGCTGGGTGCTTGACACCCTCGCCGCGTTAGACTACACTCATCCTATGATCATTGACTGCCACGCTCACGTCTTTCCTGATGTGGTGCGGCAGGAGCGAACGCGGTTCCAGGCACGCGATGGGTGGTTTGCCGAGTTGTATGGTGCACCGGAGCGCAAGTTGGCGTGCGCCGAGGACGTATTGGTAGCGATGGATCGCGCCGGGGTGGATCGCACGGTACTGTTGGGCTTCCCGTGGCGTGACCCGGCGATTTGTGCGCTGCACAACGATTACCTGATCGCATGTGTACGGCGCTATCCCGACCGGCTGATTGGGTTCGCTATTGTATCACCGCTCGCGGGTGTGGCGGCGGCGCAGGAGTTGGCTCGCTGTCTGGATGCGGGGCTGCGCGGCTGTGGCGAAGTGGGGCCGGACGGTCAGGGTTTCCGGCTCGACAGCGCACATGATCTGGGACCACTGGCCGAGGTGCTGACGGCTTATGGGCGCCCCCTGCTTACTCACTGTAGCGAGCCGTTGGGGCACCTGTATGCGGGTAAGGGCACGGTCTGGCCGCAACAAGTGTACGCGGCGGCGTGTCATTTCCCTGCGCTACGGATCATCGCCGCCCACTGGGGCGGAGGGCTGCCGTTCTATGAATTAATGCCCGAAGTCGCGGCGGCGTTAGGCAACGTCTATTATGACACTGCCGCCTCGACTTATCTGTATCGTTTCGACGTGTTCCGCCGCGTGGTGGCGTTGGTGGGGGCAGCGCGAGTCTTGTGGGGCACCGACTACCCACTGCTTGGTCAGGCGCGCTTTCTCGCGCGCACACGCACGGCGGGGTTGGCCCCCGCCGACTTAGCCGCCGTGCTTGGTGGCAACGCGATCCGCCTGTTGGGGCTGGATGCGCCTGCTGTGGACGGCTGACGAGGTATCGCTGTGGCGCTGCTCGGCCAACTTGATGAATTTCACCTGCAACATATTATCGGTTTGCTCCAGGTGGAACGCCAGACCGGCGAACTGGCCTTAGAACGGGGGGGCCAGCGCGTCTCGCTCTACTTCCACGAGGGCGCGATTATCCACGCTGTGGCCGGCCCGCAGAGCGGCTACCCGGCGGCGTTGGTGCCGTTCGACTGGGAGCGCGGCAAGTTCCATTTTGAGGGCTACGATCCGCCCATTCAGCCGACGATCACCACACCCAATGCCGCTATTGTGCGCGCCGGGCAACACCGCGCCGCTGAAGCGGCCGAGGTACGGGCTTGCATCTCCAGTCCCTATATGTGGGTACGCCTGATGCCGCAGGTGGAGAACCATAGCGGCAATATCAACCTCAGCTTTGAAGACTGGCGCTTTCTCACCCTGGTGGATGGCCGCCACGATCTGCATACTATCGCCGCCGGCTTGCGAAAAGACGATTTCGAGGTGCAAGTGCTGGCGACACACCTGATTAAAGCCGGCCTGATCGAGTTGGTAGATCGTCGGCTGACGATGATCCGTATGGTAGCGATGCCGACCACTCTCGACTTGCACCCCCCCAGCGACCCACGGACCGCGCTGATGGATGACCTAACATTGGATATGCTCCGTAGTCGGGGGCGTAATCGTCCGACCCCAATACGGGCCGAAGTCCTCAGCGCGGGCGAGCACCTGGCAGTGGTCACGCTCGAAGGGCGACCCGACTTGGCCGACCGCCTGCTACTCTCGCCGGTGGTGATGGCCCACCTGGCGGTTGAGCGCAATACGCTGCTGCATTTGCGTTTGTTGGACGAGTAACGCAAAACAGTCGGCAGGTTTGCGACTTTTCCCGCACTTCTTCGTTGAAGGATCAACGGAGGGTTGTATCCATGAACGCGCTGCTATTTCTGCAAACGCCCATCCTGCCCCGCCGCCCCTTCGGGCAGCCGGCAGGGGTTGACACGGGCGTAGATCCGATGGCTTATGAATGGCTCCACTTGGGGGTGCGGTCGGCGCTCGACGGCAACCACGAAGATGCCCGCTACTATTTCGTGCAGGCGGTTCGCACCGACCTGAACTTTGCCCGTGCTTGGCTCTACTTGGGCGGGGTGGCCGATGATCCGGCGCTGACGCTATCGTGTGTGCAGAAAGTGTTGCAGATCGATCCAGGCGATGCACAGGCGCGCATCGGGCTGCTCTGGGCGCGGGAAAAACTGGGGCTGCCGGCGGTGCTGTCCGTCTGGGAACCGCCTACCTCTTCTCCGCCGCACCTAAAGCGCGTGGGAAGCAGCGCGCCGCCTGCCGCGAGGCGGCTGGACAAGGAGAGCAGGCCCGGTAACGTGCCGATCACGGCGACTCCGTTGGGCGTGCGGCAGCCGGCGGGCCGGTCGCTGATCCCCCCGCTAGAAGATGTGGCTTCAACCCGGTCGGTACCTAGCAGTGCCGGCGGGTGGGCGATTCCCCCGGCGGCGGCATCGCCGGTGCCGGTGCCGCCGTGGGCCGATATAGCGCTGCCGGCGCTGCCGAGCGCCCCGCCGGTGCCGGTACTGCCGCCGTTACCGCCGTTGCCGCCGCCGCTGCATTCGTCGGCCCCGTCGGCGCAGTTGGCAATGCCGTTGCTGACGGCTACCCGACCGGGGCCGGTCCACGTCGTCGATCCTGCGCCGGCCGCCCCGCCTGCGATCCATCGTCCGGTGCCGGCAGCCGTGCCGCTTGATGACGCGCGCAACGGCGATGTTGATAGCAGTAGTGGGGGGCTGCTGCTGCTGGGTGTGCAGGCCGCCGCTGTGGGCAATCGTGCGCGGGCGCGCTACTATTTCCTCAAGGCGATTGCCGCCGATGCGGGCAACACCCGCGCTTGGCTCTATCTCGGCGGCGTAGCGGGCGATCCCTCGCTGACGCTGGCCTGTCTGGAGCGGGTGTTGCGTGTGGAGCCGTGGAACCGCGAAGCCCGCGTTGGGGCCGATTGGGCCGTGAGTCGGCTTGGGCTCGGCAGTCCCTCCTTGCTGTGGTGGCGCTAGCGGATCGGCAGTCCCTCCTTGCTGTGGTGGCGCTAGCGGCTGGTTGGCGGTCATCAGTCGCTCGTTGGTCGTATGGGCTGCTAGCGGGCGCTGGTAGTTACGGCTAAGGATTTACTATGTGTACTCGTGCTTACACTGAACTGTGACCGTTATTGAGTATAATGGAGACATAAACTGCCTGGATTCTCTAACTGCCGCCAACCGACGATCGGCGACTGACAACCGACAACTGACAACCTATGCCTACTGAGACGATTACATTAACCAGCGACGGCCTGAACATTGCCGCCGAGGTGGGGTGGCCGGACGGCCCCAATCCCGCCCCGGCGCTGATCCTGTGTCATGGCTTCGGGTCGTGCAAAGAACACCATGCTGATTTCGCGGCAGCCGCAGTGGCACAGGGTTGGGCAGTGTTGAATTTTGACTGGCGCGGCCATGGGGCCAGCGACGGCTGTCTCGACTCGCGGGCGATTAACGATGTCGGCGCGGCACGCGCTTGGCTGCGGAGTCGGCCCCAGGTAGATGCTCGGCGGATCGCGGTGCGCGGCAGTAGCATGGGTGGCTATTTTGCGCTGCACGCCGTCCACCAGTGGCCTGACCTAGCCGGCTGCGTAGCGATCAGCCCGCCCGACGAAGCAGCGCTGGCCGGTATGTTGCGTGATGCCCACGACCCAGTGACGGCTATCGGTGCGTGGCGGGCGACAGGTAGCGGCTTCCCGCGTGTAATGGGTTGTGATCTGTCGTGCTGGTTGGAAAGCCACAACCTCTACGACACCGTGGCGCAGTTGCCCTCGCGTCCGCTTTTGTTGATCACCTGCACCGGCGATGAACTCGGTGCCTTGCCGATTGCTGAACGCCTCTATGCTGCCGCTCACGATCCCAAGGCGTTTTGGCTGCTTGACGGCGGCTCACATCGCTTCCCCGGCCACGACCCGGCGACAGGGGCACGGACGCTGGAGTGGTTGGCTGCGACGGCAACGACGTAAAACGTAAACATGAAACGGAAAAGTGGCAAGTAGGACGATAACAGTCTCTACTTGCCACTTTTCATTGGTAGAACCAGGCTCACGTTTTATGAGTGCATGGTCAGCGCGGCGGGCCGCCTCGTAGGCGGCGCAACAGCCCTTGTGCCCACTCGCGCCCGGCCCGGAAGGGATCGTCCGAGGAGTACTCGACGATACGCCCGCGCCAGATGCGCTGATCGCGCCCGCCTGCGCCGCCTCGGCGTATATTGATAAAGATGGGGCTGAGGATCAGGATCACCCCGGCCACCGTCAGCCAGCCGCTGAGGATCGGACTCAGGCCGCTGATCAGCAACCCTATCAGGCACAGCGCCGCGCCGGCGGCCATGAGCCGCCTCGGCAAGGATGACTGCCCCCCGCGCGCGCGCAGCACCACTCCTGCGGTGCCCCGCATCCGTCGCCACCACAACTGCCGCCGATGGCTGCGCTCAGCATTACGCAGGATTTCCTCTAGCTGGCGATCCAGCAAGCCGGTGCCGGTCGGTTTGCCGGGGTGCTTGCCGGACCCTTCACCGCTGTTGCGTTCCCGATCACGATCCATCTGTTGCATAGCGTTCTCTCGGCTCCGCCGCAGGGCGGGTGGGTACACGGCTGACGGGACGATACCTCTACCCTAATTGTACATCTGCCCTATGGACTTGTCAAAGGCGGGCG
The DNA here is from genome assembly GCA_038228295.1 of Chloroflexia bacterium. GTDB lineage: Bacteria > Chloroflexota > Chloroflexia > QHBQ01 > JAICKM01 > JAICKM01. The sequence continues at coordinate 20,183 of JBBRPH010000058.1, read as the reverse complement.
CGGGTGAAACGTGTATCTTACTAGGGCGTAGGCCATGCGCTTTAGCTCCTTCATAAGTAAGCAGATTCCGCGCCGCGCTCCTCAGCCCGCCGTTTGCCCGAAGATGCGCGACTGCCAATCGGTCAGCCCAAAGATGCCCGGTCCCTGGCGGAAAAAGCGCGGCGGGATGCCTTGCTTCTCGCAACGCTCCATGTCGCGCAAGATCTGGGCCGACATGGTAGACGCCGGCGTTTTGCCGTGTGTCATCAATAACCCTAGCTCAATCGCTTTCTCGGTGATAATGCGGTAGTGCAACGGGCGGGGTTCGCCCTGGCGGCGCAACGTCTCCTCGGCGGCATCCGCGAACGACATCCCTTCATCATCGGCCGGCGCGGCCGGTGGGGTGGGGGAGGCGGTCGCCGGCGGGGCTTTTGCCACCGGCGCCGACGCTACTGGATGCGCCGGCGCCGGCGCCTCCGCTACGCTCACTTCCGCATCGGTCGGATCTTGCCATTCCATTTCCTCGTCCGCCGGCTCCTCCTCACCGAGCATCGCCGCTGTGCCGTCGGCAATTGCCCCTGCTTCGGCCGTGATCGCGTCCGCTACCGCTGGTTCCTCTGCGGCGGGCGTGGCTTGCGTCGCATCGAGCATGGGCTGGCGCGGGATGGGCGCGGGGGCGTGAGCTTCGGCCCACAACTGGTCGAGGAAGCTGGGCGTAGCGCCTTGCGGGAACGCTCCAGGCCGGATGAAGGCGTAGATCCAGCGGAACGCCTCCGGCGCATCGCCCGGCGGCTGTTGCAAGATCGCTTCCAGGTTGACCTCATAGTACGTGTAGCTGCCCGCGCGGTAGATGCGCCAGCGTGCGCCGTCCGTGAGGATACCCCAGCGTACTCCGGTGGCGTCCAGTAGCGCGCTGAGGCGTTGGATTGGGCTATAGCCGGGCCGCCCGTCCAGTGAGCGATCCAGCACTTCGACCTCGATCAGTGCCAGCGCCTCGCGGTAGCGGGTGGGATCGCTGCGGCTGGTGCCGGCAGCCCGCGAGCCGGCGGCTGTGTCGGCGAACAGCACCATGCTGGGTTGCAGCACAGCGGGGTCCGGCCGGGCGGATCGGTTCGGCTCCCAAGTCGTTGCGCCCATCTTGCGGTAGATGTCGCGCACAAAGTTGCGCCCGCCTTCGTCGGTCTCGCGCATAGATCGGCGCATGAGCGTCCAACTCACGGCGATGGCGTTCATCGCCGCGGCTATCGGCCCCACCACTTGGCGGTCGGCCGGCGCATCCGGTAGCCCCGGCAGCGCCGCCGCTGCCCAGTGCAGTACGCCCTCACCAAACAGCCCGGTGTCTTTGACATAATACGGCAGTTGCGGCCCAAACATTGTAGCTCTCCTCTTTAACCGTAACCGTCTTCCAGCGATCCTTTGCGTCTTCCCTCGATCATTCGTCCGGTTTGATATTGCTGAGTGCCAGGTGCGCCACGGATTCGACGAGCGCGGTACAGGCTTGGTCGAAGGCGGGCAGGCCACCGGGAGCTAGGTTCAGTGTAGCGATGTGCAGGCGCTTCGGCGTGCCGCGCAGCTTGAGCGTGCCGGCGGCGGCGGCCTCGAATTGCGGATAAACCAGTACCCCCCGCCGTAGGCCGTAGCGATCCAGGTACGCACTTACCTGATAGAGGTCACGGCTCAGATCCGCCGGGTCGCCGGCCGACAGGCGGCGGTATTTCGCATCCAGTACCAGCAGCGGTGTATGGCCGCCCGCCGCATAGATCAGCACATCAGGCCGGATGCCGACCTGCTGCGCCTCATCCAGATAGTCATGTTGTTGGGCCACCACGCGCAGGCCGTGCGCGCCTAGCCCCTGCCGTAACCGGGCCGTAACAAAGCTCTCAAATAGGCGTGGCATCTCCACCAGAAACGAAGCAAACGGGTGCGGTCCGGCCGCCTCAGCCAGTGTTAGATGGTGCAATGCCAAGCGGCAGAGGCCCAACACCGGCCCGTATGCTTGGTTCAGCCGGTGCAACGTGATATGCGCTAACAAGGCCAACGCCTCGCTCCGCCCCACCGGCGTAACCTCGGCAAAGCGCGCCAGCAAGCTGCGTGCCCTGCGTGCTAACGCCCGTTCGCCGCCGGTTAGCAGGCCAGGCAACACCCGCAACGTCGCCGCGACTACGCGATTCTCCGGCGTGTCGGGCGTGAAAGCGGCATAGGCGCAGACATGGCGTGCTTTCAGGTCGCCGTGCCGCCGCAATTGCGCGCCCAGCACGATGCGTCCGCGCACGAACGGCAGATCCTCCTCTTGCGGCACATAGCCCTGTATCAGCCCTACACGGAGCAATCCTTCGATCCGTTGCACTAGCGCGGCCAGCACAAAGCTGAAGATTTCGGGATCGGGCGCGAGATCGGCCGGTGGTTGCTCGAAGTGGACTAGGCGCGGATCGGCGGTCAACATAGTGAACAGATGTCCCAGCGGAACTTTGGGCCGGATCACCAGCAGCCCTCCCCCCGGTAGGCCGACGCGCCCCACCCAGCCGCGTGCGCTCACCCGGTAGCGGCCGGGCCTGTCGGTCGCCTGCACCGTGAGTCGACGGGCGTAGCGGCTCCGCAGCAGCGCAACAGCGGCGGGCGACAGCGCCAGTTCACCGCCGGCAAACTCGTCCACCGTCAGCGTGGTCGGGCCGGGGGTCGTCTCAGGCATCACGTCCGTCCAGCATGGCCGCTGCCTCAGCGAACAGCGCCCGGTATTCCTCGATCTCACCCGCCGCCGGGATGAAGTACTCGGTGATCAGCGGGCGGATGGATGTGCGCCAGAGCCGGTCTAAGGCCACTGCATCGGCGGGATCGAGCATGAAGTAGCTGTGCCCCAACCGGTGATCGGGGTCCAGCGCCTCGCTCAAGCGAACGTTGACTGCGCCGAATAGGGTCAGCAAGCCTGTGCGGGCGCGGGCATTCGCACCGTGATCGCGCAACCAGCCGTCCAGCACGGCGGCATTCGGCTCGATTTCGAGGAAGCGGAAGCGGCGACGCAGCGCGTAATCCACCAGGGCTAGGCTGCGGTCGGCGCTGTTCATTGTGCCGACGATCAGCAGGTTCTCCGGCACGTAAAACGGCTGCGGGGTACCACCGGTGCCTGCCGATACCGCCAGTTCGACCGCGCCCTGCGGCCCCCGATATTCGAGCGCATAGAGCAATTCGCCGAAGACGCGCGCTAGTGGGGCGCGATTGATCTCGTCAATAATCAACACATAATGGTGGTCGGGATCGTGCCGCGCCTGGGCACACAGGCGCACAAACAACCCCGGCAGCACGGCGTAGGTGACATGGCCCCAGGCATCCACGCTCGGCTTCAGCCCTTCGATAAAATCCTCATAGGTGGTGGCCGGGTGGAACTGCACCACCTGCACGCGCGCCGGGTCGCCGGCCGCCAACGTTGCCAGCCCCCGCGCCAGCCAGGTTTTGCCGGTGCCCGGCGGCCCATGAAACACGATCTGGCCCGTGTCTTCCAGCAGATCGCGCGCCTCTTCCAACAAAGGCAGCGGTAAGGCGGTTAGCGCCTGCAACTCAACCAAATTGTGGATGGCCGGCAAGGCCGGCCTTGCCGGGCGGGCTGGGAGGGGCGCCGGCAGGGCGGGCAGGGCGGTCGTTGGATACGCCGCCGGCGGCTCGTGCAGGCCACGCGGGCGCAAGGGACCGAGTTCGGCGCTGTCGAGGTCGCGTGGCAAGCTGCTGCCGGAATCGATGGCGGCGAAGGCGGCGGCCAACTCGGGGTTGCGGGCCACGATATGCGCTTGCAGCGTGCGATAATCGCTGGGACTGAGATAGAACAGGGTGCCGCTGCTGCGTTGCTTGACCGGCTCGGCTTCGGCTAATTCAGGCACCGCCTGGATTTCGCTCCACGGCAGCGGGTTAGGAACTTCGAAGGCGAACTGTACCTCGATATGCAGCGGCTCTTTGCCTGTGCCTGCCGGCGTACTGCCGATCTCCGGCGTCTCTGCGGCCCCTGTTCCGGCGGCAGGCGCAGGCGGTGGGCTGCCGCCGACATGAGTGACGATGCCGACAGCGCGGATGGCCCGGTCGGGCCGCGCCACATAGAGCAGTACCGGGTCGCCGGTCTGCGCTTGCTCGAAGTTAGCGCGCGGTCGCCCGCTAAAGGTCGCCAGCCCGGCCCCGGCCAGCGACTGCCATTCGGGTCGCCGCCGCCGCGTTGCCAGCCACCACGCGGTGCGCCCCAGCTCCCGTGCATCACGGCGCACGCCCGGCCCACCCTCCGGCACATAAGGCGCAGCGGGGTCCTGTAGGATGGCATCGGGTGGGTCAGGTGTGGTCATGTTGACATAATTTTAGCACAATTCCTGCCTATGAGCAAGCTCGGATCGTGTCGCGCCGGGCCGCACAGAGCCGCCAAGATTGTGCAACCGATTCTGCTCTAGAGTGACCTAAAGTCTTCGTGGCTCCCTAGTGTAATTCGTCGTTATAAATGGTTACTGATGCCGGCTGCTTGACAGGCCACCGTATAATGGAGGTATTATAATCCCGGCAGCCGTTTATATGCTGCCGCGCCACGCCGTTTCTATCCACCTGCGGTCTATGCTACTCCCTAATCGTCTAGCTGCCGGTCGCCTCCTGAAATTGTGAGAAGCCCATGATCCCTCTCCGTTTTGCCCTTTGGCTCATCCTCTTGCTCTCGCTGTCGCTGCTGCCCGGCGGGGCGACACAGGACGCGCCGGCCGGCTCTATCGGGCGCAGCATCGCGATCTATAGCCCCTATGCCGGTGGGCCGGCGGTGGCGGGCAACCACTTGTTGGTGCAGGTGACGATAGCGGAGTTCCGGCTGGATGGGCAGGTGATCAACCGGCCTGCTCCGCCGAACGTGGGCTATTGGACTCTGCGCGTGGATGGACAGGATGCCGGACTGTCGGTGTCCGATATGATCATGGCTCCCAACGCCGCACTGCCCCAATTGGCTGCGGGCGCGCATCAGATCCGCGTCGAGTTGCTGACCAGCTTGGGTGCGCCGCTCAATCCGCCGGTGTTCAAGGAACAGGCGGTAACGCTGGCGAACGAGATGGTCTTTGATCCCGGCAGCATCGGCCCGCCTGCGATCAAGTTGATCCTGCCGGCCGCCGGGGCGAGCATCCCGCCGGAGCATCCGTTTCTCAAAGCGCGCTTCACCAATTTCCGCCCCGATGCCCGGCGTATTGGGCAGGTCAACGCGCCGGGGGTGGGCACCTGGTGGGTGGATGTGGACGGCCAATACGCCGGGCTGTCTATGAGCGAAATCCACGATCTGCCCAACGATACGCTGCCGGGCCTCAACCCTGGTGTGCACCGTATCACCGCTACTTTACATAATAATGAAAGCAGCCCTATTCTCGGTGCGAGCGACACAATTACCGTGACGGTGACTGCGCCACTGGGCACACCGCCCGCGCCGTCCGGCTTCCCGTCGGCTAAGGGGTGCGGGCAAGAGGGTGGGCAGTTCTTCCGCGAGACGGGCTTTACCGTGTGCGGGAGCTTCCTGACTTGGTGGGGCCGTTATGGAGGATTGGCGCAGTTTGGTTATCCGATCACCGCAGTCCTCACAGAGCCGGATGCGGTGACCGGGCGCAGCTACACTGTGCAGTACTTTCAGCGTGCCCGTTTTGAGTTGCACCCCGAATACGCAGGCACGGCCTACGAGGTGTTGTTGGGGCGTTTGGGGGTGCAATGGCACGCGCCCGACCCTCCGGCCCCTCCACAACGCGACGGCACCTATTTCGCCGCCGCCGGCCACAACCTGGGCGGCCCATTCCTGCGCTACTGGCAGGCGCATGGCGGTCTGTTCGTCAACGGCTACCCCATCAGCGAAGAAGTGCGTGAGCGGTCGGCGGGCACCGGCACAACCTACACCGTGCAATATTTCGAGCGTGCCCGTTTCGAGTTGCACCCCGAATACGCGGGCACGCCGAGCGAAGTACTGCTGGGCCTGCTCGGCGTGCAAAGCGCGCGGGCGGCGGGGCTAATTCCCCTGACGCCGTAGTGGGGTGACCCGGCCGACCACTGTGCCGGATCGTTGCGGATCGCCTAGCGCTGCAGCCAGGTGCGGCGCACGCGGCTGCCGATTCCTAGCAATAGCAAGGCGGTAATGAGACCGGCCAGCGTCTCTAGCCACTGAGTGCCGTTTCCTGTGCTGGGCATCCCCGGCTGTGCGCCCGCTACCACGGTGGGTGGGATAGGCACGGCGGTGGCGGTGGGCGGCACGGCGGTGGCCGTAGCCGGCACAGCGGTGGACGGCGCGGCGGTGGCTGTAGGCGGGGCGGCGGTGGGCGGGGCACTCACTTCACGTGGGGCCAACACAAAATTCACCTGATCCACAACCTGGCCGGCCTGCAAAGTGAACGGCGGGCTATAGCTGTAGCCCCACAGTGGGCCGAAGGTGTTGAAGTGGACCCACACTAGTCGGCCGGCCGGCACGGTCATCTGCCAGGTGCCGTCGCTGCCGGTGGTAGTGCGGCCCAACTCTTCTGAGTTCTCGTTTGCCTCGGCGTGGGCGGTAATGGTCGCGCCGGCCACAAATGCACCGTTAAGTCCGGTGACGATGCCTTTAAGTGTGCCGGTCGCCTGTTGCGCAGCCGCTGTATGACCGGAGAACCCCAGCCCCCACCCTAGTAGTAAGACCAGCCAAGCGCGGATAATCCAAAGATGCTTCATAGCGTTATTGCTCCTCTGTAGGGTATTATGGCACCCAGATGCCGGCGAGGTGCCCTAGTGGGCCGGCTTACTGCCGTGCCTATAGCGAGGGATTATGGCAACTATGCTGCGTGGACGATGCGTGATGCACAAGTTACGTGGAGGCTACGTCGGCGCTAAACTGTCTCGCAGCTACTGTCTCTATATTATAGCTGAGTTTGCCTGCTGTGCAAAGGGCGGTTTACTGTGCCAAGCCGTGGGCTATGCCCAGCGCCAGCCAGTGCGGCGGACCGGCGGTCTGTTTGCGGCTGGTCGGCGGGTGCAGAGCGGCCGGCAAGTCGGAGATGATCACCTCACGTAGGTGATTGGTTGCCAGCAACTCGTCTACTGTGCGGCGAGTCGTTTCCGGCTCCCAGCCGAATAAGCGTTGCAGCGCCGGCAAAGGTGTGGCGGCCACATTGTGTATATAGGTCAGCAGGAGCTGCCGGCGCGCGGCCCGTTCACTGATCGCTCGTGCCTCTTCGGCCAAGTCGGGCCGCCAACGCAGTAGCAGATCGTACACGTAGCAATATTTCCAGCGATTATCGTCACTGGTGCCGCATTTGACGATCTTGAGGTCGCCTTGCAACTCGTTCATTGCGCGTTCGAAGCGGCGGGCGATGTCGCCGCCACCGAACAGGTTAGCGCCCTTGCGGAGCGCGTTAGTCGAAAGCGGTCCCTCGGCCAGTAGCGTCTCGTAGATCGCTTTCGCCTCTACGCTCATACGCCCATCAGCGAACTGCTGCCGATAGTCGTCCAGGTCGCCGTAGTTTTCTGAGAGCGCGTAGAAGGCGGGTAGCAGGGCGAACGAGACAAACATCGGCTTGCCGCGCAACAGTTTGCCGTACCAAAGCTGCTTGCGGCTGGGTAGGCTGTCTTTCCACTCCCAACTCAGACCCAGGGCGTGATCATGGTGGTGCTTGGGGATGTCGCGGCTGCGGCCGTTAATCGCTTCCCACAGGGACGGCAACTCGATACCCGGCGCGGGGTAGAGGAAACAAAACCCCACCTCTTCGACGAAGCGACGGGCCTGATCCTCGGTATGTAGTTTCAGTCCGCTCTGCCGGTGATAGCGCGTATTGCGCCAAGCCACGACCTCAGCCCAGCGCAGCGCTGTCGGCGCACCGGACGGCGGGGCGCTGGTTTCACCGGTAGACGCAACAGTTTTGACCATAGTGGGGTTAGCGATCCTTCCGAACATTTATACGCCTAATTGTACCGAAATAGTTGCTAAAGTGCTAATCGCTCTGCCGCCTCCACCCCAACACGGCGTGGGCACCGCCCAGGAGATACGGCGCGATACGTGTCCAATTGGTATGCCAGCGCAGAAAGCAGCGTCGCCACATCGCGCGTCGTCACATTTCAATCCTTCTTGACAGCCACCGCAGCCGGTGGTAGACTCCATCCTACCAGTAGTCATTGCCGACTGCCGGGTATGGCACAGCTTCTGCTATTACGGAGTTTGACCACAGATGCGCCCAATAGGGCACGACGGCCCAGCCTATTGACGGCTAGGCAGATAGACGGAGCTATAGATGAGCGGGCGACCTCTAATCGGCATCACCACTATGAGTGACCATGACGCAGCCGGCCTACACGCGCCACGGTTCAGCAATAACCAGTCGTATTCCAAAGCTGTGATGGCCGCCGGTGGTATTCCGGTTTTGATCCCTCAGGTGGAAGATGTGGAAAGTGCGCGCGCTATCTATGATATGCTCGACGGCTTATTGATCCCCGGCGGCACCGACATTAATCCGCGCTATTTTCACGAAGCGGCGCATCCTGAAGTAGATCTACCCGATAACGGCCTCGATTTTGTCGAAACGACCATACTGCCGTGGGCGCTGGCCGATGATCTGCCGATCTTCGGCATCTGTCGCGGCCATCAGGTGCTGAACGTGGTGATGGGTGGCACGCTCTGGCAAGACATCCCCAGTGAATATGCCACGGTCTTCGACCACCGCGAGTCCTATAAGCGCAAGATCCGTGACTACTTAGCCCACGATGTGCGCATCGCCGCCGACAGTCGTCTGCGCCAACTGGCCGGAGCCGAGCGCGTATGGGTCAATACGTCGCACCATCAGGCAGTCAAAGAAGTCGCTCCCGGTCTGCGCGCTACCGCGTGGTCGCCCGACGAATTGTGCGAAGGACTGGAAGGGCCGGATCACTATTTTGTGCTTTCTGTGCAGTGGCACCCGGAAGAGATGACGCGCAAGCACGAATGGGCGCGCCGCCTGTTCAGCGCGCTGGTAGACGCTGCACGTAGCCGCAAAAGCAGCCGCCTCGAAACTGAAGCTGCCCTCCGCGCCCTGGAAAGCATCGCCGCCTAGGCGCTATCTGCGCCGTGTACCCAACCTGCTGCGCCCAGGCGCGGCAGGTTTTATGTCGCCCTACCCGCCGCGTGCTAGAGATGCTATAATAGGCGGCAGATGTCTGTGACCCCGATCCCGCCGGCTACGGAGCCTGGTGTAGCTACAGGAGAGCATTGCATGAAAAACCGGACGCGGCTGATCCTACTATTGACACTGTGGCTGCTGGGGCTGGCGGCGACCGCCTGCGGTACCCCCCCGGAGGAGAGCTTTGGTGATGCCCCAGCGGCGGTGGGTACGCCCACGTTGGGCACGCCCGTGCCGCTGCGCGATTATAAAATTACCCTGAGTTCGGCCAAGATCGAGAGCGACCGCTTGAAGGTGACGTTTACGATTGATAATGCAGGTAACACGGCACCGGCCAGCATTCCTTTCCGGCGCTTCAGCGTTCGCGCCCCCGACGGCACCTCGATGGATGCCGATCAGGTGTGTTCGACGCTCAAGGCGAGTGTGCCGGCCGGCCAGAAATTGGATGGTATTACCTGCTGGCAAACCAACGGCATCACTACGCCCAAAGGGGTGAAAATAACCTTCTCACCGGGCGCCTCAGCGGGCCACGATACCACCTGGGAATTACCGTAAGCCTGTGCTTCGGTGCTGCGCTACCCTACCTAACCGGATCGCCGATAGGGTAGCGCAGCACCGACCGATCTAGCATCTACTAGTCTGTTTGCACGCATCGCGTTATATTGAGTAGCTCAGATACTGCGTCTGTTACATCTGATTGTAGTTGACAACCCCCCAACCTTGCGATAGAATGACGCCATTAGCACCCTGTGTCGGCGGCAGGGATCGTTTTCGCCCTAAAAACTAACCGCTCGGTTAGCGTATGCTGTGCGTGCGGTTGTAACATCCTCTTACCCAAACTCACTAAGTGTCAAGCGCATCACCTGTGACACATAAGGAGACCCCTGTGACAGACTACCAGTACCTTAAATTCAGCGTCGAAGATCGGGTTGGGACGTTGACCATTGACCACCCACCGGTGAACGCGCTGAACCGGGGCACATTGGACGAACTCGGCGCGCTGTTGGCTGAGATCGAGGGTCGTGGAGACGTGCGCGCGTTGATCGTGACCGGCGCGGGGCAGGCGTTTGTGGCCGGGGCGGACATTAAGGAGATGGCGACTGTGACCACACCGGAGCAGGCCCAGGCGCTGTTGCAGGGCGGCCACGCAGTGCTGAATCGGCTTGACTCGCTACCGATCCCGACTATTGCCGCCGTCAACGGCTATTGCCTGGGCGGCGGTAATGAACTCGCGCTGGCTTGCGACTTCCGCTTGGCAAGCGACCGCGCCCGTTTCGGCCAGCCGGAGATCAACCTGGGCGTGATGCCCGGTTTCGGCGGCACGGTGCGCCTGACGCGGCTGGTCGGGCCGGCCCGTGCGCTCGAAATTATGCTCACCGGTGCCGATATCAGCGCGCAAGACGCACTGCGCATGGGCCTCGTCAACCGCGTGGTGCCGGAGGGTACCGTCGTCCGCGAGGCGCGTAAACTGGCCGAGATATTGGCCGGCAAACCGGCGGGTGCACTGCGCGCCATCCTGGCTCAGGTGGCCGACGGCTACGGCCTGCCGCTGCCCGACGCGCTGGCGCTCGAAAGCCGTCAATTCGCTAATCTGCTCGGTAGCCCCGATGCCCGCGAAGGGCTGACGGCCTTTGTCGAGAAGCGCAAACCGACGTTTCAGTAAGGTAGTAGGTATCAGCCGTCAGGCTCTCAGATGACGCAACCCTGACACCTGACACCCTGTAAGGGAGAGCTATGGATTACACCTTATCCCCGGAGTACCGGCTGCTCCAGCGGACGATCCGCGAGTTTATTGATGCCGAGGTCGCGCCGATTGCCGCGCAGATTGACGCGGAGGATCGCATTCCGCAATCGCTGATTCGCAAGATGGGCGACGCGGGCTTTTTCGGCCTGCCGTTCTCCACCAAGTACGGTGGCGGGGGAGCGGGCGAGTTGGGCTATTGCCTACTGATGGAGGAGGTGTCCCGCGCGTCGTCGGCGGTCGGCGTGACTATCGGCGCCCATATCGGTATCGGCGGCGGGGCGATCTATATTGACGGCAGTCCGGCGCAAAAGGAACAGTATATGCCGGCGCTGTGCCGGGGTGACCAGTTGGCCGCTTTCTGCCTGACCGAGCCGCAAGCCGGCTCCGACGCGGCTAACATTCGCACGACAGCGCGTCGCGACGGCGACCATTGGGTGATCAACGGCACCAAACTGTGGGCCTCCAACGGTAGCCGCGCCGATGTCTTGAGCGTGTTCGCCGCCAACGACCGCAGTATGGGCGCCCGCGGCGGTATCAGCGCGTTCATCGTCGAAAAAGCGTTCGGCGGCATCACGGTGGCCCGACTCGAAGAAAAGATGGGTCTGCACGGCTCCGATACGGCGTTGCTGATCTTCGACAACTGCCGCGTGCCGCAGGAGAATGTGATCGGTCCGGTCGGCGCGGGCTTCCTGACCGCGATGAAGACGCTCGACGGCGGGCGCCTCAGCCTGGGGGCGGCGGCGATTGGTGGGGCGCAGTATGGGCTGGAAACGATGGTGCGCTGGGCCCAGGCGGCGGTCGAAAACGGTCGCCCGCTGGCCGCCCGGCAGAGTATCCAATGGATGATCGCCGACACGGCGATGGAAGTGGCTTCGCTGCGCCACATGGTTTATAGCGCGGCCTGGATGTTTGATCAGGGCAAAAAGGTGAGCCGCGAGGCAGCGATGATCAAAGCCTACGCCACCGAAGTGGGCGCACGCACCGTAGATCGGGCGATCCAGGTCCACGGCACGGCGGGCCTACGCCACGGCGCGCCGGTTGAGCGCCACTTCCGCGACGAGCGTATCGCCCGCATTTTCGAGGGCACCAACGAGGTGCAGCGCCTCATTATCGCTCAGGAGACGTATCGCCAGATGGGGTATCGCGCATGAAAATCCTTATCTTAGTTCGCCCCGCGCCCGCATGGGATAAGCTGCGCTTCGATCTCGGCAGCGGCGCGGTGGAGGTGCCGGCCGATACATTGGTGGGTTTGTCGGCTTTCGGCGAGGGCACCTGGACGCTTAACGGCAGCGATCGGGCGGCACTGGATGCCGCGTCGTCCGTCGTCCGTCGTCCGTCGTTAGCCGCCGAGAACGGGACAAATGGTGGCGCTGGGGCAACTGCACCGTCTGAGATCATCGCGGTGGCGCTGGCTTCCGCTCCGGGAGATGCGGCGGAGGCGGCGTTGCATGAGGCGTTGGCACGCGGCGCGCACCGCACGATCCTAGTGACGGGTGCGCCGGATGCCGATGCCGCGCTGACGGCCGGTGTGCTGGCGGCGCTTGTAGGACGCTTGGCCGGCGACGGTGGGCTAGATGCCGTGCTGCTGGGTGCGGAAACACCGGCCGGAGCGCCCGACGAGGTGGGGCCGATGCTGACCGAAGCCCTCGGTTGGGCTGGGTTGTCGGCGGTCACCGCTTTGCACACGGCAGACAGCGGCTCCGGCTTGCACGCCGGCACAGCGGCCGGCACTTTCGCCCTGCCCACCCCGGCGGTCGTCTCGCTACTGCCTAACCCCGCGCTCACGCCACGCTATGCTCACGGCGGCGCCGTGATCGCCGCGTTCCGCAAGCAACCCATCGAGTCCCTGGCCCTGGGTGATCTGCATCTGCCGGGAGCTACGACTGCCCGCGTCACCGTCCGCCGCGCCACGCTCGGCGAGCCACCCGCCAACGAACGGCTCAAAGGCTCGGTCGAGGAAAGCGTCGCCGTGCTGCTGGGCGGCCTGCGGACTCTGCTCTAAGCATAACTCCTACGCGCTTCCACTCGCGAAGCGTAGCGAAGAAGACGTAACTGACAACCGACGACTGGTGACTGACGACCGACGATTGGAGCAGCGCATGGACCCCAACCCTGACGATTACCGTGGCATCTATGTCCTGGTGGATGCGCCGGCCGGCCGCCTGAGCGATCTTAGTGCCCGTGTGCTGGGCGTGGCCCGCGCCCTGGCCGACAGCAGTGGCGCGCCGGTAACGGCTTTGTTACCCGACGCTGTAGCCACGACCGACAACGCCGGCGAGGCGGCCACGGAAGCAATTGCCTATGGCGCCGACACGGTACTGCTGCTGGCCGACCCACATTTGGTGGCTGAAAACGCGCCGGCGGTGGCCGCTGCTGTCGCTACGCTTGCCGCCGCGCGCAAGCCCGCCGTACTTATGCTGGCTGACAGTCCTGCCGCCCGTGCGATCGCACCGCGCCTGGCCCAGCGGTTGGGCGGTGGCCTCGTCTCCGCTGCTGAACCGACCGGGCTAGACCTTGACGCCGGCAACAGTCTGGCTGCGACGCGCCGCGAATGGAGCGGGCGGTTGCTGACCACCTATGTGCAGCCCAGCGCCCGCCCACAGATCGTCACCGTGCGCGTCGCGGGCACCGCCCGCCCTTATGCCGACGACTGGCGTTCCGGCAGCACCGAATCCGCCGACCTCAGCGCTGTCGCTTGGCCCGATCCTGCTCTCACGCCCCAACCGATCAGCGACGCTAATCCACCCGCCACCTTCTCCACTCCGCATTCGGACGAGCCTGCGGTGATCGGGGTGGCCCGCCGGCTGCGCGGCGCACGTTGTCTGGTGGTTGGTGGGCGTGGTATGGGCAGCGCCGCAGGCTTCGCCCGCGTGCAGCAATTGGCCGCCGCGCTGGGCGGTGAGTGGGCGGCGACCGGCGGCGCGGTGGAAGCAGGCTTTGCCCCGCCGGAGCGCGAGGTCAGTCTTTACGGTACCAGCGTGCAGCCGGAAGTCTATATCGGCTGCGGTGTGAGCGGCAGCCCGCAGCACGTCGTCGCCATGCAACAAGCGCGCACCATCGTCGCCGTCAACAGCGACCCGACCGCGCCGATCTTTCGCTGGGCGCACTACGCCATCGTCGCCGACAGCACGGCTTTGCTGGATGCGCTGCTGGCGCAGGTGGGCAGCGGCACGTAGAACGTGAAGCGTGCTCGCGCGGACTGTAGCGGCGTTGCTTGCTCCCCCGATGGGGAGGAGATACGTAGATGACAACAGAGGCGCGGGCCATGTTTGACGGCCTCTATCGCCTGCCGGAGGGACAAACTACCGCCGAGGCGAGATCGCCGATGCGGAATCCGCGTTGCTCCGTCGGCGCATGGTGGTAGACGTTTTGTTTGTGAAGCGCCGCGGCTAAGTCGTCGGTCATTAGTCGTCCGTTGTCCGCCCTCGGTCACTAAATCAGTAGTTTATAGTTTATGTATTATTCAGGAAGCTGACCCATCATGCTCGAAACCGCCGGCTGGGATGCCTTACCCGTCACGATTGGGCATTGGAGCGACCCGACTGGGCGCACCGGCTGTACCGTGCTGTGCTGCGAGGCGGGCGCATGGGTATCAGGGGAGGTGCGGGGAGCGGCACCGGGCACGCGCGAGACCGACCTGCTGGAGCCGGGCGGGCTGGTTGGGCAGGCCCATGCTGTGCTGTTGGCGGGGGGGAGCGCCTTTGGCTTGGCCGCCGCCGATGGCGTGATGCGTTGGTTGCGCGAACGGGGCAAGGGCTTTACGCTGGGCAGGGGCCTGACCCCGATGCCGATTGTGCCCACCGCCGTCATCTACGACCTGGGCGCAATTGGCGGGATTTACCCGGATGCGGCGGCGGGCTGGGCGGCCTGCGAAGCTGCCACGGTACCGTCGCCTAGTTGGACCGGTGGGCGCATCGGCGCGGGCAGCGGTGCGCGGGTAGGCAAAGCGGGCGGCCTGGATCGCGCCAGCCCGGCGGGATTGGGGACGGCGGTGGTGCGCGCCGGTGGTATCGTGGTCGGTGCGTTGCTGGCCGTCAATGCGCTTGGTGAAGTGCGCGACCCGGCGACCGGTGCAATCCTGGCTGGGGTGCGTGATGCGACGGGCGGCTTCACCCCCACGCTCGACTTGTTTACGGCGCAGCGGGTCACAGTCGGCGCGCCCAACACAGTGATCGGCTTCGTTGTCACCAACGTACCGCTTGATCCTGCCGCCTTGCGCGTGGTTGCTCGCATGGGCAATGCCGGTCTCGCCCGCGCCGTCACACCCGCGCACACGATGTATGACGGCGACACCCTGTTCGCCCTATCATCGCCGTCTAATCCCACGCCTCCCACACGCCCCGATCCCGCGCTTGTTACCCTGGTCGGCAGCCTCGCCGCTGAGGCGGTCATGCAGGCGATTGTGCGGTCGGTGGCGGCATAAAATGTACACGTAAAGCGTAAGGAGCCAAGCCCATGGAACCCATCTGGCGTACCCAGTACGATCCCGGCGTGCCGGGCAGTGTGAGCTACCCCGATGCGCCGCTGCCGTGGCTACTCGAAACGGCGGCGCGAGACTATCCTGATCACATCGCCACCGTCTTTTTGGGCGCGCGACTGACCTATCGGGAGGTGAACGACGAGGCAAACCGGCTGGCTCATGCGTTGCAAGAGCTAGGACTACAGCGTGGTGAGCGCGTGGCGCTGGTCTTGCCCAACTGTCCGCAGTTTCTGATCAGCTATTACGCCGTGCTCAAAGCGGGGGGCGTTGTGGTGCCGACCAATCCGACTTACACGCCGCGCGAGTTCGCCTACCAATTGGCCGACGCGGGGGCGCGCATCGTGATCCTGCTTAATCTGTTTGTGCCGGCCGTGCAGGATATTCGCGCCGAGGCGGGCATTGAACACCTGATCGTCACCGGCGTGCAGGACTACCTGCCGACACTGCTCTCTTACCTCTACCCACTTAAAGAGCGGCGCGAAGGCACGGCGGTTCACCTGGCCGCCGGTCCCGGTATCCACGACTTCTGCGAACTCATCATCCGCCACAGCCCGGCCTACACTGCGGTCCCAGCGGGACCGCACGATCTGGCGGTGTTGCAATACACCGGCGGTACCACCGGGCGGGCCAAAGGCGCGATGCTCACCCACCGCAACCTGATGGCGAACACGCTTCAAACGTGTGCTTGGCTGCCCGATGCCCGCAAGGGCCACGAGGTCTGCTTGGCCGTTACACCGTTTTTTCACGTCTACGGCATGAGTTCGGTGATGAATTTCGCCCTGGCCCTGGCCGGTACACTGATCCTGCTGCCGCGCTTCAACACCAAAGATGTGCTACAGGCTATCGAACGCTACCGGGTCACGACCTTCGGCGGCGTGCCGACCATGTATATCGCCATCAATAATTCGCCTGAGACACCCAAATACGACCTATCAAGCATCCGCGCCTGCATTAGCGGCGCCGCGCCGTTGCCACAGGAAGTCGCGCACGAATTTGAGCGTCTGACCGGCGGTCGCCTGCGCGAAGGCTACGGTCTGACTGAGGCCGCGCCGGTCACACACTGCAACCCCATTGGTGGCTCTCTGCGCCCCGGCTCCATCGGCGTGCCGTTCCCCGATGTGGAAGCCCGCATTATCAGCTTGGACGATGGGCGTGACTTGCCGCAGGGCGAGGTCGGCGAATTGGTTGTGCGCGGCCCGCAGGTGATGGCGGGCTACTGGCACGCGCCCGACGCGACCCTGGCCGTGTTGCGCGACGGCTGGTTGCTCACCGGCGATATGGCCTATATGGACGCGGACGGCTTTTTCTATATTGTGGACCGCAAAAAAGATATGATCATCGCCGGCGGCTTCAACATCTACCCGCGCGAGGTGGAGGAAGTTTTGTATGAACATCCCGCTGTGCTGGAAGCCGTAGTAGCCGGGGTGCCTGATCCCTATCGCGGCGAAACGGTGAAGGCATTCATCGTGCTGAAGGAAGGGGCAAGCGCGACGGCGGACGAGATTATCGCGTTCAGCCGCACCCGCTTGGCCGGCTACAAAGCGCCACGGGCAGTCGAGTTCCGCGCCGGCCTGCCTAAGAGTCTGATCGGCAAGCATTTGCGTCGCGTGCTGGTGGAAGAGGAACGCGCCAAACAGGCGGCGCAGAGTTCCAACCAGGGCGCGGCTTAGGAGATACCGCGATGGCTTTTTGCACCGCTTGCGGTTGGCAACACGACGGCACGGCGCGCTTCTGTCAGCAGTGCGGCACGCCACTGACCCCCGGCGCGACTCCGGTCGGCGCTGCGGCTCCCACCATACCGATGAATTATCCTGCGCCGCCTGCTCCCACGGGCGATCCCCAGACCTGGACCAGTGAAGAACACGATATCTGGCAGGGCAAGACCATTGATATGGTGACGGCGGGCGGCCTCTCGCCCAATCACTACCGGCTGACCACGCGCACACTGTTTTATGCGCATGGGCGGGTGGGGCAGGTCGAAAAGAGCATCCCCTTGTGGGCCGTCCGCACCGTCACAGTAGAACAGCAGTTGCTGGACAAGGCTCGCCATGTAGGCGACTTGGTGATCCATGTCGAACACGCCGACTGGACTGAAGGCGTGAACGAAGTGCGGCTGGATGATATCGAGAACCCGCATGAGGTGCGTGATATGATCCTGCAACAGGCGCGCGAGGAAAACTACAACTACGAGCGGCGCAAGCAGACGATGTTCTACCAGGGCCGGCCGATGCCCCCGCCGCGTTAGCCGCATTGGATTTGTTTGACTACGCCAACCGCAATAACCCGCCGCGCGACGCGCCGCTAGCCGCGCGGATGCGTCCGCGCACCCTGGATGAGATCGTGGGCCAAGCACATCTGCTCGGGCCGGGGCGTGCCTTGCGCCGCGCCGTCGAAGCCGATCGCGCCGGATCGCTCATCTTGTGGGGGCCGCCGGGCACCGGCAAGACCACTCTGGCCCGCGCCGTCGCCGCCACGACGCAGGCGCATTTCGCCGCCGTTAGCGCCGTGTCGGCCGGCGTAGCCGATCTGCGAAAGGTGGTCAAGGAGGCGCAGGAGCGGCGGCGGTTGGGCGGTGGACGCACCATTCTGTTTATTGACGAAATCCATCGCTTTTCGAAGTCGCAGCAAGATGCGATCCTACCTTATGTCGAAGACGGCACCATTGGGCTGATCGGCGCGACTACTGAAAACCCGTCGTTCGAGGTTAATAGCGCATTGCTGTCGCGCACCCGTGTGGTGCAATTGCAGCCGCTGACGGAAGCCGACCTGAGCCTGCTGCTCGACCGTGCCCTGACGGACCGGGAACGCGGCCTGGGTGAGCAAGGGATCACGCTCACGCCTGACGCGCGCGCTCACCTGTTGGCCCTCAGCAGCGGCGATGCGCGCGTGCTGCTCAACACACTCGAATTGGTAGCCGGCGGTCTTGCGCCTGGTCCCGACGGTAGCTCCGTGCTGGATTTGCCCGCGCTGGAAGACGCGGTGCAGCGGCGCGCTCTGCAATACGACAAAGGCGGAGATCAGCACTACGACCTGATCTCCGCGTTGCACAAATCGGTGCGCGACTCGGACCCCGACGGGTCGCTCTACTGGCTGGGACGGATGCTGGAAGCCGGCGAAGATCCGCTCTTTCTGGCGCGCCGCCTGGTGCGCATGGCGGTCGAGGATATTGGCCTGGCCGACCCGCAGGCGTTGCCGCTGGCGATGGCCGCCCAGCAGGCGCTGCACTTTCTGGGCCGGCCGGAAGGTGACCTGGCCCTGGCCGAGTGCGCCGCCTACCTGGCCCTGGCCCCCAAAAGCAACGCCGTTTATCGCGCCTACAGCGCGGTGCAAGCCGATGTTGCGACCACCCGCGCCGATCCGGTGCCGCTGCACCTGCGTAACGCCCCGACCCGCCTGATGGCCGGTTTCGGCTACGGTCAGGGCTACCAGTATGCCCACGATGCCGCCGATGCCGTGGTAGACCAGGCCCACTTACCCGACGCGCTGGCGGATCGCGTCTACTACACGCCTACAGATCGTGGTTATGAGCGTGAGGTCGCTGCGCGCATGGCGGCGCGGGCGGCTAAACTCACCGGCATGATCGGCAAGGGATCGTAAATCTGGGTGGTTCTTGGGTTGGTCGGCCTTAGCTGCCGGCGGTGCCCGCGCCGATTTGCTGAAAGGCCGCTAGGGTGCCCCGCTCGGCGGCTTGGCCGGCAACGCGGATGGCGCTACGGATGGCGCGGGCGTTGGAGCGGCCGTGCGCTTTGATCACCAACCCTTGCACGCCGAAGAGCGGCGCGCCGCCGTACTCCGCGTAGTCCATTCGGCTGCGGATGCGGCGGAAAGCCGGGCGCAAGCCGGCGGCCAACAGTTTGTTGATCAGGCTGCCGGTCAATTCCTCGCGGATCAAGCCCAGGATTAGGCCGCTCAACCCCTCAGACAGTTTGATCACTACATTGCCGGTAAAGCCGTCGGTGATCACCACGTCGGCTGCCCCGCTGGGGATGTCCTTACCCTCGATGTTGCCGATGAAGTGCAGCCCGGCCGCTTTCAGCAGCGGAAACGCCTCTTGTACTAGGGCGTTGCCTTTCACTTCTTCTTCGCCGTTGCTCAACAGGGCCACCCGTGGTTCGGACAGGCCAAAGACGTTGTGCATATAGACAGACCCCATGCGGCCCCATTGCAACAGGTACTGCGGCTTGGCATCAGGAGTTGCGCCTGAGTCGGCCAGTAGCACCGGGCGCAGCGGGTCGCGCGTGGGGAATACGGTCGCCAGACAGGGCCGCTCGATGCCGGGTACACGCTTGAGGATGAACAGTGACGATGCAACCACCGCGCCGGTGTTGCCCGCTGAGACCAGCGCCTGGCCCTGCCCATCGCGCAGCGCGTTCAACGCGACCACTAGCGACGAGTCTTTCATGCGCCGCCAAACATCAGACGGGTGGTGTTCGTCCATCGGGATTACGCTTGCCGCGTCCAGAATAGGTAAGCGTAGGCCCGCCGTATCGTGCTTCGCCAACTCCGCCTTCAGGTCGGCCGCACGGCCCACCAGGGCGATCTCCATGCCGAACTCGCGTGCCGCCAGCACGGCTCCGGCCACCGTCTCACGCGGCGCATCATCGCCACCCATCGCATCCAACAGGATTTTCACCACCGTTGCCGTCCTCTCTTCGTCGTAGTCTGTTGCGGAGATTATAAAGTAGAAAGGAGAAAGTGAAAAGTAGAAAGGCCGGCAAACGGCCACAACCCTTGCCACTTTCTACGGTTCTCAGGCACTTTTGGTGAATGGGGATCGTGCGCCGCAGTTGCCCGCCGTTTACTCTCCCAGAATGGGGCACCCCCGCTGATCTAGCGGCCGCTTTCGCCTCTGGGTGGGGCAGTCGCGAAGTCTTCACCAAAAGTG
>JBBRPH010000057.1:0-36878 GCA_038228295.1 Chloroflexia bacterium | reverse complement strand
TACGGGCCGGCGAGACGCAGGGCGCGCAGCACGTTATAGCCGAGGTGGGCGGTCTCACTGGCGGCGGTCCACTGCAGGTCCACGCCGCCGGCGGCGCTCGGCGCGGCGGCCGTCTCGCGCACGTCAGCCCGCGTGGGGTTGTCCGGCTCAAAGTCGTAGATGGTGGAGTTGGCACTCGTATTCAGGGAAAAACCGTCCGCATAGCCGATGAAGTTCGCCCAGGCTCCGCCGGACGCTTGACCGGCGCTCAAGCCGGTGGCATAGCCGTCGGCGCGAGGATACCACTCCACCATCTTTGCGCCGGGGCAATCCGTGATCCACTGGCTAAGGGATTGGTGCGTGACCGCGCCATGCCCGCAGACCGCACGGTTGTTCCACCAAATACCGGCCCGCGCATCCCAGGTCTGCCACACGCCTTTAGTGGGCGCGCCATACGTGAAGATCGGCTCGAATATGAGGTCGGTGTCGCGCAGATTGTCACCTGTGGTGTCCAACTGTAGGTTAATCGCAATATCTAGGTTGGGATCAGCCTGCGAAGCCGGGTCAATATAGGTGCTGTAGGACAGCGCGGTAACGTTCGCAAGCAGGGTATTGCTATAGGCATCAGTGGCGAAATAGGTTTTACCGCCCAGATTAGTCCCACTCCCGCTGCCGGTTTGCAGTTGGTAGCTACCGAGACCGTAGGGGGGATGATAGGGACCAATGCCAAAGGCATGGCCGGCGGTGTTCTCGTCATAGCTGGCCCAGCCTTGTAAGTTGGACGGATGCACAACCACGATCGTGGGCGGTGGCGTGGCACAGGTTGAGGGATTGGTCAGGAAGGGTGTGAAATTGACAAAATCCGTCACCGTATCGCCGGTACCACCGGGATTACTCGGATGCGTGGGGCCACTAGCCGCACCCCACCAGTTGTTGGTGGCATCAATAGGCGTGGTGGTGACGTTCTGCACACCAAAGGCGGTGTTGGTGGCGATGTTATTCTGATGTAGCGTGGCGTTTGCTATCGCGGACCCGGAAGGTTGCTCCATGTAGAGGCCGACAGCATTGCGCGTAATCGTGTTGCAAGTTAGTAATACCGAAACGTTTTGGTAGCCAAAGCCCAATTGATCGGTGGTCACATACGCACCGGTGGTATTCGCGATCCCAGTGCCATCCACGGTGTTGTGATCAAAAGTCGTCGTGACCGCGGCACCTTGACCGAAAGCGGCCACACCCACCGCGCAGCCGGCGATGGAATTGTTATGTACCGTCGGTGCGATATATGGTACAAAGACAAAAATGCCGTAGCCGTTGGTCATACAGTTGCTAGTGCTGTTACCTTGTATAAGATCCGCCACGGATCCTCCGCTATCTCCCGCATTATCAGTATGCACCCCGCTACCCGAAGTGGTAATAGTGTTATTCAGGAACTGGGTGCCCCGCGAATGATTGGCGCTAATAGCGTCATTGGCTGCTATCACCATATTGTTCGCTATGATACCGGAGCCGCCAAAGTTGAAGAGTGCGATAGACCCGCCATCCCCTTGCACATTAGTCACAGTGTCATTGTGAAAGTTGAACGTACCACCCGACGACGCATACATCCCGCGCAAATAGACGTTGCGTACCGTTGTGTTGTAGACTTGCAAGTTCGTGTAAGTGCCCATGAGGTGGTTGGTGATAACACCGTTGCGTGCGTCAATATCTGCGCCCCCCCGGATGATGCCACTAGTGAGCGTCGGATTGTCGCCGTCTAAGGTGAAATCGTGGAGTGTAACGCCGGAGGCTTGGATGAGGAAGATATTGCTGGCACCGGGGCAGAGCGAACCGCCGCCCCCCCCGCCGCAATTAGGGTCACTGATTGCCGGTTCCACAATCGTATACTCTTGCCCTGCACCGATCAGTGTCAAGGTACGGTCCACCGTGACGTTTTCTCGGTAGGTACCCGCGCCGACATTCACAGTGTCGCCGGGAGTTGCAGCGTTGATCGCTGCCTGTATAGTCGTGAAACAAGGTGTATTACCACCGCAGCTCCCGGCGGGGTCTACATAAAGGCTTGCCAACGGACGACCTGCCGCGCCAGGGTCGCCCGTTATGGGTACGCCGGTGGGCGGGCGCAGTTCCTCGATAGCGACATGGGCCGGGAGGCGGATGTGGACCGGCGCGTCGGCCGGCACCGTCACATTGAGGCTTACCGGTGAATAGGCACCGGCCGGCAAACCGGCCGGCAACCCGGCCGCCAATATCAACGCAAAACCAATACTCACATTGCGGAGGGACGAGGAACGAGCACGCATGATGCAACTCCTTTTACTGAGGCTACTAGCCTCTACTAAAGCCCATTCTAAAACCACGCCAAGAATAATCCCGTGGCAGTCAAAAGTGAGGCGGAAAAGTTGGGGTCAACTATATAGCAGCGAGAATATAATGCCGCTTGTTATTTGCACAGAGCTGGTTTCCGGCGAGAAGTAATAATAGCAGTATACCAGAAAACTTCTTATTAGACAATACGTGCTAATACTGTGTGTTAATACACAATCATTAAGGAAAATATGTAGCACACTTTACGGTTACGCTCCTTACTACGTACCCGGCAACGACTCGGCCCAGGTCGCTAGGGTTGCAGAAGGTACAGCGCCGCCAACGAGCCAAGCAGTCGTCGGGCCGGCTGGGCAGATGAGGCGCGTCCAGTAGGCCGCTGCGGTGGATAACCATACCGGCCCACCAGCCAAGTGTGCTAGGACAGCAGCAGGCGAGTCGGCGGGATCGATCACCCGCCAAGCGCAAAGATGCCAAGTAACGATCACCGTACCCACCACGTCTTTGGCGCAGAATAGCTCGGCAAAGCGCCACGGCGTCAGGTCAGGCGGCAACAGAGCGGGGCAGGGATCGCCGGAGTGCGGTAGTTCGTAAGGCGGAATATCGCCCCGTGGGGGCACTGGATGGAGATCAGAGACTTCCACGAACACGTTACCTACCGGCCCGCGCAGGATCGGCGTAGGCGCAGCGTCCGGCGGCCGGTGCGGATGCACAGCAGCTTGGGCATGGAGCGCCGCTAAAGGCAGCACATCCCAGGCGGCGCGCTCGGCATCACTGGTCGCCGGGTCTACATCCCAGACTCGCACGCCACCGTGATCGTCGCCGACGCTCTGCGTACCGTACTTCTGCGGGCGATCCTGGCGCAGCAACCAGCGGTCGAGTGCGGCGGCCGCCAACCAGCGTGCCTGTGGATAGCCCAACTCGGCGGCCCGCAACGCCAGTGTGTGGGCCTGCCACCAATGAGCCGACACCTCGCCGTGTTGCAATAAGAGCGCCGCATGCCAGTAGTCCGCCGCCGTATGCAGCACATCCAGCGCGATCAACGCTTCGGCGCGCGCCCGCCGCGCCTGGCTCGCCAAAAACACCTCCGCCCCGTGCCACTGCCGACACTCCTCCTGATCTTCCTCGTACAGCGCACGTAGCAGCGGGTTGTCGGTGGTCGGCTCAGACATCGTGGCCTCTCTAAAATATCATGCGGGATATATTGGTTTGCCTATTGAACTCGGAACCAACAGTAGCTACAGCTACAAGGAGCTTTTACGCATTACGCATTACGCACTACGTTTTATGTTTCACGCGCCAACTGCACAACCGTCGCCAGCAAATGCGCCAGCGCTGCTGCCGGGTCGAGGCAACGACCGGGGTGGACGGGCGAGGGTTGGATGATCGTGCTGCGTGGGGCAGTCAGCCAATGGAAACGTTCCGTTTGCGGTAGGTGGCCGATGGGGCCGGTAGCGGGACCGCCGGCGGCGATGCGGGCGAGGCTATCGAGGTGGGCCTGGATCTCGGCGGTATCGGCGGCGGGGTCAAGCGTAGCTAGACGCACCGGATCGAGGGCGAGCGCAACCGCCAGGAAGCGGCGTGTGCGGCAGTACAGGATCACCCCGGCGTTGATGAACTCACCCCGCTCCACGCGCGGCACCACGCGAATAATCGCGTAATCAAAGGGACTCGGCGCGGGCACGGATCGCCTCCTCCACAAAAATTGTGGCCGCAGCGAGGCGGGCCGTCAGATAGGTCAGGTAGGCGGCACGGTGCGCGGCTAAGTCGGGGAAAGTCACTTCGCCGGCCAGCCACGAATCGGGGATCGCAGCGAGGATGTCCGTTAGTACAGCAGCCGTGAGGCGTGGGGCAAGATTTGCCGTGGTATCGGCCAACAGACGTGCCTGCGGCAACAGAACATGGTCCCGGATGGCGACGAATGGTGTGCGTGCCCGCGCTTCCCAATCGGCCCAGGTGTGGTGAAAGTAGAGTGCGGCGCCATGGTCAATCAGCCAAAGCCGCTTGTGCCACAGCAGCAAGTTGGGATTGCGCGGCGTGCGGTCCACGTTGGTAACATAGGCATCAAACCAGACTATCGCCGAAGCTAAGGCGGGGTCAACCGTCGGCCGCACGGTCGGATCGTAGGTGATCGAGCCGGGCAGATAGTCCAGGGCCAAATTGAGGCCGGTGCTGGCCCGCAGCGGGATCTGGATCTCCGGGTCGGGTTCGGCGAGAGCCAGCGCCGGGTCAAGATCGAGCAGCACGATCTCCGGCACCGGCAAGCCTAACGCCCGCCCGATCTCGCCTGCGATCAATTCTGCGACCAAGGCCTTGGGCCCCTGTGCTGCCCCACGTAGCTTAACCACATACAGTCCGTCATCGTCGGCTTCGACAATGGCGGGCACCGACCCGCCCTCACGTAACGGCGTGACATAGCGGGTGGCTTGGACAGTACGGATCGGCATGGGTCTATTATACGCACTCGGCGCGGACTATGCCATTAATAGCTCACTCAATAACCGACCAACTTAGGAATCCAGACCCCCAGGAAGTAGCCGCCGAAGCCGGATATCACACCGACCACAATTACCTCGAGGGCGCTCTTCAGTAGGTTCAATCGGGCCAACTTACCACGCACCAACCCGATGCCGATCAGCACCACAAACGTCAGCCCCATAGAGGTCACGAATGCTTCGTTGATCGGCAGGAAAAAATAGGCGATCAGCGGCACAATCGAGGCCGCCATATACGAGAAGCCCATGATCAAGCCGTCAATCACGCGCACGGTGTCGGGTGCAACTTCCAGGCCCAGTTCTTTCTCGATGATCGTCTTCTCATAGGACTGCGGGTTGCGCGCCAGCCGCTCGGCAATAGCCTGGGCATCGGCGGGCAGCACACCTTCATCTTCCAGCAGCACGATCAATTCGCGCATTTCCGATTGCGGATTGGCGCG
Organism: Chloroflexia bacterium; assembly: GCA_038228295.1. GTDB lineage: Bacteria > Chloroflexota > Chloroflexia > QHBQ01 > JAICKM01 > JAICKM01. Next base: position 31,645 of record JBBRPH010000057.1, on the reverse strand, counting down.
GATTTGACGCAGTTCGTCTTCTACCTCCGCCAATTGCACTTGAGCTTCGGCCCGCCCAGCCAAAAACTCGCCGGCGCCCATCGAGAGTGCGCCGGCGAACGCCTCAGCCAGCCCGGCGATAATCACCGCTTTGGTGTTGCCGGTGCCACCGGCAACGCCGCTGACCACGCCCAACGGCACCAACAACCCGTCGAGCGATCCGAATACAAACTGGCGGATGCGACTGAGTCGGGCCACGCGGTCTTTTTCACCTAAAATCCGCTCCCGCTCCCCCGCTGTAATCGTTGGTGCTTTGGTGCTAATCTGAGTTTCTGGGATATGTACCATAGATATACTCACTTTCGCCTGAAATCGTCTTGCCTTGCTAGAGCAAGAACGACACCACAGCACACTTTACTATAGCAGGGGGATAAAAACCGCCGCCCTAGCCTCTTGGCTGGGACGGCGGGGAACAGCGCGGATGCGCGCTACGGACAGGTCGTTAGGCTTACCTCGTCTACATAGAAGTCGGTTGTCAGACTGGCATCCAGGGTCGCCTTATACTGGATGCGAACCGTCTGACCTTTATATGCCGACAAGTTATAACTGACCTGTGTCCAGGTGCCGGCTACACTAGCATTGCTGATCGTTTGCAGCGTGCCCAGCACAGTGCCCGATGTGTTCAGCACCTGCACCACCAGTTTATCATAGGCCGTGGTGCCGGTTTCCTGCGTGGTTTGCTGCCACCAGTAGGTCAGCGTGGCCGCTGTGGCGGTGTTAGGGATGCTCACCTGCTGATAGAGCGTGTCGGTGCCGTTGTTGTAACCGCCCAAATAGGCACCATAGACGCCGCTGTGCGGCTTGCTGCTATCAATCAGATTATAGCCGCCGCTGGAGCTTTGCACCCACGGGGCCGCCGATCCGGTCTCAAAGCCGCCGTTACCCACCTGCTGTGTACACGCGCCGGGCGTGGGCGTGATAGTGGGGGTGACTGTCAGGCCGGGCACGGTCGCGGTGGGGGTGGCTGTCGGGCCGGGTACGGTCGCTGTCGGCGTTGGGGTGTTGCCGCCACCGGCAGTCACATTCAGGAAGACGGCGCTGATCGGCCCCCAGGTGAGATTGCCGCTTACGCTAGCCGCGCCGCGCCCACGCACAAACAAGATGTGGCGGCCCACACTCAGGCCGGCCGTATTAACCACCGCATCGGCAGCGACCGTACTGCCGGTGAAGCTGCCGCTGAGGGCGATGGGCGTGCCGCCGGCCCAGGGCGGCGTGTCTACATAGTATTCGCCGGCCGCGACAGTCCCATTGTAGGTGTTCGCGGTCCACGCGCTGCTCAGGCTAGCCGTCAAGTGGCTCGTCGTACCTTGTGCGACGCCGGCGGGACTGACGACGACATTCGCGGCGTCCGGGCCACGGGTCGTGAGGTAAGGTGCGCGGGCTATCTTCGCCATATAGGCGAGCATTCCCTGGTTGTGCGGCCAGATGGCCGAGTCGATGGTCGAATAGGATGGGAAGAAGCTACCGCCTTCCAGTTCGGTAGTGAAGGCGGCCGCCCCCAGTTCGCCGTAGGCCCAGTCGAGCGAATCGCCGTCCACCGCGTAGAGGCAATTGGGCGGCGCGCAGGCCTGGTAGCCGTTGCCGGCCGGGGAGGCATTGGTCGCCGCCATGTGCTTAGCGATATTTGCCAAGTCGGCATCGTTAGGTGCGGCGCCGGTAGTCCAACCCCATGGGTAGAGATTGAGGTTGGCGTAGGAATGCATCCCCATCACAATACCGGTTGTGGTGATCGGCGCGACGTCGGTGCTATTCGGGCCCCGCTGGTCGGGGATCAGGCTGCGAATCTTCGCCGTGATATAGCCGGTCTCTGTGTCTGAGGCCGCCGAGGGGCCGTGGTAGTCGGCGGCACAGGGCGAGCTGCTGGAGCCGCTGCAACAGGCCCACAGGAAGGGGAAGTTACGGTTGAGATCGGTGCCGAACTGCGAGCTGCTACCCGGCGGATACTGCGTGCAGCCGTTTGTGTTGTTCGCGTTTTTGCGCTGATAATAAGGACTATTACCGCCGGCTTCCACGATATGGTGGCCGTCTGGATTGACCATCGGCATCACCCAGATGTCCTGATAGTCTACCAGCCAGTGGGCATCGGGGTTAGTGGCGTAGCCGTCGAGCAGCCAGTTGATGTAGCGCATCGCCACTTCGGGCGTGGCAATTTCGCGCGCATGGATGCCCGCATCATACCAGAAGACCGGCTTGGGACCGGAAATGCTGCGGTTAGTGATGTGCAAGGCCCACAGATCGTAGCCGTTCGAGGCTGTCGGTTGGAGGCAGCTACCGAGATGATCTTTGCACCAGGAGTTGCCCACATCAATCTTTTCGGTCAGCGTTGGGTAGGTCGCCACCCGGTTGTCAAGGAAACTCTGCATCTCCTCCACCGTGCGGTAGCCGCCGTCGAAGCTGTTGCCGACTCCGCTATGGCCGAACAGTAAGGGGCTATTGGCCTGCGCAGTCGTCACCTTGTCAATCTCCGGCTGCAACCCTTTTGCCAGCATCTGCCCATAGGTGGGCCGGTCGGTCCAGAAGGTCAGGTAGCCGCTGCGCGTATCCATCTCATCGGCACCCCACTCGGTCGCCAGACGGTCGCGTTCAGCGACGGTGTGGAACGGCACGCGCACGACCAGCACTTCGGGGCGCGGGGGCGCGTCGCTCTGTGGGACCGAGGCCGATTGGGCCACCGGGCCGGCGCCGCCGGCCCCCGGCAAGCCCAGCACGCCCGCAATCGCGACCACAGCCAACGCTATCACCAACCCATTTCCGGTGCCTCTTCTCATCCCTATCTCCTCCTCCAACAACAGGCTACCAGGCGGCCGGACTGGGTGCGGCGGCCGACCGGCTCGATTTCCGCCCAGCCGCCTCATTGCGGCGAGCGGTGCAAGGTTCGGTAAGCAACCCAGCCGCCGCCATCATACTCTAGCCCCGCTGACAAAAGCGGTGACAAATGGGGGCAAGATGCATCCACTTGCCGCGTAAATCATGCGACGCTTTGACAGCTCTCCGGCAATATGAGACAATTAGGTCGGTGCTGTTGCCGACCCGTCGCTCTTCCATCTAGCTAGAAAGCACGTTACCATGCCTCGACGCTGCACGACTCTCCTCCTGACCCTCTGCATCTTGCTGGGATCAGCCCCAACGATCCCCGCAGCCGCGCCGGTTGCCGAGGCCGCGCCTGCCTTTGTCTCGCCGTTGTTTGAGCAGGTTTGGCGGCGCGCCGACGGACCGGTGGCGCAGGCGCGGGTGGCGCGCTCCTGGCTCTGGGGACCGGGGCCGGGCGAGACGCGCCTAGAAGCCGGGGCCGACGGCACGTCGCGCTCAGTACAATATTTCGACAAAGCGCGTATGGAGCTGAATCCCAGCGCCGACCCGGCCGGGCCGTGGGCCGTCACCACCGGGCTGCTGACCGTCGAATTAGTGCGCGGCCAGGTGCAGATCGGCTCCGACCGCTGGGAGTCGCGCTCGCCCCCAGGGCTACCGCCCGCCGGCGACGGGGTGGTGCCGGCGGCGCTGGCGGCTGGTGTGCCGCTCTATAGCTCGTTTCAGAGCGTAGCGTCGCTACCGGGCGGGCCGGATCATCGTGCCGGTGATGTCACAGGTGCGCTGGTGACAACGACGCTAGACCGCGCCGGCACTGTCGGCAGTGGGCCGGACAGCGGCGTGCATTACCGCCGCTACGCGCCGCAAACCGGCCACAACATCCCGGACGTGTTCGACCGCTTCGGCCAAACACACGATCTGGTGGATGAGGGCGGCACGCTACAACCCGGCCTGTTGTTCGATCCGGTTTATGTGCTGGGTTATCCAATCAGCGAAGCGTACTGGGCCACTGTGCCGGTCGGCGGCAGCCCCACGCACGTGCTGATCCAACTTTACCAGCGGCGCGTGCTGACCTATATCCCATCCTTTCCCGCCGCCTGGCAGGTGCAGATGGGCAACGTCGGCGCACATTATGCGGCCTGGCGCTACGGCAGCAGCTCCGCTGCGGCACAACCTCCTAGCGCGACCCCGCCGGCTACCCCTGCCGCCCCAGCACCAGCACCGCCCAACGGCGATCTCTTTGTGCGCGTGGCCGGTGACCACCTAATCTACCAGGGCCGACCGGTGGTGCTAAAAGGCACCAACTATTGGCTGCACACCAGCCCCTTTGTCGGCACTTGGTCCGATTGGGATGGGCCGCTGGCACTGGCCGATCTGGAGAAAGCGCGCCAATTGGGCGTGAACACCATCCGCATTGGTATCCCCTACGATCACGGTTCTACCGCCGACATCGTATGGGGCGAGGGCTGTACTGGGCGTGGCGACACAGACAAAGGCTGCCAACAAGTCAACGGCTGGATCACCAACCAGATGACCCAACTACTACAAATCGCCTCGGTTTACGGCATGAAGGTGATCTTCTCATTATTTGACTGGAGCGACAATTTCCCTTTGCCCGGCGATCTGGGCTACAACCGACAGTTGAACTATTTACAGGGCATCGTCGGGCCGTTCGCTAATGACGACCGCGTATTGGCCTGGGATCTGCATAACGAGCCGGAGAACTACTCCACCTGGGGCGACGGACCGGGCAAGGCGCGGGTGATCGCCTGGGCCGCCGGCACGGCGCGCACAATCCGCGGCATAGATGGGCAGCATCCCCTCACTGTCGGCGTGGGCCAATATGACAATTTGTGGCTCACGACGGAGGGCCGAACGTTGCTCGACGCGATAGATTTCGTGAGCTTCCATTGCTATGACGCAGGCGGCCTACGGATGCAGATGGATGCAATCCGCGCTCATACGGCCAAGCCCATCCTGTTGGAGGAGATGGGCTGGCCGAGCGGCCCCAGCGCCGAGTCGAGCACCACTGCCGTTTATGACGAAGCGACGCAGCAATTTCTCTACCGCTCGATGCTGGGCGATGCCAAAGCGGCAAGCCTGGCCGGAGTGGTGCAATGGACGCTATGGGACTTCCCGGTAGGCAGTACCAGCGGCTACAAGGCCGCCTCGCACGAAGAGTGGTTCGGTCTGGTGCGGCTCGACGGCAGCTTCAAGCCCGCCGCGACCGACTTCCGCGATAGCTACCCAGCCCCGCTATTACCCAGCGGCACGGCCACGGATATACAGCTCACGTCGCCACGCCGCGGGCCACGACCGTAGTTATCAACGTGTTAGAGGGCTATCGATCGTCGCAGTTTACGCTTTAGGCAGCGGCGGCCCAAATACCACACGCGCATTTGGGTGAGCGTAGAGGCTGTACGCCAGGTACGTTGGATCGCTAGGGTCGGCAACGGTTTGGCGGGCGCGGCGGACGGCATCAGCTAATGAGCGAGTTTGCGCTTCGCTGTAGAAGGCTTCAGCGAAACGGGACGCACGGGCGTCGCTCACCGTCCAGAGCGGACCAAGGAACACGCCCGCGCCCAGGCGCACCAAGCGCGCCGCCCAGCCGTCTAGCCCAGTCAGTGCCCAGCCCTCGCGCCCGGCATGGCAGGCGTTGAGGAAAAAGCCGGGCCGCGTTGTCCGCAGGAAACGCTCAATGGCGGGGCCGACAAACGCACCGGGCGACAACGTATCGCCGGCGGCCAAGGCCACACTGGCCTCGCTATCGGGGGCGCTCGGTGCGAAGCTGCCGTGGGTGGCGAGATGCAGCCAATCGAAGCCGGCGCTTGCCAGCAACGCCCGCACGGCGACCTCAGTCGCGGCAGTCGGAGTCACGTCGCGGATGCCCAGCCGATCCGCCAAAGCACGCAGCCAAGTACACTCAGCGGCGGTCGCGGGCAGATCGGCGGCGACCGGGGCCAGGCAGGCTAGTGCCTGTAGCGTGATCTGGGCCGGAGGGCCGGCCACTACACGCGTCTGAGGATCGCGCCGCAGCCAACGCGCCAAGCGAAAATGCTCACACCAAGCTACGCCTTCCCAATTGTCCGCCTGGTTATACGGGCGCAGCAGTTCCCAGGGAAAGTACGGCTCATCTGAGATTAGCAACAGCGTTGCCGCCGCCCAAGCCACCCAGTTCGCCTGAAAGAGGGTTTGCAGGTCGGCGGGGATCAGCTCGTTCCAGAGGTTCAGCCCAATATCGCGCACCTCTGCGGCCTGCGCGGGCGACGACGTGAGTTGCACCAACCGTGCATCTCGGCCCAAATCGGTCAACCGCTTATAGAGCGCTGTCATGTAGGCATCGGGCGGCGCGGTTAAATAGACGGGGGCGAAGGTCTGCTCGACCTCTTCACCGGTGCGCGCCAGAGTAAAGATCAAGCTCTTGGGCGCACCCGGCCCATCCATGCCGGTGTAATGCACATAGAGCCGCAGATCGGCGGGGGTCAACTGGGGGAGCGCAGGTAGCACCGCCGGCACCGATTGTGGTATGTCGATCCCGCTGCCGGCGGTGATTTCTATTAGCAAGCTCACTGTGACCAGCGGATGATCACCCTGGCTAAAGTCGAAGGTGATGCGCGACGGGCCGACCGTTTGCGGGCGCAAGCGAAACACTAACGCCGGGCTATCGGCGGTCGGCAGTACCAGCGCTTCCAGTGTGGCCGGGCCGAGCGGCAGGAAAGCCGGCGCGGTGATGCGCACGCGCACCGGCAGGTCGGGCCGCAACTCAAGCGGCAGCGATACCGCACCACCCGCCGTATGCACGCGCAAAGTCACCCCCACCTCGATTTGTGGTGTATCAATCCCCACCCGCTGGGGGCAAAGAATATCGGCTTCGCGATGCACGGTTGGGAGAGCCGTCGCCGGCGCAACAGAGCTGGGCACATCTATACCGGGGATCGGCGTAAAGCCGGCGACTCCGGCCTTAGCGGGTAACGGGAGCCGGTCGGGCGCGGGCAAGCCGGCGGCATCGGGAGACCACGCTCCCTCTGTGGTGCGGCCGGCCCACGCAGCGGCCAACGCCTGCAAATCGGCTGAGGCAGGTGCGATCACGGCGGCCACGCGCAGCAGATCGCCAAGGCGTGCGTGGGCCTCAGCCCAGCGGATGAGCGCCTCAGTCGCCGCCGCTGGGCTGCCGGGCGCAAGCGCGGCGGGATCTAAGCCTAGCGCCGCTTGGGCCAAGGCCAGTACGGCCGCGCGGCGCGGGAAAGCCCGGCGCAAAGCCCAGCGCAAGCGGACACGGGTTGCGTAGTCCAGCATTACAGCGGCGGGTTCAACGCAGCACCAGAGTGGTCGCTGTCGTTGTGGCGGTCGCTGTGGGCGTGGCTGTGCCGGTCGCCGGCAGCGCTGTAGTCGTGATTGTAACAGTAGTGGTCGCCGGCACCCGTGTCATAGTCGTCGTGCTTACTGAGGTAGCGGTGACGGTCGGTGCCGCGCATACCGTCTGGCCGCTGGTGACGGCTAAGTAGACGATTTTGGCGATCTGGCCGCGAAAAGCGTTATTGGTGGGTAGGAAAGTACCGTCGCTATAGCCGCCTATGATGCCGTGGCACACCGCTGTTTCAATAAACGGGTAAAACACATTGCCGGTCGGTACATCGCGGAAGGTCGGCGTGGCCGGGGTCCGCAGCGGCCAGCCCGCGCCAATCACCACGATCTTGGTCAACTGGCCGCGCGTGACGTTGTTGCCGGGCCGATAATAGGGACGACTGGAGCCGTCGCAGGGTTCGTTCCCGCCGGTTTGCGGATTGCTCCCGCCACAGGTGTAGCCGCTCACGATGCTATGTGCAGCGGCAGTTTCGATGTAGGGGAAGAACACATCGCCGGGCTGTACATCAGCGAAGGTGTGACCACTTGCGGGCGGCGTCTGGATGCTCAGGTTGAAGGCCAGCACCACGATCTTCGCCATCTGCCCGCGCGTGGTGTTGTTGTAAGGGCGGAAGGTGCAATCGCTATAGCCGCTAATGACGTTACGGCTCGCCAGATAGCCGACCGCCTGGTAGAAGTAGTCGGCGGCGTGGACATCACTATACACACCGGTGGTACAGGCGGTCGGCGTGGCGCTAGGCGTGACCGTAGCCGTCGGTGTATTCGTGACGGCGGGCGTTGGTGTGCAGGCCGGCGGCAGTGTGTTGATCTCGACCAGCGTTTGCGCATTAGTGTGGTAGCCGCCCACTGCAACCACCGTGTCCCCGACCGCTGTACCGCCCAGGTAAGTACGCGTCTGACCCAGCGCCGGCCCGGCGGTCCAGCTATTCGTTACCGGGTCGAAGATCTGCGTCCCGCCGGTAAGGAAGGCGGGACCGGTCGCTCGCAACGGGCCGGCATTCGGCTCGTTGACATCGCCGCCGCCAAACAGCCAGAGTTGCCCACGCACTACCGCACTCCCTGGCACATTCACGCCAGTCGGCAGCGAGGCGCGGGTGCTCCAGCTATTGGCGGCAATATCGTAATCAAAGACGGTAGTGCGATTGTTACTGCCGGTGTTGCTACCGCCCGCTACCAGCAACCGGCCGTTGATAATGCCGAAGCCTGCGCCCCCGACGGCTTCAGGCATATCGGCGCGGCTGGTGTCCCAAGTGTCGGTAGCAGGATTGTACTCCCAGGTTTGCGCGCGCACGCTGCCCACGCTCTGGCTAGCGTAGCCACCGACCAAGATGATTTTGCCGTTCCAGAGGCCGCCGCTCATCTCAAAGCGCACATCAGGCATAGGCGCGCCGGCTGTCCAAGTGCCGGCCGCGATGTCATAGATGCGCGTATTGCTCAGTCCGGCACCGCCGCCGCGCAGTCCACCAAAAACATAAATTTTGCCGCTAGCGTAGACCGCCGTCACCCCTTGTGCGCCGCTGGGCAACGCCGCCAAGGTGGTCCAACTATCCGCCGTGAGATTGTAGCGGGCGAACTGGCTTTCACTGGGCGAGCCGCCGGCGGCATAGGCATAGGTGCCGTCGGACACGGCCGCCATGTTGAGACCGCCGCGCGGCAGCGCTGCCGCTGTAGTCCACGGGCCGGGCGGGTCGTTGCAGGCCCCCGGCGCGGCACCGGCGGCGTACCCTGTTGCCGCCCGGCCGGCTCCGTTACCAAGCACAATTAGCACCAGCGCCAAGCTGATCCCGACTGACCAGAAGAACCGTCGCATAGCAATCTCCTACGTTGAGCGAAGCAAACGATGTAGTGCCACAATGCCGCTTGACTCTAACAGGAAGCGCCCGCCCTTGTCAAGCCGGACGTCAGTCGTCAATCGTCAATTGCGTAGTCCACCATAGGTAAGCACTCAGGTGCGCAGCATGGCGTTCTCAGTCGGTCAGCAGCTGAGAAACGGCATACTGCTATAGATATAGCGGCGCAACAGTTTGTACCGCAGATCGGGCACTGTGAGCCTGCCTTGCACGGCCTGCCCACCTACCACGTCGCCCGTGCCGCCCTTCTGCGGAGCCTAGATCTCAGCGGCGAATCCTAAAGGGCAAAGCGTAATGTAGGTCTTGGATCTGCTAGACTTACATTACGCTTTACGCTTTACGCTTTACGGCTTCAGCGTCAGCCGGAAAAAGTCCGTGATCGCGTTGTAACAGCGCACGCGATTGGCGAACTTCAGCACGTCGTGGCCTTCGTCGGCAAAGACGATCATTTCGACGGGGCGACCCTTAGCGCGCAGGTGGTCTACGACATCCTGCGATTCCTGCACCACCACACGCGGGTCGTTCGCGCCCTGAATCACCAGCATCGGGCATTGAATGTTATCCAGATAAGTGATAGGCGAGCGTTCCAGCAGAAAGTCATGATCCGCCACCGGATCGCCGACAGCAATTTTGAAGTAGGGCTTCCAAGTTTCGGGCATACGCTCCATAAACATACTCAGGTTCGAGGGGCCGAACATATCTACGGCGGCCGCCCACAACTCCGGGTGCCGCCCGGCCAGGGTGAGTGTCATGTAGCCGCCGTAAGAGCGCCCAATGACCCCGGCACGTTTCGTATCCACACGCGCATCGGCAGCTAGCAGACCCATCGCGTGGACATGATCGAGCCGGTCCTGGCCGCCCCAATCGTGATCTACGTGCTTGGTATAACTAAGGCCGTAGCCGGTACTGCCGCGCACATTGGGCACAAAGACGGCAAAGCCGTTGAGGGTCAGAAATTGGATCAGCGGCATCGAGAACCAGGCGAAATTGGGGCGCTCCTGACCTTGGGGCCCGCCGTGGACATAGTAGACCAGCGGGCGTGGGCCGCTGAAGCCCAGCGCCGGCGCCGGCAAGTAGAGCCGCGCCGACACACGCAGGCCGTCATGCGAGACGAACGAAGCATCTTCGCCGCGCGCCAGTTGGTCTTGCGGAATGCCGAGGACCCGCTCACGAGTGTGCTGCAGGACCCGGTCGCGGGTCGTGCCTTCCACCGTGTAGAGTTGCGTCGGCGAGGTAGCGGTAGAGAAGGCCAGTGCGAAGCGGTCACCCGGCTTATCGTAATAACTCGCTTCCAGCACACCCGCCGCCAACGGCGGGTGCCCGCATAGCACGTGTTCCAGGTGCAACGTGTGTGTTGCCGCAGCGAAGCGGCCTTCGTAGAGCCAGGAAGCACCGTCAATATTGTAGCCGACGCTGTAATAGTCGCCACGCAGCCATTCCAGGCTCGTCAGCTCGCCGACCCCGTTGTGGATCACCCCTGTGACTACCACTTCGATCAATTCCGCGTCGGCGGCTAGGGGCAGAAAGCCGAGACCTACGGTATCGGTGAAGCGGGTGGTGGTAAGCAGGAGGCCATTATTATCGGGCGTGTACCCCGCTGCGCTGAAGCCGTCGAGCCGTGCGGGCGTGTCGGCGGTGCGTTCGGCCAGTGGGGTGCCGAGGCGCGCCTGCACTTGCCTCGCTGCTGCGGTCCATTCATACAGCACAATGTCGCCGACGGTGTAGCCTTCGCCCAGCGTGGCGCGTGTATGGTCAGCGTTAGCGCCGAACGTATACATCCCCCAGGCGCTGCGGCCCAACTCGGTCAGCGTACCGCTCGCCAGGTCGGCCTGGAACGTGAGATTCAGCGCCTCGGTGCGCGATTCGCTGGTAAAATAGGCCACATTGCATTCATTATCACAGGGATAAACGTGCGACCGAGAGGCAGCCAGCGCCCCGCCGAAAGCCGGCTCCGGCACGCCACCCTCCTGCGGGATGATCATCGGGCGGTAGTTTTCGTCGCCGTCCTGGTCCAGCATGAGCAGGATCTGCCCCAGCTTGGGAAAGACATAGTAGACGTAGCCGCCAATCAGTTCAGGGTTTTGCAGCGCGATCCCGGGCGGCAACAACGGCTCCGGCACGCTGCCGCCGTAGTCCATGACATAGAGGCTGAGTTGCCCACTGAGGTTACTGAGAAAGTAGATACGCTCCCCGACAATCTGTGGGGCCAGGAACAACCGCGCCGCGAGCAGTGATTCGATTTGGGGCATAGGGGGCTCCTTCGAGTACTGAATACTGATTTGCCTCTATGGTACACGAGTGAAAGTGAGTTGTCACGGCTAGTTATACAGCCTAAACGCTGAAAAAGCCCGGCGCGGCCGCGCCGGTTTGCAAAGCACGCAGCAGCACGCCGGTGGGTGGCGGGAGGAGCGGCGCAGTGGGCAAGGTGGTTAGCGGCACCCAATCAAGCCGATTTGATGCGCATCGGGCGTGGTGGGCAAAGCCGGTATGCCGGCGGTGAGGGTGCAAGCGAACAGCAGGTTGAGCTTGGCTTGCGTGCCGTAGGGCGCGTAATCTGCAGTGGGCACATATTCCCAAGCGCAGAGCAAATGCCCCACTGCGACCGCTACGCCCGTCTCCTCATGCACCTCGCGCGCTAATGCCGCCTGCACACTCTCGCCCGATTCAATACCGCCACCGGGCAGATTATAGTGGTAGCCGTTCGCGTCGTCAAACGCCACCAGCAGCAATGCCCCATCCTGCACAATCGCCGCACTCACCCCGACACGGATGTTTTGGCCTAGCATATGTTCGGCAGCGCGAACCAACCGGGATCGGGCGAAGTGAAGCCGGCGGCGAGGCATTCCATGTAAATATCGTCGTAGCGCTGCCCCTGCACCAGCAAGCTCCCCTGCCGCCGCCCGATCTCGCGGAAGCCTGCCTTCGCGTAGGCTCGTTGCGCCCGAGGGTTAAAGGTGGTGGTCAGTAAGAGGATATTATACAGGTTGAGAAAGCGGAAGCCGTAGTCCAGCACCAAGCGTGTCGCCTCGGTGCCGTAGCCACGCCCCCAGAACTCCTTGCGGCCAATGGTAATGCCGAATTCGGCGGTGCCGTGGCGGTAATCAATATCGCGCAGCAGCGTTTCGCCGATCAGTGTCAAGTCGGGCAGCGCGTAGACGGCGAAGACCACACTATCGCCATCGGGTCGGCGGAAGGCATCGGCGACCGCGTCAGGGGTCCGCACCGTAAAGGTGCCCTGCCCCAAAATGGCGATCTCCGGGTCTTGCAACCATTCAGCGTACACCGACACGTGGGCCTGCAAAAACGGCCCCAGTGCCACCTGCTGCCCGCGTACATTGATCGGAAGCGCGGCATTTTCCAGATCCATTGCGGCTCCTTTCAGTGGTCAGTCGTCAGTCGTCAATGGGCTGTTTTCCCCTGCCACTTTTCACTTTCTACTTTCTACGCTTAACTGAAGATAAGGCGCACGCTCGCCAGCAGCAGGGCCACGGCAAGGCCGCGGGCGATCCAGCGAGCGTTCACACGGTGCGAGAGCGCTCCGCCGATTTGCGCGCCTACGATTGCGCCGAGGGCCAGAGCAAGGCCGGGGACGAGGCGTACTGAGCCGGTTGCCAGATAGCCCGCTGTACCGGTCGCCGCCGAGATCGCCAGCGTGAAGTGTGAGGTGGCGGTGGCGATGTGGGCCGGAAAGCCGAACAGGTTGGTCAGCGCCGGCACATGGATGATGCCGCCGCCGATGCCTAGGATGCTCGATAGGAACCCAACCCCAAAGGACAGCAGCAATGCCCACGGTTGGGCATAACCGTAGCGCCAGTGTTGCCCGCGCCGGTCCACAAAATCACGTACTGTCCAGCCCCAGCCGCGTAGGCCCGGCGGGCGCGGGGGCGCTTCGGTTGGCGTGCCCTCGCCGCCACGGCGCGGCGCGCGCACAAACAGGTAGCTCGCCAACGCTAGTAGCAGCACGCCGAAAACGACATTAAATACGCGCCCGCTGATGCCGGCGGCCAATTGTGGGCCGAGCAGCGCGCCAGGTAGCGTCGCCAAACCGAAGCGTAGCCCACTCACCAAGTCAATACGCCGTTGTCGCCAGTAAGACAGGCTACCCGACAGCGCATTGGCCGTCACCATGAACAGCGACGTGGCGGCGGCCTCCTGGTGCGGCCAGCCCAGCAGCAACAAGATCGGCACCAACAGAAAGCCGCCGCCCGCGCCGATGATCGTGCCGAAGGTACCGAGCAGCACACCGAGCGCGGCAAAAGCCATAAATTGGGTGGGGTCCACCGGCTAAAACGTCTCGTGCAAGCCGAACCCTTCGGCATACTCAACGCCAAGCTGCTTGCCGCGCTCCCCGTCCATGCCCCGCAGCCAGTCCAGCCGCGTTGGATCGGGGAACTGCCCGGCGTGCAGCAGGCAGGCGGCCAGTTTTTGCTCATAGACCGCACTGACATCAATCAGCACATCGGCGACCGCCGGGGCCCAGAGCAGCACCCGCTTGACGACCGCCCGCGCTACCGTATCGCTCAACTGCTTGGGGTGATACAGCGCCATTGAAGCGGGGATCAACGCATCGAGCGCGGTACGGCCCACGGCGCGGTGGTCGGGATGGTTCAGCAGGAAGCCGCCGGGGTCAAACGTGCAGACGGTATCGGCCTGTGTCTCACGGTAGAAGCGGGCGACGGCAGCGCGCAAGCCCAACGTCGCCCGCAGTTCGCCATCGGGATGACCGAGGAACTCGATCCGTTCTATACCCAACTGCGCCGCCGCCGCTCGTGCTTCGTCCTGTCGGGCGGCGGTCAGCGTTTTGCGCGTCCACTGCGGGTCGTTGCTGCCCCGGTCGCCCGCCGTCGCCAGCAGCAGACTAACCGTCACGCCGCGCTCACGCAGTCCGATCAGCGTGCCGCCCATCATCGTCTCTACATCGTCGGCGTGGGCGGCGATCACGGCTACCCGCCGCACCTCGGCCAATGCCTCCCAGCCCTGGGGTTGCTTGCGCTTGTCGCTCACTGGTGCCTCCGTAGGCCGTGGGCCGTGGGCCGTGGGCCGCGTCGTGTGTGCCTATCGCGTATCAGGGAACACGCAACAGCAAGGATCGGGCCGGGCGATAGCCACAACCTATAATCACGGCCCATGGATCACGGGCGGAACGTCACCCGATAGACTGCGCCGGCTAACTCGTCGCTGATATAGAGCGCGCCGTCGGGACGGAAGGCGACATCTACGGGGCGACCCCAGTAGTGGCCGTCTACAAGCCAACCGCTGACGGCGACCGCCGCGCCCGCCGTCGTCTGGCCGGGGCGCAGCGATACATAGCGCACATCGGCCCCATATGTCGGATCGTGTAGGCTGGAGCCGTGCATGGCGATGAAAGCGCCGTTGTCATAACCGTGCGGCAACTGCCCACCCCCCTCGTAGAAGCGAATACCTAGCGGGGCCATATGCGCGGGCAGACCCACCACAGCACTGTCCTTCTGGGCACAAAGCGCGACGGTGGCCGTGTAAGTGGGGTCGGGTTGCAGCGGGATGCCCTGGCAGTAGGGCCAGCCGTAGTCGCCACCCGCACGGATGGGCGTGAACAGATCAGGCGGAAAGTCGTTGCCCTTCTTGTTGCGCTCGTTGACTGCCGCCCATAGGATTCCGGTGCGCGGATCGACATCAAGGCCGACGGCGTTGCGCAAGCCACTGGCGTATACACGCCCGCCACTGCCGTCGTCGTTGAAGGCCAGGACGGCCGCCCGACGGGGATCGCCCTCCACGCAGAGGTCGCAGTCGGAGCCGACGCTAATGAACATGGTGCCGTCGGGTCCGAAGGTGATCGAGCGTGTGTCATGGTTGTTGCCGTCCACCAAGCCGGTACTGGTGCCGAAGGGGAGATCGGCCAGGTGTTCGCCCGGCCCGCTCGCCTGGGTTTGACCTGGGGTATAGGGATAACGGTAGACGGCTTTTTCACTGGCGACATAAAGGTAACCCTTATGAAAGGCTAAACCGTGCGGCTTTGCGATGTCGGCGGCAAACAAGATGCTGCCGTCGGACACCCCGTTGCCGGCGCGGTCCGGCATGACCCAGATGCGATTATCGCGCGTGGCCGACACGAACAGATCGCCGTTAGGCGCAACTGCCATCATCCGCAACAGATCGGCGGTGCCGAACAAGCTGATTGCCATGCCGGGCGGGCCGGTCATAAGGTGCGGGGTTTGCCAGCGCGGTGTGTTGCGAAACGGATCGGCCACGATCAGTGGCGTGGTCGTGTCGGCTACCGGTACGGGCGGCACAGGGAAGCCGCCGATCTGCGCGCCGAGCAGCCCCAACAGCACGGTGTAGGGCGTGCCGTCGTTTTCGGGGTGCCACTCAAAGCGGTTGCGCTCAAAGTATTGCACGGTGTACGACTTGCTGTCGGTGGGACTCACCTCGGTAAACTCCTCGCTGATCGGGTAGCCGTAGAGCGCCAGCCCGCCATGCCCCTCCCAGTAGAGTTGGAAGCTGTTGCGGATGTTATGCCCTGTCTGCGGGAAGTAACGGCCGCCGGGGAAATGGGCATCGGCAGCGGGGTTGAACGGGCCTTCGTTTGCTGCCCGGCGCGGAGCGGTGAGTGTATTGCCTAGCAAGCCGAGCAACACCTGATACTGTGGATCGCGGTTCTCCGGATGCCATTCGAAGCGATTGCGCTCAAACCACTGGGTCAGGTACATCCGCCCGTCGGTCGGGCTGACTTCCAACCCTTCGGGACTGAGGGGATAGCCGAACTGGGCCAAGCCGCCATGCGCCTGCCAGTACTGCAAAAACCCGTGCGTATCGGATAGCGTCTGGCCGGTCTGCGGGAAGGTAACGGCAGCGGCTATCGGCCGTGCCTGCGTGACTCCGCCGGCACTAGCCGCTACCAATATACCGAGCGCCGCCAATACACGATCCAACGCTGCCCATCGTCGTCTGCTCATCGCCAGTCTCCTTATCGCTACTGCTTACTGCTTGTCCCGCTAGGGCTTGTAGTTGTAACGGACCGGCCGCTGCTTGGTTGTAGCGGCCGTCTCTACTCTATATTGCCGGCAGCGTAAGCGGGGCATAGCCCAGGCCTTAACATGCCGCTAATTAGCCGTTAACAAGGGTAAGGTATACTAAGATGGGAGTGATAAGCACTCCACCGTGGCGCAGCCGACCAGATACAAGGAGTCGCACCTATGAACCTCTATCTGGTCCGCCACGGGGTGACCGCCTGGAACCGCAGCGGTCATGTGCAAGGCTGGGCCGACAACGCCTTGCACATCGAAGGCATAGCCCAGGCGCGCCGGACTGCCGCCTTTTTGGCCGCCTACCGCACCGAACGGCAGCTGCGGTTCGCAGCGCTCTATAGCAGCCCGTTGCGGCGCACCTGGCAAACAGCAGCGATCCTCGGTAACGGGCTGGGCCTTTTGCCTAACCCACAGGCTGAGTTGCGGGAAATAAACTGCGGACAGGCGCAGGGGTTGCACACCAGTGAGTGGATCGCGCGCTATCCCGATCTCGTGTCCGCCTGGCGCGATGAGACCGACCGGACCTTCGGCTGGCCGGGAGGCGAGACACGCCTGGCGTTCTACACGCGCTGCCGACAGGCGATCAAGGCCATCGTTGCCTGTCACGCCGCCGACGATCATGTGATCGTTGTCACCCACGGTGGGGTAATTCACGCCTACCTTACCGAGGCCGGGTTGCACGATCCTGCGGCGCCGCGCCTCTATGAGGCCGACAATTGTAGCATCACCCAGGTGCTATTCGTGCCTAGCTTGCCCGCCGGATCCGGCGGCGCGCCGGCAGGTTACTTAGTGGTATTCAACCATACCACTCATTTACAGGTGGACACACCTCTTCCCACCCCCAGCAAGCCACCAACCGCTAGTAATTCACCGCGCATCTGGTAACCCGTAACGTATAACCGAACAGCGAGATCGCTTGTAGCCGTTCAGCAAAAGTGCTTATTAAGGAGTACTCACCATGCCGAAATCCGCGATCTATCCCGCGCACCTGCTCCAGCACCCTCACCGCCCGTTGCGAATCGGGGTGCTTTGTCACGCCAGTGCCGGGGGCAGTGTACGTATTGCGACCAGTCTGGCGGCTGCCCTGGCCGCGCAGGGTCACGACGTGCATCTGATCGCCCGTAGCGTCCCCTTCGGGGACTGGAATTCCGCCGGGGCCGTTACCCTGCACACCATGCTAGAGGCCAATGCAACAGAATTACACCCGGCCGAACTACACACCGAATGGTCGCGCGACGAGCGGGAGCAGTTTCTGGCCTTAGTGCTGCGCGTGCAGGCAGCCGTGCAGTTGGACATCTTGCACTTTCACTATGCCGTCCCTTTTGCCTTCACAGCGGCGGAAGTCCGCCGGCGGCTAGGGGCAGACGCGCCGTTGCTGGTGGGCACCTTGCACGGCACCGACGTGAGCCGCAACAGCGGCGCGACCGCCGAAGGGCAGACACTGGCCCAGGCGTTCAGCGCGTTGGACAGCCTAACCACCGTCTCACATAGCCACGCCGACCTAGCGCAAACGGTGTTTGGGTTGGCCGCGCCGCCGTTAGTAATTCCCAACTTTATCAACCTGGCCGGATTTCGTCCGGCTTCGCGCCGCCGGCGCACTGGAGGCGTCGGACCGCCGCGTATCGCCCACGTCTCCAACTTTCGCCCGGTCAAAGACCCACTGGCAATGGCCCGCATCTTCACGGCAATCCACCAGGTGTGCGGGGCCGAGTTGTGGCTGATCGGCGATGGTCCGCTCATGGGTGAGGTGCAGGCAGCCTTCCGGCAGGCGGGCGTAGAGGGCGCAGTGCGCTACTGGGGACTACAAGCCGCAGTAGGGCCGTTGCTGGCCCAGACCCAACTGTTGCTGATGACCAGTCAATCGGAAAGTTTCTGCATGGCGGCGTTGGAAGCGATGGCATGCGGCGTGCCCGTGCTGGCCCCGGCCGTGGGCGGGCTACCCGAAGTCGTCACCCACGGCCGGACCGGCTTCCTCTACGCGCCGAACGATGAGGCCGGAGCCGTCTGGGGGGCACTCGGTATTCTGGATGACCCCACCCGGCATCAAATTTTGGCACGCGCCGCCCGCCGTCAGGCCCGCCGCTATGCGCCGCAGCACATCATCCCGCTCTACGAAACTCTCTATTACACCCTGCTGCGGCAGCACGCCCCCGCCCCGGCGGTGCAAGGCTACCTCGCGCGGGCGCTCGACCACGGCGCGCCGCAGCCCGCCGGCATCTGAACCGCGTAGCCCGGCGATCAGCAATCCGCTTCCCCAGCGAGGGAAGCGGATTGTTTTTACCCACACCGGCGCAGCAAACAGCGCTGCTACATTAGTCATTGTGTCACGGCTCACCGCCACGCCGGCTCGTCGTCGTCGGCTTGGGCGGCGGTGGTGAGCCGAAAGAGCGGGCCACCGGCGGCGGGCACGCGGTAGAGGTCGAAGGTGCGCCCATCGGCGCGGTTGGAATGGAACGCGATCCAGCGACCGTCGGGTGACCACGCAGGGTAGCGGTC
Source organism: Chloroflexia bacterium (assembly GCA_038228295.1). Lineage (GTDB taxonomy): Bacteria > Chloroflexota > Chloroflexia > QHBQ01 > JAICKM01 > JAICKM01. The sequence goes on along the minus strand of JBBRPH010000057.1, from coordinate 13,083 downwards.
CACGCCCAAGCCGTCCGTGAGGGAGCGCAGGTCAGAGCCGTCGCGGGCCATCGTGTAGAGGTGTTCGGTGCCGTCTCCGGTGGCGACAAAGGCGATACGTAAGCCGTCAGGTGAGACGGCGGCGTTCTCCTGCTGACCGGGCGCGACGAGCAGCGGCTGCTGGGCGGTACCGTTGGCCTTCATGCGGAAGAGGTGAGTGCGATTATCGAGCCGGGTGCTGCTGAACACAATCAGCCCGTCCGGGGTCCAGGTCGGAAAGCCGTCGAAGCCGGGTGCGTCGGTCAGGCGACGAATGCTGCCGTCGGCCAGAGTGTAGAGGTAGAGGTCGTACTCATCGGCGCGGTTTTCGGGCGCATCGGCGTAGACAATCGTCCGCCCATCAGGCGACCAACGCGGCCATTTGGCGTTCAAGCCGTGGGTAAGCGCGACTTTGCCCGATCCGTCGGAACGCATCAGCCAGAGGTCGCCGGCAGGCGAGTTCACGTTGTTCTTGGGATCGGCCACCATGTAGACCAGCCGCGTGCCGTCGGGCGAAAGGTCGGGATAGAGATTATAGAGGGGTACGTTCGTCAGCACACGCACATTGCCACCCGTCGCGTCTATCGCATAGATTTGCGATTGCTGTGCGCCGCCACGGTTGCTGGCGAAGACAATGCGCCCGCCCGGCACCGGCGGCGGTGTAGGCGACGGCCCAGCAGGGATCGGGGGAGGGATGAGCGTGGGCGCGGATGTGGGCGGGCTGAACGTATCGCCGGGAGCCGCGCCGGCAACGACCGGCACAACGGCAGTGGGGAAGAGGCCCAACTGCTCACGCTCGGCGGTCGTCAGGCTGCGGGTGACACGACGCTGGGCCAGCGCCAGCAGGCCGATGGGGTCCAATGGATAGGCGCGAGCCACCCCGTCAGCCCCCGCGCTCACTAGGCGCGTCCCATCGGCGGTCCAGGCCAAGCCGGTAATCGCACCGCCGACGCTGTGCAACACTCGACGCAGCCCGCCGGTCGCATCCCACAATTGCACCGTGCCGTCCCCATCGCCTGCCGCTAGAAGCTGCCCGTCGGGGCTGTAGGCCAGGGCACGGATCGCCTTACCGGAGCCGGTGGGCAGAGTGTGACCGGCTCCTGTCGCTGGGTCGCCGATCCAAACGGTACCGTCGCTGCTGCCGGCCGCCAGCAATGCGCCGTCGGGGCGCACGGCCAGCGCCGGCACTGCATCAGCGTGGCTCAGGAGGATGCGTCCCGGCCCGCCGCCCGCCGCATCCCACAGCCGCACCGTACCATCCGTTTCGCCGGTGGCAATCCAGTGCCCCGCCGGATCAGCGACCACTGCGAGCGTAGTCCCACCAGGACGAACGACGGGCGATTCGATGCTGCCGTCGGCGCGCAACAGGCGTAAGCCACCATCTGCCCCCACGCTCGCCAACCGCCCAGCCGACAAGGCAGCCACCGCATACGACCGCCCCCCGGCCAGTTGTCGAGTAGGGCCGGCCTGTGTCCCTAGCGTATCCCACGCTTGCAGCGTACCGTCGCTGCCGGCCAGCAGCACCCCCGTGCCGGCCGGCGCGGGTAGCACGCCCACCCAGCCGGCGGTGCGCCGCAACGTCGCGGCCTCAGCTCCGCCGTCCAGCCCCCAGAGGCGGGCCGTGCCATCGGCCCCGGCGGTTGCCAGGGTGGTGCCGTCGGGGCTGACCGCCAGCCCGTTCACCGCCCCAATATGGCCCAGCAGAGTCCACACAGCGGTACCGCTTGCGGCATCCCACGCCCGAACCACGCCGTCGCGGCCCGCCGCGATTACCTGCCGCCCGTCGGGCCGGAAAGCGACGGTCGGTAGTTCGGCGGGCACGCTCGACAACACCCGCAATAGCGCACCATTGGTTACATCCCACAGACGCACGGTGCGATCTTCACTGGCCGTGGCAACGATGCGCCCGTTGGGGCTAAAGACAGCAGCGCGCACATCGCGGCTATGGCCGGTGAGGATCAGGCCGGCCGCTCCAGTCGCCGCGTCCCATAGGCGCGCTGTACCGTCGGCACCGGCGGTCACGATACGCATTCCATCGGGGCTGAACGCCGCTGCCCGCACCCAGCCGGCGTGCCCACGGAGGGTTACTTGGGCAGCGCCTTGTAGATTTGCCGCCCAAATATGCGCGGTGCCGTCACGGCCGGCAGTCACCAAGCGGCTACCGTCCGGGCTGAATGCCACACTCAGCACTTCGTCAGTATGCCCCTGTTGTACCGCCAACAGGGTACCCGTCGCCATGTCCCACAGGCGCACCGTCCCATCGGCTCCCGCGCCGGCGATTGTTTGCCCCGTAGGGCTGACCGCCACGCCCAGCACGCCCCCGACAGAGCCACGCAGCATGAGTCGCACCACGCCGTCCGCTACCGTCCACACGCGAATCAGGCCATCCTCACCAGCCGTCACCAACTGCCCGCCGTCGCGTGACCAAGCGACCCCCGCCACTGGACCGGGCTGGACTAGCCGCCGCCGCACATGCGAAGCCGCCAACTCGTTGCCCAGCACTGCAGCGATACCCCCGTTGGGATCGGGCACGCCGCCGGCCAGCAACTGCCGCTCGGCCTCACTCGCCAGCAACAGGCCCACTTCGGGGTCAGGCGCGGTCTGCGCGCGGATCGCCAATTCGCGCGCCTCAGCCAGAGTGCGCGCCGACTCGGCCTCGCGCCGTCGCCCTTCGGCCAGCAACCCCAGCCCGATCACCGACACGATAAAGGCCACGCCCAATCCCACCGTCGCCTGCCGCAGACGACGCACCCAATCCACCCGCGCCGGACGGTGGGCGCGCACCCAACGGCTGCCGAAGACTGTGCGATAGATGCGGTTGCGGACGCGCAAAGTCACACCCACACGTCGCACAATGCCGGCCAGCTTGAGATGTGATGCGGCCAGCGACTGCTCTTCGTCAGGCACATCACGTCCACGCAAGACGGTCTCGTACAATGCCAGCACCGCCGCCGGATCGGCAGCACGCTTGGTCAGCATATCGCGCACAAATTGCAAGTTGTTGTCGCTACCGCTGCGCTCCCCCAGGAACAAGCGACGTACCACGTCGGCTACCGCACCCGCCGTCCAAGCCGAGCGCGCTTCGGCAGTTAGTGCCTGGCAGAGGCGTTGTGTCAGGTAGGGGTGACCACCAGTCCAGGCCAGCGCCCAATCCAACACGCGGGCCGCTTCGGCGGGCGGCAAGCCCAATCCGGTCGCCAGTGGGGCGGCCTCGGCAGGCGTAAAGTCGGTCATCTCCACGCGCCGTCCGATGTTGAACGGCGTGCGCTTAGCATCATGGATCAGGTCGCCGGGAGTCGCCACGCCGGTCAGTACAAACGATAGGCGGGCAAAAGCCGGCACCCGCGCCCGCGCATCATGGCAGGAGCGAATGGCGGCAAAAAAATCGTCAGTGAAAGACAAGCTGAGGGTGGTGTCGATCTCATCCACAAAAACAACCAGCGGGGCGGCGACTTCGGCCGGCACCACATCCTGGAAAAAGCGCATGAAGCGCTGGGTTAGGCCCAGTGCCGTCTGCGCAGCCCACCACTCGCCCAGATCGCGGGTCAAGCCCAATTGGTCGCCGATCTCATAGAGTAGCCCGAAATACCATTCTTCCGCCGTCACGCCGGTGCCCAACGCGGTCAGATCGAGCAGCACGGTGCGGATGCCGTCGGCGGCTAACGCCTCGGCGGTATGGATCATCAGGCTGGATTTGCCTAACTGACGCGGCGAGAGGACATAAGCGAACAGCCCGGCGCGGCACCAAGCTAACAGATCGGCATCGGCCTGGCGCGGTAAATACACACCGTGGCTGGCCTGCACCGCCCCGCCCACCGTATAGATCGTTGGGTCGGCGGGCGCCTCAGCCACGCAGATGCTCACGGAAGTAGGCTTCGTAGAGGGGGTAGCGCGGCAACACGGCGGTTCCGTCGCGCCGCACCAGCCCAGCGCCACGCAGGCGGAAGTAGATGCGCTCGTCGGCGCATATTCGATTTCGCAAGATGCCGCGCAGCCCGGCCACTAGATCAGGCGCTTCGTGCAAGCGTAACAGGTGCGCGCGCAGGTGGTCGCCGAAGGGGCCGCGTTCCTCCTGCGCTGTGGCGAACAGCGCGTCGGGCGTGAGTTGCCCGGTGGCGATAAGGTAGAGAGCACGCCGCACCAAATAGGGCTGCCCACCCACCAGCGCCATCAGCCGGCGCGCCTCGGCGGGAGTCAGCGGCGCGCCGTGCCGCTCGTTGAGGTCGGCCACCTGGGTCGGGGTAAAGTCTTCCAATTCGACGGTGCAACCGACGTTGAACGGCGATTGGTTCAGGTTCTCGACAAACTGGTATGGTTCGGTAGACGTGACCAGTACCAGATCCAGGCCACACCAGACAGAACCTGCCTGCCGGGTGTTATGCCAACTGCGGAGCATGGCGAAAAAGTCGGAGCGATAAGGCGTATCAAAAATCTTGTCTACCTCATCCATCGCCAGCACCAGCGGACCGCCCACCTGCGGCAGCAAGTATTTTTTGAGATAGTTGGTGCAGCGCTGCATCGGGCCGACCGGTAGCCGCCAGTAGTCGTCCACCTGTTCGGTGATGCCTAGTTCGTCGCTTAACCAAGCACAAAACTGGCGCAGAAAAGCGTCGGCAGTCGCCAATGCTGCCGCATCTACCAGTTGGAAATCAAGCAACACAACGCGCTTACCTACTGCTTGCGCGGTGTCCAGCAGCCGGTAGAGCAGCGAACTCTTGCCCATCTGGCGTGGCCCTTTGATCGTGATCGTCACGCCCGGCTGCCGCATCGTGGCCCCCGCCGGCGCATCCGACGGGCGCTCCACATAAAAGGCCGAGTGCGGGTCCATCGTGCCTTCGGGTCGCTCTAACGGAATGCGGAGTATGGAGTGTGGAGTGCGCAATAGTGACGACGCAGGATCGGTAGCGGCGCTGCTTGCCGCGCCGGTATGCGCAGTTGCGCCACTGCCGGCCGTGCTCGCCTCGCCGGGGCGGGCGGGCAGCAGGCGTGCCCAGCGCACAAAGTCGGGCCAGTCGGCGGCAGGTACAGCCAGATAGGCGGCCAATAATTCGGCCACCTGGCGCGAGGGGCGCGCGGCCCCGGCTTCGATTTTGCGGATCGTTTCGCCCGCGCAGCCGACCTGCGCGCCGATACCGTCCTGGGTGAGGTCGCGGGCCCGGCGTTGCTCGCGCAGCCAGCGGCCGAAGGGGGTGCCGTTGTGCATCAGTGGTCCATGAGCCGTGGGCGGTGGGCCGTGGGCGGTAGGGGCGGTCGTCAGTCGCCGCTCAGCGGTCGTGTTAACTATCAGTGGGTATTATAGCATGGCGGCGGTGGCGGCTGAGAGCTTTCCCGGTTTTTTGCCCGGTTTTTAGCCCGCTCGTAGCGCTCCTACGGTCGTTTGACTCCACCACAAAGAAAGCCGCTATCCAGTAAAGTGGATAGCGGCAGCGCCCAAGCAGGAGCAGTGTGGGGCTAGTGCAGCACGAACGCCAACACGATCAGCACGGCAAAACTGGCGGCGGCCAACAGCAGCAGGCGGCGGATGTCGGAGCGGATGAAGGCCATTTCGTCGGTCAGGTTCATCTCCTGCATCTGGGCCGCAATACGGCCACGTGCGGTGCGGACGGCCGTTGTAGTGGTGGTGGCCGTCGGCGGGCGCCGGTTCAGCGTGGTAGTTGTAGTCGGGCGGGGCACAGCGGGGCGCGGCGCAGTTGTCCGTGGCACCGCAGCCGCAACGGCGGGCACAGCACCATCACTAGCCGGGCTGAAGCGAATAGTAGTCGCATCGGACACCTGCGCACCGTCAAGCACCGTTGTATCCGGCTCCAGCCTATCGAGTTCGGCAATGGCGGTACCGGCGGGGCGGTCCTGCGTCATGCGCTTGCGGTACTGCTGTTCCTTATATTTCGCGCTCTGCCGAACCGGTTTGTTAGGCATCCCTATCTCCTTTTGCAAATGGAACCCGGCGGGGCGGGCTTAGGCGCGCCGCTCTCCGTCGCCGGTCTGGTATGTAGTGTCAATCACGGTTTTGCTGCCCTTGTCGCGGGGTAGCGGAGCACTGCTCTTGGGCGGCAGTAGATCCATGCCCAGCGCGGCGCGGTGTTCATTCACCACATCACGCGGAGCCAGGTTAATCAGCAGGGTCATACCCAAGAGGACCACGCCGAGGTCGTCCAATTGGCCGAGCACCGGGATAAAATCAGGAATAAAATCCAGCGGCATTAAGACGTAAACCGCTACGCCGAGCGGAATCGCGACCTTAAGCATCGTCGGCAACCGGTCGTCTTGCAGCAACCGCCAGACGAGTTGCCCATTATCCATCACACCTTGCAAGCCGCCGCGTCCACTGCTCATACCAGGTAAATTGCGTGTATCCATTGGTGGTCGTAATCCTCTCGCGCCGGCACGGCTCTGTGGCCGCGTTATCGGCACACTGTCACCCTGCCCATAGGACAGGCCACTATAAGTACCCTATTATACCCGCCGCGCCCACAATTTGCAACCGCCGGGCGGCGGTCGCCAGTTATCAGCGTGTTTGACGGTCAGTGGTTGTCACCCTGCGGGCAGTGATCGTCAATTCAGAACTCAGAACCCGTCCTACTCCATCTCGCCCCAACTGCGGCCGTATTTTGTCTCCACGCGCAGCGGGACGTTCAGCGGGAAAGCGCTCTCCATCGTGTGCCGCACCAGCGCGTCCACAGCGGGCAGTTCGGCTTCGGGCAACTCAAACAGCAGTTCGTCGTGAACCTGGAGTAGCATTCGGCAGGCTAGACCGCGCGCACGGAGTTCACGGTGCAGGCGGATCATAGCGATCTTGATGATATCGGCCGCCGTTCCCTGTACGGGCGCGTTGATCGCCGCGCGCTCGGCAGCCTGGCGTACACCGCCGTTGCTGCTGGTGAGTTCGGGCATATAGCGCCGCCGACCCAGCAGCGTCATCACATAGCCGCTCTTTTTCGCTTCGGCTAACGTCTCATCAAGGAAACGGCGGATTTTGGGGTAGCGCGCCCAATAACGTTCCAAGAAACCCTGCGCTTCCTGGTGACTCAGGTTAGTGTCGCGCGTCAGGCCATAAGTCCCCATGCCGTACAGCACACCGAAGTTGATGCGCTTCGCCAGATAGCGCATATCGGGCTTGACCTCAGCTAACGGCACATCAAACAGTTCGGCCGCCGTCGCGGCATGAACATCGCCACCGCCCCGGAAGGTTTCCACCAGTGTATCTTCGCCGGTCATGTGGGCCAGGATACGGAGTTCGATCTGCGAATAGTCGGCGGCGTAGAGAATCGCCGGGCGCGGCATCAGCGGCTTCGGCGAAGTGTTATCGGCCACAAATGCGCGCCGGATCACCCGCCCCGCTTCGGTGCGCACCGGGATATTTTGCAGGTTTGGATTGGACGACGAGAGCCGCCCGGTACTAGCGACTGTTTGGTTGAACGAGCTATGCACGCGCCCAGTGTCGGGGTTGACGAGCAACGGCAAGGCATCGAGATAGGTGGATTTGAGCTTGTTCATTGAGCGCCATTCACCGACCAGATCGATAATGGGGTGCAGGTGGCGGATATTGTCTAGCACTTCCTGGCTGGTCGAGTAGCCGGTCTTGGTGCGCGACTTACCGGCCAGCCCTAACTCCTCAAACAGCACCTGCCCCAATTGCTGCGACGAGTTGATGTTAAACGGATGATTGGCGTGGGCGAAAATCTGCGCTTCCAGTTCGTGCATCTTGGCGAACAGTTCGGTGGACAAGCTTTGCAGCAGCGCCACGTCCACATAGATACCTGCCAACTCCATCGCGGCCAACACCGGCACCAGCGGCATTTCCAAGTCGGTAAATAGGCTCCAGAGGTCGGGCATCGCCTCTAATTCGGGCACTAGCGCCCGCTCCAAGCGCAGCGTCATATCGGCATCGGCGGCAGCATATGCGCCCGCCTTGATCGCCGGCACCTGGTCGAAGGTGATCTGCCCGCGCCCGCTACCGATCAGTGCGGTGATTGGGGTCATCTCCACGCCCAAGCGTAGCGAGGCCAGATCTTTCAATCCCTTCGAGCGTTCGCCCAGCAAGTAAGCGACGATCATGGTATCTACACCCAGGCTATCGGTATTCACCGGAATGCCGGCGCGCTCCATCACCATCAGGTCGTACTTGGCATTATGGGCGTCTTTGCGCGGTGTGACAGCAGCGAAAATCGGCCCCAACGTCGCCAGGACCGCCGCGAATGCGAGTTGTTCCGGCGCGGGACCGTCGGGCGGGGCCAGGTGCGCCAGCGGGATGTAATAGGCTTCCCCCGGCGCGGGGGCCACCGAAATACCGACCAGATCGGCCAGCATCTCTTCCTTGCTGGTGCTTTCCACATCCCAAGCAAAGTGGTCCACCCCACGCAGCCGCTCGGCCAGCGCCTGCAACTGCGCCTCCGTCGTCACCAGGGTATAGCCCTCCGGCATCACGCCCGCATCCGCCGCCGTCTCCACGGCATCCATCGTGGCCTGCGCCGCCTCGTCAGGCATCAGACTGAGTTGCTGCGGGCGACCACCGACCGCCGGGCGCGCCGCAACGGGCGCAGTGGACACCGGCGGGTTTGCCGCGTTACCGGGGATCTTGGGGATCAGACGCAGGAACTCTAAATCGCGAAACAGAGCAATCAGCCGCTCCCGATCAATATCTGCCGCCCGGCACAGCGCGGGGTCCAGCGTCAGTGGCACATCGCGCACGATGGTCGCCAACACCTTGCTCTGGCGGGCTTGCTCCAGGCCGGCCCGCAACGCCTCAGCAGCTTTGGCCGGCTTGACCACATCCAGGTGATCTACGATAGCCTCTAACGAACCGTACTGTTGCAGCAGGGCTGTTGCCGTCTTTTCGCCAATGCCGCGCACGCCGGGGATGTTGTCCGACTTGTCGCCGATCAACGCCTTGTAGTCAGGAATCAGCAGTGGGCCGAACCCGTAGCGCGCTTCGACCGCCGCCAAGTCGTAGAGTTGTGTCTCGTTGAAGCGGTTGCGCCCAGTGGGGGTCAAGACCTGCGTGGCCTCCGTCACGAGCTGCAACTCATCAAGATCGCCGGTGACGACCAGCGTGCGGATGCCCTGCGCCTCGGCCTGCACCACCAGGGTGCCGATCACATCGTCGGCCTCAAAGCCCGGTTGCTCGAAAATCGGCGTGTGCAGCGCGTCGAGGATCTCGCGCACGCGCCCAATCTGCTGCCGCAAGTCGTCGGGCATCGAGGCGCGCGTGGCCTTGTAGTCGGGCGACAGTTCGTGCCGGAAGGTGCGGCCGCGGTCGAATGCCACCGCCAGGTACTCCGGCTGCTCCCGTTTCAGCGTGTCGAGCAGCATCGTAGCAAAGCCCAGCACAGCGTTCGTCGGCTCACCGGCTTTGGTCATCATGGAGGCCGGCAAGGCGTGATAGGCGCGGTAGATCAGGGCGTAGCCGTCCACCAGCATCAGGGTGGGACGGTCGCCCGGCGCAGGAGTAGGGTCAGTGATCATGGTCCATTATACCGCTTTCGCCTGATTCGATCCACGAAGGGCACGCAGGATCACAGCCTCTGTAGCCCTTCATGGATCCAGACAATTACACAGCGACTCTTAACGGCAGCCGGGTGTCCCGGTCAGCGCCGCAGTGACGATCTTGGCGATCTGGCCGCGAGTGGCCGACGCAGTGGGCCGGAACGTGCCGTCGCTATAGCCACTCAGGATGCCGTGACACACCGCCGTCTCTACATACGCATAGAAGGTGCTACCCACCGCCACATCGCTGAAAGTCGCCTGCGGCGGTGCGACTAGCCCCCACCGTGCAGCCCGTACCACAATCTTCGCCAACTGGCCCCGCGTCACATTCGCGCCGGCGCTATAGTAAGGTCGCCGCTCCCCGTCGCACGGTTCCCCCTCGCCGCCACAGGTGTAGCCGCTTACCAGCCCTGCTGCCGCTGCGGTCTCCACATATGGGAAGAAGGTGCTACCCGCCGCGACATCGCTGAAGCTATACCCGCCGGCGACCGGGGTCTGGATGGGCAAGGCAAAGCCCAGCACCACGATCTTCGCCAACTGGCCTCGTGTCGTCTGATTGAACGGGCGAAACGTGCCGTCGCTGTAGCCGCTAATTACGCCGTGGCACGCCAGGTAGTACACCCCGGCGTAGTAGTAGGCCGCCGGGTCGGTCACATCGCTGAAGTGGATCGTGCAGGGCGTAACCGTCACGCTGGGCGGCACGGTGCCCGTCGCCGTGGCCGTGGTGGGTAGCGTCGCCGTTGCGCTCGGCCCTGCGGTACCGGTGGGACTGGGTAGCTGGGTCGGTCCCCTGGTGAGTGTCACCGTCAGCGTGTCGGTCGGGAGGGGTATGCTGCGGGTAGCCGTCGCTGTGTCTGTCGCAATCGGCGGGGTGATCGTGACCGTCGCCGTCGGTGTGCCGGGGCAAGCGGGACCGTAATGCTCGATCAGCGTTCGATAGCCACCGGCGCTGCCCGTCTCGCCCGCCGCCCACACATTGCCGGGAGCGAGGGCCGCTACGCCGCGCAAGGTGCCGTTGCCGGCGATGGGCACGAAGCTCCAATTGCTGCCGTCCCAGTGCAGGCTGCTGCTGCCGACCGCCCAACCGTCGGTCGTATTAGCCAAGTCAATGCCGTTGAGCGTACCAATATTGGGGCTAGGCACGGTCGCCCACGCACTGCCGTCCCAATGCACAATCGCCGTATTAGAATTGAAATTGACCCCGGCGGCCCAGACGTTAGTGGCCGTGACCGCACGTATCCCGAACAACTGGGTCGAGCCAGGGATCGCGACCGCGTTCCAGGCCATGCCGTCCCAATGCAAGATGGTGGTGCCCACGGTCCATATGGCGTTGCCGGCTACGCCGGAGACCCCATACAGATGGTTGACTTGACCGCCGGAGGCCGCATCGCCTTGCGTCCACACGCTGCCGTTCCAGTGTTCGAGCAGCGAATTCGGCGACGTGTAGCGGTAGAGGCCCACGCCCCATACATCCACCGGGGAAAAAGCGGTGACGGCGTGGAGCGCGTTGTAGTAGTTGTAGCCGGGGCTGGGCGCGTGGATCTGGGTCCAGGTGCTGCCGTCCCAGTGCAGGGCCAGCGTTTGGTCACCGACCACCCCACCCGTCCCAACATAGTAGCCGACGGCCCAAGCATCGTTAGCGGCCAGTGCGGTCACGCCGTAAAGGGCGCTGAAGGTCGGGCCGGGGTTGGGGCTGGGGATTACGCTCCAGGCGCTGCCGTCCCAATGCACAGTCAAAGTCTGGAGCAGGTCATTCGTCGTGCTGTAGGTGCCCACTGCCCAAATATCGTCAGGAGCGCGGGCGGTAATGGCGTAGAAACGGTTGCTGCCCGGCCCCACATTGGGGCTGGGCACGGTGGTCCAGGCGGACGCGCAGCTTGCGGTGGCCGTAGCCGTAACCGTCGGTGGGGTCGTGCCGGTCGGCGTGACTGTCGGCACGTTGGGCGGGGCAGCAGGCAACACTGCCTGGCCGTCGTACACTGCTCGCACTAGATCGCCTTGCCCGTCGGCATCCAATGCCGACCAGCCGTAGCCGAGGAAGCGGCCTCGAATGGCGCTGGGTAAGCCGCTACAGGTGACACTATTCACCTCAAAGGCCGCAAACCCACGCACATGATACTCAATGCTGCTGCCCGATCCGCCGTTGTCACGGTCGCTGATCGGCAGGAAGATCCGCGTATGGGCGCTCGCCGCCTGCTGCAAGGCTGTACAGACGGCGGCGGACGGTGCGACAATACTGCCGGCCTGCCACACACCGGTGGAACCCGCCGTTGTACCGTCCCAACCCACCGGGTATGAGGGGTACGTTACGGGGTTGCCGCCGCCGTTCGGCGAGTCGAGGAACAGCGTCGTGCCACTACTCGGGTCGAAACCGCTCTGGAGCCAAAGGAGGAATGCCGCGTCACCGCAATTAGGGCCGGTGAAACAGCCGAAGCCGAAGCCGGCGCCTGTGTAGCCGTCCGAGAACGACAGCGTGACCGTGGTCGCACTGGTGGGCAACGAGGTGACATCGGTAAACACCACCAGCGGCCAGATGGGATCGCTGGTGCCCGGCGGTTCCGGCAGCAGCGCCAGCGGCCAAATGCCGTGTGTGGCCGGGTGGTGGATCGTCCGCAGGCTGGTCAGGGGAGAGACGCTGAACGGGCCGGGGCCACCCGCCGGCGCGCGCACTTCGACTCCTGCTGCTCCATCGGGAAACTGGGGACCAGATAGAGGCACACTAATCGGCTCTCCGATTGGAGAGCTATAAATATTACCCGCTGCGTCAATATAGCGAGCATCAATGTCGGTGCCGGCAATACTGACGATCGCGTTGCGTATGCCTACGTTCTGGGAAGCTGAAAGCGGATGTACACCTGAACGCGGTGGAAAAAACGAGGGATCCAAATAGCGGTTAGCCTGGAAATCCTGATAAAATCGTTGCAGCCCTACGTAAGCCGCCGCATCGGTGGTTGCACTCTGCGGAACGCGCGGCCGGGCGGCCTGGGCGGGGCCGGAGGGGTGGGCGACGAAAGCGACGAGGCCGAGGGTCAGGATCAAAGCAAAAGGCGCGGCAAAGCGCAACCGGACAGACAACGTAGGCACATGAGACTCCTTCACACAAAAATACGCAGTAAGATAAAAGGTGAGCAGGTAGCATCATTCTACCTACGTATTATACAATAGACGTATACCCTAAGCTAGGAGTTCCCCAAGCCACTTAATTAGGCCGGGGGCCGCAAAGCCCGCCGCACCAGCCGCCCAGCCGGGGCACCCACCGCGTGCCCAGCGCGCTGTATCATGCGCCCACGCAGCAACGTAGCGACAACACGCCCGTGCAGGAGGCGGCCCACATAGGGGCTGTGTGCGTGGCGATAGTGCAAGTCGGCAGCGGTCAGAGGCGCGGCGGCGGCGAGGTCAATCAGCGCCAGATCCGCATCTGCGCCGACGGCCAGGGTGCCTTTGTCGGGCAGGGCGAAGCGACGGGCCGGGAAAGTCGCGGTGACGGCGGCGATCAGGGGCAGCGGCAGCCCGCGAGCGTGGTGGCCCTCAGTCAGCAGCAGCGGCAAGAGCGACTGGCAGCCGGAAATGCCGCCCCAGATG
>JBBRPH010000056.1:0-37445 GCA_038228295.1 Chloroflexia bacterium | reverse complement strand
GCGCCACCGCGCGGACAATGGGGTTCGCGGGGCAAGCTGATTAAATGAATACTGTGTTCGTGTTTGATAACCCAATGAGAGGAAAGCGCATGACCACACCCCCCACAAGCCGCGATCTGGATCGGCTTCAGATCACTGTACCCGTCAGTCCGGCCTACGCCGAGGTGCTGACTCCCGCCGCGCTGGCCTGTGTGGCTGCGCTGGCCGGCGAATTCGGCTCTGCACGGGCCGAGTTGTTGGAACGGCGCCAAGCGCGCCAAGCGCCGTTGGATGCGGGCCAGTGGCCCGACTTCCTGCCCGATACCGCCGCTGTGCGTGCGGGCGACTGGACCGTGGCCCCCATCCCCGCCGACTTACAGGACCGCCGCGTGGAGATCACCGGGCCGTGCGAGCGCAAGATGATCATCAACGCGCTCAACTCCGGCGCGCGCGTGTTCATGGCCGACTTCGAGGACTCGCTCGCCCCCACCTGGGCCAACGCGGTCGAAGGGCAGATCAACCTGCGCGATGCCGTGGCCCGCACGATCCACTATAGCAGTCCCGAAGGCAAGAGTTACGCGCTCAATAGCGAAATCGCTACGCTGATGGTCCGTCCGCGCGGCTGGCATTTGGTCGAGAAGCACGTCTTGCTGGACGGCGTACCTATTTCAGCGAGTCTCTTCGACTTCGGCCTCTACTTCTTCCACAACGCACGCCCGTTGCTGGAACGCGGCTCCGGTCCCTATTTCTACCTGCCCAAGCTGGAGAGCCATTTAGAGGCGCGGCTCTGGAACCAGATATTCGTGCGCGCGCAAGACCTGCTCGGCCTGCCGCAGGGCACCATTCGGGCGACGGTGCTGATCGAGACGATCCTGGCCGCCTTCGAGATGGACGAGATCCTGTACGAACTGCGCGACCACTCAGCGGGCCTCAACTGCGGGCGCTGGGACTACATCTTCAGCGCGATCAAAAAGTTCCGCAACCGGCCCGACGTGATCTATCCCGACCGGGGCCAGGTCACCATGACCACGCACTTCCTGCGCTCCTACTCGCTGCTGCTGATCCAGACCTGCCACCGCCGCAACATCCACGCGATGGGCGGGATGTCGGCCTATATCCCGGTCAAGAACGCGCCCGCCGCCAACGAGCAGGCCATGGCCGCCGTGCGCGCCGACAAAGAGCGCGAGGCCGGCGATGGGCACGACGGCACCTGGGTCGCCCACCCCGGCCTGGTGCCGGTGGCGCTGGCGGTGTTTAACGCGACGATGCCCACGCCCAACCAGATTGATCGCAAGCGCACGGATGTCCACATCAGCGCCGCCGATCTGGTGGCGGTGCCGGCGGGCACGATCACCGAGGCCGGGCTGCGGCTCAACATCAGCGTCGGCGTGCAATATATCGCGGCCTGGCTGGGCGGCTCCGGCGCGGTGCCGATCAACAATCTGATGGAAGATGCCGCGACGGCCGAGATTTGCCGCTCGCAGGTCTGGCAATGGATTCGCCATCCCGCCGGCAAACTGGAGGACGGACGCAAAGTCACCGTGCCGCTCGTCCGGCAATTTCTGGCCGAAGAGATGGCGCGCCTGGCCGAGCAACCCGCACCGACCGCTAATGCTGCCGCCCATTACCCGCAGGCGCATGATCTGTTTGACACGCTTATTGCCGGCGATGAGTTTGTGGAGTTTTTGACCCTACCGGGCTATCGCGCCCTTTAGCCACCGAGGAGGCATAACCATGCAAGCAATGGACACCTCTACCCTGGCTCACGAATGGGCCGACGACCTCCGCTGGCAGGGTATCACCCGGCCCTATACGCCTGCCGACGTAGTGCGACTGCGCGGCTCGGTGCTGATCGAGTACACGCTAGCGCGGCGCGGGGCCGTGCGGCTGTGGGATCTGTTACACAGCGAGGACTTTGTGCCGACGCTGGGCTGCCTGACCGGCAATCAAGCCGTGCAGCAGGTAAAAGCCGGTCTCAAAGCGATCTACTTGAGCGGTTGGCAAGTGGCCGCCGACGCGAACCTGGCCGGCCAGATGTACCCCGACCAGAGCCTCTATCCGGCCAATAGTGTGCCGCACGTCGTTCGCCGCATCAATCAGGCGTTGCAGCGCGCCGACCAGATCGGCCACGCCGAGGGCGACGACCGCAGCGACTGGTTTGCGCCCATCGTGGCCGACGGCGAGGCGGGCTTTGGTGGGCCACTCAATGTGTTCGAGTTGATGAAGGCGATGATCGAGGCTGGGGCCGCCGGGGTGCATTTCGAGGATCAACTGGCTTCGGAGAAAAAGTGCGGCCACATGGGCGGCAAAGTGCTGATCCCAACCGCGCAGGCCATCCGCAACCTGATCGCCGCGCGGCTGGCCGCCGATGTGCTGGGCGTGCCGACGCTCCTGCTGGCGCGCACCGATGCCAACGCCGCCAATCTGCTGACCAGCGATATAGACGAGCGCGACCGCCCGTTCCTGACCGGCGAACGCACGCCCGAAGGCTTTTACGGCTTGCACTGTGGCCTCGAAGCGGCTATCGCGCGCGGCCTGGCCTATGCACCCTACGCCGACCTGCTCTGGTGCGAAACTGCCGAGCCGAACCTAGTCGAAGCTGCCCGCTTCGCGGCGGCGATTCACGCGCAGTTCCCCGGCAAACTGCTGGCCTATAACTGCTCACCGTCGTTCAATTGGGCCAAGAAGCTGGATGCCGGCACGATTGCTCGCTTCCAGCACGAAATCGGCGCGATGGGCTACAAGTTCCAGTTCGTGACCCTGGCCGGCTTCCATGCGCTCAATCACTCGATGTTCCAACTGGCCCATGCCTACCGCAACCACGGCATGGCGGCCTACTCGGACCTCCAGCAGGCCGAGTTCGCCGGCGAAGCGGCGGGCTACACGGCCACCAAACACCAGCGCGAAGTCGGCACCGGCTACTTCGACCAAGTGGCCCAGGTGATCGCCGGCGGTCACGCTTCCACGCTCGCGCTCGCCGGCTCCACTGAGGCGGCGCAGTTCCACTAGGGGGGTAATGTGCCTACAAAACAGCCCCGCCGCGGCAAGAGCCGGGGCTGTTTTTATGGTAGCTCCGTATCTTGATAACGTGCCGGCAGGGTAAAGGATCGCGGCTCTAGCTGCGCTTCAGTACTGCGTGCCGGTATCCTGCGTCGGCGGCGGTGCAGCCCATCCCAAACGAACAGACCCAGGATGACGACCAGTGCGCCGCCGCTGACGGCACTACCGGTATAGACCAGCGGCGGGCGGTAGCTGAAGCGGATGCGGTGCCGGCCGGCAGCGACGTGCACGGCGCGAAATACGCCGTTGGCGCGCAGGATCGGCGTGGGTTGCCCGTTCACGTCAGCCTGCCAGCCGCCGGCCCAACTATCGGCGAGCACGAGGTAGCCGGGGTGCGCAAACTCAGCATCAAGAATGACCTGTTCCGCCTTGTCGCTAACAAAGCGCACGGGCGGCGGCGGGCCGGTGACGACCTGATCCGGCGCAACCACGCCTTCTAGTAAGACTGTGCGGTGCGGATCGAAGGTCGCCTCGTCTAACGCACGGGCGGCGGCTTTAGCGCTGTTACAAGTGCGCGCTGCATACACGCCGTAAGCGCGTGCCAGCGCATGGGTGTTTTCGTAGACGTTGATCGATCCTACACGAGCGCGGTGGACTAGGCCACCAGTTGCGCTGCTGTCGAGCCGGCGCGGGGTTAAGATGTAGCGCACAGCGGCCACATCCAACCGATTGCTATCCCCGCTGCTCAGGGGGCCCTTGAACGATTCAGCACCAGACGGGCTAAGCAGCGAGTTAAACACGCGCGCGTATTCTTGCGGCACCAGATCCTCATAGCCCCGCAGATCGCGTAAGCCATACAGCAGGGCTAGGTTGGGCACCAGGATGTCGGCGGCGGCGGTAAAGCGGCTATGGCCCAGGCGCGCTTGCAGCCAGCCGGCAATCGGAGGAGGGGGCAAGTTACGCGCTACTGGAATGACCGGATTGTAGCTGCTGCCGAAGGTTAGCCCGTCGCCGATGAGCAGGGTGAGCAGCACCAGCACCGCTATTTGCTGAGGCAACCGGCGCTGCGGTCGGGCTAAGGCCAGCGTCGCCACCACCAGTACGCCCCCAGCGACGAACAGAAACGGCCAATAGACGGTACCGTGCAGCGGATCGAGTACGCCGATCAACAGCCGCGCGCGGTGGTGGGTGAGCCAAGAGGGGACCGTGCCACTGCGGAGCATAGCATAGAGCGCCAGCACTCCTCCCAATGGCAGGCCGAAGCCAAGCGCCCACGCCCACGCCGTGCGGCCGTAGCCGACAGCACGCGCCGACAAGCCTTCTAACCCTAAGCCGGCCAGCACGGCCACGCACAAGCTGAACAGCAACGCCCAGCGCGCGCCGTAACCCTGGCGGAAGCCGGGCAGAGCATATAGCACGTCAAGTGCCGGCAAGTGGAGCATGAGCACCAGTGCCCCTAAGCCTGCTACGGCGAAAAAGCCCCGCCCCGGCACCCGATAGCGCAGGCCTACTCCCGCTAGGCCGAGTGCCGACAAGCCGCAGTAGCTGGCTTGCTCGTTGAAATTAACTTGGCCGAGTGGATACCAGTAATTGTATTCGGTCGGTGTGCCACTGAAATTAGGCACCACCGTTACGATCAATAATTGTAGACTGGTGGCCCAGTTATGGATGCCGGCTGCGCCGGCGGCGGTCAAAGCGATCTCACGGCTGCGGAGCAGTTCGCTGCGGGCGATGAGATCGAGCAACGGCGCCAATTGGCCGAGACCGAGCGCCACGCCCAATACGGCCGCCACAGTTAACTGCCCGGCGCGCCCCAGTGTCGGCCGTATACCCGCCTGTTGCCCATAACGGGTTAGGCGCGTCAGGGCAAAAGCGGCCCAGGTCAGGCCGATCACAAACGAAGTTTCGGGATGCCCGCCGTAGAATTGCACGCCTAGCACCGCCGCTAATGCGGCCAGCCGACTCGCCCGCCCACTTTGCACTAAGCCCACTGTCGCCCACAGCGCGAACGGCAACCAAATCGCCGCAGTGGTGACCGAATAATTGAGCCAGACAGTGAGAAAAGCGCAATAGGCGAACACGATGCCGCCGGCCACGCCGGCCACTGGGCGGCGACCCAGCGCCCGCAGCAGACCATACACTCCCAGCCCCGCCAATGTCAAGCGTAGCCACGCGCCCAACACCCATACCGCATCGCCGAACGGGCGCGTGAGTAGGTTCACCGGGTCGAGCAGCGCCGCCTGCGCCGTGGCGTGGAACGGCGTGCCGCCTACGAGCAACGGATTCCAGAGCGGAAACTGCCCCTGCGCCAGCCGGCCGGCCGCATAGCGCGCATAGGGATAATAATAGAGCGTAACATCCGACAGCAGTTCGTTCTGCGCCGGCGTGCCCACGGTCGCCGGATACGCCCGATCCATGTTATTGACCAAGTCGTTGGGCACAAATACTCCGCGCGAACCGGCCAGCAGGGGTCGCCAAAGAAACAGCGCGGCCACGAGGCCAAATACCAGCACGGCCAGTACGCCTTCGCGGCGTGCTCCCGTTACCATGTGGCGAGATAGCGTGCGAAGAGCGGACGCAAGTCGGTCGGACTGTAGGCCTGCCAAATCGCTAACAGGTCGCCTGGGCGCGCACGATCGCCGCTGTATTGGCGATAGTAGGCGCGGATGGCGGCCCAGAAGCGATTGTCGCCCATCGTGTTATGTACGGCTTCGTAAAACGCCGTGCCCTGATCATAGACCGCGTGCATATAGGCCGCGTCGCTGGGGAAGCCGCTGTAGAGGCCGGCGCTGACCGATCGGCCGCCACCGGGACCGCTCATCGCGGTTAGCGCCGCCGCGAAACGGCCCGGTTGCTGCGCCCGGATATAGCTCAACGCCATATAATTGGCAAACGCTTCATCCAGCCACGGATCGATCAACTGATTGTTGCCGACCGCGCTATAAAACCAGGCGTGTGCTGTCTCGTGCAGCGGTGTGTACAGGCTCCAGGTTCCGGCTTGCGGCACGGTGCCGGCGCGTTGGGTGGGCAGGAAGTAGACCATCGGGTACTCCTGGGCAAAGTCCCACTCCGCCGCCTGAGGTAGCGCCATCTCGCCTACGGTGAATACCGGATAGGCATACGCCCCCACCTGCGCGCTGTACCAGCGGATCGCTGCCGCCACTGTGTCAAGCAGCGCGCCGCCCGCCGCGCGGTGTTCGGGCAAGAAGTAACCAAACACACGCACGCCGCCCGCGTCGCGGCTCAGGCTGGAGTCGGCATAGGGGTTGATCAGACGCGGCGAGAGGGTGTAGGCCACGTCGCGCACGCCCGGCGCGCTGAACTCCCACTGCTGCCCGTCGTGTCGCGTGGCGGTGCCGGTGCCGCCGATAGTCAGTCTATCGGCGCTGCTGAACGTGACGTGGTAATCGGCCACGGCGTTGTTGCCCTGGTCGCCGTGTTCGCCGTAAGGAAACTGACTCCAGCCGCCGTTTTCGTAGGGCAGCACACTCGGTAGCCAATCGCCCAGCGTCAGCAGGTCGTGTACCGCGTCGTAGCCGTGTCGCCCACCGAAGCGCGGTGGTTGGATGTGGAAGCGCAGTGTCAGATCCAGTGCCGCACCGGGAGCTAACGGAGTGGGCAGACCGACATTCACATTCACCTCGTCGCGGCGGCGTACCGGCAGCGCGCCGTTCGCGCCTACCACGCTGTCCACGCGCAGCGTGCCGGCCCAGTGGTAATAGATCGCCCGCACCACCAAATCGCGGAGCGGCACGCGGGCAGCACTTGTGTTAACATAATGGATCGCCTCGCTCACGTCGAGGCTGCGGTCGGCTCTCACCGTCACGGCCACATCATAGCGAGTGCGTGTGGCCGCCGTCTTACGGTCGGGCTGAATGTCGGCGTAGCGCCAGGCCCAGTAGTGTCGCCCCACCAGAGTTAGCGCGACAGCTCCTGTCCCCGCCGGATCAAAGGTCAACACACGGCGCTCGAACAGCTGCACCAACACATCGCGTTGCGCCCCGCCGACCTGGGCCTGCACCCACACCGGTTCGGCCAGCGGCAGGCCCAGCGTAGTGACCCAACGGGCGGCCGGTCCGGTCCCCCCGTCTTGCACAAAGCGCCAAAAGACCGCCGCTATATTATGGCGTGTCCCCGGCTCATAGTGACCCAGCATGAATGCCGCCGCTTGGCCGCCGATTTGCGTGACGCTACCATCCGCATTGAGGCGGTGATCAATCACTGCGCCGTTGTGATCGCCCGGTGCCGGCGCGTTCATTAGGCTAGCAAAGGCCGGGTAGGCGGGCGCACTATCCGGCCCACTGTCGCCGACTATGGGCTGCGTGGTAGGTGGGCGGGCTTCCTGGTCGCCCGGTTCGCGCCCGGTACGAATCCGGCTCGCCACCAACTCAGCTACCAGCCGCCCGCCGGTAATGAATCCCGCTGCCTGTCGATCTGCCGCCGGATCATTGACTTCCAATCGCCCGCCGTCAAAATATTGCACCAAGTGATTGCCGGCCGGCGTCCCGCCGGCCGGCTCATAGCTGGTGTAAAACGGCCCTGCCCCCCACACGGATGCCCCCCGCGTTGTGTCCCGCTGCCAAACGGCCTGGAGCGTTGGGTCAGCGAAGCCGTCAGCCGGCGCTTGCGCAGTGTCGGTCGGTGTACTGCTCCGTGCGCTGACGGCGGCGCTACCGATTGCACCGCCGGTGACTAGGGCCAACCATAGACTCGCCGCGCAGAGGATGCCTCCGGCGATATGGTGCGTGCGGCGGCTCATTCGACTCTCCGGGGTTGGGGGTAGCGGGCGGTGAACTCGTCGTCCGTGATACCGAACACCAGGTTGTCGAAATAGCGCCCATCGGTGTAGATCATGCGCCGGATGCAACCCTCTTGCTGGAAGCCCAGGCTTTGGTGTAGGCGGATGGACGGCTCGTTGAAGCTGTAGACCCAGGCGATGGCCTTCTGGTAGCGCAATTCCTCGAAGAAATAGCGCAGCATCAGCCGAATCGCCTCGCCGGCATAGCCTCGGCGCTGGTGTTCCGTGCGAATCGCAATGCCGTACTCCCAAGTGCCGTTACGGGCATTGCAAAAATGGGTGCCTAGCGATCCCACGAGTTCTCCGGCATGGTTCTCGATCACGAAATGGAACAGGTCGCCTTCTGGGGGGCGCGTTGTTGTCCGGTTAGCCCAGGCGCGGGTGGCCTCGCTGGATTGGGGAAACGGGATGTGATCGAGCCGACGGGCCATCTCACTGTCGTGATCCCAGGCGAAATGGGCCTCCCAATCGCTCGGTTCGATAGCGCGTAGTCGCACGCGCTCACCTTGCCAGTAGTTGTTGCTCAACGGGTCTCCCTAATGCGTAATGCGTAGGTTCTGAGGGCTGGGCGGTGTTTTAGCGGACTGCAGCTAATATTACCCCTCAGAACTCAGAGCTATCGTATCAAGCTGCGTATATACCGCGCTGCCTGCGCGCAGATCACTTCGCATGATGCTGACGGCAGCCACTGGGAAGGGGGCAGGGGCCAAAGTCAACGCTTGTACGACGGGTGCGATGCGGGCGCGTTCGGCGGAGGCGATCCCGTCACGTACCCGGGCCAGCGTTAGGTGCGGCTTGAAATCAAACTCTTGGTCGGCGGGGAAAGCGGCAGCGGCCAATGCCCTATGGATGGCGGCGTGCAAAGTCTGCAAGGCGGCCAGGGCAGCAGGGGTGCCCTCCACGCCGGCCCAGACCACGCGCGGCCCGCGGGCGTGTGGAAACATCCCCAATCCCGCCGCCCACAACTGGAACGAGGCGATCCCTCCACAACCCTGCCGGACGGCGGCCGTCAGATCGTCTACCCGTCCTGCCGGGATGTCGCCGATAAAGGCCAGCGTCAGGTGCAAGCCCGGCAAGGCGGCTAGGCGCACCGGCAAGGATGCAGCGGCTAGTTCGTCTTGCCGCGTGCCTAATGCTGCGCGCACCGTAGTAGGGAGCTCAACCGCGATAAAGGCGCGAATGGGCCGTTCAGGAGCCGGGGTGGTCATGACCCCATTGTAGCATAAAAATCGGCCTTGCGTTGCGTGGTGAGCGTCGTGTACAATAGCATGGTCTATAATTGTGATGAATCTGTTAGGAGGAAACTAGCCGCATGAACAAAACCGAGAAAGTGGCCGATGCCAAACATCGCGCCCGCAAGAAAAAACTGAAGGAAAAGAGCAAGGCGCTCAAATTGAATCCTACCGCCACTGTTGCGCCGCCCAACCGTAACGCTTCGCCGCCGCGCCCGCAAGCGCCGCGTCCCCCGGTCCAGGCTAGCGGCCAGGGCAGTGCGCCGCCGCCGCCGCGCCCGCTTAACCAGCAAGGTGGCCCTTCGTCCGCTCCGCGCCCGCAGTTCCAGAGCGGTCCGCCGCGTCCTGCCGCCCCGCAAGGCCAGCAGGCCCCAGTAGGCGCCCAAGCCTCCGCGCCCGCGCAGGATGCGCCGCCGCAAGCCGCTGCGCCCGCCGCCGGCCCTGCCGCGCAAGCGTCCGAGCCGCCCGCGCAAACCGCTGCCCGCGAAGGCGGCGCAAGCGAGGCCCAGCCTAGCTAAGCTGCACTACGCACAAACAAACGAAGCTGACCGGTTAGCCGGTCAGCTTCGTTTTAGTTACCACCTGTTATCAACTCAGCGCTTACTGTTGCTGCGCCTGTGGGGACGGCACAACCGGAGCCGGCTCTTCGTGCTGAACCTCGGCTTCGCGGGCCGCTTTGCGGACACCGCGCGCCGCCTGAGCCATTGCCTGGTCGGGATCAGACGGATAGAGGAAATCGAGGATGACGCGAATAGCCGCCGCGACCGGCACAGCCAGCAACATCCCCAGCACGCCGGCCATCGCGCCGCCGGCCAGCACTGCGAAAATCGTAGCAATCGGATGCAGTTCCACCGCACGGCCGACCACGAACGGCATCACTAACTGGTCCTCTAATTGGCGCAAGATGAGGTAGGCTATCACCACGGCCAGCGCCGCCGCAGGGCCGGGGCCGGAGAGCGCGGCTACGGCGGCCAGTGCTGCGGCAATCGCCGGTCCGACTAGCGGCAGGATCTCAAAAAAGCCGGTCATGATCGCCAGTGGCAAGGCAAAGGGCACTTGGAAGATCAGCAAGACGATGAACGCGGCTATACTCATCAACAGGATCAGCAGCAATTGACCGCGCAGATAGGCACCCAGCACCGTGTGAATGCGCCCAGCGATATAACCGGTGCGGGCGCGTGATTCGGCCGGCACAAACTTCATCAGGTACGCGCCCATGGTGCCGCCGCTCATTAGCAGGTAGAAGCTGACGATAATCACCAGGATGGCGTCCAAACTCCTACTCACCACCAAGCCGGCCAAATGGATCGCATCGCTGCCGCCGCTACCAAAGTAGTTGCTGATACCGTCATTGATGCGCAGGGCCAGCGAGTGTGCGTCCACGGTTTGCCCGCCAAATGTATATTTTGTGGAGCCGATAAACTTTTCCAGCGCTCGCGCCACGATGTCCGGCCCACCGACGATAAAGGCGCGCGTCTGTTGGTACAGTGCTTCCGCCCCGAAGTATAGCCCGAATCCAAGTGTGCCCAACACTAGCAGATACAACCCCGCGACGACCAAGCCGCGCGGCCAATGGACTCGCTCCTGAATCTGATCGATCACCCGGCTGAAGATGTAGGCTAGAACGGCGGCGATAACGAACGGCCCTAGCACCTGACGGGTCATATAGAGCATCCAGATCAGCAGCGCCGGCAGAATCCACGCCCAGATCCAGCGTGGCGTGCGGAGTACCGTCGTACCGCTGCCTGCTGTGGCGTTTGGATCGTCTATGCGAATTTCGCGTGTGGTCGCCACCGGCCCCATGCGGGCGGCCTCTTGTGCATCCTGTATGATCTCTTTGCTCTGTGGTTTGTCCATCATCTTGCACTCACTCTCTGTGTTGGAGGCGGCGCGTCTAAATAGCCGTATCCGGCAGGGGTTCGGCCAGGATCTCTAGCAAATCGGTGCCGTATTTACCGAGGGCGATGCTGCCGATGCCGCGGACGGCGCGCAAATCGTCCAGGCTGCTGATCGTGGCGGCGGCCAGCGCTTCCAGCACCCGGTCATGAAAGATCATAAACGGCGGCACGCCCTCGCGCCCGGCGGTAACGCGCCGCCAGAGGCGCAGGCGCTCAAAGCGATCCGCCGCCAGCGCTGCGCCGGCCGGGTCGGTGAAGCCGTCGGCGATACGTTTGGTCGTTTCGTAGGCGGCGCGCCGCTCAATTTCGCGTTCGGCGCGTTTGCGGGCCGCGTCGGGGCCGACTCCATGCTTGTAGTCTAGAGTCACCAAGTCGGCGGCCGGCGGCGCAATCGCGCCCTTGGGCGTGACCACCAGCAACGGCCGATTGTCGTGCTGCTCCTGCTGCAAGTAGCCTGCCTCCAGCAGCACGAGCAGCCCACTGCCTACGGCATCTTGGCTGCACATCGCCAGCGTGCCGAAGTGGCGGCAGCGGTCGGCGCTGACTGCGGCTCCGGCGGCTCCGACCAGCACTTTGCTGATCCCGCTGCGGCCCATCGGAAACGGCAACGAGGCAATACATTCGAGCATAATTTGGGCCGGGTTGGCTGGAATCGGTGGTGTGCTGTCCTCGAGATCGACCGACACTGGACCGTCCATGATCGAGCTGGTCCATGCCTCGTCCGGCGGTTCGTCGCCAGCGGCGAAGCGCGCATAAGCACGCGCGGCTTGCTCTTCGGCGCGGTCGGCGGCGACGGGTCGTACTGTTGGGCGGTGACGGCCGGCGGCTTCAACTGCTGCCAGGCTACCGATGCTGAGGAGCCGGCTGCCGGTGCGGTTGTCGGCCAGCAGGTAGCCCAGGTCGGTCAGTGCGTCAAGCTGCTTGGGCACATCGTAGCCGTCAGTGCCCTGCAATGCCCCGAAGCCGCGCACTTGCGCCGCGCTAAACGGCGCACCGTCGCGCCCGGTCAGCACTTTGCTGATCGCCGTCTTAGTGATCGGGTAGGGCAGGCTGGCAACACAATCCAGAATAATCAACGCCCGCTTAGGGGTCAGTGGCGTGCCCACAAAAGCGGCGCGTTCGCTGCGGACTCGGGCGTAGAGCGCTTCGAGACCGGCGGCCTGCTCGGCAGGGGTGCGCCGTGGGACACTATGCCCCGCTTTGCCGGTCTTGCAGTTGTCGCAACTACTGCCGCAACGCTCGATCTTATGGCCCAGATGTCCCGCCAGCACCTGATGCCGGCATTCGTCGCCGCCGGTGAACTGAAAGAGGCCGTCAATGCGTGCCAGATGGGCTTTTTCGTACTGGTCCAGCAGCGCCTGCATCTGGGCCGCCGTGTCGGGCGGTGCTTTCAGCCGCTCCAGCACCGCCTCGCGCCCACCGCTGCGGAGCTGGATGCGGCCCTCGTCGCGCCAACGCAGCAAGCGCTGTTCCAGTTCCAATGGGCTGATCGCCAGCGCGTCGGCCCAGGCCGGCAGGCGACCTTCCACGCGGCGCCCCGGCTCTAAGTTGGCTACGGTGCAAAAGCGTTGGAAGTCGGGGTCGGGTGCGCTCAAGAGGCTGCCGTTGACCGTCACCGTCGCGCCCGCCGGGGCATCGGCGTGGCGTACCAGCAGTGCCACGCGCTCCATCAGGCCGATACCTACGCGCAGGTCGGTGTCGGTGAGCGCGCGGCTGGTCTTTTCGCCCGCGTCGCGTAACATGGTCTCGAAGCTGACCAGCGTCGGCCGCCCGACGGCGCGCACCTGCTGCTGGGCGGCAGCATAGATCGCGCGCAGGCGCTCGATGTCGAAGGCGGCCTCTTTCATGTGGCGCACCAGCGTGGTGCGGTCGCCCGCCGTTGCCAGCAGCAGGCAAATCGAAGGTCGCCCATCGCGTCCAGCGCGCCCGCTCTCCTGGGCGTAGCTTTCCAGCGAATCGGGCGGGCTGAAATGGACGATGAAGCGCACGTTGGCTTTGTCAATGCCCATGCCGAAGGCAATAGTCGCCACGATGACGCGCGTTTGGTCCACCATCCAGCGCTCCTGCACCGCCGACCGTTCGCCCGCCTCCAGCCCCGCGTGGTAATACTCGGCCTTCACCCCCTTGCGGCGCAGCAGGTCGGCCAATTCTTCGGCCAGCTTGCGTGAGCGCACATAGACGATGCCGGAGCCTTTCGTGTCGCGGCAAAAGCGGACCACTTCTTCGCTCTTGCCGGCGGCGTTCCGCAGGTGCTGCACTTGGTAGAACAGGTTGGGCCGGAACGGGCTGGTCTGCACCACATGAAGGCGGCGGCCCAATTGGGTGCCGATCTCCTCTTGCACGCGCACCGTGGCGGTCGCCGTCATGCCCAGCAAGCGCGGGCTGCCCAGCGCAGTCAGCGCCTTGCCGATAAACAGATAATCGGGCCGGAAGTCGTGCCCCCACAGGCTGACGCAATGCGCCTCGTCCACCACCAACAGTTGTAGCCCGGCCTGGGCCAGGGCGTGGACAAAGGGCTGCTGGCGCAGGCGTTCGGGTGCGGCATAGATCAGCTTGATGCGCCCGGCGCGCACCTCGGCCATGCGCCGCTCCACCTCGCCCAGGTCGAGACTGCTGTTGATAAAGGTGCTGCGCTCATAGACCGGCCTGGGCAGATTGTCGTACTGGTCTTTCATCAGCGCGATCAGCGGCGAAATGACCAGCGTGATGCCCGGCAGCAACATGGCAGGCAACTGGTAGCAGAGCGACTTGCCCGCCCCCGTCGGCATCAGCGCCAGCGTATCCTGTCCGCTCATCACCGATTGGATCACATCCTCCTGCCCCGCCCGGAACGCATCAAAACTAAACCAATGACGCAGCGCTTGGCGCAGTTCGGCGGGATCAGCGGTCGGGGGCGCAGGGCGCGCAAGAGTGTCGGTCATAGCCTTATTATACCGCATCGCGGGCAGCGCGTAAATCGGCACTTATCGGCACATCTGTGCTATAATAGCGCGAGAGGGGTCACGCCATGCAGATTCAGGGCATCCATCATATCACGCTCGTCTGTGCCGACGCGCAACGCACCGCCGACTTTTATGCGGGCCTGCTGGCCGTGCGGATGGTCAAGCAGACCGTTAACTTCGACGCGCCGACGACCTATCACCTCTACTTTGGTGACGACGCGGGCACGCCCGGCACGCTGATCACGTTCTTCGAGTGGCCTGAAGCGGGCAAAGGGCGGTCGGGCATCGGTGGTACGCACCGCTTCGCGCTGACGGTTGAGAACACCAACGCCCTGCTGAAGTGGAAACGCTATCTGACCGATCATGGCGTGGCGGTCGAAGGGCCGTATGATCGCACCTACTTCCACTGCATCCTGTTGCGCGATCCCGACGGCTGCCGCATCGAGATCGCCACGCGCTGGCCCGGTGTGGCTGCCGACGAACCGGACGATGCGCTCGGCCATACGGTTATGCTGCCTACGCCCGACCTGACCCGCGCCGGCCGCGATGCGGCGGCGATTGCGGCGCAAAACTGGCCGGAGCCGGTGGCCCGCGTGAGCGACGATATGCGCCTGACCGGGTTACACCATATCAGCGCGATCAGCAGCAATATGGAGCGCACCGCCGCGTTCTATACCGACGTGCTGGGCTTGTCCCTGGTCAAGAAAACGGTCAACTACGACGATCCGCAGATCCCGCACTGGTTTTTTGGCACCCCCGACGGCGCACCCGGCAGCCTGATCACCTACTACGCCTATCCGCCGGGCCAGCTGCGTCGCGCCCAGATTGGTCAGGGCCAGACGCACCACTTCGCCTTCGCGGTGGCCGACGAGGCCGAGCAAGAACAATGGCGCGTCCGCCTGGTCGCCGCCGGGCAACAGGTCACGCCGATCCTGGACCGCAAATATTTCACCTCGATCTACTTCCGCGACCCCGACGGCCACATCCTCGAAATCGCCACCCTCCCGCCCGGCTTCACGGTGGACGAACCCCTCGATCAGTTGGGCACCAGCCTAGCGCTGCCACCCTGGCTCGAAGCCGACCGCGCGGGCATCGAAGCCGGCCTGCGCCCGCTGCACCGGCCCGACGCGGCGCGCCTGCGCGGGGTAGATCCCGGATGACCGACTCGATCTACGACGAAGCCCGTGCTTTGTTGCGTCAAGCATTGGACAATCCTGCCGCCGATTTCCGCGACGGCCAATGGGCAGCGATTCAGGCGTTGGTTGCAGCCCGCAGTCGCCTGTTGGTGGTGCAACGTACCGGCTGGGGCAAGAGCCTGGTCTACTTTCTCGCCACGCGTCTCTTGCGCGATCGTGGCGCTGGACCAACGCTGCTGGTCTCGCCGTTGCTGGCGCTGATGCGGAACCAGATCCTGGCGGCGGAGCGCTTGGGCCTGCGGGCGGTGACCATCAATTCCAGTAATAAAGAAGAGTGGACTCAGGTAACTACCGAACTACAGGCGGATGCGGTAGATATTTTGCTCATTTCCCCAGAACGCCTCGCCAATGATGAGTTTCGGGACACGGTGCTGCTATCGCTCGCCGCACGGGTAGGCTGCTTTGTGGTGGACGAGGCGCACTGCATCTCGGATTGGGGCCATGATTTTCGCCCCGACTACCAACGCATCGCCCGCATCTTGCAAGCGTTGCCGCGCAATATCCCTGTCTTGGCGACCACCGCGACGGCGAATAACCGTGTCGTAGCCGATGTTGCCGCCCAACTGGGACCGGGGCTGCGCGTTGTGCGTGGCCCCCTGGTACGCGAAAGTCTGCGCCTGCAAAATATCGTGCTGCCGCACGCCGCTACCCGGTTGGCCTGGCTGGCCGAGCAGATTCCGCTTTTGCCCGGTAGCGGCATCATCTATACCCTGACCGTGCGCGATAGTCAACGGGTCGCGGCTTGGCTGCAAACGCAAGGCATAGACGCGCACGCCTACTGGGGGAGCCCTGATAGTAGCGAACGTGCTGCATTAGAGCAACGGCTGCTCGACAACGGGCTGAAAGTGTTGGTGGCAACTTCGGCGTTAGGCATGGGCTTCGACAAACCGGACCTGGGATTCGTGATCCATTATCAGCGACCCGGTTCGGTGGTCCACTACTATCAGCAGGTAGGCCGCGCTGGGCGGGCTCTCGATCAGGCGTATGGCATCCTATTCAGCGGCAACGAGGATCAGGAGATTTTGGACTACTTTGTGCGAACCGCCTTTCCACCGGATGCCCACGTTAGCGAGGTACTGGAGGTTCTGCGCCGGCACGAAGGGCTATCAATTCGACAAATCGAAGCGTACCTTAACCTGAGCCATAGCCAGATTGAGAAGGTACTTAAATCGCTCTCGGTCAAGTCGCCGGCCCCGGTGAGCAAGGAAAAAGCACTGTGGTACGCCACACCGGTCGCGTACCAACCCGACCCGGCGAAGATTGCCGCACTACTCGCCTTGCGCCGGGCCGAGCAAGATCAGATGCAGACGTATATGCAGAGTCGGACCTGCCTAATGCAGTTCTTAGCGCAGGCATTGGACGACCCCGACCCGCAGCCCTGCGGTAAGTGTGCGGTGTGCCGTGGCGCAGCGTTGCTACCGGAACGTCCATCCCTGACGCTGGTGGCGCGGGCGCAAGCGTTTTTAGCCCAGAGCGAGGAGCCGATTGCGCCACGTCAGCGCTGGATACCGAGTGGCCCCATCAAGCCCCCGTTGCAGGAAGGGCGGGCGCTGGCGCGTTGGGGCGATGAGGGCTGGGGGGCGCTGGTGTGGCAGGGTAAGCAGCACGACGGTCGCTTCGCCGATGAGCTTGTTGCGGCTGCTGTTGCCCTGATCCGCGCACGCTGGCAACCCGACCCTGCGCCGACCTGGGTGACGTGTGTTCCCTCCCTCAATCACCCTGACTTGGTGCCCGATTTCGCTCGCCGGTTAGCAAACTCGCTGGGGCTGCCGTTCGTTCCCTGTATAAGCAAGGTTCGTCCGACGCAGCCGCAGAAAGTAATGGAGAACAGCGCGCAACAGGTAACCAATCTGACGGGGGCGTTTGTGGTTGCGACTCCGCTGGTGCAAGCCGGGGCGGTGCTGCTGGTAGACGACATTGTAGACTCGCGCTGGACTCTTACCGTCGTCGGGAGTCTGCTGTTGCAGGCCGGCAGTGGGCCGGTCTTTCCCCTGGCCTTAGCTGATAGCGCGAAGAACAGTGATGCTTGATACACTTCCCACTCACATCTTAAGCCCGGACACCCAGGCGGTGCTGCTCCTCTGTGGTCGCTTTGCCCGTGATGCAGCGGCGGCGGCGCAACCCCTGGCGACCGGCGAGTACGACCGCTTGGCCCAGTGGCTGGTGCGCCATGATCTACGGCCCGCGTCCTTGCTGCAACCGGCGGGCCAAGCTGCGGTGCAGGCGGATGGGGCCGATTTGCCGATTGCTGCGCCCCGGCTGCACGCCCTGCTGGAACGTGGCGCGGCCCTGGCTTTGGCAGTCGAAAGTTGGTCGAACAAGGGGCTCTGGGTAGTGAGCCGCAGTGATGAGTCGTACCCCCGCCGTTTACGCGGACGGCGCGGCGGTCCGCCGATTTTATACGGCGCAGGTGATCCCACACTGCTCGGCGGCGGGGGGCTGGCGATTGTCGGCGGGCGCAATGCCGACGAAGCGGCGCTCGACTATACGCGCCGTGTCGCCACGGCCTGTGCCGCGCAAACCCTGCCCGTGGTTTCTGGTGGAGCCCGTGGCGTGGATACGACGGCGATGGATGCGGCACTGGAGGCCGGTGGCCTGGTCGTGGGAATGCTCTCGGATAGCCTAGCGCAGGTCGCGGTGGCCGGCAAATATCGGCAAGGGCTGGCGGATGGGCATCTGGTGCTGGTGTCGCCGTATGATCCCCACAGTGGCTTTGATGTGGGCAACGCGATGGGGCGCAACCGCTATATCTATGGCTTGGCCGATTGGGCCTTAATCGTCAGCGCCATGCACGAAAAAGGTGGCACCTGGGCCGGCGCGCTGGAAGCCTTAAAGCACGGGATGCCCCCGGTGTTTGTGCGGCTCGGCGGTATTGTGCCCGACGGCAACGGCGCGCTGCTGGCACGCGGCGCGCACGCCTTCCCCGCCGCACCCTGGCTGCGCCTGCGCGACACCCTAACCCAGACGGCAACTGCGGCGGAGGCCGGCACGCTGGTGCAACAGACCCTAGCCCTGGCCGAACCGGCTCTCGCTTATGCCTCCGTTGCGCCGGCTGATGCGCCCGTTGCGCCCCCTGCGGCAGCGTCCGCCGTGCCGGCACACACCGCATTCGAGGCCGTATTACCGCTGATTCTAGCCTACTTGACCCAACCACTGGATGCCAAGACGCTGGCCGAACGCCTGGAGGCGCGCCCCACCCAGGTACAAGATTGGCTACAGCAGGCGCTGGCGGACCACCAAGTCGTCAAAGTGGGCAAGCCCGCCTGCTATGTGGCGGCGACGGCCTCTTTCCCGTTGCCCACGGTTGGTGATCGCGCATGAAGTCACCCCCAACACCAACGGAGTCTTGCGCGTCCTCCGCCCTCCGCGCCGAAGCGCAACGGCTGTTGCGTGCGATTGGCTGGGACGAAAGTGAACGGGCACAGATCCGCATCTACGCCAATATGCCGCCGAAAGTGAAAATCGCGCAGATGCTGCGCTTCCGCAACAGCCAAGTCGCTGCCCTGCGGAAACGTATCCAACGCGAACAGCCGGATCTCACCCCCCAAGAAGTGGGTCTGCTCTTACGTCGTCGCTTGGATCTAATCAAGGAGTACGGGGGCTGATGGACGAAACCCCCGAAGTGTTGAGCTATCTTGTCGGCGTATTGAACGCGATGCACATACCCTACATGGTGGGTGGCAGTGTGGCGCTGGGTGTTTGGGCCAGCCCCCGTACTACCCATGACTTAGACGTGGTGGTGGATTTGCCGCCGGCCCGTATTGCCGAGTTCTGCGCGCACTTTCCATCCGACCGCTACTATATTGACCCAGCGGCGATGACGGCAGCTTTGCGGCAGCCCGATAGCCCTAGTCTGGGAATGTACTCGTTCACCGATATGCTCAGTGGCTTCAAGATTGACGTATTTCCCCTTCGTCCAACCGATGCCGCGCAAGTTGCTTCTTTCAGTAACCGCGTGACGGAGGAAGTCCTAGAGAACCAGTTTGCTGCCGTCTGTAGCGCCGCTGATCTGCTGATCCAAAAGCTACGTTGGCATACGATGAACAGTAGTGAGCGCCAATTTCGGGACTGCTTAAACCTCTTGCTGGTAGACAAGCAACGCCCCCAACCCCATATTGATTGGCAGTATGTGGAAGGGTGGGTCAATCGTCTTGGCCCGGCGGTACAACAGGCTTGGGCCACAGTGAAAGCCACGCTCGCTGCGACAGAAACGGATCGGCCCACCCCATGAACCTCACCCAACTGCTCGACGATCTCCAGTCATCGCCCTTCTACCGTGAGCGCATCACCGCGTGGCATGAGGTGCCGGCGCGGGAGCCTCTGTGGGCCGATTTTCCGCCGCTGCTGCACCCCGATCTGGTGCGCGCCCTGCGGCAGTTGGGCGTGGAGCGGCTCTATAGCCATCAGGCGGCGGCAGTGAACGCGGCGGGGCGCGGCGAGAGCGTGGTAGTGGTCACGCCTACCGCATCGGGCAAGACGCTCTGCTACAACCTGCCGGTGCTGGACGCGGTGCTGCGCGACCCCAACGCTCGCGCGCTCTACCTGTTCCCCACCAAAGCGCTGGCCCAGGACCAACTGGCCGGGCTGCATAGCCTGATCACGACGCTGGCGCGCGACATCAAGACCTACACCTACGACGGCGACACGCCGGCCACGGTGCGCCAGACCATTCGGCGCGCCGGCCATGTGGTCATCTCCAACCCCGATATGCTGCACACCGGCATCTTGCCGCACCATACCAAGTGGGTCAAGCTGTTCGAGAACCTGCGCTTTATCGTGGTGGACGAGATCCACACCTATCGCGGCGTGTACGGCTCGCACGTCGCCAATGTGCTGCGGCGGCTGCGGCGCATCTGCGCCTTCTACGGCAGCACGCCGCAGTTTATCTGCGCCTCGGCGACGATTGCTAACCCGCGCGAATTGGCCTGCCGCGTCACCGGGGCCGCCGCGCTGACGCTGGTGGACGAGAACGGCGCGCCGCAGGCCCGCAAAGTGTTCGCCCTCTACAACCCGCCACTGGTCCACAAAGAACTGGGCTTGCGCCGCTCGGCCCTGCTGGAGACCACCGATCTAGCGGCCAATTTCCTGGCGAACGACATCCAGACCATCGTCTTTGCCCGTTCGCGCACCGCTGTCGAGGTGTTGCTGACCTACCTGCGCGACGGCATGAAGCAGCACCACCGCGACCCCGACAAGGTGCGCGGCTACCGGGGCGGCTACCTGCCGCTGCAACGGCGCGACATCGAGCGCGGCCTGCGCGACGGCAGCGTGCGCGGCGTGGTCAGCACCAACGCACTGGAACTGGGCATAGACATCGGCACGCTCGAAGCCTGCCTCATGGCGGGCTATCCCGGCACCATCGCCAGCACCTGGCAGCAGGCCGGGCGGGCGGGGCGGCGCGGCGGCGCGGCGCTGGCGATCCTGGTAGCCGGCAGCAGCCCCCTTGACCAGTTCCTGGTGCAGCATCCCGAATACTTTTTTGGCCGCTCGCCCGAACACGGCCTGATCAACCCCGATAACCTGCTGGTGCTGATGCAGCACTTGCAATGTGCCGCCTTCGAGCTACCTTTCAGCGAGGGCGAAACCTACGGCGACCACAATCCCACCGAAACCGGGCTGATGCTGGGCTATCTGGAGGAGAACGGCCTGCTGCACGCCAGCGGCGGCCAGTGGCATTGGAGCAGCACCAACTTCCCCGCCGAAACCGTGTCGCTTCGCACGGCGGCCGGCGAGAACTTTGTGATCATTGACACGACTGATCCCACGCCGCGCGTGATCGGCGAGATGGACCGCTTCAGCGTGCCCACGTTGCTGCACGAAGAGGCGATCTACCTGCACCAGGGTGCGCAATACCATGTGGACAAGCTGGACTGGGACGAGCAGAAAGGCTATGTGCGCCAGGTGGCGGTGGACTACTACACCGATGCCAACTTGGCCGTGACGCTCAAAGTGCTGGCCGTGCTGTCGGGCGAAGCGCGCCAAGCGCCCCGTTCGCACGGCGAGGTCATGGTCAGCGCGCTGGCGACGATCTATAAGAAGATCAAGCTGCATACGCACGAGAATATCGGCTGGGGCCGCATCCACCTGCCCGAACAGGAGATGCACAGCACCGCGTACTGGCTGACCGTGCCGCCGCAAGTGGTCGCCGACCTGCCCAAAGGGGCGCTACAGGGCGCGCTCGTCGGTTTGGCCCATGTGTTGGCCAGCCTCGCCCCGCTCTACCTGATGTGCGACCCGCACGACCTAGGCGTGGTGCCGCAGGTCAAATCGCCCTTCACTGAGGGACCGACCATCTTTATCTACGACAGCTACGCGGGCGGCATCGGCTTCAGCCAACTGCTCTACGACCACCACGCGCGCCTGCTGGCCGCCGCCGCCGATCTGATCGCCGCTTGTGGCTGCGAATCGGGCTGCCCCTCCTGCGTTGGGGCCGACATCGAACTCGGCAGCGACGGCAAAGCCCACACCCGCCTCCTCCTCACCGGCCTCCGCGCCGTCGCCGCCCACCTCCCCGCCCCGCCGCTCCCGCCCCCTGCCGACCGCTGGGAAGTGGCGCTGGGCGCGGATTGAGCGCACGCACAGATGTGGTTAGGAGATACACGATGTCATTAGGAAAGCCTCTTTATACGACGCAGTACGGTGCCGCCTTCGTGGGTGACTCTGCGGATCTGCTGGACCAGCTTGCGCCGGGATCGGTTGATCTGGTCATGACCTCGCCTCCCTTTGCTTTACAGCGTGAGAAAAGCTATGGCAACGTCGATCAAGCAGTGTATGTGCAATGGCTGTTCGATTTTTGTGTAAAGGTCCATCGGGTACTCGCGCCGCAGGGGAGTTTTGTGCTGGATCTCGGCGGAGCCTATCAAAAGGGCCGCCCAGTACGCTCCTTGTACAACTACCGCATTTTGCTCCGGCTTTGCGACGAGTTGGATTTCCGATTAGCCGAAGAGTTTTTTTGGTTCAACCCTGCTAAACTGCCGTCCCCTATCGAGTGGGTCAATAAGCGCAAGTTGCGGGCTAAGGATGCAGTGAATACCGTTTGGTGGCTAGCGAAGGAGGACTATCCGAAAGCCGATATTAGCCGCGTACTCGTGCCGTATTCGGATCGGATGAAGAAGCTGCACAGCGACCCTGCTAGCTACTACAAGCCGAACTTACGCCCCTCTGGTCATAATATAAGCACGGGCTTTGCTACGGATAATGGTGGTGCTATTCCGCCCAATTTGCTACAAATTCCCAATACCGAAAGTAATTCGCACTATATTCAATGCTGTCGAGCCGTCGGCGTGGATGTGCATCCCGCACGCTTCCCGCAGAAACTACCGGCCTTCTTTATTCAGTTTTTGACGGAACCAGGGGATACCGTGTTGGACATATTTGCCGGTTCCAACACCACGGGGGTGGCCGCAGAGGAACTAAAACGCCGCTGGATTGCCTTTGAACAGGATCGGTCCTATCTGGCTGCCTCGGCTTTTCGCTTTATCGGCAAGCACGAAGCGAACGCTGTGGCCCACACTACGTACACTCAGCTAATGGCTACTGAGGACACAATCCATATCGAGCAGACGGCGCAGCTTAGTTTTGAAGCCCTCAGTGAAGGTGCCTAATTTCGGCCTATGCAAATGCCAGTGGTGTTTATGTAGATACCTCTACTGGATAAACCCGCTCACCCTGTCGTACATAGGCCATCGGGATTTTAGGGTTGTTTAAGGACTCTGCTCTCTCCAACTTCCGCTCCCACTCCTGAAATAAGGGTTCCAAGATAGCAGAAGATACTTTGTAAATTTCTCTTAGATGCACACCATCGTAAATAGCTATGTACCACGCTTTCACTGCGCGATATTTTGTGAGAATATCTCTGTTTAAGTGATGGTGCGTGGTAATACCGGCATTTTTATTCAAGGCCCGGTTGACTGTCTTCAACTCATACTCGTTACCCATTGTGTCAACCGCATCATTGCCTTCCCGACCCGGTGAGCCTCTTAAACCCAGCAGGATTAGCAGTTGCAGAACTTTGCCGCCGTTATCCTGCAAAATGTCGTTAATGCCGTATTCATCAGCAAGTTTTTGGGCTTCATAAATGCCGTGAAACGCGGTATTTAAGCGTTCAATATCCGACTGCTGTTTTTTAGTAGAACCCTTTTCCTGGGCCGGCTCCGGCAGTGCATCGGTAATCGGCTCCACCGCTAGAGCTTCTATAAGGCTGGTTCCTAAACCCGGCACATCAATGTTCATCACATCCGCCACCGAAACGCCAAGTGTACGCGCCAGATCCACAATAACCTCGAAAGATGGTGCCCGTTCGCCGCGCTCTAAGAAGCTAATGTGTTCAGTCGTCTTGCCCATCAGCTCCGCAAGTTGTTCCTGGGTGATGCCCTTTACTGTCCGCAAAGTGCGTAACCGCGCAGCAAACTGTTGCCGAGCTGTTTGATAATCCATTGCTCTTACTTCCTCCAGAAGAGACTAAAAGTGTGTTTCTGAACATAGTAGCGAAATTGAGTTCAGAAGTACACGAACTGAAAGTACGTATTTAATCACTGTTTATCGAGAGTAACAGTGGATCAAAAAGCTCATCGCCCGCATCACGTTTCACGTTTCGCGCTTTTATGGTATCATGGACCCGAAGCCGCTTCCGGCTATCTCACGCCCGACAGGATGGATCAATGGCGATCATCAAATCTGCGCTTGACCCGGCCGGCGAGGACTTCCAAACCAACGCGGCGACCATGCGCGCCGCCGTGGAGCAACTGACCGACCGCCTCGCCGTCGTGCGCCAGGGCGGCGGTCAAAAGGCCATGGAGCGCCACACCGCCCGCAACAAACTGCCCGTGCGCGAGCGCATCCGCCTGCTCTGCGACCCCGACACCGCCTTCCTGGAGTTTAGCGCGCTGGCCGCCAACGGGATGTATGACGACGATGCGCCCGCCGCCGGGATCATCACCGGCATCGGCGTGATCCACGACCAGGAGTGCGTGATCGTCGCCAACGACGCGACGGTGAAGGGTGGCACGTATTATCCCCTGACCGTCAAGAAGCACCTGCGCGCCCAGACCATCGCCTGGGAGAACCATTTGCCCTGTATCTACCTGGTGGATAGCGGCGGCGCGTTCCTGCCCTTGCAGGCCGAGGTCTTTCCCGATCAGGAGCATTTTGGCCGCATCTTTTACAATCAGGCGCAAATGTCGTGCGAAGGCATCCCGCAGATCGCCGTGGTCATGGGGTCGTGTACGGCGGGCGGCGCGTATGTGCCGGCCATGTCCGACGAGACGATCATCGTCAAGGGCACCGGCACGATTTTCCTGGGCGGGCCGCCGCTGGTCAAAGCGGCGACGGGCGAAGAAGTCACCGCCGAAGAGCTGGGCGGCGGGGAGGTCCATTCGCGCACGTCGGGCGTGACCGACCATCTGGCGGTGGACGACCCGCACGCACTGGCGATCACGCGCGA
Source organism: Chloroflexia bacterium (assembly GCA_038228295.1). Lineage (GTDB taxonomy): Bacteria > Chloroflexota > Chloroflexia > QHBQ01 > JAICKM01 > JAICKM01. Next base: position 12,958 of record JBBRPH010000056.1, on the reverse strand, counting down.
TATTGTGGCGCACCTGCACCGCCGCAAGCCCCAACCCTGGGCTGTGCTGCCGCCCGAAGAGCCGCGCTACCCGGCGCATGAACTCTACGGTGTGATCCCGCGCGACACCCGCACGCCCTACGATGTGCATGAGATCATCGCTCGGCTGGTGGACGGCTCGCGCTTCCACGAGTTCAAGGCGCTCTATGGCCCGACGCTGGTCTGCGGCTTCGCCCATCTGCTGGGCTACCCCGTCGGTATCCTGGCGAACAACGGTATCCTGTTCTCGGAGAGCGCGCTCAAAGCCGCCCATTTCATCGAACTCTGCTGCCAGCGCCGTATCCCGCTCGTGTTCCTGCAAAACATCACCGGCTTCATGGTCGGCAAGGAGTACGAAAACCGAGGCATCGCCAAAGACGGGGCCAAGATGGTGATGGCGGTCGCTAACGCCAACGTGCCCAAGTTCACCGTGATCATCGGCGGCAGCTACGGCGCTGGCAACTACGGAATGTGCGGGCGGGCTTATGGGCCGCGCCAGCTTTGGATGTGGCCCAATGCGCGTATCAGCGTCATGGGCGGGCGCGAGGCGGCCAATGTGCTGCTGACGGTGCGCCTCGACAACCTGCGCGCGCACGGCCAGGACATGACCCCAGAAGAACGCCAGGCGTTTCTGGCCCCGACGATAGAGAAATACGAAACCGAAGGCAATCCCTACTACAGCACGGCGCGCCTGTGGGACGACGGCATCATTGACCCGCTTGACACGCGCATGGTGCTGGCGCTGGGCATTGCCGCCGCCGGCAACCGGGCGATCCCGCCGCCGTCGTTCGGCGTGTTTCGGATGTAGGTATCAGGTATCAGGTATCAGGCTGCGATAAAAAGAAGAGATTCTGTCATTCTGAACGCAGTGAAGAATCTATTGGGGTGGGTACAGCGCCGCCCGCAAAGATAAAAGGGGCACTGTCATTCTGAACGCAGTGAAGAATCTATTGGGGTGGGTACAGCGCCGCCCGTAGGTATATTCAGGACGGCGTGAGTCATGGTGAGCGTAGCGATTCGCACGGCAGCAGATTCTTCACTGCGTTCAGAATGACACAATCTCCTCTTTTGTGCTAACCGGCCGTTGGGCTGAATAATTACTGTCAGACTTAGAGTTGTAGCGGCGCGGCTTGCTGCGCTAATCAGAGGTGCTTGGGATGACAACGACGACTGTTGCGGATGAAGGCGGCTGGCAGTATTATCAGGTGCCGCGCCAGGAGTTCTACGAGGAACTCCAGTCGCTGCTGGCTGACTTTTCGGATATGCTGCTGGAAGATCCGCTGGGCGCGCAGAAGATCGACGGCGAACTCTATAACGACTGGTTCTACTGCGGCTACGGCGGTAATGAAGACAGCTTCCATGTCACGCTTTGGCCGGCTTATTTGCCGGTGTACGAGGCATTTGAGGAAAAGGAGATCAGCGAGCCCGAGTACCGCGCTCAATGCTGGCCGAACACGAATTGCCAGCCGGTCGCGATCCACCTCGGCGCGGCAGACGCGGTGATCGAACTGGCTGAAGACGAGCAGGCGGTCAAGGAGCTGGCGCACAGCTTCGCCGAATTCGCCGGCATCGAACTAGTGGACGACTGGGACGAGGGCGAGGACGAGGACGCTACCGACGAGGAGCCGGCGGCCCATGACGCAGCCACCGCCGCTGATCCGACCGCGCCCGCGCCTGATGGGGGCGTGGCGGATGTCTGATCTGCTTGTCACGCACGACGGCGACGTGGCTCGCGTCACGCTGAATCGGCCCGCCGTGCATAACGCCTTCAACGCAGCCCTGATCGCCAACCTCGAACACTCCTTCACCGACCTGGGCCGCGATCCCGCCGTGCGGATCATCGTCCTCGCCGGCGCGGGACCATCGTTCTGCGCCGGGGCCGACGTGACCTGGATGCAGCAAAGCCTGACCTATACCGAGGCGCAGAATTTGGCGGATGCCCGCCGTCTCGCCACTATGCTGCGTGCGATTGATGAGTGCCCCAAGCCGGTGGTAGCGCTGGTGCAGGGTGCGGCCCTGGGCGGCGGCGCGGGCCTGATCGCAGTGTCCGACCTAGTGCTGGCCGAAGAGACGGCTAAAATCGGGCTGACCGAGATCAAGCTGGGCATCGTGCCCGCCGTGATCAGCCCCTTTGTCTTGCGGAAGATGGCCCCCGGTCCGGCGCGCGCCTATTTTCTCACCGGCGAACGGTTTGCGGCCGGGCGCGGCTATGAAGTCGGCCTAGTTACCACCGTCGTGCCGCCCGGCGGCCTGGAAGCGGCGCTGGCCGACACGCTGCGCGCGCTACGGAGCAGCAGCCCGGCGGCGGTGCCGGTCGCCAAAGCCCTCTGGCGCACCGTGCGCGACCTCGATCCCGCTGCCGCCTTCGATTACACCAGCGAGACCATCGCCCGCATCCGCGTCAGCCCCGAAGGGCAAGAGGGCTTGCGCGCCTTCCTGGAGAAACGTAAGCCGGCATGGAATAGTTGACAACAATCAGATATTGACATAATATAGCAAATACCGCCCAGTGTTGACGGCAGGAGCGATCCGGCTGTAATTGCAGTAGGGGCCGCACTTTCAACTTTTCCTTTTCAACTTTCAACTGCGCCAAAGGAGGATAGGCATGAACAGCCATTGGATACGGCACGGGATCGTCGGGACAATGTTGGTCATGGGCGGTGCATTAGTAGTGGGACCGGTCGCGGCGGCCCCATCGGCCGCGCCGTCTGCTGTGCCGCCGGCGCAAAGCATCGCCCCCAGTCAGGCTTTTCTGCGCGTCTGGGCGCGCGCTGATTGGCCGCTGACGCTCAAGCTCGTGCAACGCGCCTGGGTCTGGGGACCGCGCCCGCTCGCCACCATCACCGAGGCGTATAGCGACGCGCCCGGCGGGCAGCGCCTGGTGCAATACTGGGACAAAGCGCGCATGGAAGTGACCAATCCCGCCGGTAATCCCAACGATCCCGCTTACGTCACAAACGGCCTGCTGGTGGTTGAGATGGTGGGTGGGCGGATGCAGACCGGCAACACGCAGTATGAAGGGCGCGCCGCTAGCAGTGAGGTGGTGGTCGGTGACAACCGCGCCACTAATCCCGATGCGCCGTCCTACGCCGCCATGCGCGGGGTTGCGTCGCTGGCCGGCGATAACACCTTCCCTGACCGTAGCGGTCAGCCCATCACCGGCTATATGGACGCGCGCGGTGTGACCAACCGCAGTGATACGTTGCTGGGCTACGGCGTGCGCTACAGCCACTATGTGGCGCAGACCAGCCATAATATCCCCGACAAGTTCTGGACCTATCTGCAACAACAAGCGCCGATCTACCAAGACGGGCAGCTTGTCACCGCCCCACTCTACGACTGGGTGTCTGTCGCCGGCTACCCGATCAGCGATGCCTATTGGCTGACGGCGCGCATCGGCGGTAAGCAGTACGCCGTGTTGACCCAACTCTATCAGCGCCGTGTGCTGACCTATATCCCCGCTTTCGCCCCCGAATGGCAGATCCAGATGGGCAACGTGGGCCAACACTACTACGCCTGGCGCTATGGGACGAAATAAGTGCTGCGGGCTGACTTAGGTTGCTGCCGCTGTTCAAACTGAGGGGATTGCCTGTTATGCCGAAGCTGCGCCGCTGGATATTTTGCCTCTGCTGTTTCGTGTCGGCGGCAATTGGCCTGACCCCCCTGCTAACAGCCAACCGGCGCCGTTACCTCAAAACCCAACCTCAGCTCCGGCGACGGTGGAACAGCAGGCAGCACTGGACCGCATTAACGCCTACCGGCAGCGGGTAGGACTAGCCCCGCTGCGGCTGGACACGGCACTAAACCGTGCGGCAGTCGGGCACGCCACGTATTATGGGCTGAATGCCGGCGAAGGCAGCATGATCGGGATGGGGCTGCACAGCGAACAGCCGGGTAAGCCCGGCTTTATCGGCGCGACGATCTCAGATCGCATCCTGGGACAGGGCTACAACGGCACCTGGAACGAAGGCATTGCCTTGCTGAGCGATCCGCCGGCGGCGGTGGATACGCTGATGGACACGGTAGACCATCGCCTGCCGATGATAGAGCCGTTCTACACTGATGTGGGCTACGGCGGCAGCAACAGCAACCGCACTCCTATTGCCGTGTTTACCTACGGTGGGAAGTTGCCGTATACAACCCCGCCGGAGTTCGTGGCTTATCCGGCGGACGGTATGACCGGTATCACCCCGAGCTACGACGGCAGTGAAACCGGCGCGGCTTTCCCCGATGCGCGCTACCCCATCGGTACGGCGATTACGTTGAAGTACACAGGTCCCGGTGCGCTAGCGGTGACGAGCGCGGCGATCACCGGCCCCGACGGTACGGCGTTGCCGATTTACACCCGCCTCAGCTATAGCTTTATCACACGTAATGTGCTGGTCTTAGCCGCCCAGCAGCCGTTGCAGAGTGGCGTGCGCTATAGCGTGCGCGTGGACGGCACGCGCCCGGCGGGCCCCTTCACCCAGGTCTGGTCGTTCGTCACCGGCAGCGCTGGGCCGTTGGTGGCCCTAGCGCCGCCGCCTGAAGCCGGCTTTACGCGCGTTTGGGCCCACACCGACTGGCCGCTGGCGGCGGGCCTCGTCAGCCGCTCGTGGGTCTGGGGACCGGCTCCGTTCGACACGCGCGACGAGCCGTACAGCGAAGGCGCGGGTGGGGTGCGCCGGGTGCAATATTACGACAAGACGCGCATGGAGATCAATGACCCTGCCTCGCCGGTCATTAGTCCGTTCTATATCTCGAACGGGCTGCTGGTGGTCGAAATGGTGAGTGGGCAGGTGCAAGTGGGCAAGACGCAGTATGAAAGCCGCGCCCCCTCGCAGGAACCGGTTGTCGGCGATGCGCGGGCGGTCAACCCGGATGCGCCGTCGTATGCGGCTATGCGAACGGTCGCTTCGCTGGCCGGCAATAACGGCGCGTTGGACCACACCGGCCAAGCGCTGGTAGCCTACCTAGATGCACGCGGCGTGGCCGGCAACAATCTGCGGCTGGCCGATTACGGCGTGCGGGCGGGCCGTTACGTGCCTGAAACGGCCCACAATATTGCGGATCGCTTCTGGAGCTATCTAAACAGCGAAGGGCCGGTCTACGACGCGGGCAGCCTGCGCCCGTTGCACCTGTTCGCTTGGGTCGCCGTCACCGGCTATCCGATCAGCGAACCCTACTGGGTCACGGCAGACATCGCGGGCACGCCGACCGCTGTACTGGTGCAACTCTTCCAGCGCCGCGTCCTGACCTATGTGCCGGGTTTCGCCCCTGCCTGGCAGGTGCAAATGGGCAACGTGGGCCGGCACTACCACGCCTGGCGCTATGGCACGCCGTAGGCGGGGGCTGTGTCCCGCGATTGCAACGTGAGGACGGTGGGCTGTAGCGGCGCAATTCGTGGCGCGTGGGCTAAGAGGAGATGTCACAACGCAGGGGATTACGTTATTATATAGCAGTGGCCCTCCTGGCATACTGCCCAACTGCTGCTAAACTGACTTAACTGAGAGGAACGGTAGCCCCATGCAAACCATTCAAGCGATTGCCACCGTCACCGACAACGGTGAGCTAACCCTGCAAGTGCCGCTGGGCATCGCCCCCGGCCGGCATCAAGTGGTAGTGGTGATTGATGAAGAACCGGTACAGCCACGCGTTCTGGGGGAGTTCCCCGTATTAGACATCGGACCCTGGCCGGAAAATCTTTCCTTGCGCCGTGAGGATATGTACGATGACGATGGTCGGTAGCCGGGTTTTTCTTGACACCAATATTTTGGTGTATGCTAGTGTCCGCACTTCACCGTTTCACGCGCAAGCACTGCGTGCGATCACGAGCCGTGAACAAGCCAAGCTGGAGTTGTGGATTAGCCGTCAGGTAGTGCGAGAGTACCTAGCGACAATTACCCGATCAGCTCTGTCCTCTTCTCATATTACATTCTCTATGATTGTGGCGGAAGCACAATCTTTTGAAGAACGCTTCCGCGTAGCTGATGAAAATCGGGATGTAACGACGCACCTCTTAGACTTGTTAGCACAGCATCCAACGGCTGGTCGCCAAGTGCATGATGCCAACATTGTCGCCACCATGTTAGCTTATGGGGTGGATCAGATTCTTACGCATAACGTTGCCGACTTCAAACGCTTCTCCGGCCGCATCACCGTGTTGCCGCTAGGAGCCGAATGACCATCCGTAAACTCCTGATCGCCAACCGGGGCGAAATCGCGGTGCGCGTGATCCGCACCTGCCGCAAATTGGGCATCACCAGCGTGGCGGTCTATTCGGATGCCGATGCGGGGGCGCTGCACGTCCGCGAGGCCGACGAAGCGCTATGGATCGGCCCGGCCCCGGCGGTGGAGAGCTATCTCTCGATCCCCGCGATCTTGGATGCCGCGCGGCGGGCCGGGGCGGATGCACTCCATCCCGGTTACGGGTTCCTGTCGGAGCGTGCGCCATTCGCCGCTGCCGTGGGCGAGGCCGGGCTGATCTGGGTCGGGCCGTCGCCGGAGGCCATTCGCACGCTGGGCGACAAGATCACGGCCAAGCGGATCATGGACGCGGCGGGTGTGCCGACCGTGCCCGGCTATTACAGCAGCGAACGGGGCGTCCAGGATGTGGGGCGTTTGCAGGCGGAGGCCGACCGTATCGGCTACCCCGTGCTGATCAAAGCGGCGGCCGGCGGCGGCGGCAAGGGGATGCGCGTGGTGCAGCGCGCCGCCGATTTCGCGCCGGCTGCCGAGGGCGCGGCCCGCGAAGCCGCCGCCGCATTCGGTGATTCGACGGTGTTCCTCGAAAAGTATGTTATCAATCCGCGCCATGTGGAGTTTCAGATTATCGGCGATAGCGCAGGCACGGTGTTGCATCTGGGTGAACGCGAATGCTCCATCCAGCGTCGCCACCAGAAGGTGCTGGAAGAGTCGCCCTCACCGGCACCGCAGCTCGACGCAGCGCGCCGGGCGGCAATGGGTCAGGCGGCAGTGCTGGCTGGGCAGGCGGCGGGCTATACCAATGCCGGCACGGTGGAGTTTATTCTTGATGCCGAGGGCAACTATTACTTCCTCGAAATGAACACCCGCCTCCAGGTGGAGCATCCCGTCACTGAAGCTGTTACCCTGGTGCCGATGCAGGCCGGCGGGCCACTGGTGCCGCTCGATCTGGTTGAACTGCAACTGCGCGTCGCGGCCGGGGAGCCGTTGCCGTTCGCACAAGCGGACGTGCAGCGGCGCGGGCACGCTATCGAAGTGCGCGTCTATGCCGAAGACGCGGCGCACGGCTTCTTGCCCTCGATTGGCCGTATTCGCCGCTTTGTGCCGCCGCAAGCGGGCTGGGTGCGCAACGATAGCGGTGTGGCGGCCGGTGATGCGGTCAGCATCTATTACGACCCGATGCTCGCCAAGCTGATCGTCTATGGCCCCGACCGCCCCACAGCGGTGCAACGACTGACCCACGCGCTGGCCGCCTACGAGGTGAGCGGCGTGATCACCAACCTCGGCTTTCTCTACTGGCTGGCCGGCCGGCCGGCGTTTGTGGCCGGCGATACGGATACCGGCTTCTTGGACCGCTACTTCGATCCCGCCGCGCCGGTGCCGCCGCCACCGGCTGAAGCCGCTGTGGCCGCTGCGGCCTACGATCTACCGGCTGCCGCGCCTGGCCTGCGCCCGGCCAACCCCTGGACGGCGGGTACTTGGGCCCAGGCGGGCCAGGACCTCACTTTCCAGTACGTTTATCTCACCCCCACCGGCACGATCTCACCTGTTGACGGTATGCTAACCGTGCGGTTGAGTCGCACCACGGAGCCGGGGATTTGGCAAGCTACTGCGCCCGGTTATCAGGCGCGGCTGCATATCGCCGCTGTGCCGGGCCAGGGGCCGGCTGTGCGCCGGCTGGACGGCGACGCGCCGGGTGATTGGGTGGTGACAGTAGATGCGCCGACTGCCGAGCGCCGCGTGGTCACGCTAGGGGAGCAGGTCTACGGCTTGCGCCGCGTGCCGCCGCCGGATACCGACACGCTGGCCCATGCAGCGCAGGCCGGTGAGGACACGCTGGAAGCGCCGATGCCCGGCAAGATCATCCAGGTGTTGGTGGCGGTGGGTGACCGGGTGTCGGAAGGCCGGCGGCTGGTCGTCATGGAAGCTATGAAAATGGAGTTTACTATTAAGGCTCCCCACGATGGACAGGTAACACGCTTGCCGGTGGCGGTCGGCCAGTTAGTGGAAGCGGGAGCCGTGCTGGCGGAGGTGACGGAGTGAGTGCCCCCCAAGACAAGACCGAATTGCTGCGGGCGATGACGGCTGGGCGCGTAGAATGGTTGGGCTTGCTGGCGCAGGCCGGACCGGATCGCCTGAATGAAGCGGGCGCGGACGGGGCTTGGACCCTGAAAGACATCGTCGCCCATCTGAGCGTATATGAATGGTGGACAGCTGCGCAGGTGGCGGCGGTGACGCGCGGCGAACGGGCGCTGGTTGAAGTGCCGAACGCGCCGCCTAGCTTGCCGCCGGATGCCGATACGTCCGATATGGACGAGCGCAACGCCCGCATCTACGCCCATAACCGGATGCGGCCGGCGGTTGAGGTGTTGGCTGAGGCGGACCAAGCCTTTGCGGCGCTGATGGCAGCGGTCGCCGTGTTGCCGGATGCGTTGCTGACCGACCCGCACTGTGCCGAGTGGACAAACGGCGCAACGCCGCTGGCGGTTATCGCCGGCAACTCTTACGGACATTACGGCGCGCATATCGCCACAGTAAGTGCTTGGTTGGGGATCCAAGAGACCGAGGAGAACAGGAACCGCTAATGCCGCATTCAGCACTTGGTCCGTGGCCGCCGCGCGTCACGGTGGTCGAAGTCGGCCCGCGCGACGGCTTGCAGAACGAAAAGCAACCGGTGCCGACCGCCGCCAAAATCGAATTCATCAACCGGTTGACGGCCAGCGGCTTGCCGGTGATCGAGGCGACCTCCTTTGTCAGCCTCCGAGCGATCCCGCAGTTGGCCGACGCCGGCGAGGTGTTCCCGGCGATCCACCAAGCGCCGGGCGTGCGCTACCCGGTGTTAGTGCCTAATCCGCAGGGCATGGAACGTGCGCTGGCCGCCGGTGTGCGCGAGGTCGCTGTCTTCACCGCTGCGTCGGAGAGTTTCACGCGCCGTAATATTAATGCGACTATTGCCGAATCGCTGGCGAACTTTGCCGCTGTCGCGGCCCTGGCGCGGCCTAACGGGGTACGGCTACGTGGCTATGTTTCGACGGCGTTCGGCTGCCCCTACGAAGGTGCCGTAGCGCCCGCTAAGGTGCGCGAAGTGACCGCCCGCCTGTTCGACTTGGGGGTAGATGAGGTGTCTATCGGGGACACTATCGGAGTCGCCACGCCGGCCGGCATTGCTGAGGTCATGGGCTTGCTGTTGGATCACTTTCCCGCCGACCGGCTGGCGCTGCATGGGCATGATACGCGCGGCACCGCGCTGGCGAATGTGCTGGCCGCGCTACAACTGGGCATCACCATCTTCGACTCGTCTGCCGGCGGTTTGGGTGGCTGCCCGTATGCTCCCGGCGCGTCGGGCAATCTCGCGACCGAAGACCTGCTCTATCTGCTGCACGGCCTGGGCATCACTACCGGCGTAAATCTGGACGCGGTCGTAGCGGCCAGCGCCTATCTCGCCCGCGTGCGTGGTCAGGCTCCGGCTAGCCGTTATTTCGCCGCCGCACAAGCCGGCGCGTAATGCGTAATACTTAATACACATACGCAGGGTACAGATTATACAACTCACACTTCACATTTCACGCGGTAGGAGTACACAGATGGACGGACTTGGCCCGGCCCAACGGAGCACGAACCTGCGCCGGATGGCAGCGGAGGGCGTGGACATTTTGGTGGTCGGGGGGGGCATCACCGGCTGCGGTGTGGCGTTGGATGCCGTGGCCCGCGGCTATCGCGTCGGTCTGGTGGAAAAAGGCGATTTTGCCAGCGGCACCAGCAGCAAATCTACCAAGCTAGTCCACGGAGGCATCCGCTACCTGCCACAGTACGATTTCGCCCTGGTGCGCGAAGCGCTGGTGGAGCGCGGCCTCTTGACGCGCAACGCGCCGTTCCTGGTGCAGCCGATTGGCTTCCTGCTGCCGCTGTACGCCGATGCCAAGCGCCCGCTGGGGATGCCCTTCGTGTTGCCGTTCGGCATCGGCATGAGCGTGATGCTGCAAGCCGGGCTGTATCTCTACGATTGGCTATCGGGGCGACTAGGCATCCGGCGGCACCGGCGCATCAAGCCGGAAGCGGCGCTGCGCCTGGCTCCCTGCCTCAAGCCGGAGGGTCTGCGCGAGGCCTTTATCTATTACGATGGGCAGACCGATGACACCCGCTTGACGACGACCGTGATGCGGACGGCGGCCTTGCGCGGCGCGTTAGTCACCAATTACACCGAAGTTACCGGCTTCACTTGCCCCGATGGGCAGATCAGCGAAGCCACCGTGCGCGATCATTTGCGCGATGAAACGCTGACTATCCGTGCGCGCTATGTGATCAACGCCGGCGGGGTGTTTGCCGGGCGCATCGAGGCGCTGGCCGGTGGGGAACCGCATATCCAGGTGCAACCGGCCAAAGGGGTCCACTTGACGGTGCCGCGACACGCCTTACGCCTGGGTCGCGACGCGGTGGTACTGCCGGAAACCGACGATGGGCGGTTGCTGTTCCTGGTGCCGTGGGGCCCGCGCATCACCGTTGGCACGACCGACACCGAGGGCGGCGATATTGATCGCCCCGAAGCGGAACCCGCCGATGTAGAATATCTGCTGCGCCACGTCAATCGCTATATGGACTGCAACCTAACTGAACGCGACATCATCAGCACCTGGGCCGGCTATCGGCCGTTGGTTAGCGCGAAATCAGCCGGGGCCACGGCCAAGCTGTCGCGTACCCATGCGGTGATCGAGGGCGCGGGTGGGCTGATCACCGTGGTGGGTGGTAAGCTAACAACCTATCGGCGCATGGCGCAAGATACGCTCGATCTGCTGGATCGCAAAGCGGGCCACAAGCGCCCGGCACACCCCACCCAACGCCTGCCGCTGGACGGGGCCGATAGCTGGCATAGCGCGGAAGGCGACCTGCCCGGTCTGGTGCGGCGCTTTGGCCTAGCTCCCGATCAGGTGCGTCGCCTGAGTAGCTACGGCGGCAACCTCCGCACCGTGATCGGTCTGATCGCCGCCGAACCGGCGTTGGGCGAGCGCATCGTCGCCGACTTGCCCTATCTGATGGCTGAAGTGGTCTATGCCTGCCGCTACGAAATGGCGCTGACGCTGACGGATGTACTGGCTCGGCGCACACGCATTGCGCTGGAAGACTGGCACGGTGGCGGGCACTGCGCTCCAGCCGTGGCTGCGCGTATGGCGGCCGAGTTGGGCTGGGACGCGGCCGAGACCACTCGCCAAATCGCGGCCTACATGGCAACCGTGACTAGCGATCAGGGATTGGGGCCGTTCGCCGGCCGGTCGGCGGCTACCGTCTCACCGCCGGCGCCCGCCGACCATCCTGCGCCGGTAGTCGGAGATTCGCTGGGCGACGGTGCGGTGGTAAGCGAATCGCAAGTGGCGGGTGCTTAGTGCGGACGATACCGGCTTCGACTGATCCCACGGCTATCTTTATCATGGGCGATGTGCATGGACAGATGACCCAGCTAACCCGCCTGTTACAGGCCGCTGGGTTGATTGATCCTGCCGGCCTTTGGGCCGAACAGCCGCTATGGCGCGCCGGCGCGGCGACCCTGTGGTTCTTGGGCGATTTCTTCGACCGGGGGCCGGCGGGGTTGGGCGTGGTGGACCTGATTATGCGCTTACAGCAGGAGGCGGCGGCGGTGGGCGGCACGGTCGGCGCGCTGCTGGGTAATCACGAGGTCTTGATCCTGGCGGCGCAGCAGTGCGGCGCGGCGCACACTCACTGGGGCGGCACCTTTCTGGAGGGCTGGCAGCTGAACGGCGGCTTACTCACCGATCTGGACGGCCTGACCGCCCGCCGACTCGCCTGGATCAGCAGCTTGCCCGCGATGGCCCTGGTAGCCGACCGTCTGCTGATCCATGCTGACTCGCCGCTCTATGCGCGCCTGGGTGGCTCGCCGGCCGCCGTGAATGCCCGCGTGGCCGCGACGCTGGCCGGTAACGATCCGGCGGCGTATGACGCGCTGCTGGGCGCTTTCTCCGGGCGGGGCCTGTTTGCCCGCCCTAATGGGGTCGGCATACGGCAAGCGCGGGCCTATCTGGCACAGTTCGGCGGTCAGCAAATCATTCACGGGCACACGCCGATCAGCGGGGCCACCGGGCAAGCGCCGGCCGCAGTGACGGCGCCGCACGTCTATGCCGACGGTCTCTGTGTGAATGTGGACGGGGGGCTGTATGAGGGTGGTCCCGGCTTCATTTACCGGCTAGGCTAGGGGGGATGCGGTCGTCCGGCTGCAGCAGCACCTGAAAGCCGGCTGGGGCAAAGGGGCGGTCACTGGTCAGGGCTGCTGTCCCACCCTGTTCGCGCAGCACGACAACCGACACGCAATCTACGAGCCCCCAGGTTTTATCTAAGTGGGAGCGCTATAGTGAAAGTGCTTGCCTGAGTAGCAGGGGAGTAAGGTGTACCACTTCCACATCATCCGAGGTAAGTAACTGCTCAATGGTATCAGTGAATATCCGATTCGGCATCCATATCTCCGCCCATGTAACGCTCACAATTAGTGGACAAATCCATTGGACCATCGATCTGAATGCGTTGTAGTTTCTCTACAATGCTTTCCGGCGCCGCCGGCTGCTGGTGCAGGATCTGTTGCACCAATTGGTGGAGTTCATCCAACTGGGCCTGGTCAAGCTGCTCTATTGCGGCGTAGATTTGCTCTCTGGTGGTTATCGCCGTTATCCTCGGTAAGCTAGTGACCGGCTGCTTGGGTGTGCACGGCGAGGTAGACATCCATAAGCCGCGTATTCAGGGTGGCGGCTTAAAG
>JBBRPH010000055.1:0-37858 GCA_038228295.1 Chloroflexia bacterium | reverse complement strand
AGGCGGGCTTCGTAGCTGTAGCCGCGACCTCGGTCGCCCCATCCCCCGCCTAGTCCGTACTGGGCAGGCCGCTGCTGCCGTTCTATGTTATGTGCGAACGGGTGGCGCACGTATACGGAATGAGGAGGACGATGCAATGGCAAAGATGCGAATAGGCGCGTTGGTGGTACTGGCCGTGCTGGTCGGGGCGGTGGCCTGGGGGCCGGGCGCGGCGCAAGCGGCAGGTACGCTGCCGAGCCGCTATGTGCTACCGGGCGACAAGGTGTTTCCCGAAGGCATCGCCTATGAGGCGAGCAGCGGGGCGTTCTATGTGGGCAGCACGACCGACGGCACGATTTTTCGCGGGGACGTGCAGAGCGGCGCGGTCACGGTGTTTTCGGCGGGCGGCCTGGACGGGCGCACCTCGGTGACGGGCATGAAAACCGATGGGCGGGGCCATCTGATCGTGGCCGGGGCGACGACGGGCCTGATTTTCGTCTACAATACGCGCGACAGTTCGCTGGTCGGTAAGTTCGACACCGGATCTGCACCCAAGACCTTCCTCAACGACATCACCGTGACCCCCGACGGCGCGGCGTATGTCACCGACTCGATCAGCCCCTACCTCTACAAGCTGACCCCGAATGGGGCAGGCGGCTTCAGCTATGCGCGCTGGCTGGACTTCACCGGCAGCGCCTTCGCCTATGTGCAGGGCTTCAACGCCAACGGCATCGTCGCTAGCGCGGACGGCGCGTATTTGCTGATCGTGCAGTCAGCCACCGGCCGGCTGTTCCGCGTGGCGATCGCCGACAAAGCCGTGTCCGATGTGGACTTGGGCGGCGGCACACTGCTCAACGGCGACGGAATGTGGCTCACCGGCCACACGCTTTATGTGATGCGGAACACATTCGCGCTGGTGGTACTGACGCTCACGAGCGACTATAGCGCGGCCACTGTTAGTGGCACCTATCTCGACTCGTCCTATCAGGGCTATTACCCGACCACCTTTGCCCGCGTCGGCGACCGCTTCCTGGTGGTCAACTCCCAGTTCGACAAGCGCGGCCCTAACCTGTCGCCAACCCTGCCCTTCACCGTGGGCAACGCGCCCGTGCCGGGCACGGCGGGCGGCAGCACGCCGGGGATGCCGACGACCGGCAACCCAGCGCTGCCCTGGCTAACCGCGCTGGTGGCGTTAGCGGCGGGACTGGGCCTGATCGGTGCCCGATTGCGGGCACGAGTCTAGCAGACTATTACACGGCAAAAACGCAACGAACACGAGGATTTTTGAGGCCGTCGTGTTCTTTGCATCTTGGCAGTGAACGCGAAAGCAGCGCCAAATGCAACCTTTCGACACGCTCACCCACCGGGGCCAAGTACCGCGTCTGCGCCGGGTGGCCAAAGTTGCAGTAGCCGCATATGAGCTGACCGGCACGCCGTTGCGCCTGCTGTCGCACCGCGCTGACACGTTGTTTGCGGTCGGGGCCGACTATGTGCTGCGGGTGTGTGGCGCGAACGCCCCGCCGACGGCGCGCATCCAATCGGAATTGGACTGGTTGACTGCGCTGCGGCACGATACATTCCTGCCGGTGCCGGTGCCGATCCCCAGCCGTGTAGGAGCGGGGGTGATCGAGGTGGCGGCCGCCGGTCTGCAGGCACCCCGCCGCTGCGTGCTGTTGCGGCGAGTGACTGGGCGCTTTGTGGATCGCGGTTTGCGCCCGACCCACCTGGAGCAGGTCGGCGCGCTTATGGCGACGCTGCACTGCCATGCCGACGGATGGGTGCCGCCGGCGGGATTTGACCGCCGCCATGCCGGCTGGCTCTGGCTGTTTGAGCCGGGTGCGGTGTTCGCCCCAGATAACGATCTAGCCTTGTTCACGGCTGCCGACCAGGCCGTGTTCGCTACCGCTAGCACACGCATCACCGCCGAACTAGCGGCGTTGGACCTACACCGGCGCGATTATGGGCTGATCCATGGCGATTTGCAGCAGACCAACTACCTGTTCCACGGTGATGAAGCGCGGACGATTGACTTTGCCGACTGCTGTTGGGGCTACTACCTCTACGACATGGCGATCCCATTATTCGAGATCGCGGACCGACCCAGCGGCACGGCCATGCGGGCGGCTTTCTTTGCCGGCTACAGTGCCGTGCGGCCCTTGCCCGCCGCTGCTGAGGCCGGTATCCGGCTGTTCACTGCGATCCGGCTGCTGAAACGCATCAACTACCTGGCCCACGCGGGCGATCCAGCCTTGCGCGCGCAGGCTCCGCGCTGGGTGGCGTATACCGTGGCGTGGCTGCGGGCCTGGGCCTGAGCCGGTAATTTCACCGCAAAGACGCAAAGAACGCGAAGATCACTGTGATCTTCGCGTTCGCTGCATTGCTATCCCCACCCGTCGTAATTCAGAACTCAGAACTCAGAGGTGCAACCAATCGGTTTGTCATCCGTTGCGTATGATACAGGCCGGCAGGAGAGGCCGCCTGATCCCAACCCCATCAAGGAGACCGCGATGATGATTTCCCCTGTATTACGGATGCTGACGGTGAGCGTGCTGCTGAGCGGCGCACTGGCGGGCGGCGCACTGGCGGGCAGTTCTGGGGCCGCGCAACCCGCTATCCCGTCCGGCACGCCGTGCGTCACCTACGGCGGCCTTTGTTCCCCTACCCCCACACCAGGCACCCCGACCGCGACCCCGCCCCTGCCTATCCTCACGTTCACGCCGCTCACGCCGCCCCCGCCGCCCACCGTGTGCCATCGCAACAGCTTCAGCAACAGCCAACTATTTCCCGAAACAGGTTATACCGTCGGCGGCGAGTTCATCAACTACTGGGGGCGCAACGGCGATTTGGCCCAGCAGGGCTACCCCATTTCCAACGTGATCGAGGAGGTGTCCGAACTCGACGGCCGGCGCTACACCGTGCAGTATTTCGAGCGCACCGTCTTCGAGTGCCATCCCGAAAACTTCGGCAACCAGTACATCGTGTTGCTGACCCAACTGGGGACGTTCCAATACCAGCAGAAGTATCCGCAGGGCGCGCCGGACCAGCGCCCCAACAGCGAACGTCCCAAAGTGTTCGCCCAGACGAGGCGTACTATCGGTGGCGAATTTCGCACCTATTGGGAGGAGCACGGCGGTGTCGCCCAGCAGGGGCTGCCCATCTCGAACGAGTTTAGCGAAGTCAGTCCGCTGGACGGCAAACGCTACACGGTGCAATATTTCGAGCGGGCCGTCTTCGAGTACCACCCGGAGAACGCACCGCCCTACCGCGTGCTGCTCAGTCAGTTGGGCACGCTGCGCTACCGCGCCAAGTACCCAACCCCGCCTCCACCACTCGCCCTGCCCACACCCAACCCCACTGGAGCGCAGTTGCTTGGCTACGTCCCTGCCAGCTTCGACTGTAGCGGCTTGCTGGCGACCAGCAGCAGCTATGTTTTCTGGCCCGATGCCAACAGCCCCTATCAAGCGGCCGTTCTCGGCTACGATGTGAACAGCCGGCAGCAACTGAGCGCCGTCAAGACGCGGGACTTACGACGAAGCGGGTTGGTCACCGAGGGTCGCACGGCGGTCTGGCAAGAGACGCTCTGGGATCAGACATCCGGCACCTCCAGCAGCACCATCCACGGCTACGACCTGGGGACAGGCCGCGCATATCCCCTGCTGCACGCCCCAGAAGTGAAAGGTAAGATGGCGATCAGCGCCGATACGCTCTACTATCTGACTGGCGGATCGATGCCATGGAGGGCAACCGAAGTCAACGCCCACAACTGGGCGACGGGGCAGACCACCCGCCTCGCCACCGCCCGCCCTGGTTTCAGCATCAATGGGGTGGTGGCCGGCAACGGCTACCTGGCCTGGACAGAACAGACTCTGAACTATGAGCAGCGGCCGTTGCCTGGGGGGCGGATCTATCTCGCCCCCGCCGGGAATCCGGCCGCCGCAACCGTTATCAACGTGGATATGTTCGAGGCAGGCTTAATCATCGCCGGCGATCATCTGCTATGGAACCAGGCCGTGCTTCAAGCCGATGGATCCTTCACCTATGATGACGTGGAGGTACGGATGTACACGATCAGCACGCGGACGACGCAAGTGCTGGACCGGGGGCGGGCTGTCGAATTTTCCGCATCCGCCGACCGCATCGCCTGGCGGCCGGCGGGCGCTTACGCCAATGCCGCGACCGCCCGCACAGCGGTGCTAGACTTCCCGGCCGGCCGGCCGCGCATCCAACAACTACCCACGGGGACTGCGGCCTGCGTAACGCTGGTCGGGTCAGCGCTCGCCTACATCCAATATGGCAGCGACTACAGTCGCAACGAACTCTATCTCCAGCCGTTGCCCTGAGCGGCCCGCCGCCCCGTTATCGGTAATTTCACTGCCAAGGCGCAAAGAACGCGAAGATTGCTAGGATCTTCGCGTTCGCTGCATTGCTATCCCACCGCCGTAATTCAGAACTCAGAACTCAGAACTACTTGATCGCCGGCCCGGCGGTCCAATCGTAGCCGATGGTCGCGTCGTCGTGCGCGATGCGGCCCTCTTCGGCGGGGTCGTAGGTGTTCGAGGTGACGTAGAACAGGTGGTTTACCCCGGCCAGGGCGCGACAGCCATGCGCCACGCCGGGCGGAATCTTCAGCACTTTGGCCGCGTAGCTCTCGCCCATAAACAGTTCCATGGTCACGCCATGCGTCGGCGAATCAGGCCGCGTGTCGTAGAGCGCCACTTTGAGCGCGCCAATCGGCACATACCACCAGTCAATCTGGGTCTTGTGGATATGCCACGCTTTGCCTACGCCGTGGTACATCAGCGAATGGCTCAACTGGCCGAATCCTTCGCCGAAGAACCCGTCAGTCACGCGGATGATCTCACGGAAAAAGCCGCGTTCGTCGGTGTTGGTCACGAGGTCTTTGATCTCGACCCCGTCAATGGTGATCGCTATGTCGGCCATGCGCCGTCCTCTCAATTCAATAGCAAGTGAAAAGTTGAAAGTACAAAGTACCGCGTGTTTTGCGCCTCATTGTACCATGTCCTTTTCGGCAGCGTCAAACAGGCGCTATGGAAAAAGGTAGATTTTCAACACGGCGGCGGGGAGGAGTTCTAACGAAAGGTCACACGGGACACCTCAGCACGAGGGGCGGAAGGAACTTTGCAGAAAGCCGGTAGAGTATGAACGCAAACAATTTGTTTTCCGCGCCGTGCCTCCGTGTTGCGCAAGAACCGGCAAAAGAAGAGAGCCGGCCGGATGGGCACCGGGCGGCTCTCTTTGGGAAGCAAATTGGAAGGGTGATTTACGGTTTGGTGCTGAGGATCAGCGCGCCTTTGGCGGCGAAGTGGGCGACCGACACCGTGCCGTTGCTCACAGTATAGGTTGCGCCGGTCAATGCGTCGGTCAGCAGCGTGCCGTTAGCAACGTAGCCGCACCTCAGCGCGGCGTAGCTCTATTAAAGCATAGAGCACACTCCATGCGAAAGGGTTTAGTGCTATAATAAGCCCGACAGTTGGTGCTATTAAAATCCCTACAAAAACTCCTATCAAAGCGTGGACCACTGCGCCGCAGCGGAGCGAGGGAGCCGGATGAACGAGGGCACACCGTTTGGACCATGGCTAAAAAGCCGCCGCCGCGCACATGATTGGACCCAGGCCGATCTGGCCGCGCAGGCCGGTTGTTCGGCCAAAACGATTGAAAAGATTGAGGCGGGTGCGCTACGGCCGTCAAAGCAGTTAGCCGAACTGCTGGCGGCGCGGCTTGATGTGCCGCCGGCAGATTGGCCCGGCTTTGTGCAATGGGCGCGGGCGGTGCAGCCGGCGGGTGGGGGGACGACAGGAGGGGCGGCGGGGCGCGCCGGCCTACCCACGCCGCCGACTGCGCTGATTGGGCGCGAGCGCGACGTAGCCCGTGTGGGCGCCGCGCTGACGCGGCCCGATGTGCGGCTAGTCACGCTCACCGGCCCGCCGGGCATCGGCAAAAGCCGTATTGCGCTGGCCGTGGCCGAAGCCCAGCGGGCCGATTTCCCCGATGGCGTGGTATTTGTCGCCCTAGCGCCGATCAGCGACCCGGCGTTGGTGCTATCTACGGTGGCCGGCGCGCTGGGCGTGCGCGAAGCCGTGGGTTATTCACCGTCCACCGGCGTGCAAGACTACCTGCGCGACCGGCGCTTGCTGCTGGTGCTGGACAACTTTGAGCAGGTGGCTGATGCCGCGCCGACTGTGGCCGACCTATTGCTGGCTGCACCCGCGCTCAAAATCCTGGTCACGAGCCGGGCGGTACTGCACCTGCGCGGCGAGCGCGAATTGGCCGTGCCGCCGTTGGGTCTGCCGCCGCGTGTCGTCACCACCGCCGCCGATCTGGCGGCCGTGCCCGCTGTCGCGCTGTTTGTACAATGCGCGCAAGAGGTGCAACCGGAGTTCGGGCTGACCAGCGAGAACGCAGCCGCAGTCGCGGCGATCTGCCGGCGGCTGGAAGGCTTGCCGCTGGCGATTGAATTGGCCGCCGCGCGCATCAAGATCCTGCCGCCCGCCGCGTTGCTGGTGCGCCTCGCCAGCCGACTGCCACTGCTCACCGGCGGCGCGCGTGACCTGCCGGCCCGCCAGCAAACGCTGCACAACGCCATCGCCTGGAGCTACGATCTGCTCGACCCGTGGGAGCAAGCACTATTCCGGCGCATGGGCGTGTTCGTAGATGGCGCGACGCTGGACGCAGCCGAGGCCGTGGTTCGTGATCCGTGGTCGGCGGCGCAGGATGAGGAGCCGGCGGCCGGCAGTCAAAGATCAGACAACAGCGATGCGACGGCAGGCGAGAACACCGCGCCCAACCCAGAACCCAGAACTCAGAACTCAGAACTCACTACGGCGCACTCCGCGCTCGACGGGCTGACGGCGCTGGTGGATAAGAGCCTGCTGCGCCTGGTGCAAAGCCGCGGCGAAGAGCGGTTCTTGATGTTGGAGCTGATCCGCGAGTATGCGTTGGAACAGTTGGGCGCGAGCGGCGAAGAAGAGGCTACACGGGCGACCCACCTGGCCTATTTTCTGCACCTAGCCGAAGCCGCCCAGGCGCAACTGAGCGGCAGCCCGACCCAAGTGGCGTGGTTGAATCGGCTGGAAACCGAACACGACAACCTGCGCGCCGCCGGGGACTGGGCTGCTACCCAGTCTCCGGCGGCCGCTAGCCGCCTGGCGGCGGCGCTGGGCCTGTTCTGGCAGATTCGCGGGCACTGGAGCGAGGGGCGCGAACGGCTGGCGGCGGCGCTGGGCCGGCTACCGCAACCGTCAACTACGCGGACCGTCCTACTGCTGGCCGCCGGGCGACTGGCGCTCAATCAGAGTGATCTGGCCGCCGCCGAAGGGCTGTTCGCCGCCGGGCGCGCCGATAGCGAGCAGTTAGACGACCCGCGCAACGTCGCCAATGCGTTGATCGGGCTAGGCCAGGTGGCCGGCGGGGTGAACGATTTTGGCCTGGCGCGCGCCCGCTTCGCCGAGAGCCTGGCCTTGCGCCACATCAGCGGCGACCGGCTGGGCAACGCGGCGGCACTGCGCTATCTGGGCGACCTATCGCTGATGGAAGGCGATCCGGCACGTACTCGTGCGTTCTACGAGCAGAGTCTCGCCCTCTATCGTGAGCGCGGCGATAGTTGGGGCGTAGCGACTTTGCTGACGCAGTTAGGTCACACCATTATGTCGCAGGGGGGCTATGGTCAAGCCCAGGCCCGCTTCGAGGAGAGTCTGGCGATCCAACGCGAACTGGGCAACAAGTCGGCTATTGCCCGTACCCTAAACGCGCTAGTGCAATTGCTGCTGCTGCAAGGCGACTACGGACGCACGCCGCCGCTATTGGAGGAGAGCCTGGCGATCCAGCGCGAACTAGGCAGCCGGACCGACTTGGCCGATGAACTGCACCTGATGGGCGAGGCCGCACTCTACGCCACCGATTTCGACCGGGCGACACGGCTGTTGCAGGAGAGCCTCGCGATTGCCGACGAGATCGGCAATCGCGGTATCCGCGCCTGGGTACTGAATCTACTGGGTCAGGTCGCGCTCTATCGTGGGCAGGCAACTCAGGCGGGCAGCCTGCTTGAAGAGAGTCTGGGTCTCTACCAAGAACTCGGCTTGCGCGGCGGGGCCAGTCTGGTGCTAGGCAACCTGGGGTCACTGGCGTTTGCCGGGGGCGATTGGGCCTGGGCACGCACCCGTTGGCTGGCTGCGTTGCAGCTCTGTCGCGAATTGGGCAACACACTGGGCCTGATTTTTGCCCTGGAACGCTTCGCTGCCTTGGCCCAGGCGCTGGGCCAAGCGGCACCAGCGGCGCGGCTGTGGGGCGCCGCCGAGGCGCGGCGCGAGGCGCTGGGCGCCCCGCAACCGTTGCCGGAGCGCGCCTTCTGGGCACCAGCGCTGGCCGCAGCACAAGGCACGCTGACCGAAGCCGCCTTCACTGCCGCCTGGAACGCGGGCCGCGCCACGCCCCTCGATGCCGCCCTAGCCTATGCGCTGGCCGTGTTGCCGGAGTGACTTTGCGTCGTCACTTCCCGCAACACGGTGACATGGGACAGGAAAAACGTGCGAGTTTTTATAAGTCCCTGAACCGTTGGGCGAAGCATAGGTTGGTTAGGGTATGAGAACACGCATAATAGCGCATTGGCAACCATACATCCTAGCACTGCTGGGCCTACTGCTGCTGGTCGGTGTGCCTGCGTTTATATATGCCGAGACTCGTGCCCAACCTTATCCCCTGCTGCTGGAACAGATCGCGCAACAGCGACCCCCCGAACGGAATTTCCCCAACTACCCGCAAGCCGAGAATCTACAGCAGACTACAACAGACGCGGGCCACGCCTGGACATATACCACCAGCGACGATTTCGCGACGATCAACGAGTTTTATACCCAGGCGCTCGAACAGCAAGGCTGGCGGTGTAATCCCGGCGAATTCTATCACGCCGATGTCAAGTGCGTGTGGTTGGGTAAAGCCGACGATTTGCCGTGGGATCTCTACCTCACGCGGCACTTGGACATGGTGCCGGGCGGCAGCAAAGTGGCGATCACCTGGGGCCGGGTGCCCAATTATAGGCGCGTTCCCGTGTATCTAGGTGGGCGCGTGACGGCGCGCAAGAGCATTAGTTGCGTAGACGACATCCCATTGCCGGTATACCCAGAGGAATTCTGTGGACCGTACATCCATACCTATACTACGCCCGCCACCCCCGCCGCAGTAGGAGCATTCTACACGGACCTGCTCGCCTTCTGCGGTCCACAAGCCGCAACATGGCGGAGCCGGATTGTTGTCACCGCGACAACGGACGGCGGCACGCAAGTTACCATTAACTAAACCGCGCTACTGCGCTATCCCGCGTCCATCGCCATAGCGCCGTGGCCGCCTGTCGCCGTGTTGAAAACCCGCACGGCGTGGTGAAAAAGCGCCGGATCTGGTATGATAGAGGCACTATGAGTGCCATTCATTTCACCTCACGTACCAAAGTAGCCCTGATTTGGGGCAGTGTGTTACTCACGCTAGCCTTCCTCTATCTGGTGGGGCCCATTGTCACGCCGTTCATCTGGGCCGCCGTCACCGCCTACATCCTGAACGCGCTCGTCCGGGTGGCCCAGCGGCGCATCGGCGGGCCGCGCCCCCTGTGGGTGGTGCTGATCTATTTCGGCTTGGTTTTGGGGCTGATTTGGGCGTTGACCGGCGTGGTGCCGTTGCTGTTCGCCCAAGTGCGCCAAATCATCGGCGAAGTACCCAACTATGTGCGACAAGTCACCGAGTTTTTGCAGGCCAACAATATCAACCCAGGCGGCGGGCGTGTAACCGATGTGCAAATTACCGAGACTACGCGCCGTGCGCTGAACGATGCGATGGGCCTAGTCGGCACCCGTGCCCCCGAACTGGCGCGCAACCTATTCGATGGGCTGTTGCATATTCTCATCTATCTGCTTGCCACCTTTTTCCTCCTGCTGGGCGCACCCAAAACGGTCCGCAATGTACGCGGCTTGTTCGCGCCGGCGGTGCTGGAGGAACTCGATCCCTGGTTTAAGCGCATCAATCACACACTGATCTCTTACCTGCGCGGCCAGTTGTTGCTAGTGGCGGTCGTCAGCATCGCTACCTACACTGGGCTGAGTATCTTGGGTGTGCAGTTCGCGCTGGCCCTAGCGATTATGAGCGGGCTGGTGGAGACCATCCCCTATCTCGGCCCCTACGCGGCGGGAGCTGTTGCCGTGCTGGTCGCGCTCACTCAGCACCAACCCAACCATTTCGGCTGGTCGTCATTGATGCTCGGCGCGGCGGTGGCGATCCTCTATACCGTGATCCGGCAGACGGAAGACAACGTGGTGATGCCGGTGGTGATCGGGCGCACGGTCGAACTACACCCGTTGACGGTATTATTTGTGGTGTTGGCGGGGGCCAGTCTGGCCGGGGTGCTAGGCTTGCTGATCGCCGTGCCGGTAGCGGCGACGGTCAAGATCATCGCGGAGTTCCTCTGGCTGAAAATTCAGGAACCGAGCCCACCTACGGAGGATGTGACGGTGGAAGCCGCGCCGCCCGCCCCGCTTGAAACCGTCGCCGGGTCTAGTCCCACCCTATTGCGTGACCCCCGCATGGGTGACAGCGGGCGGCCGGCTCCCTCCGCGCCGGAGCACGCATGAGCGCGTTGCCCCGCGACGTGGAGGCCGATGGGCGACCTGCGCCGTATCCGCCGCACACGGTCGAGATCCGGCTGGGCGGACCCAGCACCCACGCCGCCTGCCTGGCGCTGGACGACAGCTATGAAACAGGGCGGATGTGGCAGGTGGTGCCGCGCACCTTCGACGAGCCGGCGGGCATTGCACCAGGCGGTGCCGACACTGCGCTGGGCGTGATCCTGCAACCGGTGCGCCTACCGCGGCCGCTGCACGAACCCGGTCTGGCCCAACTGCAAGCCCCCGCCGCCCGCCGCGCCGTCTGGCAAGCCGCCGACTGCATCCTGGTCGCTCTGCGCGCCGGAGCCGCCGACGAGGCCCGCCCAGCCGGCGACCTCACCGACCCCGCAGATCATTCCGCCCCGCGCATTTCGCATTCTGACGTGTGGGGCTTCGTCGTGCTGAACGCGCTTGCCAACACACATATTGGCTGGATCAGCGAACTGGCGGTGACCCCGGCGCAGCGTGGGCGCGGCGTGAGCCGAATGCTGCTGGATGCGGCTCGCGCCTGGGCCGTTGCGCCGCTGGAACACGGCGGCGGCGGACAGTTGCGCGCCCTAGCTGTGCGCCTCTCGCCCCGCAACTACCCGGCGATCAGTTGCGGGCGCCGCGCCGGCTTCAGCTTCGCCGGCTACACTGATTACACCCCCGCCGGTGACGATCTGCGCTTGTTCTTCCTCGCCCGCTTAGATCGATGATTCCGTGTTCAGTAGGCTGTTGAGACGGCAATAGAGTTAGTACCGTTCAGACGGCGGTCGCCGCCAGGATGAGGCGCGGCGAGTCGGCGGCGTATAGGGTCGGCTCGTAGTCGCCGTAGACGGCGGTCAGATCGAAGCCGGTGCGTTCGAGCAGCAGTTGAGCTTCCCAGCGGTAGGTGTAGCGGATGATCTGCGGGATCGTAGTGCGCCGCACCTGCCCGTCAACCGTCTCCTCGTCATAGATCCAATGGACGTGCTGTTGCTGTTCGGCGGCATCCCACTGCCCGCTAACGAACTTGAGGATGCGCCCGCCGCCGGGTTGCGGCCAGGTCGCTTGGTGGATCAGCTCGCCGTTCGCCGGGAAGGGACCGTCCGGTTCGACCGGGCTAAGGTCGAGCAGCAAGCGCCCACCGGGGACTAGCAGGCGGCGCACCCCACTCAGCGCGGCGATCTGATCGGCCTGCGTCGGCAGGTAGGCGAAGCTGTTGAGCGCGCACAGGGCTAAGTCGAACAGGCCAAGATCGGGCGGCAAGGCTTCCATGCGTGCCTGCACTAACCACACGCGCAGGTCGCGAGCTGCGGCATGGGTCTGAGCCAGCCGCAGCATGGCCGGAGCCGCGTCTACCCCCGTGCAGAGATGACCCGCCGCCGCCAGCGCCAGTGCCACACGCCCGCTGCCGCAGGCCAATTCCACCACGCGCGCCGCGCCGCCCGACTGCGGCGCTGCTTCGGCGGCGGCGGCGGCGAAAAAGTCGAGGTCAAGATCGTAGTCGCCGTATTCCAAGTCGTAAAAGGGGGCAAAGCGGTCAAGCAGGGCGGCCTCGGCTGCGGCTGCCGCATCCTTGTCCGCCTCAGCCATCGTGCGGCTCCAACGGCGGCACCGGCGTGGCGCGACCCTCATCATCTAACGCGACAAAGACGAAGCGCCCGGTGCTGGTCAGCACCCGTTCGCCGCTGGTGATCTCCTCGGCCCAGACCTCCACATCAATCTGCATCGAAGTGCGACCCACGCCGACTAGCCGCGCATTGACTGTGACCAGCGCGCCGATCTTCACCGGCGCATTAAAGGTCATCTCTTTGATCAGCACTGTGGCGACACGGCAACGGGCATGACGCGCCGCGCAGACCCCCGCCGCCGTGTCGGCCAGCTTGGTCACAGAGCCGCCGTGCACAAAGCCCTGTGAGTTGGCATCTTCGGGCAGCATCTGGTAGGCCAGCGTCGCTTCGGCGCGCGGTACCGATTCCCGTTGCAGCAGGCGCTCAACGGAGTGGTTAGTCATGCACGGGTTCCTCCTTGAGATAGCGGCCCAACCACTCGGTGATCGCGTCGAGCCGGCCCACGCGCATCTTAGGCGCGCCGGCCCGCGACAGTTCGTGGCTCGCGCCGGGGAAATAGACTAGTTCAGAGACCTTACCCAACCGCTTGAGAGCGACGTGCATCTCCTCGGCCTGTTCGAGGTGGCAGCGCAGATCGTCCGCACCGTGCGTCAGCAGCACCGGCGTTTCGACCTGTGGCGCATAGGCCAGCGGGGAGTGCTGCCAGAGGGTCTGATAGGCATCGGGCCGCGCAAAGAGGGGAAGGAACTCCCAGTCCTCCAGCACCCAGCCCGCGTCGCTGCTGCCGTACATACTGATCAGATTGGTGACGCTGCGCGAGGCGACGGCGGTACGGAAGCGCGCCGTGTGGCCGATGATCCAGAGTGCCATATAGCCGCCATACGAGCCGCCACTGACCGCCAGGCGATCCGCGTCTACATAGCCCGTATCCAGCAGCCGATCTACGCCACGCATCAGGTCGTCGTGGGCAACTGCACCCCAGTCGCCGCGCAGCGCATCCGAGAACGCCTGACCATAGCCCTGCCCGCCGCGCGGATTCATGTAGAAGACCACGTAGCCTTCGCCGGCCAGCAGTTGGAACTCGTGGAAAAAGCTAAAGCCGTACATCAGGTGCGGCCCGCCGTGGATGCACAGCACCGCCGGGTATTTGCGCCCGGTCGCGAAGCCCGGCGGCTTAATGATCCAGCCTTGCAGCGCCGTGCCGTCCGGACCGTCGAAGCGGATCTCCTCGGCAGGACAGGGTGGGCGTTCGGCGAACAGCGCCTGATTGACCTCGGTCAGCCGCCGCTCTATCGACAGGCTACCGTCAGCGGCCAGGTCGGCGGCGAATATGTCGCGCGGATGGGTCGGCGTAGAAACGGTATAGGCGACACGGCGGCCGTCAGGCGTGTACGTCGGGTTGAACACTTCGCGGTCGCCGCCAATCACCTCCAGCGGCACGGCCTGCCCATCAGCGGCAAAGCGATAGAGGCTACAGCGGCCCCAACTGCTGAGGAGCATCAAGATCGCCGTGCCGTCGGGAGTCCAGACCGGCAGGTTCACGCCACCGCCTAGCTTGCTGTCGCTGAGGACCATGTTATCTACCGGGCGATCCAGGTGCCCGCTGAGATCAATCCGCGCGCTGCTGGTGGCTGCGCCGGGGCGGAACGGCACGACGTAGAGGATGTTGTTGGAGCCGAAGCCCCACTCCGGCCCGCGCTCATGGCCGATGTAGGCCAGCCGTGTGCCGTCAGGACTCCAGGCCGGCTGCCCGGCAATGCCCGTGCCGCCGGTGATCTGCTGCAATGCACCGCCCGCTGCCGGCACCACGAACAGATCGGTCCCCAAGTCCAGGTCCG
This sequence comes from Chloroflexia bacterium, assembly GCA_038228295.1. Classification (GTDB taxonomy): domain Bacteria; phylum Chloroflexota; class Chloroflexia; order QHBQ01; family JAICKM01; genus JAICKM01. Next base: position 23,842 of record JBBRPH010000055.1, on the reverse strand, counting down.
GCTCGGCGCGGCGATTAGTAGAAAACGCCAGCCATTGGCCGTCCGGCGACCAAGCGGGCGCGCTATCCTCATAGTCACCGACGGTAACTTGGCGCGGCTCCCCGACACTGTCCCCTTCCTCGTCCAGATCCTGAAGCCAGATGTGCGTGTAGCGACCCGGCCAATAACCGTCACCGTCGTGCTTAAAGCGCAGGCGGGTAATGCGCTGCGGTTCCTCTTTACGCGCTTTAGCCGCCGCCTCTTTGCGCTTTTTATGCGCGTCGTCCGTTTCGAATGGTTCAGCGGCCGGGGCGGGGTCGTCGGGGCCGACCGCCGTGGTGAAGGCCAGCGTGCGGCTATCGGGCGCCCACACGGGGTCGCCGGCACCGTGCGGCGTGTGCGTCAGCCGGCGCGCCTCACCGCCGTCGGCGGGCAGCAGCCAGACTTCACGATGGCCGCTGCGGGTGCGGGTGAAGGCCAGCCACTGCCCATCGGGACTCCAGACCGGTCCGCCGTCGCGCCCGCTGCCGTGCGTGAACTGGCGCGGCTTGCCTGTGCCGTCAGCAGCCACGAGCCACAGATGGGCGCGGTAAGTGTTCTCGTCCTCATCGCTGTGGGCCACGCTGTATACGACGCGCCGACCATCGGGGTGCAGGGCCGGCTCGGCTACAAAGCGCAGTTTGGTCACATCGGCCGCAGTGATCCGCTGCGGCTCGGCAGGTGTGTCGGTCATAGGGGCTCCATCATAACACGCAAGGCAGGCAGCAGTGTTCGATCCGTGCTACCTGCCCCATAGTGCGAAGAGTGAATCTCAAGCGAACTAGGCAACAATAACTAGCGCCTCTTTTGTCGCTCTTCGTGGTCCTTCGTGCCTCTTCGTGGATCAATCAGTGCGCCGCCGGCGCTAATGCTCCTCGAACAGCTTTTCGCCGGCGCGCACTTCAACCGGCAGGTGGTTTTCGGGCGGCGGGATGGTGCAGCTATAGTTGGGGCTGTAGGCGCACCACGGGTTAGCCGAGCGGTTGAAGTCGAGAATGTAGTCGTCGCCTTTCTGGGAGCGGATTTCCAGGTAGCGGCCCGCGCCGTAGGTCTCTTTGGGCGCGGTGCGGTCGCGGAAGGGCACAAACAGTTCGCGGTCGCCCTTGTGCGCGTTCTCGCCAGTCGGCTGGTAGGCGTTCAGCGTCAGCGGCTGCCCACCCAGCGCGAAGTGGAACACGCCGAAATGGTTGTACTCCCGCCACTCGCCGGTCGTGGTCTGGATCTGGATCATGTGCGGCTTGGCATCGCGGTCCAGGGTGGCCGTCACGCGATAGGCCGCGTCAACCGGGAAGTAGTTCAGCCCCGTGAAAGTGTGGCGCTGGTGGTGATCCAACGGCGAGTCGGGCGACTCCTGCATCCATTTGTCCTTCTGCCGCCGGTAGGCTTCCAATTGCCGCGTCGCCGGGTCGGTGCTGCCGCCCGTAACCTCGGCGGCAGCTTCGTGGACATGGTGGTGTTCATGGGTGGCGGCGGCTGTGCTATCGTCCGCCGCCGGCGGGGCGGCCTGATGGTCGTGCGCCGCGTGCGCCACGTGGTCGGGAGCAGCCTGGTGTTCAGGCAGCGCGTGGGCTTCGTCTCCGGCCAAGTGCATTTCGTGTTCGACAGCCTGCGCTAAGTGCGTGGTATGGTCATGGTGCGGGTGCGCGGCGGGATCGTCCGCTGGGGGCGCGGCGGACACAGCGGGGGCGGCGGGTTGCGCCGGGGTCGGGTCAGTCATGGGTCTCTCCTTCTGGTGGGCCGCCCAGTTGCCGCCCACCCTACAACAGTTTCTACCATTATATACGATGCGCCGGATCTGTGATCAGGGCGCACTTGTCGGCGTGTCGCAAGGACCGAGCGCAGCGCGCAACAACAAGGCGTGGCCGGCACCGTCATCGCCGACTGCCCAGAGGCCAGCTGCATCGGCAGCTACACTGTATAGCCCGTGATACTGGTAGTCGGTGGGATCGTTCGCGCGCAGCAGAGGCACCGGGGCACTTGTCCAGCCGTTGCCGTGCCCACGCAAAATCACTTTGCCCACCGCCCAAATGTCGTGTCCCACGCCCACCGCGCCCATTGGTTGGCTGTCGTCGGTGCCGGCAAAGGTCGGTGACTGTTCCTGCCAGCGCGTGCCGTCCCAATGCAAGGCCACGGCGGCGGTGTTGCCCGCAGCCATCTCTTGGCTACCTAGCGCCCATATATCATTAGTGGAAAAGGCCACAAGGTTCGTTAGTCCCACATTCGCACGAATGAGGCCCGACGGCACCCTACGCCAAGCAGTGCCGTTCCAATGCAGGAGCAGAAGTTGCTCACTCACATCCGAGGATCCAAGCGCCCACACATCATTCGCGGCCAGAACGGTGACAGCGGTGAGCGATCCGGTCAGGTCGGCGGGCAGCGCGACGATGCGCCAGGCCGTGCCGTCCCAATGCTCGATCAGCGGCATTGCTTCGTATACTCGATTGGTGTCACCGGAGCTCCCAACTGCCCAGACATCCTGCGGGCTGTCGGCGCTCACAGTCACCAAACGACTAGCAGGTGCGCCAGGGATGTTTGCCCCGCCCATAACGTCGTTGCTGCCGGGGACAGGGGTCGGTAATTCCCCATCGGGGCTCGGGACCGCCGACCAGCGCGTACCGTCCCAATGTTCGATCAGCGTGTGAACCGCAGTATCGCTACTATTGGGATCGCCGTCTTCGTACTCACCGACTGCCCAAACATCGTGGGGTGTAACGGCGGCAAGGCCGAAAAAGCGTTGCGCGCCGCCGGTGATAGAGGGGTGGTGTACGGCGGTCCACCGGCTGCCGTCCCAATGTTCGATCAGGCTGTCATCGTGATAGCCGGTGCGTGCGCTGCCCACCGCCCAGGCATCATTAGGGGCCGGTGCAACAACCTTACGCAGCGCGGCAACCCGCTTGCCCATGTCGGCCCCGGCCACCGGCTGCCACACGGGGCAAGCCGCCACAGCGGGAATGCCGGTCGGCGGCGGCGTGGGATGGGGGCCGGGAGCCGCGCTCCACAGGGTCAAGACGGCATCCGCACTGTCCAGAACAGCCAGCGTCTGCCCATCGGGCGAACCAGCCAAGCTATCCGCCAACGCCGGCAACGTTTGCAATATTTGACCCGTGACCGCGTTGTAGAGGGTGATTATTGGTTTACGCGCATCGCCGCTATCCCAACTGACCGCCACCGTCGCGGGACCGAGCCAGGACATCGCTTTGACTTGAGGAGTCCGCTCGGTAGCGGCGGCGGTTAAGCGCAAGCGTTCGCGACCCGTCGCGGGGTTCCATAGCACGACACTCCGGCCGCTGTAATGCTCGTCAGCCAGTACGCCGGCTAGGAGTGTGCCGTCGGGCGACCAAGCGATTTGCGTGATCGGACCATCCGCCGTCAGCTTGCCTTGTGCCGCGCCGCTTACACCGTCCCACAAGGTAATAACGCTCGCCTGGACAACGGCTAAACTGCTGCTAACCGGCGACCAAGCGATTTGCCCAAGATGCGAATCCACAGTGGGGGGACCAAGCGCCGCCGGCCAGGTCGGCTGGGGTTGGGGTAAGGCTTGGCCGGCTTGCCGATCCCAGCGCACAATCTGCCGGCCGTCACTCCAGGCCAAGTAACGGCTATCGGGAGACCAAGTCACGCTGGTGAAGCCGGCGGGTGGGCCGATTGTCGCCGCCACGCGCCCGCTAACCACATCCCAAAGGGTGAGCTGCTGCTTACCGCTAGGATCGCCGCCGGTAAGTCCCACTAAGAGCATGCCGTCCGGCGACCAACCCCAGAGGGTGGGGTTATCTGCCAGGGTAAAGGTTCGCACCACCTGCCCATCGGTGACCGCCCGCACCGTGACCTGACCGTGGTCGGCAGTAGCAAAGGTTTTGCCGTCGGGCGCTAGACTAAAGCCGCTACTCAACCGCAGCGTAAAGCCGGGGACCAGCGGCGCAGCGGCGACACGCACGACCGCTGTCCCGGCAAACGCAGCGGGCATAGGGCTACGTCCAGGCAGTAGCGTAGCGGTTGCCGGCGCTACCCTGTTGGGAGAGGCGGGCGGTGATTTGCCGCTCGTGACCGCCGGCGCAGACGTCATTGCACCTAACCTCTGCGCCGTACTGGTCGGCATCACCGGCGAGGGCGTAGCCCCGCTGTCGCAGCCCGCTCCCAGCCCAAGCACCAACACGGTCGTTATACCCATCCCTAACCAGCGCACAGCTACCTCCTTCATGCGGCAGCAGGGACCGCCGGCCGGGCAGTAAAATCCGCGCCCGGCCTAACAGCCCATGCTTCGGTAATAATCGCCGCCTACTCAGTCATCTACTGCGGCTATGCTGTTATAACGGGGCCCAGCGCGAAAGGTTGCCACTGCCGGCACTGCCGAATGTGGGGGTCTCACGGGTGCTATACCACAGAACGCGGAGTCGCTGCTTGCGAGGCTTGCGGGCGCACCTACTCCTGGTGGACTATCCGCTGGAGCTACGCCGTGAAGTCTGCTTGTTCCAACTGCCTCGCCGCTACGCAGAAAGGCAAACTGCAACCCTGCCAAATCGCGCCCGCCCGCCTACTAACACCCTCTGCCGACAGGCGATAGTGGAAGGCTAATACTTCTCGCATTGTGGCTGATTCGACATTCCCACAGGGCACCCCGCGTCATGATTAGCACAGCTACAATCGCACCCTGTCATCAACCAGCAATTAGCTAAAGTAGGCCAACGTCACGCCCTCGCCGCCTTGCTCCATGGGGGCGGGGGCCCAGGCGCGCACGAGAGGATGGCGTTTGAGCAAGTCGCGCACGACTTGGCGCAGCACGCCGGTGCCTTTGCCGTGGATGATACGGACCATCGGCATCCCGGCCAGGGCGGCCTCTTGCAGATAGGGGTCCACCGCATCTTCGATCTCTTCGGCGCGGAAGCCACGCAAATCGAGTTCAAGCGGCACGGCTGCGGCGGAGGCCCGTTGCAGCAGCGTGGAGGCGGTGACAAATTCGGGGCGGCCGGCGCGACGCGGCGTTTCCTCGCTGCCCCAGGCGGGTGCGCCGTTGCTACCGGTGGCGCGACCGTCGTCGGCCGTGCGGCGCGGCCCGCTGTCGCTGCTCCAAGTCCAGCCGCCGTCGTCGGTGGGGCGGGCGCGCTCCATGTCGTCCACGCGCACGCGCAGCTTGAACGCACCGAGCTGCACTTCCGCCGTGCCGCCGCTATCAGGCGCGGTCAGCACATCGCCTTCGGCATCCAACGACGGCACATACACACGGTCGCCCGCCTTGAGCGGCGCGGGGGGGACCGGCGTGGTGGGGCCGGCAGCGGGCACCGGAACCGCGCCGGCCCCACCGGGCAGCCCCTTGCGGCGGTTGTGGGCGCGCAGGTCTTTTTGCGCGCTTTCGATGCGCTGTGCCTGCTGCTGCACCCACTCGCGGGTCAGGGCGCTCGACTCGCTCTCGACGCGCACATGACGGATCAGATCGCGCAGTTCGGCTAGTTCATCCTCGGCTTGGGCGCGCGCCTCAACCAGCGCCTCCTGCCGCAGGCGATCAATATCGCGCAGTTGGCGTTCCAGGTCGCGCTGGCGGGCTTCGGCCTGACGGCGCACACGCTCGGCGGCGGCGCGCTCCTCGCCGGCCTGGGCGCGTTCACGGCGGATCTGCTCCACCAAGTTCTCGACACGCACCTCTTCGGGGTTGATGAAGCGCTGGGCCTGGGCGATCACATCATGGCGCAACCCCAGGCGGCGGGCGATCGCTAATGCGTTGGAACGGCCCGGTATGCCCACCGTCAGTTTGTAGGTTGGGGCCAGTGTCTCAACATCGAACTCCACTGAACCGTTTTCCACGCCTTCGGTCATATAGGCAAAGGCTTTGAGTTCGGAGTAGTGCGTCGTGGCAATCGCTAGCACACCGTTGGTGAGCAGGTACTCGATCAACGCACGGGCCAGCGCCGCCCCTTCTTGCGGGTCGGTGCCCGCGCCCAGTTCGTCCAACAGCACTAGGCTGGAGGCGTTGATCGCTTTGAGGATGCCGATGATATTCGACATATGCGACGAAAACGTGCTGAGGCTCTGCTCGATAGATTGCTCATCGCCAATATCAGCGAAAATACGCTCAAATACCAATAACTGCGATCCCACTTCTGCAGGGATATGTAGACCACACATCGCCATCAGCGTCAACAAGCCGACAGTTTTAAGCGCTACCGTTTTGCCGCCGGTGTTGGGGCCGGTAATGACCAGCACGCGGAAGCGGGTGCCCAGTTCCAGGTTGATGGGTACGACCTTGCCGGTCAGCAGTGGGTGGCGGGCGTTGCGAAGGATAATGCCTTGCGGATCGGGGGCCGGGGGTCGGTCAGGGTTAGGGAGCGGGAGGTGAGGGACGGATGGGTTCGGGTCTGCGGATGGGCTGTTCGGCGGTGGTGCGTTGGTAAGGCGGGGTTTGCTGCCGGTGCCCACTTGGGCAGGGGTGGTACTAGGTGCGTCGAGGCCGGGTTCGATGCCTTCGATGGCGACGCTGTATTTGCCGCAGGCCAGCGCCAGATCAAGTTGGGCTAGGATGCTCACCGTAGCGTTGATCGCAGCGGCTTCGGCGGCCACCAGAGTCGCCAGTTCGCGCAGGATGCGGCGGATCTCCTCCTGCTCATCGAGTTGCAGTTTGCGCCAATCGTTGCCGAGGTCCACCACGGCCAGCGGCTCCACCCACAGCGTCGCGCCGCTAGATGACTGATCGTGGACGATGCCCTTAACCTGACCGCGAAAGTCGGCCTTCACCGGCAACACATAGCGGTCGCCGCGCATTGAGACAATCGGCTCTTGCAGCGCATTGCCGCTGGAGTTCATCAGGCTTTGCAGGCGGCTCATCAGCCGGTCATGGGCCACGCGCACCTGCGCGCGGATGCGACCTAGCGCCGGGCTAGCCGAGTCGGGGATGTTGCCGTCGCGGTCGAAGGTGCCGCGAATCTCAGCTTCGAGACGCGGCAAGGGCTGAATGCCGCCGACCAAGAGCGCCAAACCGGGCAGCCCGCCACGCTGCTCCTCGCTGCGCAGGATTTGAGCGCGCATTTCACGGCTCGCCTCCAGTGTGCTGAGGATTGCCAGGAACTCAGCCGGGTCCAAAGCCGCACCTAAATCGGCGCGCTTTACGGCAGGGCGGATGTCATGCACCCCGCCCAGACCCAAGTCGGGCCGCAAGTCGAGTAGTCGCACGGCCTCAGTGGTGCGGCCCTGGCGACGGCGCACTTCGTCCAGGTCGCTCACCGGGGTGAGGGCTTCGACAGCGGCACGCCCGGCACTGAAGGCGGTATAACTCGCCAGCCGGGTCAGGACTTTGGGCAGTTCGAGCGTGGTGAGAGTTTTGGGGTTCATGCGTTAAATGCGCCGCAGGGCGGCCAGTCCTCTATAAACAAAGGGTAGCAAGCTGGTCTGCCCGGTTTTGACGAGCAGGGACGGCACATGACCGCCCAGTAACGGCGAGATACTGCTCAGTAGCGCCGGCAAGACCGAGCGCAGGGGATCACGCATAATTGAATTAGCATACCAGTCGTTGAAAATTACCAGGTAAGGAGCCTGATCACCGGCGAAATGGACCTCGTTGTTCAGTTCGTAAGGCACCGACAGTAAATTGACCAGGATGGCGGTGATAGCGATGCCGGTGATGAAGCCGAGGATCATACCGATAGGCCGGTCAATACACGCCCCGGCGCGACCTTGGATTTCTAGGTGGCCGAAAAATTGGAACAGGATCGTGATCAATACGGCGGCCACGATGAAGTTGAGCAGCAGAAAAGCCAGGATTTCGGCGATAGAACTCAGGCTGACGTTAAACAGGCGGCTCACTATCCCCGCCATCGGCACGTAGTAGATGGCAGCGATCAGGAAGCCGAGATATATGGAGCCGAGGATCAGGGCCAGCTTGATCATACCCCGCGCAAAGCCATACAAGGCAAAGCCTAGAATCGTGCCCAGCAAGGCCAGATCGAGCAGGTGCAAGTTCTTAAGGAACTCCACCACATCTTTGTTCATCGCCGTGCTCCTCGCCTGCTAACCAGGGTCCAGTACCGCCCGCTGCGGTGCCGCTGCGTCACCTCTGTGCCATTCTACCGCGTTTAGGACGAATCCGCAACAGCCGCACGATGTAGGCACGCTCCGCCTGCGGACGGGCCTGCGTGCGCCGGGGCGGGGGTAGGATACCGAAATAACGAGGTTAGGCAAACCCATACCATAGTCCAGTCTAGCCCTAAAACGCGGTTGCGCCCGCCGCTCGCTTGCGGTATAATGGGGATTGTGCCTAAGCCGCGTGGGGCGGCAGGCGACTAGCGGAGCGGGAGGCGAGACGCGCGGCATGGCGGACTATCTGACAACGATTGGCCTGGAGGTTCATGCCCAACTCCGCACGGCCAGCAAGATGTTCTGCGGCTGCCCAACGGAAGGCCACGGAGCCGCCGCTGTCGGCCCTAACACGCTCACCTGCCCAATCTGCCTGGGGATGCCCGGCACCCTGCCCACAGTCAACGCACAGGCTATCGAACTCGGCCTGCGAACAGGGTTAGCCCTGCATTGTACCATCAGCCCGTTCAGCAAGTTCGACCGCAAAAACTACCACTACCCCGACCTGATGAAGGGCTACCAGATTTCGCAGTATGACCTGCCGCTCGCCACCGACGGCCGGCTGGACGTGGCGCTGCCGGGCGGAGCCGTCAAGCGCGTCGGCATCATCCGCGTCCACCTCGAAGAAGACACGGCCCGCCTGCTGCATCGCACGGAAGACGGCACGCCGGTTTCACTGATTGACGTGAACCGCGCCGGAATGCCGTTGATGGAGATTGTCAGCGCACCGGACATCACCTCGCCCGAAGAAGCCTCAGCCTATCTCGTGGAGTTACGCCGCATCTTGCAATATATCGGCGCTTCGACCGGCAACATGGAAGAAGGCCAATTCCGCTGCGACGCCAACGTATCGGTGCGCCCCGTGGGACAGCACGCCTACGGCACGCGCACCGAGATCAAGAACATGAACTCGTTTCGCGCCGTGCGGCGGGCACTCGAATATGAAGTGACCCGTCAGATCGCGGTGGTCGAGGGCGGCGGTCGAGTGGTGCAGGAAACGCGCGGCTGGTCGGACGAGCGCGCCGTCACGGTCAGCCAACGCAGCAAGGAAGAGGCACACGATTACCGCTATTTCCCCGAACCCGACCTGCCGCCGCTGACGTTCACGCCCGCACGGATTGCCGCCGTGGCCGCTGCCCTGCCCGAATTGCCCACGGCCCGCCGCGACCGTTTTATGCACGAGTATAGCCTCTCGCGCGACGATGCCGACTTGCTGACCGATGCGCGCCCGGTGGCGGACTATTACGAAGCCGCGACAGCTTTAGCGAAGCACCATAGCGGTGTTCTTAAACCTGAAACGGCACGTACTTTAGCCAACTTTATCATCCATGACTTACTAAAACAGGTGCCGGACCCGGAGGGCATCGCCACCCTGCCACTGACTCCCGCCGCTCTGGCCGAGTTGGCCGCGCTGATCGAAGAAGGCGTGATCACCATCAGCCAAGCCCGCGCGCTGATACCCGACCTGGTCCAGAGCGGGGATAGTCCCCGGCAGGTGGTGGCAACGCGCGGCCTCGCGCAGATCCGTGACACCGACGCGCTGGACAAGGCCGTGATTGAGGCTATCGCCGCCAACCCAAAAGCGGTAGCCGATTATCTGGGCGGCAAAACTAGCGCCGCCAAAAGCCTGCTTGGTCCCGTGATGCGGGCCACCGGCGGCAAGGCCAACCCCCAACTCGTGCAGGAGATCCTGCAAACCCATTTGGACGCACTGGCGCGGCAACGCGCTGGAGATGACGCGCCGGGCGCACCCGCGCTCTGACCCTATCGCCCTATTCGTGTAACCACTCAATGATGAGGAGGATTCAACAGAATGAACACCACGCAGGTCAAAGCTGACCATGCCCACACCAACAGCACCAGTGCCGGGACGGAAAAGCCGAATCCGTTCCTAGTTGCCCAGGAGCAGATCCATATCGCCGCCGACCTGATCAATCTCGATCCGGGTATGGAAGCGATCTTACGCCAACCGGAACGCGAACTGCATGTTCACTTCCCGGTCCGCATGGACGACGGTAGCATCCGTGTCTTCGACGGCTATCGCGTGCAGCACAGCACTGCGCGTGGCCCCGCCAAAGGCGGCATTCGCTTTCATCAGGATGTCTCAATTGACGAAGTAAAGGCGCTTGCCACCTGGATGACCTGGAAATGCTCGGTTGTGGACATCCCCTACGGCGGCGGCAAGGGCGGCATCATCGTCGATCCCAAGCAGTTGTCGCTGGGCGAACTGGAACGCCTGAGTCGCCGCTTCGTCACCGAAATCCAGGGTATCATCGGCCCGGAGCGCGACATTCCGGCCCCCGACGTAAACACCAACAGCCAGATCATGGCTTGGATGATGGATCAGTACAGCCGCAACAAGGGCTACACCGTCCCCGGCATGATCACCGGTAAGCCGTTGGCGCTGGGGGGATCGCTGGGTCGCAACGAAGCGACCGCACGCGGCCTCCAATTCTGCGTGCGCGAGGCCGCCCAAGCCACCGGCATGAACCTGCAAGGCGCGACCGTCGTGGTGCAGGGCTACGGCAACGCCGGCAACATCGCCGCCCGTCTGCTAGCCGGCGACGGAGCCAAAGTGCTGGCCGTTAGTGACAGCCAGGGGGGCATCTACAGCAAAGACGGCTTTGACCCCATCAAGGCTCTGCGCTATAAGGAAGAGCACGGCTCACTCAAAGGCTTCAGCGGCACCGATGCGGTGAGCAACACCGACCTGCTCGAAATCCCCTGCGACATCCTGGTACCGGCGGCACTCGAAGGCCAGATCACGGCAGCCAACGCGGACCGCATCCAGGCCAAGATGATCGCCGAAGCCGCTAACGGCCCAACCACACCGGAAGCCGACCGCATCCTGCACGCCAAAGGTGTACTCATGCTGCCCGACATCCTGGCGAATGCCGGCGGCGTGACGGTTTCCTACTTCGAGTGGGCGCAAAACATCCAGGGCTTCTACTGGACCGAGGAAGAAGTGGACGAGCGTTTGCACCGCGTCATGGTACGCGCCTTCAACGCCGTCTACGAAACGGCCAAGCAGCACAATGTGGATATGCGGACAGCGGCCTACGTCGTGGCGATCCGCCGCGTCGCCGAAGCCGTGCGCCTGCGCGGCATTTACTAGGCGCATTATCAGGAGTCAGGTATCAGGGGTCAAGCAGTGACGGCTGATACCTGACGGTTACATCAGTTTGGGTTGGTCCCTCTCTGCCGCTCGGTGGAGAGGGGCTTTTTGTCGGCAAACTAAGATTGGCTTGTTAGGTACTTTCGTTCTATGTTATCATTCCTACGTAGAGGCCACAAACACCGCAGGTCGGAGGAGCACGCTAGTGCAGTTGCCATTATTTGGAGAAGAACTCTCGTTGCCGGCCCGTCATAAAACGACGGGCGGGGGAGCTAATGGAGCCAAAGATGCCACCAGCCGCTATGTGGGGCTGAAAGCCCAATTGGACCTTGATCTACTTAACCAAAACTGGCGCACGGTAGATACGTGCCACACTAGTGACAGGCCAGCAGACCTCAACTTTATAGACCTCTTTTCGGGTGCGGGGGGGATGTCTGTTGGATTTCGACAGGCGGGGCTACACAAGATTTTCAGTGTCGAAGTGGATACGGACGCATCCGCTACTATTCGGCGCAACTTCCCGGAAAGCACCCATTTCGAGGGGTCTATCGAAGCCGTGTCCGATGCGCTACTTAATCGAGTCATTGGTGCGCGGCCCATCCATTTGATCTGCGGTGGGCCGCCGTGTCAGGGTTTCTCCGTAGCCGGCCTCCGTAAGCCACACGACCCTCGTAACGCACTCTTCCGCCAATACATCCGTATTGTGGAACACGTACAGCCCGACTACGTAGTGCTGGAAAACGTTCCCGGTATTCTGACGATGGATAGCGGCGCGATCTACCGAGAGATCATCCGGCAATTCGCGGAGATCGGCTATCCTGGTATGAGCGTGCGGATCTTGGAGGCGGCTGAATTCGGGGTGCCACAACTACGGACGCGCGCTATTTTCATCGCTAACCGGCTCGGTCGAGCGAATCCCTACCCCAAAGCACAGGTAAGCAAAGCCCACTATCGCTCTATCGAATCCGCCATTGAGGATCTAAAAGATGTGCCACGTGAGCCGGCGATTAACCACGAATGGACCGCTCACTCTGCTGCGTTTGTGGAGCGCTTACGTCAGGTGCCACCCGGCGGCTCTCTTTATCCCACCTTCCGTGATGCCTGGAAGCGACAATATCGCGGTGTGCCGTGCATGACGATCAAGGAAAACCACGGCGGGGTTCATGTGCATTATGAAAAAGATCGGGTGCTGTCGGCCAGAGAGATGGCCCGTTTACAGACTTTCCCTGATGACTATTTATTCGCCGGAACGATGAAGCGGGCTTACTGGCAAATCGGCAATGCGGTGCCGTGTCTGCTGGCCCAGCACATCGCGTGTGCGATCCGATCTGATGCAGAATCCAGGGAAGCAGGTGTGCTAGGCCAGCAGCCGGTTGAGCAGACGATTCAGGCCGCTGCGCCACGCTTCTAAATCGTACCAGGGGCAGCCTACACAGCCTGCTTCAGCATCTTTACCCCGTCTTGGTACATCAGCAGGCCAGTTCTCATCGCCGGCGTAGTAATAGTGGATGCCGTAGACCTGGCCGCGCTTGTCCGTCTGGAAGCACTGTCGGCACACTTCCCGTTTCTGCTGATTGCGCTGATTATCCAGCAACTGAAACTTGGTTCGGATCTCAGTGTCGGGCATTATGTCTGGGTTTTCGCGGCGCGTGTCGGCATCCCAACGGATCTCTGGGAACTTGTGGTCAGGGATAAGAGTAATAGGCGCAACAACACGTGCTTCATAGATGTTCACCCCACTCAACAACGCAACAATCCGGCGCTTTAGTTGGGGCGAGAACACTTCATAGCCGGTCGCGGCACCTTTTTCATAAGGAATCAGGCGAATGTGCGTGGTGTTCTTGCCACAGGCAGCACAGAAGCGGTGCGTGTCGGTCGCCAGCAGGTAGCCTGCTTCTTTGATGGCTTGAATTCTCCGCTGTGCATTACCATTACGCGGCAGATCCGATTCAACACAGTTCCATTCAAGATTAAGCAACGTGTCAAAAAACGCTTTGGTGACGGGCTTGCCTTGATGCTCCCGCTGCCAGCGGTCACGCTCCCGCTGCACCCATGAGGTGGCAGCCGCCGGCTCACAGGCCCCATAGATCGTACCCAGCCATTGCGCCAAGTCGTCAGGAGTGGTAATTTCAAGGCCGGTTCTGCGGTAATGATAGGGTATCCAACCCACCCACACAGAGTTGGTGAGCGGGTAGTGAAAACGGACGATAACGTATTCCTCACTGGCCTTACCATGACTGTGGAATCCTTGCACCTCAATCGCTGAGTTGGTCAATGCAGCCCGCACTTCATCAGATATCATCGCCGCTCACCTCATCCATCGTAAATAGATCAGCTACAGCAACACCCAGTCCCTGGGCCACTTTGCCGATGTTGATGAGTGTAATGTTCTTCTCGGCCCGTTCGATCATGCCGCTATAGGTACGGTGGAGACTGGCACGAGTGGCAAGCTCTTCTTGCGAAAGACCTTGTTTCAGGCGCTCTGCACGTACTCTGTTACCAAACGCGAGCAGGATTTTGTAATTCTTCATAATTCAGACCTCAGATGCTAGACAACTATAAAAGGTGGGTTAGGACTTCTCTACATACTACAGTTAGCATCTACGTGCTATGCCGTGGCTAACGGCATAAAACCTGCTTTTACCGAGAGAGACGACGGCGTAGGTGCGGCGGTCCAGGGGAGACCTGTCTATGTTACCGATGGACACAGTGTTAGCGAAGCGCTATAAATTGCTCGACAAGCTGGGGGACGGCGGCACAGCAGTCGTCTACAGGGCTGAGGATTTGCGCTTGGGTCGCGTGGTGGCGATCAAGGTGCTGCGCCCAGAGTTTGTCAGCGATTCCGAGCAGCGGACGCGCTTTGAGAACGAGGCGCGGGCGGCAGCGGCGCTCGCCGCACCCAACATTGTAGATGTCTATGACTACGGCAACGATGCAGGCACCGTGTTCATCGCCATGCAGTATATTGACGGTGAGGATCTCAAAAGCTACATCCGCGAACGCGGCCGCTTGCAACCCGCTGAAGCCGCCCGTATCGCCGCCGACGTGTGCAGCGCGCTGGCAGCGGCCCACGAGCGCGGGCTGATCCACCGCGACGTGAAGCCGCAGAACATCCTGATCGACCGGCGTGGTCAGGTGCGCTTGAGTGATTTCGGCATCGCCAAAGCGTTGACGGGAGCCGCGCAAGGACTAACGCAAGCGGGCATGACCTACGGCACCGCCGCCTATCTCTCGCCCGAACAGGCGACCGGTGCAGCGGTCGGCCCATATAGTGATATTTACGCGTTGGGCTTGGTGCTGTTCGAAATGCTTTGCGGTCACGAGCCGTTTCAGGCCGACAATGCCGCTGCCGTGGCCTATAAGCAGGTCTACGAACCGTTACCCTCCCTAGATGAATGCGCGCCGGGCACGCCGCTCCGCCTAAGCGCGATTGTGACGCGGGCCACGCAGAAAACCGCCGATCTGCGCTATGCGCAAGCCGCCGACATGGCCGCCGATTTGCACGGCTTCGCGCTGCACAGCGATGGCTACACCGCGCCGGTGGCGACGTTAGACGATCCCAAAGCAGCGGTTCCTGTGTCGGCCGTGAGTGAATCCGTCGCGGTCGCGGTCGCGCCGGTCGTGCCCATCGTGTCGGGAGCCGAACCGGTCTACCAACCGACCGCCGGCTATCCGGCCGCGGCGGTCGCCACCGGCAATCCAAGTACCACGCCCTTCACCGACTTCAACGGCGTGGCGGCAGCTCAGACACAGACCTCACAACGTAGGCCGGCGCTCTGGTTGATCGTGCCCGCGCTAGCGATCTTACTGGGCGGTGGTTTCGGGGCGAGTCGGCTATGGAGCAGTAACGGCACCGGTGGTAGCACGCCGGTACCCGGCGCGAGCGGCGTAGGTCCGACAGCTACGTTTGCTGTGAATGTTGTCCCGTCGGCAACCCTTGTTGCTGCCGGCGGCCTGTCGCCTACAGCGACTGTGCGCGCTGTGAACACAATCTCGCCCATCTCACCCCCAGCCGATACGCCGACCCGTATTGTAGTGCCGACGAGTGTTCCGCCCACCGCAGTACCGGCTATTGTACCGCCTACCGCCATCCCAGCCACCCCAGTGCCGCCGACTGCCATCGTTAGCGGTGGGCCGCCGTCGGCGACTGCCGGCAAAGGCCGCCCAGTCTTCCCTACCCCCTCCCCTCCCACCGCAAACGGGCATATAGTGGCGTTAGAAGATGTGGCGTTCAGCGGGGGCTATCGTTACCCGCCGTCCAGCATATACGAGGGCCACACGGCGGTCTGGGTTTACGGCCAGGGCACCGGCTTCGCATCTATGAGTGCCCCGTTTAAGATTGGCGGCCAGCCCAGCGGCATCGCCGCGCTCGGCATCATGGGTATGGACTCCGAAGACCGCGCTAAAACGCCGATGCGCGTGCTAATCAATGGACAGCCGATTTTCAACGGGCCGGACCTCCTGCCCAACGATAACGGTACAGCCACCGGCAATTGGGGCAACGCAACCTGGACCTTCGACGCCGGCTTGCTGCACCCCGGCGACAACACCCTGACTATTGAAAATCTGTCGCCGTCTAGCAACCTGGGTATTCCTTTCGTGATGGTGGATACAGCGCGCCTCGCATGGGAAGTGGAACAGTAAGGGAATGCGGCCCCAATAGGCAGCTTGACAACGCCGGAACAAATGTTCTAAGATAGCCCTGTGGAACAGTAAGGGAATGCGGCCCCAATAGGCAGCCCGGTCTTTCACCCTAGCCGTGTGATCGCATATGATTCTGCGTGTTCTGCGTGGATCACGCATGCGGCGCGCTTCCCTGCCCCCGCGCGGTAACAGCACGAGTAGCCGAAGGAGTGCCCCCATGCAATTTGCGATCAACACACCCAACTTTGATTGGTATAGCGACCCGCGACTGATCGCCGAATTGGCCCACGAGGCCGAAGACTGTGGCTGGGACGGCTTTTTCCTGTGGGACCACATTGGCGCGGCTTGGCCCGCACCCATCGGCGATCCCTGGATCATGCTGGCGGCGATGGCAATGCGGACGACGCGCATCAAGCTGGGGCCGATTGTCACCCCGCTGCCGCGCCGCCGCCCCTGGAAGCTGGCTAAGGAAGCCGTGACCCTCGATCACCTGAGTGGCGGGCGGCTGGTGCTGGGTGTCGGCATCGGCAGCGATAGCGGGCAGGAGTACAGTTGCTACGGCGAGTCGACGGATGATCGGCTGCACGCGGCGATGCTGGACGAGGGATTAGCGGTGTTGACCGGGTTGTGGAGCGGTGAACCGTTCAGTTTCAGCGGCACGCACTACCAGATCCATGAGGCGCGCTTTCAGCCGCTGCCGGTGCAACAACCACGCATCCCGATCTGGGTGGCCGGGGTCTGGCCGCACCATAAGCCGTTTCGCCGCGCTGCCGCTTGGGATGGGGTATGTCCGCTGGCCGATGGGCGCACGCTGACCCCCGACGACTATCTGGCACTCACCGCCTACATCCAGCAGCACCGTACCGGCGCCAAGCCGTTTGCGGTGTTAGCGGCAGGTCAGACAAGCGGTACCGACCATGCCCAGGATGCGGCGACGGTCGGCGCGTTTGCGGCGGCGGGCGCAACATGGTGGCAAGAAAGCTTTGATTGGAACCACAGCGAGGATCAGGTGCGCGCCCGCATCCGCCAAGGACCACCACGCCTGTAGCGGCTTAGGAACCGGCCAGCAGGCGGCGCAGCGGCGCTTCACTGGTGCGCTCGGCCACAGCGATCACCTCGTCGCCGGCCCACAGAACCGAGCCACCGTTGGGGATGATCATTTCGCCGCCACGCAGGATGGCCGAAAGCACCACGTTGGGCGGCAATTGAATGTCCGCCAACTGCCGACCTACCACCAGCGAGTCTTCGCTGACAGTTGTTTCCACAATCTCCATCCCGTTGTGGCGCAGCGTCAGCAGATGAACCAGGGGGCGGTCGGGAATCGTTTGCTCGATCAGTGAGCGGATCACGTTGGTCTGGCTGACGGTCACATCCACGCCCAGGCGGCGGAAAATATCTTCGTTCTTGGGGTTGTTGACGCGGGCAATCGTTTTTCGCACATGGAAGCGTTGCTTGGCAACTTGGCAAATAACCAGATTATCCTCGTCACCGCCGGTCACCGCGATCACCACGTCGGCGCGGGCGGCCCCGGCCTGTTCCAGGGTCGTCACTTCACAACCATCGCCTTGTTGGACAACCGAACCGAAGCGATCCTGCCAGATACTCACCTTCTGTGGATTGCGCTCGATCAACAGGATCTCATAGCCTTCGTTAACCAGCGTTTTCGTCAGATAGTAGCCGACTTTGCCGCCGCCCACCACGATAACATACATAAGATCGGTATCTCCTGCTAACGGAAAAAGCGTTGGCGCAGGGTGTGCGTCAGGTGTCCATTATGGCGGGTTTCCGCAGCATCGTCGGCTAAATCCAGGCCGGATGCAGGCAGCCCGCTAGGAGCAGCCGGCACCAACGGCACAGCCGGCAGCGTAATCGCTGCTATATGCACATCTGCTCCCTGGGTCACCGATTCGTAGATGCGGTTGGCGATCAGCGTCGTCGGGCAGATCGTTTCCAAGCCCATTTGATGAAACGTGTCCTCGCGATCAGGATCATAAATCCGCACGACCACGCGCGCCACCCGAAAGGTTAGCTTGGCGATTTGCGCGGCCATGATATTTGCGTTGTCGCTGTTGGTGACAGCCAGAAACAGATCCGCGCTCTCGATGCCCGCCGCGCGCAGCACATCTTCGTCAATGCCGGTGCCGAGCCGCGTACTGCCGCGATAATCGGCAGGCAGGCGTGCGAAGGCCTCCGGCTGGCGATCCACCACGGTGACAGTGTGGCCGGCACGGTCGAACAGATAAGCCAACCGGGCACCGACACGCCCACAGCCCATAATCACAGTATTCATTAGTGACTTCCTCCCATGCCCACAGCGACGGGCAACGGGGCACGGGCCACCCATACGCGGCACGGGGCATTCTTGAAAACATAAGGCAGAGTCGTGCCGAGATCAAACTCGCCGTGCCGCCGGCGGTATTGCGCGCCCATCAGAATCAGATCTACGCCCCGTTCGACGGCTTCATCCACAATGGCGATGCCTGCCGAGCGGGCCTGTAGCAGATCGGCCTGGATCTCCACGTCGTGCAAGGTCGCCGCAGCCTCGGCGGCCGCGAGCACCGCTTCGCCCTGCGCCACGGCATCAGGTAGATCGGCATCTAGCGCCAGCACCTGGGGTACTTCGACCACATGGATGACGCGAATCTTGACGCGCGGCTTGGTGCGGCGTTCACCGGCGGCCGCTAATTTGAAGGCGAGGTGCAAAACCTCTTCCTCGCCGGGCACGCCTTTCAGCGGCACCAGAATAGACGCTAGTTTCACAGCAGTGGGTCGCTCGTTGTTTCTAGAGTAGGAGAAAGGGGGGAGTAGGGGTGGGGTGGACCGGAGGGAGAACCTCCATAACACGATTGGCGCTGCGTAGCCCGCACAGTTAAATCCACCACTTTCTTAAGAGGCGCTCAAAGTCGGTCCGCCGTCTCAATCGCCGGCGACCCTCTTGCGTCTTCTACAGTATACCACGTCGGCAGGGTGGTCTGCAAGATTTGACAGCCCGGTGTTGGTATGATAGGATAGAACCAATTGTTGCCCCTGCCTTGAATAATCGTGTCGCTGTGCGTGGCCTACCTGCCGGTCGGATCCACCCTGCCGCTGGGAGATGCAGCACCCCATGAGAAGCCCGTTCCAGCCGGCCGTCGCGCTGATGCAGCGCCTGAAATACCCACAAAAATTCGGCTTGATCAGCCTGCTGTTTGTGCTACCCCTCAGCCTGGTATTGTTTCTGCTCATCGGCACGATCAACACCGGCATCGAGACCAGCCGGCACGAACTGGCGGGCAGTGCCTACCTGCGCCCGCTCCGTCTGCTTTTTCAACACACGATGGCCGGGCGGCTGTTACACCAGCAGTATCTTAATGGGACCACGACAAGCAGCCAGGCCATCAGCGCCAATCAACTCACCATTGATGCCGACTTCCTCCGTTTACAGCAGATCGACAAACAATACGGCGCACTACTGGACACCACGACGGATCTGGTCCAAATGGAGCAGGGTTGGGTGATTACCAAAGCCACCGCCGCCGCCTCGCCCGCCCGGCAAGGCGGCTATAGCACGCTAACTATGGATTGCCTCACCTTGATGACTCACGTCGGTGACTCCTCACAATTGATCCTGGACCCCAATCTCGACAGCTATTATTTGATGGACACCACGCTGCTCAAGTTGCCTGAATGGCAAGACCTATTAGCACAAACGGTGCTGCTCGACGACACGGCGGTGGCGCGCCGATCTTACGGCCCCGAAGGGCGCACGCAATTTCAGACCTTGCGTGGCCTGATCCGATCAGATATGCAAAAAACGCAGCGCGGCATTAGTTTAGTGTTGCAGCGCCAGCCCAGCTTCCGCCTGCCGCTCGAACCGGCCTTACAAACATCAGTAGCCACTACCGAAGAGTTCTTGCGCAGCGTGCAAGCCACGTTTGATTTACAGGGGATGGTCACGTATACCACCGACGATAGGCCGCTCCAAGCCACGTTCAGCCTGTGGGATCAAAGCATCGACAAGCTCGACAGCCTACTCCAAACACGCATTCAGGGGTTAGAGGACCGCCGCAACCTAGTCGCCGGGTTGACGGTTGCGATGCTGCTGCTCGTCGCCTACCTGTGGATCGGCTTCTACCGGGCCGTCATGGGTACGGTCTCCACACTGGATCGGGCTGCTAAGCGCATGGTCGCGGGCGATCTACACAGCGGAGTGGATCTCGCCAGTCGCGACGAATTAGGCCAGGTCGCCGTGGCCTTCAACGACATCGCTACCGCCTTACTGACCTCCAATATCGAACTGCAAGCAGCCAAAGAGGCCGCTGAAGCCGCCAGTCGCGCCAAGTCGGAGTTCCTGGCGAATATGAGCCATGAGATCCGGACTCCTATGAACGCCATCATCGGTATGACCGGCCTGTTGCTGGACACCCCACTGACCGCCGACCAGCAGGAGTTCGCCGGCACGGTACGCAACAGCAGTGATGCGCTACTCACCATCATCAACGATATTCTCGATTTCTCGAAAATTGAGGCCGGTAAGATGGACCTCGAAGAGAATCCGTTCGATGTGCGCGAGTGTGTCGAAGCGGCGTTGGATCTACTGGCCGGGCGGGCTGCCGAAAAGGGGCTGGACCTCGCCACTGTCATCGAACCCGACATCCCCGCAGTAGTGGTCGGTGATGTGACTCGCTTACGCCAGGTACTAGTCAACCTGATCAGCAATGCCGTCAAGTTCACCGACCGCGGCGAGGTGGTTGTCATGGTTAGCCGGCCGCCGGCGGCCGCCGGCATGGGAGAGGCGGCCACCGAACGCCGCCTCTCCCATGCCGAACTCCATTTCGCCGTGCGTGACACCGGCATCGGCATTCCCGCCGACCGCCTGAATCGGTTGTTCCAGAGTTTCAGCCAAGTGGATTCCTCAACCACACGGCGCTACGGCGGCACGGGCTTGGGTCTGGCAATCAGCAAGCGCTTGGTCACGCTGATGGGTGGCGAGTTGGCGGTAGAAAGCATACCAGGAGTCGGCTCCACCTTCCATTTCACCATCCAGGCCGAACCAGTCGCCCTGCCGCTCCAACAGTTCCTCGAACCGACCCAACCGCAACTAAGCGGCAAGCGCGTGCTGATTGTGGATGATAACGCCACCAACCGGCGCATCTTAAGCCGGCAGGCCGAATCCTGGGGGATGCTGCCCGTGGTCAGTGAGTCGCCACTGGCCGCGCTGGCCCTGATCCAGGCCGGCGAACCGTTCGACCTAGCCGTGCTGGATATGCAGATGCCGGAAATGGACGGTTTACGGCTGGCGGGCCATATTCGTCGCCTACGGCCGGCGGCCGTGTTGCCGCTAGTGATGCTCACATCGGGCGGCCCACGCGAGAGCGAGGCGAAAGCCTTAGAATTCGCCGCCTATTTAAGCAAGCCAATCAAAGCGTCGCAACTATACAACGTGTTGATCGGCATCTTTCTGGACGGCCCGCGCCGCGAAGGGCACACCACGACCGCCGTGCCCATTGACGGTAGCTTGGCCCAGCGTCTACCGCTGCGGATTTTGCTGGCGGAAGATAACGCAGTCAACCAGAAGTTTGGTCTGCGGCTATTGGAGCGTATGGGCTACCGCGCCGATGTGGCGGCCAACGGCGTGGAGGCGGTGCAAGCTCTGGCCCGGCAGCCCTATGACATCGTGCTGATGGATGTACAGATGCCGGAAATGGACGGCTTAGAAGCCACGCGCCAGATCTGTGCGACCTGGACTCCCGCTGAGCGCCCGCGCATCATCGCCATGACGGCTAACGCGATGCAAGGCGACCGTGAAGCCTGCCTAGCAGCCGGCATGGACGACTACATCAGTAAGCCGGTGCAGATCAGTGATCTACAAAGCGCACTAGAACGCTGGGGAGCCAAGCCCGCGAGTGACCTCCCCCCTAAGTCTGCGCTCACAGCAAGCGGTGCCTTTACTGTAAACACCGTCGGCGCGGTTACTATAGATGGTGATCAGATTATCGGCGACCACGTTACCTTCGTTCCGGCGAAGGGACGCGCGCCGCAGGACCATGCTACCGCTTCGCCGGTGGACGCGCCTTCGACTTTATCCCACGGCGAGATCGAAGAGGCTGCCCCGCCGGTGGACCAGCGAGTGTTAGCTAACCTGCGCGCCGAATTGCAAATGGAGGGGGAACCGGATGTGGTCGAAGAACTGGTCGGCCTATTTCTAGCCGGCAGCCCAGCGACGATCCAGGCCTTACATACGGCGGTAGCGAAGGGTGATGCACAGGGTGTGCGTGAGGCAGCACACCGGCTCAAAGGCAGCGCAGCGAGCCTGGGGGCCGGCCCGCTGGCGGCGTTAAGCGCCACATTGGAGAGCGATGCCCGCGCGGGTTCGATAGCTGCGGCCCCCCAGCTATTGCCCGCCCTTGAAGCCGAGTATGCGCGCGTCGCGACGGTGCTGGCGCTGGAGCAGGGGAGTCCAGTGGCGTGAGCGATGCCGTAACACAGGCTGAACTGGCTTGGCTGCGCGCCGAAAAGCTGCGCCTCAGCGCCGAAGTGGAGCGATTAATGCAGATCCAGGCCGCGCCGGCCGACGCACAAGCGTACTTGGCGGCGCAAATGCAGCTCTATCGCCGGCTGTATGAGGTAGATCGGCAGTTCAATACCGCCTTTGATTTGCCCGCCATCCTGGACATTGCCGCCTCGTTTGTGATCGGCGAACTGCGCTTTGGGCGCTGTGTGATTCTGTTGCGGCCCGCCGACGCGACTATGTTCCACACTCGAATACTGCGCGGCTACGACGACTCGCCGGCCCGCACAGCCGTCGAAGGGCTGCGGCTATCGCTTGAAGACGGCGTGTTGGCCCCGTTAAGCGCCGACGTGCCCTATCTGATTTGCCCAGCCGATGATCCCGTGCCGGCAGAGGCCGCGCTGGGTCGCGTGCTAGATGTGCGCGAATATGCCGTTTTCGCCCTGCGTGGCAAACCGCGCCGCCCTGTGGGCCTGTTAATCGTCGGCAACCCGCCGGCCCACCCATCCAGCCTGCCGGCGTTCACCGCCGCCGACCCGTCCCCCGTGCTGGCGAACTTCGCCGAGCAATTAGCCGCCGCAATCAACAACACCTACTTTTACCACACCTTGATCGCTGAGCGGCAGCAGTTGGAGGATAAGGTGCGCGCCCGCACAGACGAACTCCGGGCCGCCAAAGAGGCGGCCGAAGCCGCCAGTCGCGCCAAAACCGAGTTTCTGGCGACGATGAGCCATGAGATTCGTACCCCCCTGAACGCCATCATCGGCATGACCGGCCTGCTACTCGACACTGAGCTTGACGACGAGCAACGCGACTGCGCCGTAACGATCCGAGAGGGTAGCAACGATCTGCTGGCCGTCATCAATAGCATTCTCGATTTCGCGCAGGTGGTAGCCGGTAAGTTAACCGTAGAAGCGGAAGAGTTTGCGATCCCAGACTGTCTTGACGCAGCACTGGATTTGCTCAGCCCTACGGCAGCGACTAAGGGGCTGGTTTTGCGCCGCCGGATCGCAGCCGACACGCCCGGCTACGTCATCGGAGATGTCGGCCGTATACGCCAGATCTTGGTCAACCTGATCGGCAACGCCGTCAAGTTCACCAAGCACGGCGAAGTGCTTGTCACGGTCAGCAGCAGGCTGCCGGCTAACAGTCGCCGGCTAGCAGTAGACGGAATTGCAGAGCCGCCGACCGGCGACAGCAATACGGAACTCAGCAGACCGAACGCCGAACTCTACTTCGTCGTCAGCGACACCGGCATCGGCATCCCCGCCGACCGCCGGCATCGCCTGTTCCAGGGCTTTAGCCAAGTGGATAGCTCAACGACTCGCCACTATAGTGGCTCTGGGCTGGGCCTAGCAATCAGCAAACGCCTGAGCGATCTGCTGGGTGGCACCCTTGGTTCAGCGCTGAATTTGATGAAATCCCTTCCGGAACCGAGATGTGGTAGAATAGCAGTGCCCTGGCAGAAAGGCTCCTGCCATGCTGGCTGCCCTCCTCGTACCCCCGATCCCCGATTT
>JBBRPH010000054.1:0-38795 GCA_038228295.1 Chloroflexia bacterium | reverse complement strand
GTAACCGTCACCGGCCGCTCTCAGGGAGAATACCCCTAGTGCAGTCCAATGGTTCAGCCGGCCGGTAGCATGCTAGGCAGGGTGGAGGCCGGCGTGTATAATAGACCACTACCCCGCCAGGAGGAAGCGCTTGCCTGTTGTTCTTACCCGCCCCGACATCCGCGCCCTATCGAAGGGCACCTTACAGATCACCACACACGTCACCTTAGACTCCGCCGGTTCCGCCATGCTGACGGCGACCGCCCGCGGCGCCGATGGGCTACCCGTAGGCCTTAGCAGTACAACCACAGTGATCGCGGCAGGAGCGCGGGCGGCGACGGTTACGTTGCTGCTGATCTTTGCCGATGCCGACCCCACCGCGCCGCATCGCTTGAGCAGTAGCGGGGTGGAACTCGCGCTGACCGGCACCGCTGGTACGCCTCTGGCGACCGCGCAGCGCGATTGGGTGCGTGATTGGCAACGCGATGTAGCGGCACTGCGGATCGGCGACTTAGACCGGCTGCTGTTCGCCGCCGCGCCGGTGTCAAGCGCCGCCTTGCGCGCCGCCTACGACGGGGATGAAGGCGGCGGGCTGCTGTTCGCGCGTCGGTCGGACGGCGCGACGGTGGGTCTGGTGATCGCGGCGGGAGCCGCCATCGAGGTGCTGCGTTGGTATGACTACCGCGACCCGCCGGGGCCGGACGGCTTGCGCCTAGCGCGGCCGGGCTACACTATTCCGCCGGGTGGGGCGGTGGACCTGTTCAGCGGGCGTGTCGGCGCTGTGGGGCCGGCGAGCGCCGTCTGGGAGTCGGGTGCCGCACCGGACTCCGCAATGCAGTTGCGCCCACTGCCCGGCACCCGGCTGGCACCTTTCCGCACGCCGGTTATGCTGCCGTTGGCCGCGACGCGCGTATTTGCCGCCGGCAACCCGCGTGCCGGCACCGCGCGCCACTGGGACGAAATCCGCGACCTGTTCGACAACTGTGACGAGGTGCCGTACCGCGCCGGGCTGTGTGTGGATACTGTGTGGGTGGCCGCGGGCATTGAGTTTCGCTTGGTTATGCGGCGCGATATTCGCATTGCCGATAACTGGGCGCACGAACTACCCGCGACCGCGCTGCGCGACTTCAGCCGCGTTCATAATGTAGCGGGTGTGTTGAACGTCTATTTTTTCCGCTCCGTCGAAGGCGCGCGGGCCTGGGGAGCCGCCGATCGCACCCCTGGTGGGGCGGGGCAAAGCGGCGCGCTGTGGGTCGGTGACCGCTGTACGACTGATCTCACCGCCGGCTGCTGGGCCGAAGATGTGATCACGGTGGCTCATGAGGCCGGCCATTTCCTCAATCTAAACCATCGCTGTGACGACACGGAGTCCGGGTCGCCGTGTACGCCTGCTGATGCCGCCTACCTCATGTACGGCGACGGCACCAGCCTCGCCTCGCGCCTGCTGACCGACGACGAAGCGGCGCGTGCCCGCCGCTGTGCCTGGGCCTACCGACCGTGAGCGGCGTTCTAGGTTCGCCTTACAGGTCGAAGCCGAGTGCTTTGCCGGCCACAAAGGCGAGGCCAAGCAGCAACAGTACCCCACCGGAGGCTAGTTCCGCACGCGCGCCGAGCCGTGGGCCCAGCCGCCCGCCTAGTGCCAGGCCGGCGAAGGTGAGCGCGAATGCTTGGAGCGCAATATAGCCCAGTGCGGGGCCGAGCGGTACTCGCAACACGCCCAACGAAAAGCCCACCGCCAGCTCGTCCAGGCTCACGCTCAGGCCGGTCAGCAGCAGGCGGCGGTCGTCCATTGCCGCTGCAACGTGCGCTGTCGCATCGTCATCGTCGCCTCTCCATGCCTCGCGGATCGTCAGCCCGCCTAACCCGATCAGGATCACCCCGGCGGCGATCCCGGCTAGATTGCCCAGCACCGCACTGAGGCTACCGCCGATCAGCAAGCCCACCACCGGCATCCCGCCCTCGAACAGAGCAAAAACGATACCTACGCGCAGCCGGCGGCTACGCGGTAATCCACCCAGCCCTAATCCCAACGCCACGGCTAGTGTGTCTAGCCCCAACGACAGAAACAATAGCAGCACCGCAAGCGACATTCTTCAGCCTTTCTTAACGACCATAGATCACTCGTTGATCAACGATCCCACCCGTCCGCTGTTGCGTCGGCTAACACTCCGGCTGCGACTGTAGGTGAGTAGTTCATAGCCCGGTCCGCCTATAGGCGGACCGGCGGGGTGGAGGTTAGGTGCCGGTAAGGAGTTCTATTGCATTAGCACTACACTTGACGTATAATAGCCTAAAGCCGCAGCCAGCGAAGGATGAGTCCGTGAACAGGACATACAAGCCGAGAGCCGGGCGGGTGGATGTAGCAAGGGTTGGGTATTTAATTTTCCTGTTTTTATTCTGTTTCAGGGATTCACTCGCCCCCTAAGCTCGCCTACTTGCGTTGTGCCGACCGATAGTTGTCCCGCTCATGCTCCTCTAACAGGGCCGGCGGGCTGTGCTATGCCATCCATGGTCCTTATCGGTGAAGAGGGCTGCTATGCTGATTAAGAAGCTACCTGGGTCCGATGGGCAGGGCCGGCCCTATGACCCGAACGGCAGCAGGCCGTTGGACCCCGGCGGCAGTCGTGCGTTGTCCAATCCCGACGTGATCACGCCGGCTTCGGGCACCGCCAAGCTGGATGCGCTCCGCAACGCGCTGGGCAGCGCGGCGATCCTGACGCGCAACACCGTCCTGCAAGAGCGCTACGAGATCGAGCAGGTGCTCGGCATCGGTGGCATGAGTACCGTCTATCGGGCGCGCGACTTACGCTTCAACAACGTGCTACGTTATTGTGCCGTCAAAGAGATGCCTGATACCGCGCCCGACCCTAAGACCGGCGCGTTGCGGTTCTCCACCTTTGAGCGTGAAGCCTCGTTGCTGGCAACCCTCAGCCACCCCGGTATCCCCAAGATTTTCGACTTCTTTTCCCAGGAGGGCCGGGTTTACCTCGTGCTGGAATATGTCGAGGGGAAAGATCTGGAAGTGATTTTGGAAGAGGCCGGCAAGCCACTGATCGAGGATCAGGTGCTGGGCTGGGCCTTGCAGATTTGCGATGTGCTGTCCTACCTGCACCGTCACCGCCCGCAAGCTATCGTCTTCCGCGATCTTAAGCCGTCGAACATTATGGCGAACCTGGGGGCCGACAAAATCACCCTAGTAGACTTCGGTATCGCCAAGACCTTGCAGACGGATAAAAAAGGCACCATGATCGGCACCGAAGGCTATTCGCCGCCGGAGCAATACCGGGGATTAGCCGAGCCGCGCGGTGACATTTATGCGCTGGGCGCCACGCTCCACCACCTGCTGACCAATAGTGACCCGCGTGCCGAAACACCTTTCACCTTCCACGAGCGCCCAGTGCGCCAGTTGAATGCAGCGATCAGCGTGGAGACCGAAGCGCTGATCATGCGGGCGCTGGAATACGAGACCAACCGCCGTTGGGAATCGGCGGATGCGATGCGCGCGGCGATTCAAGAGATTCTAGACGCGCATGAGGCTGGGCGACCCGCGCAGATCAGTTCTGCGCCGCCGGCCGTGCCCTATTCCCCGCCGGCTGCCGCCCCGGCGGCACCGGCTTACGGCTACCCCCCGGCCTACCCGCCCCCCGGAGCAGCACCCGGCTATCCTCCGCCCTACCCCCCCGGTTATCCGCCCGGCTACCCGATGCCGCCTTACGCCGGCCTGCCCGGCGGCATTGTCTTGCCGACCGTAGAAGCCACTACGCAGCAGTTGTGGGCGTTCTCGGCGGAAGACGAAATCCGCTCCTCGCCGGCGCTCACCAAAGGAGTAGTATTTGTCGGCTGTTACGACAGCAATCTCTATGCGATCAACGCCAAAAGTGGTGAGTTTATTTGGAAGCGTGCCACTGAGGGCGGTATCCCCTCGTCGCCGGCGGTGTGGGAGGATCTGGTCATCTTTGGCTCGGAAGATCACCGTGTTTATGCGCTGGATGCCCGTAAGGGCGCGGTGGTCTGGACCTACGCGACCGGCGGGCCGGTGCGTTCCTCGCCGCGTGTCAGCCAGGGGCAGGTGTTTATCGGCTCCGACGATGGACATCTCTATTGTCTTGACGCGCGCGGCGGGCGGATGTTCTGGAAATATCGTGGCTGGGGGCCGGTACGCTCCTCGCCTGCGCCGGGCCGCAGTTTGGTCTTTGTCGGCTGTAGCGACGGCAACCTTTACGCGGTAGACATCGCCACCGGCATCATGAAATGGAAATTCCACTCGGCGGCCCCGATCACCTCCTCGCCCGCGCTCAACGAAGGGCTAGTTTATGTCGGCTCTGCCGATCAGCATCTCTACGCAGTGGACGTGGATACCGGTTTTGCCGTCTGGAAACACCGCGCCGAACACTACGTCACCTCCTCGCCGGCGGTCGGTGGCGGGCGGGTGTTTGTCGGCTCGGTAGACGGCTATCTCTACGCGCTTGATGCCTCGAACGGACGGCTGGCCTGGAAGTATAATACCGGCAGCCAGATCACCTCGTCGCCGCGCTTGGCAAGCGGCTTAGTCTACTTTGGGGCGGTAGACAGCTACCTCTACTGTGTAAGCCAGGCGCAAGGGGAGTTGCGCTGGCGGTTCAGCAGCCGGGGACCGATTACCTCTACGCCGTTGGTAGACGAAGGGGTGGTTTATATCGGCTCGTTGGATCATAAGCTCTACGCCCTGGCCCAGTAAAGGGGGTCGCCATGAAAACTCGGCGCAAAAGTACCGAACTTGAGGAGACCGTGGAGCACTTGCCGCTTAATCCTAGCGCAGCGGATGCCGTCACCCCACTGCACGTCGTCCTGCCGGCGGGCGCCACCGATGTTCGCCTGCCCTGGCTTCAGGTGGCAATACGCAGCGATGTTGGGCAGTTGCGCGAGGATAATCAGGACAGTGTGTTTGCCCTAACCGCGTTGCTGCCGTCACCGGCAGGCACGGCGGTGCCGTTCGGGTTTTTTGCCGTGGCCGACGGCATGGGCGGCTTGGCAGGCGGCGCGGCGGCCAGTCGTACCGCGATTGAAACAGTGGCCGCACGGGTGACGCGCGATCTGCTGCTGCCGGCGCTGACCGGGCAAGGCGGGTCCGGCAACGGGCGCACAGTGTCCGACATCCTGCGGGAGGCGCTGCTGGAGGCCGGCCAGCATATTCACGCCACTGCTCGGCGCGCCGGGGCACCCAGTGGCACCACCTTTAGCGGCGTAGTGTTATTGGGCCGCCAACTGGTGACCGCGCATGTCGGAGATTCGCGCATCTACTTGGGCGGGCCGACTGACCTAGCG
This sequence comes from Chloroflexia bacterium, assembly GCA_038228295.1. GTDB lineage: Bacteria > Chloroflexota > Chloroflexia > QHBQ01 > JAICKM01 > JAICKM01. Next base: position 33,512 of record JBBRPH010000054.1, on the reverse strand, counting down.
CTGATCACGGAGGATCATTCGGTCGTCGCCCGGCTGGTGGCAATGGGCCAACTGAGCGCAAGCGATGTGAAGGACAATCCGCAGCGCAATGTCCTCTATCGGTCGCTGGGTCAGACCGACGATTTGACGGTGGAAACGGCTACTCATCCCTGGCGCGGCGCTTCGCATCTGTTGCTATGCAGCGACGGGTTATGGGATTTGTTGGATGACGGCGAACTCACCGCCCTGCTACACGATGCGCCCGATCTGGACACAGCGGCAGATCGGATGATCGCGGCGGCTAACACACGCGGCGGTCGCGACAATATCAGCCTGATCCTGGTGCGCCTCCCGGTGGATCCGGCATGAACGCGGGCGGCACAGCGATCAGCTTCGCGCATCGCTTGGGTCAGGATCCGTTGCCTGCTGCCGCAGGACCGCAAATGGCCTACACGCTGCTAGATGTGCAAGTGGGTAGCGGCGCGGAGAACAGCGGCCTCCCACTTAATGTGGCGCTGGTGCTCGACGGTAGCCTTTCGATGCGTGGCGAGAAGATGGAGCGCGTGCGCGACGCGGCGCGTTATGTGGTGGACCAGCTTAGTCCGCGCGATGTGCTGTCGGTGATCGCCTTTAACGACCGTGCCACCGTGGTTTTGTCGGCGCGCGCGGCGAGCGACCGCACCACAGCAGCGCGCGTGGTAGACGGTATTGTGCCACGCGGCGGTACCGAACTGGCCGCCGGCTTGAAAGCGGGTCTCGATGAATTACGGCGCGGCCTGCAACTGACCGGACACGCCATTTCGTCGCTGCTGGTATTGACCGATGGGCGCACCTACGGCGACGAGCAACGCTGCCTGGAACTAGCCGAACAGGCGCGGCGGGCCGACTTATTGATCACGCCGCTAGGTATCGGCGATGAGTGGAACGAGGATCTGTTGGAAACGATTGCCTATCGCTGCGGCAGCCATTCGGTCTACATTGATCGCCCGGCGGCGATTGTGGCGGCCTTCGGCCAGCATATCGCTGACCTGCGCGGCATCGTCGGGCGGGCGGGGCAATTGCTGATCGAAACACCCGCCGATACACGGCTGGCAGGCATCCATCGTGTGGCCCCGCTGATCGGGCGGGTAGAAGTGCTACCCAGCGCCAATGTGTCGGAGCAACGCTTTGGCCTCGGCACGCTGATGCGCGGCGAAACGCAAAGCCTACTGTTGGAAATCGTGCTACCTGCCGTGAGCGACGGCATGGTGACAGTGGCTCGCTGCGCGCTTGAATGGGAGCCGATGGACAGCGAGGGGCCGAAAGGCCGCGCCGACTACGCCATCAGCGCACCCGTGGATCGCTATGCCGGCCCAACCCAGGTACTGGACGGCGCGGTCAAAGGCGCCGTCGAACGAGTGATGGCCTATAAGTTGCAAAAGCGCGCTTGGCAGGATGTGCAAGAGGGCAATCTCGTGCAGGCTACCAGCAAGCTACGTATGGTCGCAACCCGGCTGTTGGAAGTCGGGGAGACGGAACTGGCGCGCACGGTGCAAGCCGAAGTGGAAAACTTGGAACGCAACGGCGCGGCGAGTGCGATTGGCACGAAGCAGATCAAATACGGTACCCGTGGCTTGGGGCGCACCCGCTCAATGCGTGCGCCGGCCGGCTCGGAACCGCAAGCGGAGAAACGCTGATGATGATTATCTGTCCATCCTGTCGGGCAGCGCATGTACAAGGAACCCTGTTTTGTGAGCAGTGTGGGACTTCCTTAATGGGGGTCGCGCCGACCGATGAGTTGGGTCGCCCGGCGGGTGCCGCCGGTTTCACCACCTTGGATAGCGTCACGCCGCCGAGTAACGGCAGTACCCCCACCTCGAGCACGGGCGGGCCGATTACAGCGGATACCGATCCATCAGCCAAGCCCGGCGAGGAAAGCCCCAGCACCATGCCGCTCTCCAATATGCAGGAGCGCGATACCGGGCGCCTGGCGCTCGGCTCGGTGCCCACGCGCCTACGTGTATTGGTCCTTAATACCGGGCGACTGACCGACTGGATTGATGGCGTGGTGTTGCATGTCGGACGCACGGATCGCTCGGCTAATGTTTTCCCCGACATTGACCTGGAAGCCGACGGTGGGCAGAACGCCGGTGTGTCGCGCCGTCATGTGCGGATCAGCCGCCAGCCCGATGGTTACTACCTGGAAGACCTGGGCAGCATCAACGGCTCATTCCTGAACCGCCGCCGCCTCAGCCCCGGCAATCCGACTGAACTCAAAGACGGTGACGAGGTGCGGCTGGGCAACATTGTGTTGCGGATCGTGCTGGGTGGCTTCCAGCGCAGCCAGTAATCGGCCCCTGTGCCGTGCATGAGGAGACGCGCACCTGTTGCTGCTGCTGGCGGCGCGGCTGGCCTATAGCGTAATCGGCCCCTGTGCCGTGCATGAGGAGACGCGCACCCTATGGCTAAACGGATTATTTTGCACCTGACCGGTGAAGACCCGGTTGAGTGCGAAATCGAAGATATGCCCAAGAGCGGCGAGAGCTATATCCAGATCACCAATCCCCGGCGACGCGACGGCAAGCCGTTAAGTTATATTACGGCAGGGGCGCGTTCTTTCCTATTCCCCTGGACGCGCATCACCTTTATTGAAATGATGGTTAGCGAAGCCGAACACCGCGAAGTAATCGAATTTTTCCGTGAGGATCGGTGAACCGCCGCACAGTTCGCAAGATCCTGATCTGTGCACTGTTGCCTATCGGTGATACCCTATTTGCTACCCCAGCGATCCGAGCGGTGCGTCTTCACTATCCCCAGGCGCGTATCACCGCGCTGACCTATCCCACCAACAGCGGCATTCTGGCCGCTAACCCTGACATAGACCGGATCTGGCTGGCCCCTACACGCGCCCAACCGCAAGGACCGGCGAGCGTGACGCGGCTACCGGCGGCGATTCGCGCCGAACGGTTCGATCTAGGGTTGGAACTCTCCAACTATAACTATGGGCTAGGTTGGTGGGGTGGGATCGGACGCAGCGTGACGATGGAGCTGCCTCGCCTCTGGTGGATTCGACCAGACGCGGGGCGTGCCTGGCGACAGCGGCACGCTGTTGAGCATTATGCTGCTGTGGCCGCCCGTGCGGGTGCGCCGGTGCGTGACTGGCGGCTCCGTATCAGCGCTACCCCGGCCGAAATTGCGGCCTGCGATAGGCTGTTGCGCGACCACGGTATTGGCCCTAGCGAGCCGTTGATCGGCATCCATCCCGGCGGCGAGGGGTTATGGGGGCGCAAGCAGTGGTCGCCGGCGGGCTTTGCTGAAGTAGCGGAGACCCTGCATCACAAGGCGGGAGTCAAGATCGTAGTCCTCGGGGGGCGAGAAGATGCACGAGTCGCCGCTGAGGTAGCCCGCCGCAGCCGCGCCCCCGTGCTGAACTTAGCCGGCCAAACGACGCTGGGGGCTACAGCGGCTATCGTACAGCGCTGCCTATTATTCGTGGGCAACGATAGTAGCCCGCTGCATATCGCAGCTGCGACCGGCACACGCGTAGTAGGTATTTATGGGCTGACTGATCCCCGTTCCTACCGACCGTGGATGCCAGGCGGAGTAGTCGGACGTGATTACGCCGTAGTCCTCAGCCCGGCCCCGTGCGCGGCCTGCTTTCCCCTGGTCGGTGGTATCACCCTGTTTGGTTGGGCGCGCTGCGCGACTTGCGACGCACTCACCGCCGTCACCGCAGCGCAGGTCTGCGCCGCTGCGCTGCCGCTCTTACCGCCGGCCCTGGACGCCCATCTTGTTTAGACAGTAGCCGGCGGCTTGGTGTCGGGCGCGACCACCGTCGTGGTCGTGCTGGTGCTAGTCGCCGGCGTGATAGGGCCGGCGGCGGTGCTCTGCGTGGTTGTGGTTGTAGTTTCGCTGCGCGGTTCGCTGGCTTCGCGGAACTCGCGGATGCTCTTACCTACCGCACCGCCAACCTGTGACAGCTTGCCGGCGCCAAACACCACAACGACGATTGCCAAGATTAGGATGAGTTCTGTTGGTCCGAGTGACATAGGTGCCCCCTTGTAGACGAGTGATCGAACGGCCTACTGCTATTATACCACCAATTGCCTCCCTTATGTGTTATCAGTACGTAAAAAATAGGGACCAGGCGAAAGCCTGATCCCTGATGGTGCCGGAGGTGGGACTCGAACCCACACGACCTAGTGGTCACTACGCCCTGAACGTAGCGCGTCTGCCAATTCCGCCACTTCGGCTTGCAGGCTTATTATACGGCAAGCTCAACAGCTTGTCAAGCACAAATTTCACCCCTGCGGCTCTCTGACTAGATAGTGGTATAGCCCATCCATGCGTGCCATCGCGGTCACATAGTCGGCATGGGCTAGAATGTATTGCCGTCCCTCATGGCTCAGGCGGGTGCAAAGGGCTGGATCGCGCAACAGGCGGATGGTGGCGGCGGCGAGGGCGGGCGCGTCGCGGGCCGGTACCAGCAGTGCCTGCACACCGTCGGTGATACCTTCGTGTACCCATGGTAAGTCGCTGGTTACTACGGGCGTGCCGCAGGCCATCGCTTCCAGCACCGACTTGGGCGCGCTATCCGAACTGGCAACCGATACGCAGACATCCGCCGCTGCATAGTAATCGCCCATACCTGCCGCCGGGGTGTAGCCGACAAACGTGACCGCCGCCGCCACGCCGCGCTCGGCGGCGCGCCCGCGCAGTTCGGCTTCGCGGCCCGCGCTGTAGCCGAACTTGATGATATAATATACATCCGGCACCGCCTGCTGCACGAGAGGGATGCTGTCAATGATCGTGTCAATGTTGTAGACCGGCGAGAGCGCGCGCGGGCTGAGGACCAGCGGCGTGGTGGGGTCGATGCCCAGCCGGCTGCGCGCCGCCGCCCGCCCGCCGGGCCGAAGCTGAGTCGTATCCACCCCGACGGGGATCACGTAGCTGGGTGCGACTGCGCCCAGCGCCACGGCTGCCCGCCGCAGGTGGTCGGAGTCGGCGGTGATCAAGTCGGCGCGGGCCAAGGCGGTGCGGACGTAGCGCATGGCGCGGGCCGAAGCATACGGTTCCGTGAGGACATCGGACCCCCAGGCGGTGACGACTAACGGATGCTGCCTACTGCGCGCTGCCCAGTAGCCGTAGGGGATGACCTGATGGGCATGGAGTACGTCAATGCGCTGCCGCCGCATGAGCAAGCGGATCACCCAGCCGGCCCAGACGCTGCGCGCCAAGCCCAGCCCGCGCCGACTGAGGAACTGCCCACCGGGCAGGTAATGGACGGTCACCCCCGGCTCGGCGGCGCTGCCCGGCACAGCGCGCTGCTGCCAAGTCAGCAAATGCACATGATAGCCGGCGGCCACGAAATACGCCGCCCAGCCGTGCAGATGCGGGCTTTGCCCCGCACCCACCAATAAGATGTTCACGCCGCACTGCCCCCTGGCAACCAGGGCAAGCGGGCGCGGGCAGCGCGCAAGGCGGCTCCTCGTTCGCCCGCCGTGATGTTAAGCACTGCCCAGCCGATCCCCAGTAGGGCGAACAGCGGGTAATAGCGCCAATCCCCAGGCAGCACGACAGCACTGCCCAGTAACAGGGCGGAACTGCCTAACAACTTCGGCGTGCCCGGCGCGAAGCGCAGATTCAGCACCCGCCGCCCGTCGAGGTAGAGTAAGGCCACGCCCAGCGCGTGGGCAGCGATATGCGCGTAAACCACTCCAATCAAGCCGTATGCCCCGATCAACAGATAGGACAACCCAATAAACGAGCCGCACCAGATCAGCCAGTAGGCTAACCAGGCGCGGGTGCGGCCCATCGGCAGTTGTGGCAGGGCCAGTGCCCAGAACACGATCTTGAGCAAGTCGCCCAGCGTTTGCAGCGGGATCAGCGGCGCGGCTCCCAGAAACTTGTCGCTGAACAGCAGCGGCACCAACACGTTGCGGCCCACGCTGATGCCGAATAGCAGCGGTACGCCGACCAGCGCCACCGTCCGCAAGGTGGTGTTCACTTCGCGGGCAATGGTTGCCGGGTCTTGCATGGCGCTGATTTGGGCGTAACTGTAGGAGCCGAGTGCGATTAGGGCTAGGTTAAGCGCCTGCTCCGACAGGCCGTTGATCACACTGAAAAGACCTGTCGCTGTTGAATCTACGCCGAGAAAGATGCGTACCCAGATCAGCGTCTGGCCGCCGACTGCGCCGCCGATTAAGCTGACCGCACCAAACCCGGCCACCAGCCGCAATAAGCCAAGCTGGAAATGCCCTTGCCGCAGCACTGTCCCAGCGAAGGGTCGCCCAACGCTTTTGACGAAAAACCATCCGGCTACGGCCAGCGTCAGGACCGTACTGATGACTACGTTGATCACCGCGCCGAGCAGGTGTAACGTGCTGACCAGCGGCCAGGCGAAGATCAAGATGGAGAAGGCGGGTAAGATCGACATCAGCGCCAAGTAGCGCACCTGACGGTAGCCGTTAACTACGCCGCGCAAGGCGGCTGCAGCCACCGCACAGGGCAGCGTCAGCGCCAGCAGTCCGACCAGTCCGGCATAAGCGGGATTGCGGAACACAAGACGAGCGATGTCGGCTCCAAAGACCGCGAGGAGAATCGCTAAAGCCAGCGCGAGGCCGCCCATCACGCGCAGCACCGTGCTGAGGAAGTCGCGCAAGCGTTCCGTTTGCCCGCTGCTCTCGAATTCGCTGACATACTTGATGAGGCCGTCGCCTAGGCCCAGTGAGGCTAGGCCGATCATCAGCACGTTGAGTTCCACCCATTGATCTAGTACGCCAATGCCTGACGGGCCGACATATATTGCCAGCAATTTGCGATTGACCAAGCCGATCAGCGCGGTGATGAGCGATGCCGACCCCATCAGCAGAGTCGCCGTCAGCACACGTTTCACGCGCCGACCGGCTCCGGCGCGAGCAAGAGGTAAGTTTGTGGGGTGCTGGGGATGCGGCCTTGATCGAGGGCACACCAGCCATGCGCGGCGAACAAGGCCGGGTAGTCGTGCTTGAAGATGTAACCGCCGCCGTTCAGTTGCGGGCTTTCCTGATCGTTGATCTCGTTGAGATAGATCAACTGTCGGGCCAGTCGGCTTGTCGCCGCCACCGCACGCGGCAGGTTTTCCGGCGGCAAGTGCTGGAAGACGCGGTGGATCACCACTAGATCGAATTGCTGATCCAGGGACAGATCTTCGATGCGGGCCCGGCGGGTCGGCACCTGGGGATAGGCGCGGTGGGCCAAGGCCAGCGCGCGCGCCGCGATGTCCACGCCCAGAATAGGCGTAAGACCTGCTTCCAAGTAGATCGGAAACAGCCGCCCCGCGCCGCAGCCCAGGTCTAGCACACTGCGCGGGCTATAGCGCGCGATGATCGCCTGGAGTGTCGGAAAGTCGGCCCGCTCTTGCCCATAGCGTTGGTACACATCGGGCGCGCGCAGTTCCCAGTAAAGCCGTTGCGCCCGCCGGTAGTAGCGCACCGCGAGGCGGGTGGCGATCCTTAGCACGTGGCGGGCACTCTCTGGGCCTGCTCCACCGCCGTCCGCAACGCCGCGACTACTTCGGTCACGCCCGCCGGGTCGAGCGTCGGGTAGAGCGGCAGGGTCAACTCGCGTGCGGCAATGTCCTCGGTGATGGGCAACGTGCCGGGGCCGGCACCGAACCGCTCCTGGTAGTAGCTGAACAGGTGGATGGGCGGATAGTGGATGCTGGTCTGGATGCGCGCCGCTTTGAGCGCCGCAATCACGGCAGGGCGTGACACGGTGGGATCGAGTAGCACCGGCATGATGTGGTAGGCCGACGTGCCGTGCGGCTGCGCGAACGGCATCGTGATCCCCGGCACGCCGGCCAGTAGCGTGCGATATTGGGCTACCAGCGCGCCGCGCCGGGCGTTGTTCGCGTCCAGCCGGCCTAATTGCACCAAGCCCAGTGCAGCACGGATCTCGTCCATGCGGTAGTTAAAGCCGGGCGACACCACATCGTAGCTGCTGGCGTGGCCGCGATGGCGATCCCAGGTCAGCGTAGTCATGCCGTGCGAGCGCATCAGCCGGATGCGGTCGGCGAGGTCGTCGCGGTCGGTGACGACCATGCCGCCTTCGCCCACAACCAAGTTTTTGTTGGAGAAAAAGCTGAAGCAGCCCAGGTCGCCCAGCGTACCCAGCGCCCGTCCACCGTAGGTCGCGCCTGGTGCGTGTGCGGCATCTTCCACCACGGCCAGCCCATGCGCACGGGCGAGGTCGCTAATCGCGCCCATGTCCACTGGATAGCCTGCGTAGTGCATGACGGTGATGGCGCGCGTGCGCGGCGTAATGCGGCGGGCCACGTCGGCTGGGTCTACCGTCAGATCGTGCGGACCGCGCACTTCGGCGAAGACCGGCACGGCTCCGGTGTAGGTCGCCGCGTTGGCCGTCGCCACGAAGGTCAACGCGGGCATGATCACTTCGTCGCCGCGCGCGAGATCAAGCGCAGCGTAGGCTAGGTGCAGAGCCACGGTGCAGTTTGCCACCGCAAAGGCATGGCGCACGCCCAGCTTTTCCGCCATCGCGGCCTCAAACGCCTGGGTGCGCTCGCCCATCGTCAGCCAGCGTGAGCGCAACACCGCCGTTACGGCCTCGATCTCCGGTTCGCCCAGGTCAATATCGGCCAACGGAATCCGCCATAGGTTTTCGCTCATCGCCCGGCTCCTCTCACATACATATCCCTATTGTTATCTTTCACGACGGCAGGAACTGCTCCCGCATCCGCTCAAACTCGTCTATCGCCTGCTGGTAGTCGTCGGGCCGCCCGATGTCGAGCCAGTATCCGGCGAACGGGTAACTCAGCACCGGTGCGTCACGCGCCAACAGGCGCTGGACTAGGTCAGGGAAGTCGCAATACACACTGGGGGTCAGTAGATCCAGCACGGCAGGGTCGAACAGGTAGATGCCCATGCTGACACGATAGGGTAGCGTGGGCTTTTCGGTATAGGCTGTGATGCGCCTGTCGGCCGTATCGTCAATCACGCCGTAGTCAATGTGTACCACGCGCTCGTGCGTGGCGATGGTCGCCATTGGCCCGTGTTCCAGATGATAGGTCAGCAGCGCGCCGTAATCCAGCGTGGTCAACAGGTCGCCGTTCATCACCAGGAACGGCGCATCGCGCAGGCCGGGGATGCCGGCCAGCGGCCCGGCGGTGCCGAGCGGTTGGTCTTCGTATGCGTAATGCAACTGCACGCCGAACTGTGTGCCGTCGCCGAAATAGGCCAGCAACAGCCCGGCCAAGTGACCGACCGCCAGCGTGATGTCGCTGAAGCCGGCGCGCCCCAGTTGGCGGATGACCACTTCCAGGATCGGCATATCGCCGACCGGCATCATCGGCTTGGGGAACACGGTGGTGTAGGGGGCCAGGCGTGTGCCTTTGCCGCCGGCCAAGATCACAGCGCGCATAGCGGGCCTCACCGATTGTACAGCGCGGGCTTATAGCGGTGCAGTTCCTCGCGCATCCAGGTAATCGTCCGCTCCAACCCGTCGTCCAGGCTGACAGTGGGCTGCCAGCCCAGCCGCGCCGCCGCCTTATGGTTGTCGGAGATCAGACGCAGCACTTCGCTGGCCGCCGGGCGCAAGCGGGCGGGATCGGTTTCGAGTGCCACTGGGCGACCGATCAAGGCGATGATACGTTCGGCCAGCGCGCCGATGGTGATCTCCGTGCCGCTGCCCAGGTTTAGCGTCTCGCCTTCGATGCCGGCGGTCTGCCCGGCGGCCAGGAAGCCGGCCACGGTATCACTCACATATGTCAAGTCGCGCGTGGGCGTGGTCGCCCCCAGCCGCACCACTGGCCCGGTCAGCGCTTGGCTGATGATCGTCGGGATGACGGCGCGTGCCGACTGGCGCGGGCCATAGGTGTTGAATGGACGCACCGTGACCACCGGCAGGTCGAAAGCACGGTAGTAGCTCTCGGCCAGCTTATCTGCGCCGATTTTGCCGGCCGCGTAGGGCGATTGGGCCTGTAGTGGATGCTCCTCGTCAATCGGCGCGTAGCGCGCGGTGCCGTAGACTTCGCTGGTCGAGGTGTGGATCACGCGGGCTACCCCGGCGGCGCGGGCAGCGTTCAGCACATGGAGTGTGCCCAGCACATTGGTCTGCACTACGTCGGTCGGGTGGATGTAGGAATAGGGAATGGCGATCAGTGCGCCCAGGTGAAACAGGCACTCGCAGTCGGCAGCGGCGGTCCGTACTGCGTCGGGGTCTTTCAGGTCGCCGGTCAACACTTCCACTGCCGCGCCGACGTCGGGTGGCAGCGTTTGCAGCAAACCCCAGTCGTTACGGGCGTTGTAGTGGACTAGGGCGCGCACTGTGGCCCCGGCCCGCACTAACGCTTCGCTCAGGTGGCTGCCGATAAAGCCGCCCGCGCCGGTGACTAGTACGCGCCGCCCGACCCAGTAGCCGGCTTCTGTAGCATTGGACGAGGCAAAATCAGGCATAAGCTATTATAGCACCCGTGTTGCGCCCGGCGCAATGGCGGTCAGGCCCGCATAGCCCACCACCAGCTTACGGGCTTGGGCGGCCCAGGTGAAGTCGGGCGCGGCGCGGCGCAAGTTGGCGCGCAGGGCGGCCCCGCCGTCGGGGCGGGTGAGGACGGTGTTGATCGCGGCGGCGTAGGCGGCGGGGCTGTCGAGTCGGGCGACGAGGCCCAGGTCGCGCCCGCCGATCACTTTGCGGAGGAAGGGGAAGTCGCTGGCGACCAGCGGCACGCCGGCCTGGATAAAGTCGAACAGCTTGTTGGGCGAGGTGAAGTAGTTGTTCAGGTCCACCGCCTGGTAGGGGATCACCCCAATGTCGGCGGAGGCGCAATGGGCCGGCACGTCCCGGCTGGGCACCGGCGGCAGGAAATAGACGCGATCCGGCGGACCGGCGGCGGCCATTTGGGCTAGGGTGGTTTGATAGTTCCCATAGCCCATGAAGACGACGGCGGCGTTACGGGCCAGCGCGCCCGCTGCTCGCACCAAGTTCTCCAGCCCGCGCCCTTCCGCCATCCAGCCCTGGTATAGGACTACCGGGCGCTCGGCTCCCAGACCCAATCGCGCACGTAGCAGGTCGTATCGTGCTGTTGGGTCGAAGTCGGGCGGCGGGTCGGGGCAGTTGTAGACTACCAGCGGCGCGGGTCGGCGGTAGCGGCGGGCCATCTCCTCGGCGATAAACTCGTTGACCGTGATGCTCAGGTCGGCAAAGGGCAGGAGCCGGCCTTCCAGCGCACTCCAGGCCTCGCGTTTCAGCCGAATCCAGCGGTTAGCGATTTCTGGGAAGAGTTCGTGCGCGTCGTAGACTAGTTGTGCCCCATGGCGGATCGCCGCGCGATAGGCGACCTCCAGGTTGTTAAGGTCGTGCGCGTGGTAGATGTTGGCGCGGGCGGCCAGGGCACGCGGCAAAGCACGCCGCGTGAAGGTGTGCCGCCCGCTGACCACGCTCCATAGTGCCGCCGCCTGGCTGCCGCGCGCCTCGCCCGCCAACCGGTAGAGCCAGGCAAAGCGCGCATCACGTCCGCGCACCGCCACCCACTCGGTCGGGATGCCTTCTGTGGTTCCTGCGTGATCGGTCGCATCGGCGCTGCGTGTCAGGATGCGGACGGCATAGCCCACTGCGCGCAGGGCGTGGGCCTCTTGCAGGATGCGCCGCGTCACCTCGACATCCTGCGTGATCATCAAGATGCGTGTCATGCGGCCCGTTGCTCCGCACCGTAATAGGGTAGCACTGCCGCCGCGACCCGGTGCATCTCATGCACCCGCTCAACGTAGACCCGCCCCATTGCGCCCAGCCGCGCACGCTCCTCGGCATCGCCTGCCAGCCGTTCCAGCGCGCTGTAGACGCCGGCCGGGTCGGCGCTGACCACCGGCAGGTCGGATGCGTAATGCGGGCGCAGGTCGTCACGGATGCGACAGACGACCGGGCGACCCACCGCCATCGCCTCGACCGCGAAGGTGCCATACGCGCCGATCAGCAGTTGGTCCACCACAATATCGGCTGTGGCGACAAAGGCCGGCACCTCGGCGGCGGGCACGCCTTCCAACACCTGCAAGGCCACCGGGTAGCCCGCCGCCTTGAGCTGTTCGACGGCCCCCAGCACATACGCCGTGCCTTTGATCTCGCGGTCGGTCGGGGCGTGCAGAATACGCAACGGATCGGCAGCGCTGGGCGGGCTGCTGCGCGGCGAACGGGCGGGCCAGCGCGTCAGGTCCAGCGGCCCCGGCATCAGCGTCGCGCCGGGCACGTCCTCCAGCAGATCGGGCGTGGAGACGAACACGGCATCGGCATAGTGCAGCGGCGGGCGGCGTTTGCCCCGGCACACCTGGCTCACGCATTCGTGGCAGCCACTGATCGCGTATTTCGCTAAATTGCCGGCGCGGCTCCGCACATCACAGCCGCAGAAGTGGAAGATGACCCGCTTGCCCAGCGCCCGCAGCAGCGGCAGGTCGGGCCACGGCCAGGGGAACAACGTGTTGCCGAAGTAGAGGTGAAACACGTCATAGTGCCGCAACGCGCCCAGCGCATAGCCGCCGACCGCCGCGCCTTTCGCCAATGGCCCGCGCCGCGCTTCCAGGTGCAAACTCGCGTCGGTCTCAAAGGCCAGCCGTCGCGAAATGTATTCGACTGAGGTCGCTTGGTAGCCTAGATCGCGCTGGGCCCGCGCCAACAGCCCGGCTATGCCCGCGATGTTGCTGGGCGCGTGCAAAACTCTGAGTTCTGAGTTCTGAGTTCTGAGTTCTGAGTTACTTACGGTTTTATCATCCTGTTTAGTTGACATAATTACCGGAGTTTCTGTGACAGTGTCTAGCGCAATCGATAAGTCAGAACTCTATCCTATGAGGATGCGAGTAAGCGGCAAATTGAGCATTTTAAGGTTGGTGCTTGGGCTCCTTGGCAAGAGGCCATTTTTCTATGATGTCCTGCAACTTTTTGCTATGAGCAATATACTGCTCAACAAATCCACATTGACCGCACACATAACTAACAAGCTCTGCGGTGTTGAAGGGGGCAATTTGAAGAACATTTCCTGGTGCGCTTCTGTAGGCTCCTACATGGATTTCAGGTGACTGGCATTTCGGACAGACCTTCTCGTGCATCCTAATCTCCTACACTTCCTTGTATTGTTATGCTGCTCAGAACTCACCGGCCAATGCCCAAATACGCCATGCCTGCCTGGGTGATCGCGGCGCGCGTGGCGGGGGTGAGGGCGTTGCGGCCGTCGAGGATCGCGCGGCAGCCGGCGGTGGCGAGGGCAGCCCAGTCGAGGGCGGCGAAGGCGCGGTGCGGCGCTTGCAGGATCACCGCGTCCACCGGCACCCTATTGGTGAAGTCTACTGGGTCGGCCCCGGTCGCGGCCAGTTCGGCGGCACTGTAGAGTGGGTCGGCCAGTAACGGCACGGCTCCCCCGGCGTGCAGTTCGCGAATCAGCGTCTTGGCGGCCGAGAAGGCGGTCTCCTTGACGTTCTCACGATAACTATAGCCCAGGATCAGCACGCGCTGCCCCGCCAAGCCACCGAGAGTTAGGCTGAGGCGATCTAGCGCCCAGCGTGCCATGCCGTCATTGGTTTGACGGGCGGCACGCGGCAGGGTCAGATCACCCGCCGCATCGTTGTCGATCAGGAAGTAGGGGTAGACCGGGATGCAGTGTCCGCCTACACCGATACCGGGCGTGTGGATGTGCGAATAGGGCTGTGTGTTGGCGGCGGCAATCGCCTCGTCTACCGGTAGGCCGCGCCCCGCCGCGTAGCGGGCGAACTCGGCGGCCAACGCGATGTTCACATCCCGATAGGTCGTTTCGAGCAGTTTGACCAGCTCGGCGGTGTCGGCATCTTGCACCGCCTGCACCGCCGCCCCGTCCAGCATGGCTGTGTAGAAAGCGACCGCTGCCGCCGTACTCGCCGCATCCACGCCGCCGACGATCTTCGGGTAGGTTGCTAGATCGCGGAAAATGCGCCCGCTGTAGACGCGCTCCGGGCTGAAGGCCAATTGGAAATCGCGCCCCAGCGTCAGACCCGTTGCGGCGCCCAGGGCCGGCCCCAGCCGGTCGCGCGTGGTGCCGACCGGCAGGGTCGTCTCGTAGATGACTAGCGTGCCGGGCCGCAGGCCGCACGCTACGTCCGCCGTCGCGCTGTCCACCATGCGGTAATCAAGCGCGTGATCTTCGTCCACCAGCAGCGGCACGATAATCAGCACCACGTTGCTCTGGGCAACCGCCGCCGCCGTGTCCGTGGTCGCTGTCAACTGCCCGGCCGCAACTGCGGCCGCGACGCGCTCGGCCAACCCCGGCTCCTCGACAATGGGGCAGTCGCCGGCCCGACTGGCCGCCACGACCGCCGGGTTGCGATCCGCCCCGATTACCCGTGCCCCCGCGCCCGCAAACTGCGCGGCCAACGGCAGCCCAATCTTGCCCAGACCGACGACCGCTACGGTGTACTGCGGATCGCGGGTTGCGGATTGCGGATTGCGGATTTGGTTGTTTGTCGTCACGATTTCTATCCTGTTCGCCTATAGTCCTATCCGGTTACTCAAGTGCCGGTTTACGACTTCCCGGCTCACGACGTAATCACCTGCCCGGTCAGGCCGGCTTGCACGATCTGCTGGGTGATGGCGACCGCGCGCAGGCCGTCTTCGCCGGAGACGATAGTGGCCGGTTCGCCGCGCACCGCGGCGACAAAGTGTTCGAGCTCGCGGCGCAACGGCTCGGCACGGTCCAGGCGCAGGCGCAGCATATTGCCCTCGCTTACGCCGCTGATCGCGCTGATCGCATCCCACTGGCTGTGGATCCAGTCGTTCTCATAGAAATAGAGATCCTGATTCAGGTAGTTGACCTGAAACATTCCTTTTTCGCCGGTGATCGTCAGTTGGCGGATCTTGGTCGGGGTCAGCCAGTTGATGTCCAGCACCCCGATGGTGCCGTCGGCGAAGCGCAATAGGCCGGAGAGCAGGTCTTCGTGGTCGGTGTGAATCTGGCGAGCGGTTTCGGCGTAGACACGTGTCACTTCGGAGCCGCTCAGGTAGCGCATAATGTCCACATCGTGTGTTGCCAGATCCACCACCACGCCCACATCGCGCACACGGGCCGGGAAGGGGCCGAGGCGCTGGGCGTGCATTTGGAAGACGCGGCCCAGTGCGCCCGCATCGAGTCGCGCCTTCAGTTCGGTCAGCGCCGGGTTGTAGCGTTCGACATGGCCGACAGCCAACACTCGCCCCGCAGCGTGGGCGGCGGCGATAATCGCTTGCCCTTCGGCCACGGTGAAGGCCAGCGGCTTTTCGACCAGCAGGTGTACGCCATGGGCCACGCATTCCAGCGCGACCGGCAGATGCGCCATCGTCGGCACAGCCACCGTCACCAGGTCGGGCTGTGTCGCGTCAAGCAGCGCGTTAGGCGTGGTGAAATGGGGCGCGCCGAACTGTTTGCCGGCCCGCTCGGCGGTAGCGGGGTCGGCATCGGCTAGGCCCACCAGTTCTACGCCCGGCAGTTCACGGTAGACGCGGCAATGGTTGCGCCCCATAGCCCCCGTGCCGATTACGGCAGCCCGTAGCGGAGTCGGGGTACTCATCGTGCGGCCCCGATCTCCACCGGGCGACCGCAGGCCACGCAGGTGCCGGCTGGATCAGGGGTCAGGCCGCCGGGCAGCCGTTCGCCGCAGGGACAAACATAGCCGACCAGCCGCGCCGGTTGGCCCAGCACGAGGCCGTACTCCGGTACGTCATGCGTGACCAGTGCACTCGCGCCGATCATCGCCCAACGGCCAATGGTCACGTCGGGCAGCACCACCGCCCCCGCGCCGACAGCGGCCCCCTGACCCACATGTGTCCGGCCCACCGTCCAATCACTATCGCCTTTGCGTGTGCCGTCAGGATTAACGGCGCGCGGTCGCTTGTCGTTAGTGAAAACGACGTGCGGCCCGACAAACACGCCGTCTTCCAGCGTCACTCCATGATAGATACTGGCGCGGTTTTGGATCTTCACGTTGTCGCCAATCTGTACGCCAAAATCAATGTACGCGCCTTTGCCGACGATGCAGCCCTGGCCCAGGCGCGCCCCTTCGCGCACCTGCGCCTGGTGCCACACCTGCGACCCCGCGCCGATCTCGACCCCGTCGGCCA
Organism: Chloroflexia bacterium; assembly: GCA_038228295.1. GTDB lineage: Bacteria > Chloroflexota > Chloroflexia > QHBQ01 > JAICKM01 > JAICKM01. Next base: position 17,453 of record JBBRPH010000054.1, on the reverse strand, counting down.
CCTCCGCCGTCGGATGCACACGCACCCCTTCGCTTAATGCCAATGCTTAGTCTCCGTTCCGCCGGCTAAGTTAGAGCTTGTTGCTGATGTAGGTTGCTTGGGTGAGCGCTCTATTCAATGTTCCGGGTGTGTTTTGCACCGTATCTTCCTAATCACTTGGTTTGCCACACCGGTCCGCCCTTTGCTTCTGACGTACCGTCTCAGGCGTGTAGGCTCTACTCCTAAACTCGCCGGCACAACTCCATGCCGGGCTTGTACATAGTTACGTGCATAGCAAAAGGCGGCGTAGTAAGCGCAGCGCTGCTCGTTCCGTCGCTTCGTAGGCCTGCCATTGTACACCCTATTGTACCAGTCTGCGGGGCCGGTAGCAACCTGCGGTAGGTCGCTCTGATTGACAGGGTGGGGAGGCTATAGTAGAATCAGGCAATCTGCGCTCGTTGCAGTTGAAAGCAGAGCAACAAGGATGAGCAAAGTTCCATCCGCATATCGGGCTTCTCCGGCCGCTCCGGTGCCGGGTGTTTTGCGTGCCTCCCGCTGGGCACAGGTGCGGGCGGCGTTAGCCGGTGATCGGCGCGGCACAGCGCAGAACGAAGTTTTAGCGCTGTTTAGTGATGTTGCCTTGATCGAATGGGGCTTGCAGGTACGCTGGTTTGGCCTAGGCGCGCTGCTCCTGTTGGGTAGCTTGCTCGTGCTGAGTGGTACATTCAGTTTCACCCGCTACGTGGGCACTGCGCTACTGGCGCTGCCGGTGATAGTTTACAATACCCTGTTCTTGCTGCTGCTGCGCTTAGAGGGGTTTGCCGGCAATGAGCGGGTCTTGCGCTTGCTGCGCTGGATTCAGGTGCCGGTAGATCTGGTTGTGCTTACCGTGCTGCTGCACCTGACCGGCGGGGCAACCACGCCGCTGTCGATCCTCTATGTGTTTCCTATTGTCGTCGCCATCCTGCTGGTACCGATCCACGGCACCTATTTCGCTGCGGCTTGCGCATCGCTCTGCTACGGCGTGTTAGCGCTGTTGGAACTGACAGTGCTGCCGCCGGTACCGGTCGCCCTACTCAGTAGCACCGACCCGCACAGCACGCAGGGCAGCGTGATCTACGCTGTTCACTGGGCAGTGGTCGTGGGGATGCTGTGGATCGTAGCTTATGTGGCCGACCGCCTGGTACAGCGAATGCGGACCGGCGAACGCCTGATCACGCGGCAATTGACGGACTTGCGCCTGCTATACCGCTTCAGCGACAATCTCCGGGCGGCACCCAATCTTGATGCAGCAGCGCACTATGTGGTCACAGAACTACAGGCGCTGCTTAAGGCCGACACCTGTTCGCTAATGGTACTTAATGGGCATGGTGAGGCCGAGTTTCGCGCCTCGCTCGGTATTTCGGCAGCCGTACTGGCCGTCTATCGTGAACATCCCCTCACCCGCGAGAACCCGTTGCTGGCAAGCGTCCTACGTGGCGGTAGAGGTGTGTTTGCTCCTGATGTGGATACCGTACCCGGTCTGCGCGAGGTGTTGCTGCGTCCCCACGTCGTGTCGTTTTATAGCTTTCCTTTGCGGGCTGAAGATCGTATCGTGGGACTGATTAACCTGACTTTCGACCGCTCCTACACCATGCCCGCCGCGATGTATGAGCTAGTCGATTCCTGTAGTCGCCAAGCCGGTTTGATCCTGGAGCGCACGCTGTTGTACCAGGAGGCGCAACGCGCCGCCCGCGAGATGGAGACGCTGTACCACATCGGTCTGGCGACTTCATCGAGCCTGGACATTGGTGATGTTTTGCGCCACATCGCCGACCAAGTGCAGCGGGTGGTGGAACTCGATTCGTTGGTGCTGGCGCTCTACAATAGCAAGCAAGGTATGCTGGACTTTGTGATCCAACGGGAAGGGGGCCGCGACTTCCCGCGTGAGGTATTGCCTCTCAGCGCAGTCGGCGCGTCGGGTTGGATTGTTACGTCGCAAACACCCTTGCTAGTGCGTGATTGGGATCGCGAGATCCTCAACCTGCCTTTCGCTGATACAGAAATTGGTGAGCCGATCCAGTCGTATGTTGGTGTGCCGCTGACGATCAACAACCGCATCATCGGCGTGCTGTCGGTTCAGAAGCATGAAGCGTATGCCTATGACGATAATCATCTGCGGCTGTTGACGGCTATCGCCGCGCAGGCGGCACTGGCACTTGAAAACGCCAATCTGCACCACGCGGCACGCCAGCAGGCGCTACGTGACAGCCTGACTGGGGCGTATAATCATGCCGCCTTATTGGCGCGCATTGATCAAGCGGTGCGGCAGGCGCGGGCCGCCGGCAAGCCGGTCTCGTTGATCATGCTGGATATAGATCTATTCAAGAAGTATAACGACACCTACGGACACGCCGCCGGTGACACTGTGTTGCGGGCGGTGGTCCAGGCGATCACACGCAATATCAAAGCCGGTGACAGCGTGGGACGCTGGGGCGGTGAAGAGTTCGGCGTGGTGTTGCCGGGGGCCGGCAGCGATTTCGCCCTGCGGGTGGCTGCCCGCATCCAGGCGACGTTGGCCGCCCTCGAGATGCCGGAGCAAGCGCGCGGGCGCTTGCCGGTGCCGACAGCTAGCCAGGGTATCGCCTGTTATCCCACCACTGCTACAGGCACGCCTCAATTGGTGGACCAAGCGGATACGGCGTTGTACCATGCCAAAGCGCAAGGGCGCGACCGCATCGTATGCTGGGATGACTTAGTTGCCCTGGCCCGCCGCCCGTAGCCTGCCGCCTGGCCTGCTTGCCGGCTGTAATTCGGCCGGCAAGCAGGCCAGGCGACAGGCTCCCGCGTAAACGCTATAATAGTACTATGTCCAACACTGATCCGCCCGCATACACCCCTCCCCCCGCGCTCCAGCCGATCCTACACGCGGCGTGGGTGCCGGCGCGGCGGCACGGGGGTGCGCTGTTGCTGTGGGGCGAGCGCCGCGCCTGGCCGGCGCCGGCTGCACCGCTAGACGTGGCGGGAGTGCCTACTCACCCGTTCGCGGCGGACGAAGCGGCCGTGCGAGCAGCGGTCGCGGCAGTGGGCGTGGCGGCAGGCGTTGGCGCGCACCTGGCGGGGGCCGCGATTTGGCTACCTGCGGTGCCGTTGAGCTTGCCGCAGGCGGCGACCGGCGGGCCCCAGCCTTCGCCGGCACTGGGCGGGCTGCCGGGGCCGGCGGGGGAGCTACAACCCTGGCTGGTGGGGGCGTTGGCACTGGAGGTGGGGCGCGCCTTGCCGCTGCTGTTGCGCCTGCCGGTGGCTGACGCGCCATTACCGCTGGGACCGGGATTGCGTTTTTGGAGTGCGGCCGCGCGGCCGGTGGCGGCGATCCTGGCCGGTGGTCGCTATCTGCCGACCATCCTGAGTGATGCCGACGGCGATTGGGCAGAGTGGGAGCCGGCCTGGACCAGTCCGGGCGACAACGCGGCGCGGGTGGCGCTGGCCGGCGCGCTGCCCGGTGCGGCGGCGGCGGCGACACCGGGCATGAATCCCGCGGCGTTGCTCGACAGCTTTATGCGTGCGGTGGTTGCTGCCGGGGTACGTAGCTGGGGTGGCAGCCCGCCGCTGCCGCCGCCGCCGCGGTCCGGCGCAACGCCCGCCCAGCAGGCGGCCTACGAGTGGTTGCTGGCCCTGCTCGGCCCCGACCCACTGATCGCCGCCGATCCTGCCGCGCTGCACGCTCTGAGCCGCCAAATGTTGACCTGGCGCGATGGGCAGCAACCGGCACTCGGCACGCCGTCGTTCCGGGTTTGTTTCCGCCTCGAACCGCCGGCTGGTCCGGCTACGCCGTGGTTGTTGCACTTTCTGTTGCAAGCCACCGACGATCCCAGCCTGCTGCTGCCAGCCGCTGCTGTATGGGGCAACGCACAGCCGGGCGGTATGTTGCATGGTCGCCCTTTCTCGCGTCCGGCAGACCGGCTACGGGCGGGGTTGCGTGGCGCCGCCCGCCTGTTCGTAGCGCTTGACGAAACACTGCGCCATCCCGCGCCGTTGCACGCACCACTGACGGCGGGGGCGGCCTACGGCTTTCTGCGCGAAGCCGCGCCCGCATTGCAGGCGGCGGGCTACGGTGTGCTGGTGCCGCCTTGGTGGGGTACGCGCGCGGCGCGACCCGCCGTGCGCGTGCAGGTAGCCGAGGCCGCACCGCCGAGCGGGTCGGGCTTGCTGGGCGCCGATGCGGTGGTCAGCTTCGATTGGCAGGTGGCAGTAGGCGACTTAGTGCTTGACAAAGGCGAGTTTGAGCGGTTGGTGGCGTTGAAAACGCCGTTGGTGCAGGTGCAGGGCCGCTGGGTAGAGTTTCGGCCCGGCGAAGTGGAGGCTGCCGTGCGCTTCTGGACCGCGCAGGCGGCGCGCCCCCAACGCCTGGGCAGTGTGGCCCGCCTGCTGCTGGCGGCGGATACGGCGGGCCTGTTGCCTGCTGTGGAAGCGCCGTTGGACGCCACGCCCGCCGTGCAGGCCGCATTGGCAGCGCTGGACCCCGCCGCGCCCATCGCGAACCTGTCGCCGCCACCCGACTTGCAAGCCACCTTGCGCCCTTACCAGGTACAGGGCTATAGCTGGTTGGTGGGGCTGCGCCGTCTTGGCCTCGGTGCATGTCTAGCCGACGATATGGGTCTGGGTAAGACGATCCAGACGCTGGCCCTGCTGCTGCACGCGCGCGATCCCGCCCCCACGTTGCTGATCTGCCCTACCTCGGTCGTCGGCAACTGGCAGCGCGAGGTCGCCCGTTTCGCGCCGACGTTGCGGGTCGCGATCCACCAGGGGCCGTTGCGCCTGAGCGGGCCGGCGTTTGCGGCGGCCGCTCGCAAGCACGATCTGGTGATCACGTCGTTTAGCCTGCTGGGGCGCGACGAAGCCACGCTGGCCGGCCTGACCTGGGCCGGACTGATCGTGGACGAGGCGCAAAACCTCAAAAACCCCGATGCGGGTCAGACCCGTGCCGCCAAGCGGCTGCGGGCGGACTACCGTATCGCGCTCACCGGCACGCCGGTCGAAAACCGGCTGGAGGATCTCTGGTCAATCATGGACTTCCTCAACCCCGGTTTGTTGGGCGACCGCGCGGTGTTCCGCCAAACCCTCGCACTGCCCATCGAGCGCGAGGCCGACCCCGCCGCTACCGCGCTGCTGCGCGCGCGTATTGGGCCGCTGATTCTGCGTCGCCTTAAGGCGGACCGCAGCATCATCCAAGATTTGCCCGCCAAGTGGGAGTACAAGACCTACTGCCCGCTGACGGGCGAGCAGGCCACGCTCTATGAAGCAGTGGTGCGCGCGGGTATGGCCCAGGTGGCGGGCAAGACGGGCATGGCGCGGCGCGGCTTGGTGCTGGGCTTGCTGCTGCGGCTGAAGCAGATCGGCGACCATCCGGCGCTGTTCCTGGGCGACAGTAGCGCGCTGCCGGGGCGCAGCGGTAAACTGGCCCGCCTGACCGAGATGCTAGATGAAGCCTTGGCCGCCGGTGATAAGGCGCTGATCTTCACCCAGTTTGCCACAATGGGCCACTTATTGACCGACCATCTGGCGGCGACCTTTGGCGAACCGCCGCTCTATCTCTACGGCGGTACGCCGCGCACCGAGCGTGACCATATGGTGGCGGCGTTTGCCGCGCCGGGTGGGCCACATCTGCTAGTGCTGTCGATCAAGGCCGGCGGAGTGGGTCTAAACCTCACGGCGGCCAACCATGTGTTTCACTTCGACCGCTGGTGGAATCCGGCGGTGGAAAACCAGGCGACCGACCGCGTGTTTCGCATCGGCCAGCGCAAGACGGTGCAAGTCCATAAGCTGATCGCGGCCGGCACGCTGGATGAGCGTATCGATCAATTGATCGAGAGTAAGCGTGCGCTGGCTGAAGGCGTGATCGGCACCGACGAGGGCTGGCTGACCGAATTAGACGATGCCGAGTTGGGCGCATTGGTGGCGCTCAGTGAGTAAAATCGTCACAACCGACATAAAGCCTGCCTGCGCAAGCGCTAGCCGGCTTGAGGAATGCGGGATGTAGGGGTGTGGCTTGTGCTGCACCGCTGGAAGGTAGAGACGGATGAAAAGGAACAAGGAACCGACTTGGGCTGACCTGTGGCTGGATGCGCTGACGGCGGCTTGGGGAACGTCGCTGCGGCGCGGGGCGGCGCTGGAGCGGGCGGGGGCGGTGGGTGGGCTGCGTGTGCGACCGGGTAGGATCGAAGCCGCAGTGCGTGATCCGGCGGGCGGCACGTTTACGTCCCGCCTGGCCGTGCGCCCCTTGCGCCAAGACGAGTGGCCGGCGTTGCTGACAGCACTGCTGGCCGATCCGGCCGTGGCGGCGGCGCTTGACGCGGGTCTGTTGCCGCCGGTGATCGGACCGGTGTCCGCCGCTGCCGGGGTGTTGCTGTTGCCGCCGGCGGACGACTTGGCCGCCGACTGCGCCTGTGGCGAGCGGATGCCGTGCCGTCATGTGGCCGCGCTGGTCTATGCCGCAGCGGCGGCAGTGGCGGCGGACCCGTGGCTGCTGCCGCTGTTGCGGGGGCGGGATCGGGCGGGTTTCGCCCAGGCGCTGGCGCAGGCGCGGGCGGCCCTAATCCCCCAGCCCTCTTCCCAACTGCGGGCGGCGGGGCAAGACTCCCCTCCCTTCGCAGGGTCGGGCGGAGAGGAGAGGAGGTCGTCCCCGCCGCCCGCCGCCCTCCAACCGCCGCCTTTCTGGGAGTTAGGGCCGGGCTTAGCGAGCCTGGCGATCCCCATTGCCGCGCCGCCGCAGCCTGCGCCGGCCCTGCGCCAACTGGGACCTCCGCCGTTCTGGACCCCGCCCACGGCGTTCCTACCGCATCTAGAGCCGCTGTATGCGGCGGTGACGGCAGCGGTGCTGGGCATAGCGGCCGGCGCGGCTGGACCTGCCGACGCAGAATCGGCCTAAAACTGGGGACCATATCGGTTGCTGTAGCACACTTGTTCTGGTATAATAGGCGGGACAAGCTGCTGCCGGTCTGTATGGCGACCTTAAGCGTATCCTGAACGCACACGAACCTAGGTGATCTTGTATGTACCCTTCACGCCGTCCGGTCGGGCATAGCCGTCTGGCCGAGTTTCTGCATACGCCAATGTACCGCTTCGTCTTGCTGGGGCTAGTCGGTTTCTGCTTGTGCGTGTTTACGGTGGCTTGGACGGCTCAATCGGCGGCTGGGCCGCACCGAGGCCGCTATGCCATCCCTCCCGGTGCAGCGTACCATGTGCGGGCTTCGGGCGAAATGGTGCCGGTGGGCGGCACAGTAGGCGGTCCACCGGCAATAAAAAGCGCGCCGGCGCTTACGGCGGTGCCTCAGCACGCGAATCTGCTCGATCATCAGTATCATATCACTTCGGAGTTCGGCCACTACCCTAACGGCGGGCCGCATTACGGCCTGGATATGGATGCTTGGTTGGGTACCGTCCTCCACGCGCCGGTGGCCGGCACGGTTAAGGAAGTGCAACGCGGCTGCGTACAGGGTGACCAGACGTGCGGCCAGGGCTGGGGTAATCACGTCTGGTTTCAGTCGGCGGAGACGGGGCACTACGTAGTGATCGCGCACTTCCAGCACCTCAACGACTGGGTGCAAGAGGGCGCAACATTTGACGCGGGCGCGCCCTTCGGCGAGAGCGGTTCGACCGGCTTCTCCAGTGGCCCGCACGTCCACATCCAGGTCAACCCCGATCAGATGGGCAATCCCGGCTCAACTAACCCGGCCTGGGAGTTCCCGTGGCTCCATTGCGACGAGCCGGTGTTGGGTGCGTTGTTCGGCGCGGCCTGCCCCTGAGTTCCTGCCCTCGATCCTCGGCGGGAACTTTCCCCTGCTATAGCCGGTTTTATATACAGATCCTGGGCTAGAGACCGCTCTGGAGTCGCTCCATCGTCACAGATGCCCCGTGTGTTCCGCTTACTATAAAGGGCGGCGCACACGACTCGCCGCACCCGTGCAGAGGAGCGCGCCGCTTATGCCGGCCTGGCACACAGATCGGGAAAAACAGACGTTGTTTGAAGAGGCGGCCCTGGTCCATTTATCCGGGCTATACTATGCCGCGCTCCGCCTCACCGGACAACCGGCTGATGCCGAGGATTTGTTACAGGACACTTATCTGCGAGCCTATGCCGCGTTTGATCGCTTCACGCCCGGCACTAACGCCCGCGCTTGGCTCTATCGTATTATGCACAACCTGTTTCTTAATAACGTCGGTCGGGCCGAAACCCGCCGTACCCAATCGTTCAGCGCCACGCCGCCGGCGACCCTGGCGGCGGTAGCCGACCCCGGCGCACCCGACCCGGCGGCAGGGGTGGAGGCAATGCTTGACCCGCGCCTGAGTGCGGCACTAGCGGCCCTCCCCGCCGACTTTCGCAGCGCGGTCGTCGCGGTGGATGTGAGCGGTTTTTCCTATGACGAGGCGGCGACGATTCTGGGTTGCCCGGTCGGCACCGTGCGTTCGCGGCTCTATCGCGCACGACACCTATTGCGGACGGCGTTGACGGAAGGCTACCACAGTGCAAGGGAAGGAGGGCCGGCGGATGCATAACCACCCCGAACCGCTTGATCTGCTGGCCGCCTATGTGGACAGCGCACTGGACGCCGCCACACAGGCGACTGTAGCGGCCCATGTGGCCGACTGCACGAGCTGTCAGGCCGATATAGCTGCCCAGCAGGCGGTGAAGCGCCTGTTGGCCCCGGCGACGGCCCCGCTCACGGTGCCTGGCGGGTTAGCCGGGCGGGTGCGTGGGCAGGTTTACGGCTCGGTCTTGCGCCCGGTGGCGACACGCCCCCGCCTGGCACTACCCCGCCTACCGAACCTGCGCGGCTGGTTCGCTATGCCCGCCCTGGCCGCCCTGTTGCTGCTGCTCATGGTGAGCATGAGCGTGGCCCAGGTCGGCCCGTTCGCGCCTTCGCCGGTGGCGGCGGCGCTGGCAATGTCAATCCAGGACCATCTGATGTGCGAACACCTCGACCAGATCCCGCACGGAATCCCCGGCGATATGCCTGCTGTGAGTGCCAAACTAAGCGCACTGTTGGGGATGCCTGTGGCGATGCCGGCCCACGTTCCTAGCGGCTACCAGTTCAAGGGCGGGCACGAGGTAGACCTGGGCACGGTCAACAGCGGCCACCTGATGTGGATGGCCGGGCCGACGATGCTCTCGCTCTACCAGGCACATGACCCCGGTGGCGACCCACCCAGCGGCTGGCGCTCCACAACCCACAACAGCCGGACTTACTGGCTCGGTCCCGCCGGTGCTGAACAGGCGCTGTTTTGGCGGGCGGACGGCCGGCTCTTCTTACTGGCCGGCACCCTCTCCCAAGCCGATCTATTGGACTTGGCAACGTCTGTACATCCGTAACTTAAACCAACCGCCAAGGCGCTGAAATCCAATTAATTCGGCATTTCGAACGCAAAACTCAGAACGCGGTTACCGCCCCACCGTAGGCACCACTGTGGGCGCGGGGCCGGGCAGGGACAGACCGCGCGGGTAGCGCCACTGCTGATAGTGGCTGCCGATGTTGCCGACCTGCACGCGCCATTCGGGGGCGTTGTCGGGCACGTAGGTCAGCACACGGCGCTCGAAGCACTGGATCAGCACGTCGTGCGGCGCACCGGCGATCTTGACGCGCGCCCAGTAGGCTTCGCTGATCGGCAGGCCACTGGTGAAGAACCAGGGGTCGCTCAGGAGCGCGTCGCCGGTCACGCCGTTCTCATGCACTGGACCACGGGCATTAAGCGCGTCCCAGAAGACGCTGGGGATGTTATGGCCGGTTAGCGGCTCGAAGCGGACGTAATGCACGCCGTAGCGACTGTTGTCGGAAGCGGGCGTAATCGCGCCGGCGCGACTCACCACCTCCTGCACGATCTCGCCGTTGCGTGTGCCCACCTTGTGGTCGCCGAGCGGCGTGTTCGCCAGGTTGCTGAAGCTGGCATAGGTCGGTGCCGTCGCATCGTCGCCGTCGGAGGCCAACGGAATGGCGGCCGGGCCGCCGCCCGCCGGGTTGGGGTCGAAGCGCCCGTTGCCGAACTGCACCCGTCCCGCCACCAACTCGACCGTCAGCAAACCGTTGGTGACATACCATTTGGAGGTGGGGTCGCCCGCCGGGTTGTTGATCTCCATGCGCGCCTTCTCGAAGTATTGCACCCGGCGGATCTGCCCGTGGCCCTCATCATAGACCTCGTTGAGCGCCCGCCCCGCCGCCGGTCCCCAATACCACGCCCGCGTGACCTGGTGCGCCGCCACCGGCAAGTCCAGCCGCTCCCAGACGCGCTGAAAGGCCGGGTCCGTAAACGCATCGGCGGCCGGCGCGCCCTGCACCGCCGCTCCGCGTCCCACGCCCACTAGCGCACCGACTGCGCCCGCCACCACCAGCGCCAACAGCCCCGCGCCAACTATACGGGGGGATCGTGTGGGTTTGTGCATTGTGTTGAGTCTCCTCCTTGTCCACGGGCAGCGCCGTGTCTTACCGTTACTCGCCCGCGCGCAGCAGAGGCTGGGCATCACGGCGCAGGTTGAAACGTAGTTGGAACAGGAACAGCAGGTTTTCCAGGCCGTCCTGAAACGGAAAGAGCTTGCTTTCGCCGATGCGCTCGGCGTAGCCGATGGGATATTCGGCGAAACGGTAGCCGGGGCAGTGCATGGCTTCTAGCTTGATCTCTTCGGAGAAGGGCATCCCCAGGCTGGTCAGGCGCAGCCGGTGCAACATGGCGCGGCGAAAGACCCACATCCCCGATTGCGAGTCGTGCATCGGGGTTAGCCAGAGGATGCGCGTGACCGCCGTTAGGATACGGTTGCCCAGCAGGCTACGGTGGCTCATGGCGGCGGGCGTTCGCAACGGAAAGCGGCTGGCCGACACAAAATCCACCTGTCGGGCCAGCATCCAATCCAGGATGGGCGCGATCTCCGCCGATGGGTAGGTGCCATCGCCGTCCAGCGTGGCGATGATGTCGCCGCCGGCCTGGGGTAGGCCCGCCTGGTAGGCGCTGCCGTAGCCTTTGCGCGCCTCATGCACCACCCGCGCGCCGTGTTCCTGCGCGATGCGGGCCGTGCCGTCGGCCGAGTTGTTGTCCACCACGATCACTTCGTCCACATAGTCCGGCATCCGGCTGAGAACCGCGCCGATGCCCCGCTCTTCGTTGAAGCAGGGGATGACCACCGAAACCGAAAGCCCTTTATACACAGTTGGCATCCTTTCGGCCCCAGTATACCAGAACGGCTATCCGGTGTCAGCTATCCGTGGCCGGCGCACAGGGAATAGAGATCGGTAGCCTTGCTGAGCCGGCAGCAGCCGGCAAAATGGGTAGGATTGCGTAGGTGGGCTGGGGCGAGGTAGGTTATACTAGACTCTATAGGCGCAACTCAGCGCGTCGAGATAGCAGCAAGAGGTGGGCGATGCAAGCGACGAGTGGCCTGCGGATGCGGGCGGCGTATATGGTGTTGCGCGGGCTGTTTCATTTGGTGTGGCGCGTGCGGGTGGTGGGGTTGGCTCAGGTGCCGGCGGGACCGTGTATCCTCTGCCCTAATCATTTGGGCTGGACCGATGCCCTGCTGGTGCTGCAAGCCTTGCCGCTAGACCCGCCCATCGCCGTGGTGGCGGAAAGTGCCGGCGTGCTGCGCGACCCGTTGCGCCATTGGCTGGCGCAGACCTTCCCAATCATGGTGCCGCTGGACCGCGCCCAGCCGGTTGCCGCCCTGCGCCGGGCGCAGGCGACGCTGGCGCAAGGCCGCTCACTCATCCTGTTTCCCGAAGGCATTGCCGGCACCTGCGAGGGCGCATTGTTGCCCTTGCAACCGGGCGCGGCCCATCTCAGCCTGCACAGCGGCTTGCCTATCCTGCCTATCGGTCTCACCGGCACGCACGAACTTTGGCTGCGCCGCACGCTGACTGTTCGTGTCGGCGCGCCGCTCTATCCGCGTGACTTCGCGACCGGCGCGTTGCGCGACCGCACCACCGCCCTGACCGCCGCGCTCACGGTCGCCCTGACCGCCCTGCTGCCCGGCGACCCGGCCCACCCGCGTTTCAAGCCCCTGGCGCGCCGGCTGACGGGGTTGTTCTAGCGGTCAGGGGTCAGGGATCAGGGGTCAGGAGACGCACGCCTGACTTGTTTACACCTACACGTCACCCGTATGGTGCCTTTGCTCCCCGGTCTGCGAACCTTACGGCAGCACCGTAGCGCGGGGAGTCACGGTCGGTGTGGGCAGTGGCGTGCCGTCGGGACCGATCCATTGGCGGGTGGCGAGGTCGAAGGTGAAGGTGATCGGGGGGGATTGCGGGACGACGGGTGCGAGGAGCATCCGAGTGCCGGTAACAGCGAGGATGCGAAGTCCCTTCACCGCTTGGGGGGCCGCATACCAGGGCACCCCATTTTCATCCTGCCCATCGCCCACAATCCACACAATGCCATGCGCCTTATCGCCAGGGGGAGTACCTGCTTCCACCAGCACCAACTGCCCATTAAGATAGCCGCGCCAACAATTATGCGGCCACGGATCCCCTTGGCGGGCTATAACACACTCGACTACGCCTACTTCGGGGGTCGCCGTAAGGTAGCCGGGCGGCAGCACCGGGATATAGCTGGGGTAGGGGGTCAGCATAGATTGCGCCATGCGTTGGGCGCGCTGGACCTCATCAGTGTAGGCGGTCGCGTAGATCGCCGGGGCGCGCGTTTGCAGCGGGGCGATCTTCGTCAGCACCGCCGAATCCAGGTCGAGGGTCGCGCTCGGCGCGCCGGCCACCGTGGGCGGGGCGGTCGGCAACGCCAACACGAGGGAGGTAGCCGTAATCACCGGCGTGGCGGCCGGGCCGGTAGCTAGGTTGGTGCCACAAGCGGGTACTAGGCTCAGGCCGGCCAGACTACAGAACATGAAAATGGTGCGCCGCCGCACCGTAGCCGCGGCGGCAAGGGCGGCTGGAACGGCAAACAGTGGACGGAGCGGCAGGTTCATGTTGAGTCTTCTCTAAGTCGTAGGCAGGTTGTATAGGAGTTATCAGTCTCAACTGGTTTACTATAGCACCATTCGATAGACAATACAAGAGGATTACGTTGCCGAAAGCGGGTAAGAAGCCGGACAATCTGCGGCGGCACGAACTCGACATTGCGCGCACCCGTCAGCGCCACCGACTGCCGGCCCAACCGGCTGACGAACCTGTTTTAATTTACACAGATAAACCTGTGCAAACATTGACAAAGCCGCCGCGAACGCCTATAATAGAGAGGTTAGATTAGATAACTAAAGGGAGCAATGGGCCGGTCTGCCGAGGGGTCTATTGTTCGGCATTTATGGGGCAGAGAGGTGCAAACCATGACAACGACAACCGACGTGCTGCACAGCACCACCGAAAGCGGCGGCCTCGAAGGCTATAAGTACGGCTTCCATATGCCGGAGGCCGAAGTCTTCCGTGCCCAGCGCGGCTTGAGCCGCGAAGTGGTGGTCGCAATCTCCGAGCGCAAAGGTGAGCCGACCTGGATGCGCGATTTTCGTCTGCGCGCCCTCGAAATCTTCTATCGCAAGCCCATGCCCACCTGGGGTGGCGATCTGTCGGGTATTCATTTCGACGATATTTACTACTACATTAAGCCGACCGAAAACCAGGGGCGCACCTGGGAAGACGTGCCGGAGGATATCAAGAATACCTTTGAGCGCTTGGGTATCCCGGAAGCCGAGCGCAAGTACCTGGCCGGTGTGGGCGCACAATACGACTCGGAAGTGATCTACCATAGCATCCGTGAGGATTTGCAGGCGCAAGGTGTGATCTTCACCGACACCGACACGGCGCTACGCGAATACCCGGATTTGTTCCGCAAATACTGGGCGACGATCATCCCGCCGGGCGACAACAAGTTCGCCGCGCTCAATAGCGCGGTCTGGAGCGGGGGTTCGTTCGTCTATGTGCCGGCCGGGGTCAAAGTCGAGATCCCGTTGCAGGCTTACTTCCGCATCAACGCCCAGAGCATGGGCCAGTTTGAGCGCACGCTAATTATTGCCGAGCCGGGTAGCTATGTCCACTACGTCGAAGGCTGCACCGCGCCGACCTATCGCGAAGACAGCCTGCACAGCGCCGTGGTCGAGATCCTGGTACAGGAAGGTGCGCGCGTGCGCTACACCACGATCCAGAACTGGTCGGGCAACGTCTACAACCTCGTGACCAAGCGCGCCAAAGCGATGCGTAACGCCACGATGGAATGGGTGGACGGCAACCTGGGCAGCAAGCTGACGATGAAGTACCCGGCCGTCTGGTGCATGGAGCCGGGCGCACGCGGCGATGTGCTTTCGATTGCTTTTGCAGGCAACGGCCAGCACCAGGATGCCGGGGCCAAAATCGTCCACGCCGCCCCGAACACTTCTTCGACTATCGTCTCCAAGTCGATCTCGAAGGGCACCGGGCGGGCGACCTATCGTGGCCTGCTCGAAGTGCAGGAAGGCTGCCACGGCGTGAAATCGAACGTGCGCTGCGATGCGCTACTACTCGACGACACCGCCCGCACCGACACCTATCCCAGCATCCAGATCAACGAAGACCATGTGCAGATCAGCCACGAAGCCACGGTCTCGAAAGTGGGCGAGGAGCAACTGTTCTACCTGATGAGCCGCGGCCTCAGCGAAGCCGAAGCCTTCTCGATGATCATCAACGGCTTTATTGAGCCGATCACTAAAGAAATCCCGCTGGAATATGCGGTCGAACTGAACCGCCTGATCCAGTTGCAGATGGAAGGCTCCATCGGCTAATCGGTCTAAGCGACCACACAAAAACCCGCCCGACGGCCGGCCGTCGGGCGGGTTTTTGTGTGGCATAAACGCGACTACTTTTGCGCGATGCCGACGGCTAGAGTTTCGACTTTTGTGATCTGCACGCTGGGCCGGCGGAAAGATGCCTGGTACGGGGCCGTGGCACCCGCCGCCAGCTTGTCCGGCTTTGCCGTGCCTTTCCCTACATCCACTACTTTGCCTTGTTCGTTATAGCCAATCGTCAACACACGCACTGAGGCGGCGGTGGCTGTGCCGGTATTTTTCACTTGGCCGGTCACTGTGCCGCTGCCGTTCTCAACTTGGGTGTTAAGCTGCGTGTCGCTTACCGTCAAGCCGTTAGCGGCGGGATACTTGTTGCCGGCATCGGCGACATCGGCTTGGCTCGCCACGTCTACCTTCGCCGGCTCGCCGGAAAACGCCTCAAAGACGATGGAAAAGGGGGCAACGGCTCCCGGCGGGAGTGTGATCACCAGCGGCAAAAACGTATCTTGCGCGGTCCCGATGGTTGCGCCTTTGTTGTCTGAAACGGTCGCCGTGAGTTTGATGTTAGTCAGCGGCTGCGCCCCCTGGTTACGCACGGTGCCGATCACCGTGAACGCGCCCAGCGTGTTTTTGTAATTCGTCACCTCGACGACGGGCAGCGGGTTGCCGGCGGCAGTAGTCGGTGGCACGACCACTAACGTTGCCGGCGGTAGGGTGGCCGCCGGAGCCGGCGCAGCGGTGTCCGCCGGCTTCGCTGGTGGTGCGGTGAGGGTAGGGGGTGGGGTCAGCACGGTACCGGGAGCGGCCGTTGCTGCGCTGGGGCCGCTGGTCACCACTTGAATTGGCTGTGCCGTGGGGGCCGTGCTGCTGTTGAGGTCACACGCCGGCAGCAACAAAGCTGCTACGAAAATCAGTCCCAAGATTCGTTGCTGGGGCAAGGCACGTTGGAAGGTCGTCTTTAGCATAGGTCGGTTTTCTCCTATTGTTGAGCGGGCTATTGTCTCTCAGATAAGAAACAGCAATCCTAGGGTTGGAGTTACGCTACACGCTTATGGGCAAGACACACACAAGGGCACGGTTGCCCGTGCCCTTGCATACTAGCCTAGCGAGGTATGACTACGGGGTGCAGCCGGTAAACAGGTTCAGATTTGTTTGCCCATTGCCTGTCAGCGAAGCCCCGATCAAGTTGCCGTTCACCTGACCGCTGGTGAAGTTGACAGCGGCCCACGGAGCCAGGACACTGCCCTGAACCCCGATCCCACCCAACGTCAAGCCGGTGGCCTGGTAGAAGTTGTAGATAACGTGGTGGTTATCGGTGCCACTAACGTTATTGCCGAAGTTTTGCATCTGGTCGCTCGTGCCGTTGATGTTGACGATGACGGTCGAGCCGGCCGGAGCCGTGATGTTGAGGCCGTTGGCCGAGGCCAAATTGCTACCCAACACGGTGAAGACGTTCAAGGAATTGCTATTGCCGGTTAGGGTGAGCGTCCCGTACTGGAAGGTCGTGGTGCCGTTCACTGTCAGCCCAGCGAGGTGCGTGGAATTTGCACGCAATGTCGTGAAGGCCGAGGCGAAGTTCAGCACTGTACCTTGGCGTGGGCTGCCGTGTAGGAAGCCTACGCTGGGGAAGCTACCAGTGCCACCGTAGACGGCGTTACCGTTGTAGACCTGGCCGCTGTTGTAGGTGACATTGCCACCAACGATCAGGTCGTCACGGGTACCGTTTGAGTTGCTCAGGTTCGCCCCTACCGCGTAGTTAGACAGTTGGGCGGTTCCACCGAGGGCCATACGGCCCTCGGTATCCGATCCACTCTGGGTCACGTTACCCAGCATGAACATATTGAAGTCGGCGGCGGGACCGAGCGGGTTTGTACAGCCGCTGACTTGCGTGGCCGTAGCGGTTGCGGTGACAGTGGCGGTGGCCGTCGCCGGTACCGCCGTGCTGGTGCGTGTGGCCGTCGGGACCGGCGTGGTGCAGGAGGCGTGCAGGCGGCAGGTGCCGGCCGGTTGGCCTTCCCCGCTGCTGCCGTCGCCGAGTGCTCCACCGCTGATGTAGCCGATGGCGTTGGCTAAGTCGCTGCTCAGAGTCTGGCCGTGGCTGTACGCTGTATAGGCCGCGTCCAGGATTTGGGTGACTGTCCAACCACTGACCGAACTACCGGCCAGGGTGTAGATGCTGTTGCTGAAGTTGCCGCTGCGTGCGCCGTTGAGTTCAGCCGCCAGGATAGCGCGGCGGGTCTGGTCGTGACCGCAGTTAGGCGTCAGGTAGCACTGGGCTTGCGCGACCGTGATGGGCGCGAAGTCGGTCTGGTCGAGATAGCTCTGGTACTGTGCGTCGCTCACCCCAGGGTGAACATTGGCCCAGAAGCCGGGGCTATAGATGTTGGCGCACGGGTTCGGCCCGCACGCATTGGCTGTGGCCGTGGCCGTCGCGGTGGCTGTGCCGGTCGGCGGCACGGCCGTGTTGGTGCGCGTCGCGGTCGCGGTCGGCGGCACAGCGGTGTTGGTCGCAGTGCTGGTCGGCGGCACCGGGGTGCTCGTCACGGTCGCGGTCGGCACGCACTGGAGTACGCAGAAGGCGGTATTGATCCCATCGGTGCTGTCCAGGAGACGCGGGCCGTAGCGGACACCACCGGCGAAGGAGACGAGCAGGTTGCCGTAGAAGGCATCACCCTGGTAGGCGCACGGCGGATTGTGGACCGTCAGCGTCACCGAGCTGTTCGGCGCAATCACCGCCAGGCTGTAGTCGTAG
>JBBRPH010000053.1:0-40444 GCA_038228295.1 Chloroflexia bacterium | reverse complement strand
TAACAAAGTCGCGCTTAGCTCGACTTTGTACAATTTTGCGCTGAAGGCCGATGCAGGTGCGTAGCTAGGCACGGCCGCGTGTATAGATTTATGGTACAACCACCCGCACAACGGCATATACAAAAAGTCCCAGGCACACGCATATGCACTCCTGAACCTGTGCGTAGGCTCAATTGTAAAATTGTACAAAGTCGAGCTAAGCGGACATGATTAGTAAGCGCTGAGATGCGCTGCGCTCTACGCAAAATTACTGGGACGCCGCGCTCCGGAAACAGGCACTCTTACGGATAGCGCCGGCCGCACGGCGTGCTATGCTGAAGCAGTGAGGATCACAGCTCGGCGCCGGGCCGCGACCGGGCGCCATCAGCGGAGAAAGGATAGAGTATGAACAGCAGCACACAGGGAACGGGCCTTCAGGAACGAGTCGCGCGTCTGGAAGGCGATATGGGACGACTTTACCGGCTGATCGGACTGATGCAGGCGGACGGCCACGCCCCGGCCTGGCCGCGCACGGCCCAACCGCCGCCGGACGCGCCACTGGTCGGGCGGCCGGTATCGGCCACCCGGAACCTGAACCCGCCGGCACCCACCGATGCTACCCGGCCGTTGCCCGGATCGTCCGCTTACAACCCGGCCCCGACCCTCTCCGTGCCGGGCACCACAACCATGCCGGGGCAGCTGCCCCAGCACGACCATGCCGCTTCCGCGCCGCACGCTGCGCCTGCATTCGAGTTTGACATGGTACGTGCGGGCGAGTTCTGGCTGAACAAGATCGGTATCGGGCTGCTGCTGTTCGGCGTGGCCTTTCTGTTCAATTACTCGATCGATCAGCACTGGTGGCTGGTGACCATCGGCATGGGCCTGGCTATCGGCGCCATGCTACTGGTGTTGGGCCTGCGTATGTACGAGGATCGGCCTCACTTCAGCCAGGTGCTGCTCGGCGGCAGCGTGGGCACCTTCTATATCACCGGCTATGCCGGGTACCAGGTCTATCAGCTACCCTACTTCCTGGTGCTGGCCGGCATGGTCACGGTCACGCTGCTGGCCCTGGGCCTGGCCGCGCGGCAAAACGCGCTGGCCCTCTCACTGATCGGAACCCTCGGCGGCCTAGCGACCCCCTTCGTGCTGCCGACCGGCGATCATAATCTGGCCGGGTTGGTAACCTACACCAGTTGCGTGCTAGCGGCGGCCCTCGGCATCTACTTCTATCGCGGCTGGCACGCCTTGCTCTGGACGGCCTTCGGCGGCGGCTGGGCCGTGCTGCTGGCTGGTGTCGTCGGCCTGAACAGCCTAAGCTGGATCACGGCCGCCGCCCTTACCGACCAAGCGGCCTTGCAGGCGGGTGTCGTCTTCGCCGCACTGCTGTTTGCCGCCGGCCCGGTGGCCCGCGAACTGCTCTGGGCGCGCCGGCCCGATGGCCGGCAACACCCCACGCTCGATCTGTCGGCCGATGTGCTGCGCCAGGATCGGCACGCCCAGATTGACCCTCATGTCCACCTGGCCGCCATCCTGACCCCCCTCCTAGCCCTAGCCGGCACGCTGGGGATCTGGATCATGCCCAAAGAGACCTGGGGAGGGATTTTTCTGGCCGGCACAGCACTCTATGCCCTGGCCGCAGCCGGTCTGCGCCGCTGGGATCTCCGGCTGGCCTACACCCACGCCCTGCCGGCCGTCTTCTTCTTCACCCTGAGCCTGGGGACCCTGCTCAACGGCAATATGCTACTGCTCGCCCTGGCCGTCGAGGCCACCATCCTGCACCAACTCTCCACCCGGCTCCACGACCGCGGCACAGCCGCCGGTGGGCACTTGCTGTTCGCCGGCCTGGGCCTGATCCTGCTGACCCGGTTAGCCGCTGGGCAACCGGGTCAGCAGGATCTCTTCCACCTGGACGCACTGAGCAACCTGGCCGTGATCGGGCTGGCCTTTGCCGCCGCCCGCATCCTGGGACCGGGCAACCGAGCGGCCGTCTACCGGGCGGCCGGCCACCTGGCTGTGTTCGGCTGGCTCACCCACGAACTGAGCGGCCTGCCGAACGGTAGCGGGCTGCTGTTGCTGGCCGGGAGTGCCTACGCCGCATTGTTGCTGGTGGCCGACCGTCGCCTAGCCGGCCACCAGCAACAGCGCGACGACCTGGACCATGTGGTGGAGCTGGTCGCCGGCCACGTAGGCTTTGGCCTGGTCGGCCTGGGGCTGCTGCTTGGCCTGGTGACCCCGCGCCTGGAAGGCCTGCCGGTGCTCAACCTGCGCGGCATCACCGACCTGGCCGTGATCGGGCTGGCCCTGGGGGTGTCGTGTGTGCTGCGCCCGCGCGAGGTGGCCTGGGGTTACCGGTTGGGCGCCTACGGCGTCTTGCTTGCCTGGATCTGGCGCGAAGTGGTTCTGCTGCCGAACGGCAACGCCTACGTGACGATATACTGGGGCGCCTGTGCGCTGGGCCTGCTCGCCGGAGCACTGCCTCGGCGCGATCGACCGCTACTGGCCGCCGGGCTGGGGACCGTGCTACTCGTGGTGGGCAAGCTCTTCCTTATCGATCTCGCCACACTCGACGCCATCTGGCGCATCTTGCTCTTCCTCGGCTTCGGCAGCGGCTTGTTGGCCTTCAGCTACCACATCCAATCCTGGCTACGCCAGGAGCCGGAGCCGGCGCCCGCCCCGGTATCCACGGGTCCGGCCGGCTGACCCGTAGGTGCAGTACAGATTACGCCGCCGAATCACTCGGCCCTTCGACTTTTCGGCAAATCGCCCCGCCACGGGCTACACCGGGCACAAGCCAGGCGCCGTCAATGGTGACAGCGCCTGGCTTGTGCCAATTCACAACTGAAGCGGGGGCAGCAGCACTGCCCCCGCCCTTCTGTGCACGCTTAGTTGTCGCCCGCAGGCGCTAAAATAGCGCCGCTCCCCGGCGTCTGCGGATAGGGCACCTGTGCCCCTTTGATCGCGTGCCAGAGGATCCGATTCAAGCTGTCCATGGGTACACGATCCTCTTGCGAGAAGTCCATTGTGGCCGACGCCGCAGCCCCGTAGGCGTGGATCCCGTTGAGTTGGGTAATCGGGATAGTGGCCGGTAGCGCGCTGTAGGGCGTGGTATCGGGCACCCGGTTGAACAGGCGCCACATCGGCATCGCAGCCGCGTCATACTGGCTCAGTGGGGCCATACCCACGATCAGGCCCATGGTGCGGACCATCGCCGCAGTATCGTACAGCGTGTGGTCAACTCGCAGTCGGGCGCGCGCGGTGTATGGGCTGATTACTAGCGCCTCGGTCCGATGGGCGTCAACATGATCGGGGCCGTTTTGGGCATCGTCCTCGGTGACAAAGATCGCGGTACTCGCCCAGTAAGGGCTGTGACTGACGATATCAACCACCTGGCCGACCGCCGCATCATTCTCCGCCACAAACGCTTGCGGGGTAGGCGAGTTCGGCCGTGTGCCGGAGGTATGGTCGTTCGGCAACCGCAACAGCTCAAGCTGAGGCAGGTCGCCCCCGGCCACGAACTGCGTGAACTCGCGCTGCCACTCGGCTACCCGATCGCTTTCTCGGTAACGCGCGTCATAGGTGCGGAACCGTGGGTCGTAGTGACCGGCCAAGTTGGGCGTCACTGCGGCGTTGATGTTCATCGGGGGGAAGCAGAGCACCATGCCGGGGGTGATGACCACGCCGGAATAGGACGGGGCCACCGGGCCGGTACAGCTCCCGGCCTGGCCCACTGGGATCGCGGTCGCCCGCGAGACCGGATAGTTGGCGTCGAACTGATAGAACTCGCCGTAGTCTCGATAACTGGCATGCGCGGCGGCGGCGGCGTCCCAAAGATAGCCACCTGGCGAGAGGTTAATCTGGCTGCCGCCTTCGAAATCGTAGCCGCGATTGCGCCCGGCACCCGGCGAGTAGTTCTGCGGCCACATCTTTTCGTTATAGTCGCTGGCGTTGGCCGAGAGCGCCCAGTTGTGGCCGTCGGCGCTCACTTCGGCATCCGCGTAGAAATTATCTAGGATTCCGAAGCGCTCGGCCAGAGCGTGTAGGTTCGGTGTGGTCGCGCGCGGGAACAGGGTCAGTGCAGGCGCGTTATCGCCGAGCGACTCATCGCCAAACACCTGATCGTAGGTGCGGTTTTCTTTGATGATATAGATGACGTGCTTGATCGGCGACGTGCCGCCCGGCTGCGGGATCGGATTGCCGGCACTGCGAGTCAGCAGGGATTGGTCCGCTTCGTGGTTATTCCGCGCCACCTGTGCGCTGTACAGCCGCAACTGGCCCGTAGTCGGCACCGTGATCGTGGAGAGGGTCCCGCGGATCATGCTGCCACTGTAGTTGTCCAAGGTGCAATTGCAATACCCATCCGCATATCCGCTCACCGCGTCGAGAAAGGGCGTGGTCGCACGGGTGGGGTTCGGGCCGAAGGTGCCGGCGTTCGGGCCGGCGCCCCAGCCTTTGGCATTTGTGACGTACAGGCTGCGCCCGTCGCGCCCGGCGACGATTGCGGAGGGATACCAGGCGGTTGGGATGTGCCCGAGCAGGGTTTCCGGACCCTGCACACCGTGCAGGCCGAAGACGGCGACATCATTGTTTCCGGCGTTCACCACATAGAGGGTGCTTCCGTCCGGGCTGAAGGTCAGACCTACGGGGCTGCTGCTCAGCGGCGCGTTGCGATAGGGCGCTACGGAGATGCGGCGGATCTCTCGCAACCCAACCGGGTCCACCACTGAGACGGCATCGCTGTTGGCATCGGCGACATACAGCAACCCGCCGGGCCCGAACGCCATGGCGCAGGGGTGCGCCCCGACGATGATCGTCCCGGCGACGTGGCGCCCCGGCTCATCAATCACCGTCACCGTGCCGTCGCCCCAGTTCGAGACGTAGACT
Source organism: Chloroflexia bacterium (assembly GCA_038228295.1). Lineage (GTDB taxonomy): Bacteria > Chloroflexota > Chloroflexia > QHBQ01 > JAICKM01 > JAICKM01. The sequence continues at coordinate 35,584 of JBBRPH010000053.1, read as the reverse complement.
CGCCGGCCGTCCGCACTCACTAAAGGCGTATAGGGATAGTGGCCGACCGGAATATTGCCCGTCGCCCGCTGTAGGCCGGTATCCACAATGGTCACGGTGTTCGACAGATTATTGGCGACATAGAGCGATTGCCCGTCCGGGCTGACGGCGAGTCCCGTCGGGAACGGGTTTTCTTTGCCCGTGCCGATCGGCACATCGCCGGTCGGGATGAGCACTGCGTTCGTGGACACCGCGTAAGTGTGGACGACGTCGCTGCCCCCGCCGGCCGCATAGGCATGCCAGCCGTCCGGACTATAGGTGACGCCGACAAAGACGCTAGCCGGGGCCGTATAAGGGATCGTCTGCACCACCTGGCTGGTGCCCAGATCAACCAGTTGCAAAGATTGGACACCGGTTCCGCCATTGGCTACCAGGAGGTGCCGTCCATCAGGCGCCGCCGCCGCGTTCAGCGGCAGGTCCCACAGGTCCGACTGCCGGCCGGCCGGCGTGATCAGCCAGTTCGTAATGAGGCGACCGCTGCCGTCGCGTTGCAGCCCCGGCTCGCCGGGAGCCGGGGTCATTCCCCCAGCGACCAGCGGGCCGGCGATGTTGTCCGAGGGCAACATCGCGTACACTGACGAGGGCACCAGGGCTCCCAGCAGGCCCAGGAGCGCAAGCAGACGGACCGCGCGCCACCCGTGCCCTGCCCGCCCCGTCTGCGGATGGGGACGCCGAGGATCAGGAGATGTCAATAGCATCGCGAGTACCTTCCTTTCACTAGCCCGAAAGACGAGAGACACACTGTCTGTTATCCTAGCACGGATTCGTTAACACAGTTTTAACCGGCCGTTAACGTGTTTCGGTGGATCGGACGGATCGGGCAACGGACCTTAAAAGCGGACCCAAAACAGACAGCAGATCAGCAAGCTGGGCCTCTGGGCATAACTCAGGTCCGGCGCGGGGAACCTGTTGCCGAGTGGCCGGCTTTCTGCTATGCTACACAAGATATGAGATCGCTAGCCGGCACCGCAAGGGGAAAACGCCTGTGACTCAGCCTACCATGCAGCCCAGCGCCGATCTGCCGCCGAGCGCTGATGTGGTGATTATCGGCGGGGGTATCGTCGGTGCGGCCACGGCCTTTTTCGCCGCCCGCGCAGGTCTGCGCCCGGTGATCGTGGAAGCGCGGCCCGCACTCTGTAGCTTGACTACGCCCGCCTCAACCGGCGCGTTCCGCGCCCAGTTCGATAACGCGGAAGAGATGGCCCTGGTATGTGAGGGTATTACCCTATTCGAGCACTTTGCGGAGGTCGCCGACCTGCCCGGCTACAGCATCGACCTGCAACGCCAGGGCTATCTCTGGCTCACCACTCGGCCCGATTATATGGCCCACCAGCAGCGCCAAGTGCGCCGGCAGCAGGAGTGGGGACTGAAGGATGTTGAGTGGCTGTCCGGCGACGAGGCGCGCTATCGCTTCCCCTACCTGGCCCCCGAAATCGTGGGAGCACGCTATCGCGCGGGCGACGGTTGGCTGGACGTGCGGAAGCTGACAATGGGCTATGTGCAGGCAAGCCGCGCCACTGTTTGCCTCAACACGGCTGTTACCGGCTTTGACGCGGTGGGCGGGCGCGTGCAGGGCGTGGTCACCGCGCACGGCACCATTGCCACGGAACGTGCGGTGATCGCCGCCGGGCCGTTTGCAGCGCAGGTGGCCGACTGGGCCGGTGTGGCGGTGCCGCTTGCGCCCGTGGCGCGGCAAAAGCTGATCATGCCCGACGTGCCCGAAGTGCCGCCCGACGCACCGATGACGATTGACGAAGATAGCGGCGCGCACTGGCGACCGGCCTTGCAGGGGGCGTACCTACTGCGGACCGTGCCCGGCCTGCCCGCCGGCCCACCCCTGGCGGATGTGCCGACCCGCACCGACTTGGTATTCGATCTGCTGGACCCCAGCAGCCCCTACAGCGTCGCCCGTATCAGCCCGTTCTGGCGTGCGGTCTGGGCGCGCAACACCAGCGCTTGGGCGGTGCAGGCGGGCCAGTACGCCTATACGCCCGACCACCGACCGTTCCTGGGGGCGACTCCGGTGGTGGGCTTGTACCTTAACTGCGGCTACAGCGGCCACGGCATTATGGCAAGCGCGGGCGGCAGCCGGCTGACGGTAGATGCGTTGATCGGCACACTGCCGGCGGCGGCGAATCCGTTTCGGCTCGACCGCCCTATGGCTACCCGCGAGTTTGATGTCCTCTGATCGTTCACACCGCCGGCTGCGGCGAAGCGAGCAAGTGCGGAAAGCCTACCTGGGCGAGGATTAGGGGCGACAGGTAAGCTGCCTACCGGCAAATACTCAGGGTGACTCGTTCTCCTAACGTGGCGTGCATCGTTTCCGCAGCATTGTAGTAAGGGATGCTCATCGTGAAGGTCATGACCGATCCACTAATCTGCCCCTGGAAGCGGGCCGGGCGTACCTCCGGCGGTTTGCTATCCTGAAACGGTCCGCCACGAGCGCCGCCTGCCTGACCCCGGTGCCACTCGCCCGCCACATCGTAATGTCCAGCGGTATCCACGAGGATTGGCTCCGTGATATAGGCAAAATTGCAACCAAAATCAATCTTTGCCCCGCCCGCAGTGACCATGAAATCTAAGCCGCCACCCCAACGCGCCGGCGGCAGCGGGGTGAGTCCAGCAGGCTGGCCGCGTGTCGGCGCGACAAGGGCGGGGGGGGTGGAATCTACCACGTTTGCTTGTGTCAGCGTAACAACCGGCGTAGCGGTGTCGTTTGGTGACAGGCAAGCCGGCAGCAGCAACACACAGCAAAACACAACAACCCGCACTAGGCGTGTCCGCAGGTTCAAACACCCAGGCATCAGGTTCGGTATCTCTCTGTTCGCTAAACTACTTTCTACTTAGCGGTTAAGCTGTACAATAACACTATAGTACGGATCAAATGGCTTGTCCATAGCTCTGCAATTAGGAGGGACCAGCAGGCGGGCCTATATCTCAACTGCGGCCACGGCATTATGGCGAGCCCCGCGGCAGCCGCTTGACAGTGGACGCGCTGACCGGCATACTGTCACCGGCAGCCAACCCCTTCCGGCTGGATCGCTCGCCGGTCGTGCGCGAGTTCGATAGTCTCTGCGCGACCCCAGCCGCAGCTACGACGAATGTTACAGCAGTCTTTTGCCCTAACAAAGGAGCCTTCCTCATGCACAACGTCCCGCCAACCCGACGATCTCTGCACCGCAGTAGTATCCTGTTGCTCGCCTTGAGTAGCCTGCTAGGCGTGAACTCTGCCGCCGCTGCCCCCACCCCGCGCCCGTCGGTGCGGGGGAATACCTACGTGGCCGGCGACGCTGCCGCCGCACCGCTCACCACAGTACGGGTGAGTACCGATCCCTATACTAATGCTTCGAGTATGCACCAGACGGAAGTCGAGCCGGATACCTTTTCCTTCGGCACCACCATCGTCTCGGCCTTCCAGGTCGGGCGATTCTCCGACGGCGGCTCCTCCAATATCGGCTGGGCCACGTCCACCAACAGTGGGGCGACCTGGAGCAACGGCTTCCTGCCCGGCATCACCGTCAACGCCACGCCGCCCGGCCCCTACCAACGAGTAAGCGATCCGTCAGTTACCTACGATGCGGCGCATGGCGTTTGGCTAGTGATAGCGTTGCCGCTAAATGGCCCCGGTGCGGGGCTGAATACGGGGGTCAGTCGCTCCACTAACGGCGGCACAGTTTGGCAGAACCCGGTGACAGTGGTGACACAAGGCGGCCTCGACAAGACCTGGATCACGTGCGACAATTCGACAGTCAGCCCTTATTACGGACACTGTTACAGCACATGGGACGACACCAGCGCCGGCAATCGGCTCCAGATGAGCCGTTCGACCGACGGCGGCCTCACCTGGGGTGCGCCGCTTGCGCCGAACGGCAGCCCCAGCGGCCTGGGCGGGCAGCCGGTAGTGCAACCGAGCGGGCGGGTGGTGGTGCCCTATAGCGGCAACAACACGTCCATCGGCTCCTTTATTTCGACGGATGGCGGAGCGAGTTGGAGCAGTGCCGTCATTGTCAGCTCGGTGAGTACGCATACGGTAGCCGGCAACTTGCGAACCAGTCCGCTCCCTTCGGCGGAGGTTGATCCGGGCGGGCGGGTCTTCGTAGCATGGCAGGATTGCCGCTTTCGCAGCGGCTGCATCGCTAACGACATCGTGATGAGCAGTTCGACCGACGGCCTCACGTGGTCGGCGGTGGTCCGTATCCCGATTGACCCACTTACTAGCACCGCCGACCACTTCATCCCCGGCCTAGCGGTCGATCAGTTCAAGACAGACCCCATCCCACGTCTAGCGCTGACTTATTACTATTATCCGGTCGCGGGTTGCGCGGGTAGTGCCTGTCAGCTTTCGCTTGGCTCCCTCTCGTCGCTGGACGGCGGGGCCACCTGGACCGCCCCAACGACCCTCGCCGGTCCGATTATGCTGACTTGGCTGCCCTTGACCAATCAGGGATATATGGTCGGCGATTACATCTCCACCTCCTTCTCCGCCGACGATAAGATACACCCGATCTTTGCCGTCGCCAATCCGCCGACGGGCAGCGTGTTCGATTCGGCGATGTATGCGCCGGTGCCGGGCGTGACCGACCCGCCGATGCCGGCGTTGACGGCGCCGGCTGTGCGCGCCGGGCAGGATCAGCCGGTCTTTTTTGCGCCCACGGACGGCCCGTTGCCCAAGCAACTCCCTACAGCGAATTGATGCCCCGGCGCAGCGCGCCGCCATGTAAAGGAACCGACCTTATGAACAGGCACAACGTACTCGGGCTGCTACTTATGCTGGGCGCAGTAGCCTTGCTCGGTAGCCTGAGCATTCCTAGCCGGGCCGCTGCGCCGGTCGGCGCAGCATCGCGTCTCGCCGCCGGGGGGGGCTTACTCTCGCCCACGGCGACCCCGACCGGTTGCCCTAATCCACCACCGCCCGCGCCATGGGCAGTGGTAAGTCCCGCGCCGGTCGCCGCCTACGGCATCAGCATGGCCGGCGACGGCACGGCAGCTTATGCGGTGGGCGGCTATAGCCTCCAAAGCCACAGCCAGATCAACCAGTTCGCCCGCTATAACCCCACGACCGATACCTGGACTACGCTGGCGCCGATACCCGATCTGAACAACGGCGCGGCGACGAGCGTCTATTCCCCGCTCGACAACCGGCTCTATGTCTTTGGCGGCGAGGACTTTGCCGGCGCGACAGTGACGGACACCACACGCAGCTATAATCTCAGCAACGGCACCTGGGCCGCCGGCCCGCCGCTGCCCGACCGGCGGGCTTTTATGGCGGGCGGCTATTACAACGGCAAGATTTATCTGGTCGGCGGCTACAGCACCGATAATGCGAACCCCGCTTTCACGCAGACTTGGGAATATTCCATCGTTAGCAGCACCTGGCTAACCAAGACAGCAGTGCCCGCGCCCCTCGGCTTCGGCGGAGCCGGCTCCGGGGTCAGCAACGGACGGCTATACGTGGCGGGCGGGCGCGATGCCAATAACGGGCTGCTCAACACCCTCTACAGCTACGACATTGCCGCCGACAGTTGGACGATACAAGCCCCGCTGCCGACCGCCGATACCGTGCCCGGTAGCGCGGTGATCAACGGCAAGCTCTGGATCTTCGGCGGCGGCACCCCCTTCACAAGCCGCACGCCGGCCGACCGGCGCAGCCGCACGGTGCCCGACGCTACCACCGCAACGCTGATCTACGATCCGGCCGGCAACACCTGGACTACGGGGCCGGCGCTGAACACGCCGCGCTCCTTCCTGGGTGGCACCGGTGTGGGCAGTGTGGCGGTGGCCGTCGGCGGCTACACCGGCAGCACGACCACGGCTTCCACCGAAAGCTCTACTAATCCCGTTGTTGTCTGCGGCACACCGACCACCACAGTAACCCCGGTGATCATCCCCACGATCACCAGCACGCCGACTACGACGGCCACAGCGAGTGCGACCGTCACCCCCACCGGCACACTGACGGCTACTGCTACGCCGGCGACCGTCACCGCCACCCCTTGCGGTATCCGTTTCAGTGACGTGACCGACTCAACAAGCTACTATTACCAAGGGGTCTATTATCTGGCGTGCCGTGGCGTGATCAGCGGCTACAGTGACGGCACCTATAAACCGTTCAACAATACGACGCGCGGCCAAATGACCAAGATCGTCACCCTGGCCTTCAATATCCCGCTCGTCTTCCCGCCTGCGCTCGGCAACCGCACGTTCACCGATGTCACGCCCGCCGATGTTTTTTATCAGGTAATCGAAACCGCAGCGGCGCACGGCATCGTGAGCGGCTATGGGTGCGGCGGGAGCAACCCGCAGACCGGCGTGGCCGAGCCGTGTGATAGCGCGCAGCGGCCCTACTTCCGCCCATCAAACTTTGTAACGCGCGGCCAGTTGACCAAGATCGTGGTGATCGGCGCCGGCTGGGCGTTGCGCAACCCGGCGATGCCGACCTTCAGCGATGTGTCCACCGGCAATGTGTTCTATCCGTTCATCGAGACCGCCGTTTGCCACGGCGTGATCAGCGGCTACAACGATGGGACGTTCCGCCCGAACGCCTACGCCTTCCGCAGCCAGATCGCCAAGATCGTCTATCTGGCCGTGACCAATCCTGCCGGCAGTTGTGCGCCGGCAGGTCGCTGATAGGGTCGCCGAGGTCGGATGCGCAATGATTCCTAGCGAGCCGTTAGAAGGCAAGGAGCGCCGGCAATGAGTATCACCGAACACCGATTCGGCACCACAGCCGACGGGATCGCTGTCACTTGTTATACCCTCACCAATGGGTACGGGCTGGAAGCACGCATCATGACATACGGCGGCATCCTCGTGGCGCTCCAGACACCGGATCGAGCGGGCAACCTAGCCGATGTCACCCTGGGCTTTGATACCCTCGCGCCGTATTTGGACGGGCATCCCTATTTTGGTGCCCTGATCGGGCGCTACGGCAACCGTATTGCCCACGGCACGTTCCGCTTACTGGGCACGACCTATACGCTGGCGCGCAACAACGGCCCCAACCATCTGCACGGCGGGGTCTGCGGCTTCGACAAGCGGATCTGGCAGGCCGAAGCGGAGGGCACCGGCGGCGCTGCTTGCCTGCGGTTGACCTATGAAAGCCGCGACGGGGAAGAAGGCTACCCCGGCAATCTCCAGGTTAGCGTGGTTTACACTCTGACTAGCGACAATGCGCTGCGGCTGGACTACACGGCCACGACCGATGAGCCGACGGTAGTCAACTTAACCAACCACACCTACTTCAATCTGGGCGCAAGCGCCGACATCCGCGATCATGAACTCCAACTCTTCGCTGACCACTATCTGCCGGTGGACCCGACACAAATCCCAACGGGCGAACTGTGCCCCGTCGCAGGCACGCCATTGGATTTTCGCGTACCCACCGTGATTGGTGCCCGCTTCCAAGCGGCCGATCCGCAAGTGCAACGGGCGAGCGGCGGCTACGATCACACCTGGGTGCTGGACGGTGACGGCACCCCGCTGCTCCACGCGGCGCAGGTGTTCGATCCAAGTAGTGGGCGCGTACTCGACGTATATACCACTCAACCGGGGGTACAATTCTATACCGGCAATATGCTCGACGGCAGCATCAGCGGCAAAGGCGGGCGCCGCTACGCCAAGCACAGCGGGTTTTGCCTGGAGACGCAGCATTTCCCCGATTCACCCAATCAGCCACAATTCCCGTCCACGCTACTCACCGCCGGCCAAACGTACCACCAGACCACCGTGTATCAGTTTAGCGCCCGCTAACGCACCGCCGGCTCAGGCCGATCCGCCGCCGTCGCGCTGGAAGGCGCGGATCAACGGTGGCGGTTCCGGCAAGGGGGCGTGCGCCGGCTCGAAGGTCTGCAAAAAGACCAGCGCATGTGCGGCTACCCCTTCAGCGGTCAGGTGGTCGGTCGGCAGGTAGAGGTGGCAATGGCGGCGCGCATAGGCCAGACGCTCATGCTGCGCGTCCAGCGTAGCTTGTGTCCAGGAGCGGCGCCGCCGCCGGCGCACCGTCTCCAATATCAGATCAAGATAAATCAGCACATCGGGGTTGTGAAGCTGCCACATATAGGGCACGTAGGAGTGTTCTTGAGCCACCGTGCGGGCGCGCAAACCTTGCGCGCGCAGACGGGCCACCAGGCTTGATTTGCCGGCGGCGCAGGGGCCGACGACGATAATATCCCACTCTCCAGGCTTCACCCCCCAATCGTACCCAACGGCCGGCGTGTTGTCAAGCCGGGCGATCCGTGCTAGAATGGCGACAGACACAAGGGAGACTACTGTTGGACCAATTCGCCGGAAACCAGTCGCCCGTGGCAGGCGATACCAGCATTATTGAACAGTATCCACTACCGCTGGCCCGCGCCTGGCAGCGTGTGCTGATCGCTTCGCCCCGACCGACCTTCCACCATCAGCAGTTGCTGGTGGCAGCAGAAACCACGGCCTATTACCTGGGCGCGGTGGCAATTGCGGCCTACGAGCAGTTCGAGGCCGAAGGCGGCGCAGCGAACCCTACCCTCAACCGCAGCCTGCGGAACCTGCGCCGCCCAACGTTCGGCCAATGGTTGGGTTGGGTGCGCGAAGCGTTGGCCGCTGTACCACCCACTGCCGACCTGGTACCCGGCCTGGCTGCCGCCTACGACACACCCGACGCGGGGATGCTGCTGCTATCTTATGAGAGCCTGCGTGCGCTGCTGGTGGTGCAACTGGGTTACACGGGCGAGTACGGCCCGCGTGAAATCGTCAGCCCGCGCCTGCTGCTCGAATTGATCAACGCCTATCAACTACGCCGGGCCGGCCATGCCTTGCCGCCCGATTCAGGCTTTGAAGAGATGGCGGTGGTCGCGGTGCTGGCACCCGGCCTGCGGGTGGTATTTCAGCGCCTGGGTTTGCTGGCCGCCTATCCGCTGTTGGGGTTGGTGCGCCGAGCAGGCGCCGGCGTGGAAATCGTGCGCCTGCAAGGCTTGGATGCGACAGTCAGCACAGTCGAACTGGACCCGGCTGCCGATCCGCCGGGCAGCCTGCTGCTAGCGAATCCCGAAGAACTACCGACGCTGGTGCTGGACCCGTGGCTGATCTACAGCGAATGCCCGGAGTGCGGTACGGTGCAGGTCGCGGCCTTTGCCGGGCAACAGGGCGACGCACGCCGCTATCATGGGCTGGAATGTGAACACAACTGGACGCAAGGACTGGATCTGGTCCTAGCCGAAGTCGAAGCGCCAACCGGTGAAGCTGCATCGGAGTGGACCCCCGGCTTGGCCGACCTCCCGAGTGACACGCCGACTGATCAACAAGCGCGGATGTTTGCCGTGCTGGACGCTGAGGCCGAAGCATTCGCCGCCCAGCGCCGCGCCGGGCGCGCCGCCGGCGCCCCCGTGCCCCCGCCTATGGCCGATCCCGCGCACACCCAGGCCGGCGAACTCTATCTGGATCTGTTGACGCAGCGTGCCGCAGGCGGGTTGACTCTGGACCAATTGCAGACCTTAGACGAACAGCACGCGGCCGGCCAAGCGCAACGCCGCGCCGACGGGCATAATGGAGATTGAGGTAGCTGCCGGTGGCTGAGATGATCGAGGTACAGCCCGAACACACCCTGCCCCAACTACTGGCGCTGATCGCCACGCGGCAGGTGGCGGACCCCACTGCACCGGTGGTTCTCTGGGTGCCGCGTGGTATCCCACTGTTGCGCCAGATGGAGAGCTATCAGGCGTTCAAGGAAGCTACCAAACACGACGGCTTACACCTCAAAATCCTGTCGCCTGATGCGCGGGTAGTCGGCCTGGCGCTGGTGTTCGGCCTTGAGGCCGAGACGTTGACTACCACGTCCGGCTTGCACCCCGGCACGCGCCCGCTCGTCGAGCCGCCCACAATGCCGCTATCCCCACCCGTCGCACGGATGCCGGAGCCTAGCAGGGGGCAGGGGGTAACTGAACGACCCGCAGCATCCCCGGCCGACGCGCCGCCCGGCGATAGCGCAACAGCGGGGTCGGTACCTCCGCCGGCCGCTGCAGCCGCGCCGGTAGAACTGTCGGAGACTGATTGGCTGTTTGGCGATGTAGACGTGGACTACATCTTGCGCGACGTAGATGCGCCCGACACGCGCAGCGCGACCCCGCCGGCGGACGTAGCATTACCGGCCGGCCTCCCAGCCGGCCTGGGCCGAGCGCCTGCACCTGCCGCGCCTCCATTAGCCCCGCCTATTGTCCCAACCATTACGCCTGACCCGGCCAATCCCACGGACGATCTAAACTGGCTGATGGCGGGCGTAGATTTTGCCGCCTTAGCCGGCGGATCGCTCAACCCCGCCGCTGTGCCGGCGCCAGGGACTCCCGAACGGCTCCCACCGGCGGTCCCTACAACGCCTCCAGTGGCGCCGCTACAGACGGATTCTCCGCCGGCGGCTACAACACTCGAATTAGCCGATGAATTTGGCGAGGTGGCCGCATTTGATCCCTTTGCCCCAGAGATGGGTGACATCGTGCCGTTCGACCTCGCCGGGTCATCGGACGGGCCCACGCAGGTAGCGACCGCAGGCGACGGGAGCCTCGGAGGCCTGTTGCTCGGCGGTGACGAAGAGGAAGATGCGCCGGCCATGTCGTTTAGCGAGTGGCTGGCCTTGCAGAAGAGCAGTGCCGCCGAACGCGCCGGGTCGCCTGCTGTAGCAGCCGATGTGGATCTGTCGAATCTGCCCAGTTGGCTCCGCCCGCTACCCGCCGCCGACGCACCGCCGTCGATAGCCGCCGCGCCTATAGCAGGCAGTGAACCCCCCGTTGCTATCACGCCGATCGCGCCACCGGTAGCGCCCCTCGCGCCTAAAGGCACGCTACGCTGCCCCCACTGCGGTGAACCACTCGACCCCGAGGAAATGCTGCGCCTGCTGGCGCAGGTCTGGGGCACGTAAGGGGGCAGGGGGGAGCAGGCAGGCAGCAGGCGTGCGGCTGTACCTTAACATAAACATACCCTGAAATTAATTTACGCCTTACGCCTTACGCCAGAGGTGCAGCAGCAGGGCGGTGAGGGAAAAACCGTCGCAGATCATTTGGTCGCGGATAAGCGTGGCGCTTTCGGCGGGGGCCAGCCGGCGCACAGCGCGCACTTCGTTGTGGTCGAATACGCCGCTGGTAGTCTCCGCCCGGCATTGTACGATGTGGAAAATCTGGTTGGAAATGCCGTTACTAGGGTGGTAGGTGTAGATCAACTCCGGCGCGCTGGTTGTGTAGCCGGTCTCTTCCAGCACCTCGCGCTGAGCAGTTGCCAGGATCGACTCATCGCCTTCCGGCCCGCCGGCGGGCAACTCCCAGCCGAGGGTCGCGGTGACATAGCGATACGCTTCGACAAACAGCACGGCTCCGTCCGCGCGCGTGACTAGCGCGATCACACCGGGGCGCGGGAAATCCAACACATGATGGCGCTCGATCAGTCGGCCGTCGGGAAATACGACCCGGTCTACAAACAGATTGACCCACGCACTGCGATAAATCTCTGTGCGCGCCAAGCGACGAGGTAGCGAACCCATCCAGTGTTCTCCTCTTGCCCCGCCAAGCTAATGCCGAGCAGTGCTGCGGCCCTGGCGCAATATCCACTCGACCAGTCGCGATCCGCCGGCCTGGGGCACATAGCGCGCGCCGCGCGGCAGTAGGGGTAGCAGGTGGCGACCGAGCCACGCGCCGCGAGTCAGTTGCGCTTGTCGGCGCGCGGTCCAGCGCAGGCCGTAAGCGCGGCGCAAGCGCGGCGGCAGCATCCCGGCGGCTACCCAGCCGAGTAGGTGCGCGCCGGCACGGGGCAGGATACCCACCTGGGGGTGCAGCACCTCGTGGGCTAACCGCCGCGCCGTGGGGGTAACGGTCAGGATGTCACTCGCTAGCATCGTTCGCATATACGCCTGGAACGCGGCTAGGGTCGGCGGCCAGACGGATGCGGGAATGCCCAAGCGACGGGCAAACACCGTGCTGTCGGCATAAAAGGCTTGGCGCTGCTGTGGGGAGAGCGGCCCAACAAACAACTCATAGCCCAGCAGACTCGTGTCTAGCAGCGTCGCGGCCACCCACAAGCGTAGCGCCGGGTCGTCAGCGTTGTACGGTGTACCGGCCGGGAAGGGGCCTGCGGTGTACGGTAGCGTGCCGATGATCGGCACATGGACAGCATGGAAGCGGCGCAGCATGGGCCGTCCTTCGCCCCAGGTGCCGAGCGAAAGCGTGAGCATCAGATCCAGTGTACGCTCCAACCGGGCTTGCGGGGCCGCTTGAAAGTGGCTGTGATCGGCCACCCCAGCAGCAATCAGCGGGTGCGCCAGTTGCAGCAGCAGCGCACGGCCCCCGCCCAAGAGCAGCGCGAGTTCGCTCGTGATCGCACGCAACGCACTGTCCGGTGGGAACATTTGCGCCTGCGCGGGGAAAGTCGGAGGTACGTGTGCCATAGGGCTGTTGGAGCAAGAGCTGTACCTCTACTGCGACGGAACGGGACTATTGACAGCCGATAAGGGGTGTGCTAGACTTTTGCACAATTCAACGCGCAGTAATCAAATCGAGTGGCAGCCCTAATATCGAATTAACGCTAGCCGGAGGCACAACGACCGATGACTGCTTGGATTATGCTGCACCGCATCAAACTGGGCGTGGCGTTGCTCTGCGCCGCCTGCCTCACCGGCGGGGCGTTGCTGTTTGCGCCACGGGGTATGGCTCCGCCGACCGATGCGCTCCTGGTCACCGATCCTACGCCGCTAGCCGCCGGCGCACTCAGTCCCACCGCGTCCGCAGCCTCAGCACCAGTCTCGGCCCCGGTCACACTCACGCTACCGCCTGCGCTGACAGTCTATGCCAGTGGCGCGGTGCAACGTCCTGGTGTATACACCTTGCGTAGCACCGCCCGCGTTAGCGACTTGCTGGGAGTGGCCGGTGGCCCCGTGCCGGGAGCCGACCTGGAACGCATCAATCTCGCCGCCCGCCTGCACGACGAGGACCACGTGAGCTTCCCCTACCAGGGCACGCCGGCCGCCGACATGGGACCGGCCATTCAGGGAGCAAGTACGCCCGCGCTAGCCGCTGCGGGAGCCGGCGGCACCGCCGGCTCGGCACCGGGCAAAGCGGCAAAAGGCAATCCGGCGCCTGCCTCGATCAACCTCAACACCGCCGATGTTGGTGCCCTCGAAGCCTTGCCCGGCATCGGCCCGGCACTGGCCGGGCGCATCGTCGCCTACCGTATCCAGCACGGCCCCTTCGCCCGCCTGGAAGCGGTACAAGACGTGAGCGGCATCGGCCCCGCGCTTTACGCCCGCATGGCGCCCTATCTGACGCTGGGGCGATAACCGGCCCTTCCGCTTTTTAGCCCGCCGTTGCGCCCGCTTTGTATCCCGCTAGGGGCTTGTGGGCCGTCGCCCGGCGCGCTATGCTGAGAGGGATACACGTCGGGCTTGCCACGCGCCCGGCGTGGTTTCTTTTGTGGGGTAGCGCGCAGTCAAACAGCCCCCTGCCTTGTCGGCAGAGGGCTGTTCGCGCGGATATATGCCGTCGTGTCCTATGGACCGTAGGAGAGGTAGACGAGCTTCGAGAGTTGGCCGCGACTCACGGTAACGTTGGGCCGGAAGTAGGTGCCGGGGCAGGGTTCACCGCCACCCCCACAGCTATAGCCGCTAACAATACCGTGGTTGTAGGCCGTCTCTACCACCCCATAGAAGGTGCTACCGGCAGGCACGTCGGTGAAGTGCGGGCCGGCGGTGGTGTTGATCGCCCAGCCTTTCGCCAACACGACCACTTTCGAGAACTGGGCGCGGCTGGTGGTGGCACTGGGCCGGAAGGTGCCGTCGCTATAGCCGCTGATCACGCCGTGGTGATAGGCCGTTTCGACATAGGGATAGAACGTAGTGCCGTTGATGTCGCTAAAGTGCGGACCTCCACTAGTGTCAATCGCCCACCCTGTCGCCAGCGTGATGATCTTGCAGACCTGGCCGCGTGTGGCACTACTGTTGGGATGGAAACTCACCGTGCCGTCGCCGTTGCTGTAGCCTGATACGAACCCGTGATTATAGATCCAGTTGATGGGAGTGTAGAAGGTATTGCTCGGCGGCACATCGGTGAAAATCTGGCCGGGTACGAGCGTAGGGGTCGCCTGCGGAGTTGGGGTCGGGGTCGGCGGACCACCGCCGCTCAGATCGCGCGCCATATTCCACACATCAGGGCTACCCAGCCCGCTCACCGCATCCCAACCCGCGCCGGCGCTGTACGCACCGTTGGTGCCGCTAGTAATATCATGATACGGCGCATACGTTTGGGCGGTATTCGCTAGTCGGTAGAGGAACGGGGCCGCAAAGCCGAGTGGGGCGTGACCCTGGGCCTGGAGATACTGGTTGGTGATCGCTAGAATGCCGCCCCAGAGGGGAGCCGAGAGGCTGGTGCCGCCGATTTGCGCGCAAGTGCCGTTGTTGCCGTAGCAAACCTGGTAGCCGGTGGCCGGATCGCCTACTGCCGATACATCGGGATAGCCGCGCTGGGTATTATTGAACCCGCTTGCCACCTGCCAACTGGGGCGCGCCACCAATGTCGAGTAGCCGCCGCCGCTGCCTTCCGGCCCGGTCGGCGGCGGCGTGTAGGCCCACGCCACTTCGCCCGGCCAGCCGGAGCCGATATTGCCGCTGAAGCGGGTGCCGCCGACGGCCACTACATACGCGCTACTCGCCGGATAGCTTGCCACGGGATCACCCCCGCCAGGCTGATTTGAGGCCGAGCCGCTGTCCCCGCTGGAGAAGAGATAGGTGTGGCCGGTCGCCGAGTTGGCGGCAAAAATGGGATCAAAAGCGTTCAACGCATTAGGATCTTCGTCACCGCCCCAGGAGTTGCTGATCTGGCGGTTGTTCACAGCATCCGTGCCCGCTGCATTGAGCGTATCGGCCAGCGCGGCCAGCGTAGTAGGGTTGCCGGAGGCATCGGTTGGTGCCTCATAATAGCGGATCTGGGCTTGGTAGGCGATGCCACCGGAGGCTTCGATGTCCATGCCTGCCTCGCCTACATCCGCGAAGGTGCTGCCACCGTCCACCGGGATGATCACCAAGCGCCCATTGGCGCGGGTGGCGACGGCGGCGCCGGTGCGGCTCTGCCAGGTAGTTAGACTGCTATCGCTGGGCGCAGCTCCCCACAACGTAAGGGCAACAGTGGTGCCCGCGCCGGTATAGCCGGCGTTCCAGAGGGGATTTACATCATAGGCGTTGGCGTAGTCCTGCGCATAATAGGGCGGACTACCATGCGCGGTACCGTTGCTCATTTTGTGAAAGCGGGTCGCGTTAGTCAACCCCACTACCCATTGCACATCATCGCTGACAGCAGCGGGCAAGGTCGGCGCGCGATCCGGCGCGTAGATTGTGCGGTCGGGCAGCGCATAATCACGGATCTGGATGCCCAGCAGCGTGTTGAGCGTGGCAACGTCGGCCTGCGCGCCGATATATAAATGGTTGGGCTGTGTCTGTACATCAGTGACACCTGCCGCTTGGAGCCAAGCCAGTACCCGCTGTTCATGAGCCACATCCGGGTTAAATCGCGCATTCGCTTGGTCAAGTGTCAGATAGTGGCCGTAATGGGGACTGTGCGGATCTGTCACGTCGGCCAGGAAGGCATCCAAGCCGGCCTTATCGCGCATCGGCAAGGTAAACAGGACATGCAGTGAATCCGTAGCGGCGTGCGGGCCGATCGGCTTAGCCTGCCCGCTGAGGACTGCCGCCGGCACGCTTGTGGTGGGCAAGGTACGGGGGCCGGCCGGGGCTGCGCCGGCGTGCCCGCCGGCGGCCACCAATAGTAACGCCGCCGGCAATACTAGCAGCGCGTGGGCGCGCCTCCAACGCCAAGTGTGACTACCAAATTGCATGAAAAGCCCTCCTGATGTAGTGAGTAGTGATATAGTAGCAGGACTCCTTGCCTGTGCAGCGGCGTAGTGCCCACCGTGCAGAGTACACGAGCTGAAGCGATGACCGCTTCTAGCGCGTGGTAAGTCCATCGTACTGCATCTATACTATATGATATTGTGCAGCTAGTAGGCAAGTTACGCCGTACTACAGTCAACAGGGCGCTTGCGGTTCTTCTCACTGCCATAATTTCCCCAACTCTGACGAAATCAACTACAAATTCAACATGATGATCTATTCGCTGCCGACAAAAGTGAGTATAAACCTTATCAGCTAAATCTTTATTCATGCAAGCCGACAAAATGTGTTATATAATCATTTAATTAGGAACTCTATTAACCCATCAAGGTGTTGACAGAAGTAATAATTATGCAGTAAAATATACCTGGGTGGGATTTGTGCCTCCTACCTGAAGAAATTCAGTAGGGCAGTGGTAACATTGCCCTACTGAATTTTTACTTTAGGTGCAGTGTTCAGTAAACGCGCAACTCGAACCATAGCGCAAGTGAATGAGCGATCCGCACCGAAGACCGACCACTGCCTGTAAATACCTGCAATTGTTTATGATCCCTCACGCGGTATGTGCCGCAACTTGACAACCCTCTAGGCGTGCGCTATCATACGCTTAAACCGGCACCGGACCCAACCGGGACCGTCCCTGCGCGCCCACCTACTAAAGTAGGCAGGGCTGCCGCGCCGTCACAGGAGACACACCGCGCATGGGTGAGTTACGAAGCGCGTCAGTCACGCTGGCCGAAATCATCGCCTATATCAAACAGGCCGGCCAAACGGGATGCCTGAATGTCCGCACGCCCGCACCGAATGACGGCCCCCCGAGTCCCGCCTACCTGATTTTCGCGCAAGGGCATTTGATTGACGCGCGCAAAGACGACGAAAGCGGCGACGATTTGGTGTATCGCCTGCTAGGTAATCGTGAGGCTACCTACTCGTTCGACCGCCTGACCGCCGAAACACTGCCCACAACACGCAGTATTACGCGCCTGCAAGAACTGCTTGTGCTGGCGGCCATCGGTGTGTTATCGGAAGAAGACACTACGCCACCCTCCGTGCAGCAAGATCAGGCCTTCAGCGCTGCTATGGACACACCGCGCGCAGAGCAGCGCGTGTCTACGGTGCCCAGTCCCCCGCCGGTGAGCCGACCACCGCGCCCATTCCGCCGGCGCAACATGATCCCGCTACCACCGGGCACCCCGCTAGAGATTGCCCCGCCGCCAGGCGGTGGATTGGTGCAACTCCTTGACCACTTGGAACGCGAGGATATCTCCGGCTATCTCACTTGGTTCTCTGAGACTGCCGAGGGGTTGCTGTTGCTCTATCAGGGTCAGGTGATTGACGCTTTCTGGGCCGAAATTCATGCCCCGACTACCTTTGCCGACAGCCATGCGGTGCGTCATTTCGCCGCCGCTACACAAGCCGCCGGCGTAGGCGAACTCCAAATAACGGTTTACCAGCTTGACCCCGATTTTGTCTGGAGCTACTCGGCATTGGCCTACGGTGCACCGCGATCCAGTATGCAGGGCATGGACTCCGTGCGCTTGCCCGCGTTACTCGACCGCTTGGCCGCCGAGGCACAGACGGGCTGCGTTAAAGTAGTCGCCGGCAACCAGGCCGCCTATTTGTTCCTATGCGGTGGGCGCGCACTGGGTGAGTTTCGTGCGCTGCCCGCAACGTTGGAAAGCGCACCCGGTCGGGCGCTGACCTTAGTCAGCCAGCCGGGCAGTCTGGTGGATCTCTATATTGCGCCCAGTCGCGCTGAATTGCTAAACCTCAATGCCGCCGCCTGGCCGCTAGAGCGTGTGGCCGATGAACTGCGGCGCGCCGCAGTTGAAGTGTTGGGGGTCAAAGCTGGCCAAGTGTTGACCCTGATTAATGGAGCCGGCAACGATCCACGTGCGCTGCACAATGCCTGTGAGCGTGCTAAACGGGCCACCCGCGTCTTTATCGGCCCGGATAAGCACGCCGAACTCAGCCGGCGTGTAGATCGCCTGCTGGCGCACCTGCAATGATGACCGAAACGCTCACTACCGAGGCGCTTGCCGGATTTGTACGGGGCTTACCAGGCTGCCACACGCCGGAAGCCGCCCTGCGCCAGACCCTTGCAACTGCGTTGGCATTGACCGACGCGACGGCGGGCGTGGCCTGGGCCGCCGGGGTGGAGCCGGTGGCCCAGCCGCCGGGCGACGTTGCGCTACTAGCCATAGCGCGCAGCCCAGATAACGCCGGCAGCGGCATCTTTAGCGTGGCAGTGGGCGAGGTGGGTGGGTTGGCCTTGCGTGTCGGCGACTCACTGGCGCCGGCGCAGGGCGAGGCGCTTGCTACGCTAGCGGCGGCGGCAGGCCACACGCTACAACTGCTTTTGGGCGCACGCCGCACCGACACCCGGCTGGCCGAATTGGGAATGCTCTACGAGATTGCCACCGCGATGGTCGCTACACTCGATTTCCCGGCCCTGCTGCTGACGATTGTGGACCGCACACAGCAGGCGCTCCGCAGTGAAGCCTGCACGCTGATGCGGCTTGATCGCGAACACGACGCGCTGATCTTCGAGATTCCCACCGGCGAGGCGGGGAACGTGCTGCGCCAGTGGCGCGTACCGTTAAGCCAGGGGATCTGTGGCTGGGTGGCGCGCACCGGACGGCCCGCGCTGGTCAACGACCCACGCGCCGATGCCCGCTTCGATCAGCAAGTGGACGCGAATAGCGGCTTCCAGACACGCAACGCGCTAGCGGTGCCGTTGCTGGTGCGCGGCGAGGTGAGCGGCGTGCTGGAAGTGCTGAACAAGCAGGGCCACGAACCTTACAATGACCATGATTTGGCTTTGCTGATCACGCTGGCCGGCCAAGCCGCCGTGACCCTCGACAACGCGGAACTCTATCGTTCGCTCCAGGACGAACATGAGCGGTTGCTGGCCGCCGAAGCCCAGGTGCGGAAGGAGTTGGCGCGCGATTTGCACGACGGCCCCGCCCAACGCCTAGCCGCCATCGTGATGCAAGTTGAGATCCTGCGGAAGCTGGTGGCGCGTGATCCCAGCCGGCTACCTGCCGAACTTGATGCCTTGGAAGGCTTGGCCCGGCGCGCCAACCGCGAGGTACGCACCTTGCAGTTTCAATTACGTCCGATCATGCTGGAAACACGCGGTCTGCGATCCGCGATTGAATATTATGTCAATCAATTACGCGAGACGGAGCGGATAGAGTTTGCCTACGAAGCATCCGGCTGTGGGGGACGGCTGGACGCAAAAATTGAGCAAGCCGCCTTCGGCATCGTGCAGGAGGCGCTGGGGAATATCCGCAAACATTCAGGCGCCAAGCACGCAGGAGTGCGCCTGCGCGAAGAACCGGGCCACTGGATCGTGACCATCACCGATGACGGACGCGGCTTTGATGTTGCAGCGGTGTTGGCTTCCTACGAAACTCGCGGCAGCCTGGGCTTGCTCAATATGCGCGAACGTGGCGCGGCGGTGGGGGGGCGGTTTATACTCGAATCGACTCCCGGCGTGGGCACCACGGTTATGCTGGAAATTCCTAGCACCAGCGCTCAGATCGAGGCCGCTTAGCCCGTAGCGATAAAGCCTAACACATGGGTAAAGGACTCCCCGATGGACGGCCCGAACAGCAGCGCGGCGCACCTAATCGCCGAAGAACGTATCATCAGCAGCCGGTTGGACCGGCTAACTTTGCTCTATGAAGTCGGCCGCTCACTGGCCTCGCTCGTGCGGCTCGACGACTTGCTGAACGGAATCGTCGTTGCCGCCGCCGAGGTGATGCAGGCGCGCGCGTCGTCGCTGATGCTGGTTGACCCCGGCGGCGAACACCTGACCTTTGAGGTCGCGTTCGGCGAAAAAGGGCCCCAACTCAAAGGCTTGCGCCTGCCGATAGACGGCAAATCGGTCGCCGGCAAAGTGGCGAGTACCGGCGATCCCCTGATCGTGGACGATGTGAGCCAGATCCCTTATTTTTCCGGCGAAGTAGATCGCACGGTAGCGTTCGAGACGCGCAACATCCTCTGTGTGCCGCTGCATGGCCAAGCGGGCACCATCGGCGTGATCGAGGTGCTGAACAAAGTCACCGGCGAACGGTTCAGCGAGGACGATGTGGCGTTGCTGACCGCACTGGCCGGCAGCGCAGCCGTGGCTATTGAGAATGCGCGCCTCTACGAAGAGACCGCCCAGCGCGCCGCAGATCTGGCTGCGATGGTCAGCGAATTGCAACGCACCTATGCCGGCACTATGCACG
Organism: Chloroflexia bacterium; assembly: GCA_038228295.1. Classification (GTDB taxonomy): domain Bacteria; phylum Chloroflexota; class Chloroflexia; order QHBQ01; family JAICKM01; genus JAICKM01. The sequence continues at coordinate 15,415 of JBBRPH010000053.1, read as the reverse complement.
CCTTGTCCGCCCTGCTTGATGCGCGCGATGCTTCGACACAGGGCCATAGCCAGCGCGTGGTCCAATATACGCTGGCGATTGCCCATGCACTGGGTATCACCAATCGCGAGCAGTTACAGATCATTCATTACGGCGCGCTACTGCACGATGTGGGCAAAATCGGCGTGCCGGATGCCGTTCTTCGCAAACCCACTACACTCACCGCCGAGGAGTGGATCGAGATGCGGAAGCACCCGGAGATCGGCTATCAGATGCTTAAAAACATTGATTTCTTGCAAAAAGCCTTACCGATTGTGCGCTACCATCATGAACGCTGGGACGGCAGCGGCTATCCGCACGGCCTGACTGGTGCAATGATCCCGCTGGAAGCCCGCATTTTCGCCCTTGCCGATTCTTTTGACGCACTGCTATCGGAGCGGCCCTATAAGCGGGGGTTAACCCATGAGCAAGCAGTGGCCCGCCTGGTAGCCGACCGCGGCACACATTTTGATCCCGAGGTCATGGATGCCTTTCTCCAGATCGCGGAAGAAGAATGGCGACGCATCCGTGAAACCGTCAGCGTGATTGATCGCGGACTACTCGACGGCTTGCCGCTCTAGCATCTGTAGTATAAGGATACCGTCACTGTGAGTATTGAAGAAATGTTAGCCCGCGTGCCGATTTTCGCCCCGCTGAGTAAAGAGCAGTTAGCTGGGCTGGCCCGCTTGGTGGTGCAACGTCAGTTCGCGCGCGGCCAGGTGCTGATCCGCGAAGGCGACACCGATGCGGCGCTTTACATCGTCATTAGCGGGCAGGTTTCCGTCACTAAGCGTGGCTCCGCCGGCACAGCCGATCTGCATCTGCAAACGCTCGGTCCCGGCAGCTTTGTCGGTGAGATGGCGCTGCTCGATGGATCGCCCCGTTCGGCCACTGTCACCGCGCTGGTCGCAACCGATTGCCTAGTGCTGACGCGCTGGGTGTTTAACACTACGCTCCGTAGCGATCCACTGATCGCGGTCGCCATGCTGCCGGTCCTCAGCCAGCGCGTGCGCCAAGCCGACGAAGCCCGCCGCGCCGGCTAATCCGCCGCCAAAGGAACTCCCCCGCGATGCACCGCCAACTCTGTAAAGCCAAACTACACGGCGTAACCGTGACCGAAAGCAACTTACATTATGTCGGCAGCATCACCCTAGATGCCAACCTGATGGATGCCGCCGACCTGTTGCCGTTCGAGTGGCTGCACGTCGTCAACGTGACCACCGGCCACCGCTTCGAGACCTACGCCATCGTCGGCGAACGTGGCTCCGGTGTGATCGGCCTTAACGGCGCGACCGCCCGCCTGGGCCTGCCCGGCGATACACTGATCGTGATGAGCTATGCCCTATTCAGCGAAGATGAACTCCGCACCTTCCAACCCCGTCTTGTCTTCGTTGATTCCGCCAACCGCCCAATCAAAACCGCGACCGGCGAAACGCACGGACCGGCGGAGTTCTGAGTTCTGACTGCTCAATTGCTGCCGCCGACTGACGCCCAATGATTGACGACCGACCCACCGCCCACCGCCCAGGGAGATACCCATGCGCGTTCTAGTAATCGGCAGCGGAGCGCGGGAACACGCGCTGGTGCTGGCCCTGGCCCGCAGTGCGGGCGTGACCCACATCTACTGTGCGCCGGGCAATCCGGGTACGACGCTGCTGGCCGAAAACCTGCCGATGAGCGCGGATAGTGAAGCCGCCGTATCGGTGCTGGCGCGCTGGGCGTTTGATAACCATATTGATCTGACCGTGGTCGGCCCCGAACTGCCGCTGACGCTCGGTGTAGTGGATCTATTCCGCGAACTGCGGCTGCCGATCATCGGCCCAACCCAAGCGGCAGCGCAACTTGAATCGAGCAAGACGTGGGCACGGGCGTTCATGGAACGGCACGGCATTCCCGCGCCGGGTTACCAGGTGACGCGCAGCGCCGAGGAGTTGGGCACTTATCTGGCCGGGGCACAGTTCCCGGTGGTGCTGAAAGCCGACGGCCTAGCCGGGGGCAAAGGCACGGTGGTGGCGCACACCTTCGCTGAAGCGCGCGAGGCGTTGCTAGCGATGGAGCAGGCGGGCATCTTAAGCGAAGAGGCGGGCCGCGAGACGGTGGTCTGTGAGGAGTTTCTGGAAGGGCGTGAGGTGAGTGCGCTGGCGTTCACCGACGGCAAAGTGGTGGTGCCGCTACCCTCAGCCTGCGACTATAAGCGGCGCTACGACGGCAACAGCGGTCCTATGACCGGGGGCATGGGCGGCTACAGTCCGGCCCCGTGGGTGAGTGACGAACAGTGGGCTGAGATCGCGGCGACGGTGCTGTGGCCCACGGTGGCGGGGATGGCCGCCGAGGGTATCCCGTTTCAAGGCTTTCTCTATGCCGGCATCATGCTAACCGCTCAAGGGCCGCGCGTGCTGGAGTACAATGTGCGCCTGGGTGATCCCGAAGCGCAGTTGCTGCTGCCGCGCCTCGATAGCGACCTACTCGACATCCTGCTAGCGATACATGAAGAGCGACTGCACGAAGTAGCACCGACCATCCGCTGGAGTGCAGACGCGACTTGTGGCGTGGTACTGGCCTCGCAGGGTTACCCGGCGCAAAGCCTGACCGGCCGGCCAATCAGCGGCTTGGGCGACCTGCCGCCGGGCGTGGTGGCCTACCACGCGGGCACGCGCTTGCAATCGGCAGGCGCGCAATGGGTGAAGCCGGGCAGTGCGCCCCTCGGCGCGGCCCCCGAACTCTACGACCCGCAACTGAGTGAGCGCGCCGAGATCCCCGCCACCGGCATCTTCCGCTACTTGCGTGTAAAGTCGCTGCCCGATCGGTTGACCCAAGCCAGCCCCGAAGCCCGCATGGCTGCCTTGCTTGACGGTCCGCGCTTGGTCAATGCCGGGGGCCGCGTGCTCACCATCGTGGCCCGTGCGCCCACCCTCGCCGCCGCCCGCGCTCGAGCCTACGCTGGAGTTGCCCGCGTCCACTTCGAGGGCATGGTGTACCGCACAGACATCGGCCTGCTCTAACCGAGGGGTTAGGCTGCCACGAAGCCACCCAGAGAAGAGGCCGGCGGCGTCAGCTCTGCGGTTGGCGCGCCTGATAGAGACCGAGGCCGGCCAGAGTTTTCGCATCTTGGATCTCGCCACGGGCGGCGGCGGCCCAGGCGGCGGCGGGGGTCAAGCGAACTAATTCAATGGCCTCGTCTTCATCGCCGGGTAGGCGCGACTCGTGGAGGTTGGTGCAGAGGAAGCAATCGAGGTATTCGGTGCAGAAGCCGGGCGCGGAAAAAAAGCCGCCCAGCACTTCGACGCGCCCGGCGGCGTAGCCGGTCTCTTCTTGCACTTCGCGACGGGCACAGGCTTCCGCGTCTTCACCCGCCTCGCGCGTGCCGGCCGGGATTTCGAGCAAGACCTGCCCGGCGGCAGCACGATACTGGCGCACCAGCAGCAACTGCCCGTCGCCGTCCACCACCACCATCGCTACGGCTCCCCGATGGCGCACGATCTCCCGACGCGCCAAGTGGCCGTTAGGCAACCGCACCTCCTGCACATCCACCTGGAACAGCTTACCGTTAAAGGCGCGCTCCTCGGCTAGCAGAGTCGGCGGCGCGTGCGGATCGGGAGCGGTGGGAGAAGTGGCGGGATCAGACATGACAGCGGGTTCCTTTCTGCCGGGAGCCGGCAAGAGCGAAGGCACTACCGGATCGGCAGTGCCTTCAATAGGGGATCAGGGGAGGCGACGAGCGGATTCGAACCGCTGGATGGAGGTTTTGCAGACCTCTGCCTTACCACTTGGCTACGTCGCCGGGTGCATCTATGTGCGCTCAATATACCAGATTGCGCCCAGGCTGTCAACCGTACAAAAGGGCGCAGGTTCGGCTTAAGATGCGTAGCAGTCAAAAGCACAAAAGGCACGGCGCCGACTAAAGCGGTGCTGCGCGGCATTGTACCACACAATCAAGCGCTGTAATCAACACGCTGTGATCCTAAACTCTCCGCTAAGAGACCGCGCTGGCCCCACGCAGCACCGCTAGTTCGAGTTGCGCTTGGCGGCGCTCGTGGTCGAACATTTCGCCGACCGAACCGCCGCTGTGGACTCGTCGGATTGCCTCCCCCAACAGCGGGGCGATACTGAGGACGCTGATCTTTGGATCAGCTTTTTCGGGCGGGATCGGCACACTATCGGTGCAGACCAGTTCGCGGATCGGGCTGGCCTGGAGCCGTTCCAGGGCCGGGCCACTGAGGATGGGGTGGACACAACAGGCATAGACCGACTCCGCGCCCTCTTCTATAACCTGCCTAGCGGCCTGCACCATCGTGCCGGCCGTGTCCACTTCATCGTCCACCAGGATCGCCTGTGCGCCGCGCACGCTGCCGATCAGGTTGAGTGCTTCGCTGCGTCCGTCGTTGCCGGTCAGCCGGCGCTTTTCGATGATCGCGAGCGGCACGCCCAACAATTCGGCGAAGTTGCGCGCGCGCTTGGCATTGCCGATATCGGTCGAGACGACCACGGGGTTGGGCAACGACTTTTGGCGGAAATGCTGCGCCAGCAGGTAGACAGCGGTCAGTTCGTCAAGCGGAATGTTGAAAAAGCCCTGGATCTGGCCGGCGTGTAGGTCCAGCGTCAGCACGCGATTCGCTCCGGCCACGGTGATCATGTCGGCGATCAGGCGGGCGGTGATCGGCACGCGCGGCTGGTCCTTTTTGTCGGTGCGACCATAGGCATAATATGGCAGCACCGCCGTGATGCGCGCCGCTGAGGCGCGCTTGGCCGCGTCAATCATGATCAGCAGTTCCATGATCGAACGATTGACGGGGCTGGAGGTGGGCTGGATGATATAGACATCAGTGGCCCGCACGCTTTCGTTCAGTTTGACGAAGATGTTTTCGTTGCTGAAGGAAAACACGTCGGCTTTGCCGAGCGGCACCTCGCAGTAGGTCGCGATATCCGCTGCCAGCTTGGGGTTGGCGTTGCCGGAAAAGATCACCAATTCCTCAGTTGATCCGCTCATGGTCCTCACTGGGGGGTGGGGCCGGGTCCGGGGCAGCAGACTCGGCCAGGGGTAATTGGGCCAGGGCGGCCAAACCGTCTTGAGCGGCGGCTTGCTCCGCCTGGCGTTTGTTGCGACCCTCGCCGCGGCCCAATCGGCGGTCGGCGGCCCAGACTTCCACCGTAAACCGGCGGTCGTGGTCCGGCCCACTCACATCGGCCAGCCGGTAGTCCGGGTGGCGATTCCATTGCGTCTGAACCGCGTGTTGTAGATCACTTTTGTAGTCGCCTGCGACAATGGCCTGTATAGCGGTGTCGGGCGTGGCCGCCAGCAGGCGACCCAACACGCGATCTGCTGCCCGCACGCCACCGTCCAGATACACTGCGCCGATCAATGCTTCCATTGCGCGGCCTACAATACGGGCGCTCGCACGTCCGCCGTGAACATCATCGCCCTTGCTCAGGTAGAGATAGCGGCCCAGTTCGAGCGCGGTGCCCCAGGCCGTCAGCCGTTCGAGACGCACCAACGCGCCTCGTAGATGTGTTAGCCGGCCTTCGTTCTGCTCCGGATAGCGCGTATAAAGCCGCCGTGTGACCAGGAAGCCCAATACCGCATCGCCCAAGAACTCCAACCGCTCGTTCGATGCCACGCTGCCTTCGCTCACATCATGCAGATAGGAGCGGTGGATCAGCGCCGTGCGCAGCAGATCCGGGTCGCGGAAGCGATATCCCAGCGCCGCTTCTAAGGCAGCCGGCGCGGCTCCCGGCGATCCTAAGCCCCGATCATCCATCACAGGCCGTCGGCGCGGCTTAAAGGGCGCGCCGGATAAAGGGGCATCTACCCCGCCAGTGCCGCATTCAGGTCCACGCCGGCCAACGTCGCGGTGCGCTGCATTCCCGGCCAGTCGAGCGTAATGTGGTAGCGAAAGTGACTCGCGCTCACTTCTTCCGTCTCGACCGTCGCCAGCAGCGGCTTGACTAGAAAGCGAATCAGCGCATCAGCCATCGCGTTCTGCGCCGGATCCGCATCATCAAAGATCGTCGCTCCGCCGCTCTCGCGGGTCGCGGCGACTTGGTGCAAGCCTGCCACAAAGGCCGGGAACATTCGCGCGGCGGCCTCCTCTTCGGTCTGCACATTATGGCTCGCCATCGCTGCCGGCTGATCATCGGGGTCCAGTGCGCGCGCGGCGAACTCGGCCTGCTTTTCTTCCATCGTCGCCAGGCGGCTATGGATAATAAAGTTCAAGAGGGTACGGGCGGCTGCGTCGGGCATGGGTTACTCCTAGTTGTCGGCTTATCGGCTTGTCGGTCGTTAGCATAGCTGGCGCGCGGCGATCATCTAATATGTATTGTATGTGGGTAGTGAGGCTTTGTCAATTGCTCGCGCCGCTCCTTCCAGGAGTATTCATTGTTGCGAGTCCTGTCCTAGTCTAGCTTCCCCGCGCCCATCAGGATCCACTATCGGGGGTCGAGTTGGGTAGCGCACTATTTATGGTATAATGCGCCGAACCACGGCCCAGCAAAGGGGCGTGTGCAAGCCCTGTGCCACAGAAGGAGAACCCGTGAACCCTGTGCCCGCTTCCTCAGCACCCCCTACTACCCGCGCCACGCCCAGCCCGCTTGCGCCGCACCCCAGCGGCCATGATACGGTCGTCGTCATAGATTACGGATCGCAGACCAGCCAGTTGATCGTGCGCCGCGTGCGGGAAGCCGGCGTTTATTGCGAGATGCTGCCCTGGGATGCACCGGCGACGCAAGTGGCGGCCTTGGCCCCTAAAGCCTACATCCTGTCGGGTGGACCGGCCAGCGTCTACGAGCCGAACGCGCCGACCTTGCCGGGCTATGTGCTAGCCGGCGACGTGCCGGTGCTGGCGATTTGCTACGGAATGCAACTACTGGCCCATGAGTTGGGCGGCGCGGTGGTGGCGGCAGAGCGGCGCGAATACGGGCCGGCGGAGGTAAGTAAGACTACGGCCGGCACAGCTTCGCCGCTGCTGGGCGGCCTGCCCAACACCTTCCCGGTCTGGATGAGCCATGGCGATCATATGGACACGCCGCCCACCGGCTTTCAGGTGCTGGCGGCCAGCGGTAATGCACCGCTGGCCGCCATTAGCCGCGTAGAGGATGGAACAGCGCCGATATACGGCATCCAGTTTCACCCCGAAGTAGCCCACACCCCGCAAGGGGCGCGGCTGATCGCCAACTTCCTGTTCGGCGTGGCAGGGTTGCACGCCGACTGGTCGCCGGCCGCGTTTATCGAAGAAGCGGTAGCAAGCATCCGCCGCACAGTGGGTGACGCACGTGTGCTGTGCGGACTGAGCGGCGGTGTGGATTCGGCGGTAGTGGCTGCGCTGCTGCACCGCGCTATCGGCGAGCAGCTCATCTGCGTCTTTGTGGACACTGGCCTATTGCGCGAGGGCGAAGCCGCGAGTGTGCAGGAGACGTTCGGCCGCCATCTACAAATTGACTTGCGCGTCATCCAGGCAGCGGATCGCTTCCTGGCGCGGCTGGAGGGTGTGAGCGACCCGGAGGAGAAGCGGCGGCGCATCGGCACCGAATTTGTGCGCGTATTCGAAGAGGCCACCCAGACACTCGGCACCGTGCCGTTCCTAGCGCAGGGCACACTTTACCCCGACATCATCGAGAGCGCCACGCCGGAGCGTAAGGCGACGCGCATCAAGACGCACCATAATGTGGGCGGGCTGCCCGCCGATATGCAGTTCCGCCTGATCGAGCCGTTGCGCTACCTGTTCAAGGACGAGGCGCGCGCCGTAGGCGCCGAGTTGGGGCTGCCCGATGAGATCGTTTGGCGGCAGCCCTTCCCCGGTCCGGGTTTGGCCGTCCGCATCCTGGGACCGGTGACGGCCGAGCGCGTGGCGACGCTACAACAGGCCGATGCAATCATGCGAGCCGAGCTACGCGCCGCCGGCCTGGAGCGCACCATCTGGCAGTCGTTTGCGGTGCTAACCAACGTGCAAAGCGTCGGTGTGATGGGCGACTTTCGCACCTACGCCGATGCGGTCGCCATCCGCGCCGTAACCAGTGTAGACGGCATGACCGCCGATTGGGCACGTATCCCTTACGACGTACTAGGGCGCATCAGCAACCGCATCGTCAACGAGGTGCCCAACGTGAACCGCGTGGTCTACGACATCACCTCGAAGCCGCCGGCGACAATTGAGTGGGAGTGAGCCGAACGTGGAGCGACGTGAAACGTGAAACGCTGTGAAGGCAGCGGCTGAGGTGCGGCGTTACGGCGCTGTGCGCGGTTACACAAGCCTAATCTCCGTTCTTCTATAATCCCACTATGCACCAGCTAATCACGCCAAGCGAGTCGCAAAACCCCGCCGGGCACCAACCCATGCCATCTAAACTCCCGATTCCCATGTCTCTGGATCGGCGGGCAGAGTGGGGCCCGGCAATTAGGGCGGCACTGTTCGCGTTTCTCGTATCACGGTTCGTAGCGGGAACGGCGGTGTGGGCGGGCATTTGGACGTTGGTAAACGGTGACCCGCACCGCACGAAGGGATTGCTGGTAGAGAGCGCACTGATGTGGGACAGCGCGTGGTATTGGCAGGTGGTGACGCACGACTACTTCGCCTGGACCGCGCAAAGCGGCTCCGACTTGGCTTTCTGTCCGCTCTATCCGGCCCTGATCCGTGTCGGTTTGGCCGTGCTGAACGGACTGGGCATCCACTTGGGCGATTCGCTGTACGGTAATTATGTGACCGTAGGGCTGGCGATTAGCAACGCCTGCTTTTTGGTCGCACTGCTGCTGCTGTGGCGGCTGGTACGGGCAGACCACGCGGCGCGCATAGCCGACCGGGTGCTGCTGCTGATCGCGATTTTCCCGGCCGGGCTATTCTGGTCGGCCATCTACACTGAGTCGCTGTTTCTGCTGTTGGTGGTCGGCACATTTGTGGCGATGCGGCGCGGCTGGTGGGCACCGGCGGCGGCCCTGGCCGGGCTGGCGGCAGTCACGCGCTGGGCCGGTTTAGTGCTCGGCGCAGTGCTGCTGGTAGAATATTTGGTCCAGGCGGCTCCGCCGGGCGCGGCTTGGCAAGTGCGACTGCGCGGTGCGCTGCGGCCCGCCGGACTGGGCCTAGCGCTGATGCCGTTGCCGTTTCTCGGCTTTCTGATCTACCTGCGCGGGCGTTTCGGCAATGCGTTCGTCTTCCTCGAAGTCGAACACCAGGGCTGGGGCCACAATTCGACCCTACCGCCGCTGGTGTGGTGGGATGGCCTGGCGCGGCTTGTGGAGTCCTGGGGCACCATGCACCCGACAACCGATGAAGTGCTCTACTTGGGCGGCGGCCAGCGCATCTACCAATACCAGGATCTCGGCTTCAGTTTGCTGTGCGCCGTACTGGCGACCTGGGCGGCGTTGCGGCGGCAATTGCAGCCCGCCGAATGGACCTGGCTGGCGCTGGGCCTGCTCTTTCCGTTCAGCCAGGGTAGCACACTGGGCGTGACGCGCTATCTGCTGCCGCTCTGGCCTGCCTTCTTACTGGGGGCACGTCTGCTGGACAGTCGCCCACACCTCGAACGCGGCTGGCTAATCGCGTCCACCGGTCTGCTGGCGGTCACGGCGTTCTTGTGGGCGAGCGGGCACTGGATGGCCTAGCAGTAGAAGGTGGGGAAGTGGAAAGTAGGCAAATGTTTTATGTTTAATCTCTGTATGATGGGCACACTAGAAGGGATCACCGCCGCGCAAATCAACGCGCACCTGACCGTGAATGTGCGGGGCAGCCTACTGCTGGTGCAAGCGTTCGCCGCGCAGCATAACGGGCGGCCCGGTGGGGGCGTGGTGCTACTGACATCCGGGCAACAACTCGGCCCGATGCCCGGCGAGTTAGCCTATGTCGCCTCCAAAGCCGCGCCGGCAGGGCTGACCCTCAGCCTATCGGCGCACCTGATCCCACCGGGCATCACGGTTAATACGGTCAATCCCGGCGCGGCCGATACCGGCTACGCCCCACCTAATGTGTACGAAGCGGTGCGCACCCTGGAACCGCTGGGCTGCTGGGGGCACCCCACGGATGCCGCACGAGTGATCGGCTGGCCGGCAACCGATGAAGCGGCGTGGATCACGGGGCAGATAATCAATTCCACAGGCGGCGGTCCTTAACGATGCGATGCCACTGACCCACCGTGAAATGGCCTGGGCCGGGCTGCTAGCCGGGCTGCTGGCGGCGCTATTCCTCGGCGGGGCGCTCACCGGACGCGTACTGTCGCCGGCGGGCCTGCTCTACAGCTACGCGCCCTGGTCGGCTACTGCCCCACCCGCCGCCCTGGGGCCGGGCAACGGTCTGCTGTCGGACAGCGTCTTGCAATTTGAACCGTGGTTAGCTTATGCGGGGCAACGGGTACACGCCGGAGCCTTGCCGCTCTGGAACCCCAACAACGGCCTCGGCGCGCCCTTTATCGGCAATATGCAGTCCGCCGTGTTCGATCCGCTGAACTGGCCCTATCTGCTCCGGCCCGATCCGGTGATGCTGGGCGTGCGCGCTTGGCTCAAACTCGTGCTCGCCGCGCTGGGTACCTACGGACTGGCGCGCGCCGTGCTGCGTGTCGGCCCGGCGGCGGCGGCGCTGGCAGCAGTGAGCTTCACCTCCGGCACGTTTCTCACCGTTTGGCTGCTCTACCCACTTACCGGCGCGGTGGTCTGGCTGCCCTGGCTCTGGTGGGCCACGGCGCGACTGATCGCGCACCCCGGCCCCCGCCCACTGGCCGTGCTAGCCGTCCTGGCCGCATTGCCGCTGCTGGCCGGACAGCCGGAAATGGCGCTGCATCTGGCGCTGGCGACCGGCGGGTGGGCGCTGTTCTGCGCAATGCGCACGGGTGGTGGGCGGCGCGGGGCGGGGCGGCTGGCCCTGTGGGTGGGCGGTTATGCCCTCGGTACCCTGCTTGCGGCAGTCCAGGTGCTGCCGTTCCTCGAATATCTCGGTGAAAGCGCGGCCTGGCACGCGCGCGCCACAACGCAACCCGATCTCTGGCTGCCACCCTACCTGGCCTGGACATTAATCAGTCCGCTACTATTTGGTACTCCCATCCACAGTAACTGGTGGGATATGTGGACAAATTATAATGAAGCGGCGAACTATGCCGGATTGTTGCCGTTACTACTGGTGCCTGCTGCCTTTTGCTTACGGACACAACGGGGTGTAGCCGTGGCGCTGACCGGCGGCGCGCTGCTGGCCGCGGGGGTCGCGTATCATGTACCCGGCCTGTTCGATGCCTGGACCGCCCTACCCCTGCTACGGACGGCAGCGAATCAGCGGCTGATCGTATTTGTGCAATTCGCGTCGGCCTTGCTGGGCGCGCTGGGGTTGGAGGCTTGGGCCACAGGGCGCCTGAAGTTTCCCCGGCTCCCCCTACTACTGGGCTGGACCATACTCCTGCTGATAATAGGCGTGGGTGTGCCACAGACGCGTGAGTCCCTCTTCCACTTGCCGGCGCTGGGTGAGGCGCGGATCACCTGGGCGGCAGGGCTGGCACGGACAGGCTGGGGGTTAGCGCTAGGTGCAGGGTTGCTGGCGGTCGTCGCGCTGGCGCGGCAGGATCGCGGCGGGCGCGGGTTAGCGGCACTAGTGCCGCTGGCAGCGCTGGTTGATCTCTGGACGGTCGGCTTGGGCTATAACCCGACCGTGCCGGCAGCGGCCTACTTCCCGCCCAGCGCAATCACCACGTTTTTGCAGGCCCAGCCGGGGCCGGCGCGCAGCATAGCAACCGGCTGGACCCTACCGCCCAACACCAATCTAGCCTATGGGCTGGCCGATCTGCGGAGCTATGATGCCGTTACACCGCAGACCTATTACGACCTACTGCGGGCGCTGGACCCGACGTTGCCGGTGCGGGCGGGCGGTGGCTTCCACCCATTAACTACGGTCGCGCCGCCGCTGCTCAACCTGTTGAACGGACGCTATCTGCTGACTGCGTCGGGCGAGACGCCAAACGAGCGGCCCGATGTGCAGCAGGACGGCACACATGATGACGTGGTAGGCGAGATCAGCGGGCCGTACCAGATAGGACAAACCTTTGTCGCTGGGGCCGATGGGTTGACAGCGGTGCAGGTGGTCGGCGCGACGTTCGGCCACACAGCAAGCGGGCGGTTGCGCTTCCACCTCCAGACCGACCCCACTGCTCGCACCGATCTAGCAACGGTAGCGATAGACGCGGCCACGCTCGCTGACGACACGACCTGGACCTTCCGCTTTCCGCCGATCCACCAAGCAGCGGGGCGCACATTTTACTTCTACCTCGACGCGCCCGACATGAGCCAAACCCAAGCAGTAACGGTCTACTACACAAAGGGCAACCCCTATCGGGCCGGCAGCCGAATGCAAGACGGGCATCCGGCTGCCGGCGATCTAGTCTTCCGCACCATCATCGCACTTGACCCGGACCATCCGCCTTTCGCGCTGGTGGCGGTCGGCGGGCCGGGCGGTAGCGATGTGTACCTGAACCGCAACGCTCAGCCGCGCGCGTGGCTGGTCCACCGGGTCGAAATCATAGCTGATGCAGTTGCGCGCGTGCGCCGCATGGCCGAACCCACTTTTGATCGCGCCGATGTCGCAATAGTGGCCGGCCCGCTACCCACCGATCAGCCACTCACCACCCCGCCTAGCGCAGGCACCGATATGGTGGGGATAGTAGGCTATGCGCCGGAAAGCGTAGACCTAGCGACACGTAGCCCCACAGCGAGCGTGTTGGTGCTGGCGGATCAAGCATTCCCCGGCTGGTCGGCTACCATAGACGACCACTCCACCCCAATCTTGACGGTAGACCATGCCTTGCGCGGTGTGTATCTGTCCGCCGGCGCGCACAGGGTCCGCTTCACTTATACGCCGCTCTCGTTCGCTGTCGGCACAGGTATGACTGGGATTGCCCTTATCTGCATCGTAGTGCTACTGCTTGATCCACGCAGAGTACACAAGACCCGTGCGGAGTGGCCGGCGCCCAGCGCTACTGAGGCAAGAGCCTAGCTACCCAGCGGGTGCATAGCTCCGGGATTACGTCGGCGGCGCGGCCGGTACTGCCGGCGCGCCCCGCCTCCACTACCGGCCGCGCCGCCCAGACCACGACCCTGCTACCATCGGCGGGCGGATCCGGCGATTGCATCCATCCCGATCCGTTTTGTCAGTCGTTTTGTCAGTTAAACCGATGTATAATTGTATTGGGCACCGGGTTGTTGCAACGAAGTTTGCGCCGAAATCACAGGTCGTTCGGCGTGCCAGCAGCGGATCGCGGGCTTTTGCCGCTGCAACTACCTCTTGCCCAATACATAAACCGATGTATAATCCATACGGGGGTGTTCTGTCAAAGAGGCGGAGCACGGTCCGCAGGGCTATTCATTGATCGAGCTTCCTTATCAACAGCAAGAAGGAGAAGCAGGAATGTTTGAACAGATGCACCGTCGTAGTCGTAGAGTATCCGGGGCGTTAGTGCTGCTCGTCCTGATCGCGATCTCCGGTTGGGAAATCAATCACTTGCAAAGCGCGCCGGCACCCCTCGCCCCTGGCCCCGCCCCGCTGGGCAATACCTCAGTTGGGAGGCCGGCACTCAGCCAGGCGGTCGCCGCTCTGGGGAATGCCGACGGCCCGATCGTGGTCGGGAAATCAACCCGGAACGATGTGTCTCCCCCGCTCCGCGATATCCCACCCCGCCTCAACAGCGGGCCCGCGAAGCCCCGCGAAGCCAAGGACCGCGGGGAGTCGATTCCGATCCTGGGCCATAAAGACGTGAAGGACTCGGTGGTCCAAACAGCCTTCCTTCCGCCCAGTGGGCGCGATTCCTCTGCCCTGATCCCGTCGCCCAGCATCAATTTTGACGGCATCAATTCGGCGGGCGGCTGCAATGGCTGCGCCCCCCCTGACACCAACGGCGAAGTCGGCCAGACCCAGTACGTCCAGACGGTCAACTCCGCCTTTGCCGTCTGGGATAAGACAGGGGTCCAATTGCTCAGCCCCCGCAACATCAATACGATCTGGGCGGGCTTCGGCGGCACATGCCAAACCAGCAACGACGGCGACCCGGTCGTGATCTACGATCAGTTTGCCAACCGCTGGATCATCAGTCAGTTTACGGCCACCAGCCCCTACAATGAATGCGTGGCGGTCTCCACGTCGAACGATGCCACCGGCACCTGGAATCGCTACGCCTTCCAGCTCAGCACCACCGACTTCCCCGACTATCCCAAGTTGAGTGTCTGGCCCGACGGCTATTACATGAGCGTCAACTGGTTCACCGGCGGCCAAACCTATGCGGGTCCGCGTCCCTACGTGTTCAATCGCACGCAGATGATCAGCGGCGCCGCAGCGACCTTCCAGACCACCTCCGGCCCACTGGGGAGCGCGGAGAGCCCCTTCTTGCCTGCCGATCTCGACGGCAGTCGCCTGCCCGCTGCCGGCACGCCGAACTACTTCGTGGAATTAGGCAGCAGCCTGAAGATCTTCAATTTCCATGTGGACTGGACCACGCCGAGCAACACGACGTTCACCAACTCCGCGAACCTGACTCCGGCCGGCTACAGCCAGTTGTGTCCCTCGGCCCGCGATTGCGTGCCGCAAGCCGGTACCTCGCAGAAGCTTGACGGCTTGGGCGACCGCTTGATGCACCGTCTGGCCTATCGCACGTTCGCTGACGGCCACGAATCGATGGTGCTCAACCACTCGGTCGTCGCGGGCACCCAATCCGGCGTGCGCTGGTACGAGATCCGCAACCCGAGTAGTACCCCAAGCATCTATCAACAGGGTACCTACGCGCCCGACAGCGCCTGGCGCTGGATGGGCAGCATCGCCATGGACCAGAGCGGCGACATGGGCCTCGGCTACAGCGTGTCGAGCAGCTCCATCGACCCCTCGATCCGCTACACGGGCCGGCTGGTCGGCGATGCGCTAGGCACTATGCCGCAGGGCGAGGGCAGCCTGCTCGTCGGCACAGGCTTCCAATCGGGCGTGAACCGCTGGGGCGACTACAGCGCGATGAGTGTTGACCCGGTTGACGACTGCACCTTCTGGTATACCCAGGAGTACAACAATAGCGGCGCCTGGGCCTGGTCGACACGTATCGGCGCCTTTAAGTTCGCCAGTTGCAGCGGCGGGCCGGCGCCCACCGCGACTAATACCCCGCCCCCCGGGCCGACCAACACCCCGACGCCCGGACCCGGCGGCACCGGCATTCAGAACGGCGGCTTCGAGACGGGAAACCTGAGCGCGTGGACCGTGGACGCTACCGTGCCCGCTCCGGCGGTCTCTACGGTGCAAAAGCATTCCGGCACCTACGCCGCCTTGCTCGGCGCGGCCTCCGGCAGCGAAGGCAACGGCAACAGCTCCTTCTACCAGCAAGTCATCGTCCCGGCGGCGGGCGGCACACTCAGCTACTGGTACTGGCCGTCCACGACCGACAGCTTGACGTATGACTGGCAAGACGC
>JBBRPH010000052.1:0-41518 GCA_038228295.1 Chloroflexia bacterium | reverse complement strand
GACTATATCAAAGTCGGGCACCTAGTCCCCGATAATGTGGTGATTGAAATGATTACCCATCGGCTCAAAGCCGCCGATTGTGTGCATGGCGTGATCCTCGACGGCTTCCCGCGCACCGTGATCCAGGCCGAGGCATTAGACGCCAACCTGAGCCTCAGTGGTAAACGGGTGAATAAAGCACTCTATATCAAGGTGAGCCACGATACGCTGCTTGATCGACTGTCGGGCCGCTGGATTTGTCGCAACTGCCAGACTAGCTTCCATGAGAAGTTCAATCCGCCGCGCGTAGACGGAGTGTGCGATGTGTGCGGCGGCCAACTCTACCAGCGCGACGATGACAAGCGCGAGGTGGCCGAAGACCGCCTGCGCGTCTTTTATGATGAGACGTTCCCGGTGATTGATTACTATCGGCGCCACGACTCATTGGTTGAAATTAACGGTGAACTAGACATCGAACAGGTGACACACGATCTCATGTCGGCTATCGGACGTGCGCCTGATATTATCGGGCCGGGAAGCACTCTGGCGGCCGACGAGAGTGCGGCATAATGCAGCTATGACACTAGGCACGCCCATTGCGAAAAGCAAAACCGACCTGGCGCTGATGCGTGAGGCCGGACGTATTGTGGCCGAGACGTTGGCCTTAGTCAGTGCGGCGGTGCGACCGGGCGTGACCACCGCTGAGCTGGACCACGTGGCCTATGACCACATCCGGGCGCGGGGCGCGGTGCCCTCGTTCAAAGGCTACGGCAGCTTCCCGGCTAGTATTTGCGCCTCGGTCAACGATGAGATCGTTCATGGCATCCCCGGCCCGCGTGTGCTGCACGATGGTGATCTATTCAGCATAGACGTGGGGGCTTTTTATCGCGGCTTCCATGGGGACGCGGCAGTGACGGTCGGCGTGGGCACGATCCCGCCGGCCTGGACGCGCATGGTTATGGTCGGGTGGGAGGCGTTGGCGGCGGGTATCGCCCAGGCGCGCCCCGGCAAGCATATCGGCGACATCAGTTCGGCGATCCAGACCTACTTGGAGCAGCATGGCTATGGAGTGGTCGGTGACGGACTGGCCGGGCACGGTGTGGGCCGCAAGCTGCACGAAAGCCCGTCAGTGCCTAACCACGGTACACCCGGCGAGGGCGCACTGCTCGTGCCCGGCCTGACGCTCGCCATTGAGCCGATGTTCACCCTCGGCAGCCCGCGCTGGCAGGTGCTAGCCGACCAGTGGACCATTGTCACGCTGGACGGCAGCCCGGCGGGCCATGTGGAACACACCGTCGCGGTGACGGAAGATGCCGCCGAGATTTTAACACTCCTTTAACTTTTACGCTTAAGGTAGCAAAACTATGGCAGCAGGCATTGCAATCCCCAAAAAGCGGAGCGACGTCGCGATTATGCGCGAGGCTGGACGTATCGTGGCCGAGGTCCACGCCCTCATGCAAGAGCGCGTGCGCCCTGGCGTGACCACCGGCGAACTTGACGGGCTGGCGTATGAGCATATTCGCAAACGCGGCGCGGTACCGTCGTTTAAAGGCTACGGCAATTCGCCGCCCTTCCCCGGCAGCCTGTGTATCTCGGTCAACGAAGAGATCGTCCACGGGATTCCTGGTCCGCGGGTATTGCAAGAGGGCGATCTAGTGAGTATTGACTGTGGTGCGTTTTATCGCGGCTACCACGGCGATGCGGCGATCACGCTCGGGGTGGGGCAGATCACGCCCGCCGCACAACGGATGATTGATGTGGGCTGGGAGTCGTTGTGGGCGGGTATAGCCCAGGCCCGGTCCGGCAAACGGCTAGGCGATCTCGGCGCGGCAATCCAGCAAGTGCTGGAACGCAACGGCTATGGTGTCGTGCGCGATTATGTGGGTCACGGCGTGGGCCGCAAGCTACATGAAGCGCCTGATGTGCCCAATTACGGCAAACCCGGCCAGGGGGAACGTCTCGTACCCGGTCTTACCCTGGCTATCGAGCCAATGCTGACACAAGGCAGTTATAAAGGCCGCACATTAGCCGACAAGTGGACGGTTGTCACCGAAGACGGTGGCTTGGCCGCTCACGTCGAACACACTATCCTTGTCACCGAAGGCGAGCCGGAGATCCTGACGCTGCTCTGACTCTATCCGGTTTATTCCTGTGTCCACGTAGCCCATAGGGCTACCGCCGCCTTGACTGCTGCCGGGGTCCAGGCAACATCTTCAGCCAGTTGCACGCCACCGTCGCCGGCCGGCCAGAGACCGCCGACCGGAGCGGTACTTTGGGCGGCCAGGTCACGGTAGAAGTTTAGTCTTTGCACCCGATCAGCCGTAGCATGGCACGCACGGAAGGTGGCTAGGAAAGCCGGGTCATGGTCCGTTAAGTAGCGGATCGCCGCGCCGTCACCGTCCCACGCCAGACCACGAAACCGGAAATAGCTCACCCACACTTCGGGCAGGCAATAGAGCAGGCGCATATCAATGGTTGTCGCCCGCACCGGGTCATCCACCGCAGGCAGTAACCGCTCGGTCTCGCGCAGATCGTAGTTGATCTTGAACCAATAGCGATAGAGTTCCCCCGCCGTCCACAAAGTGAACCCAGTCTCAACCGTCTGCAAATGACCACGGGTGCGCGCCAGCCGGCCGTTGCGGTCGGCCACGATGCGCCCGCGCAGTAGCCACCGGGCCAGTAGCGCGGGCCGACTATCAGTGTGGGCCGGTAGTGCGGTCTCCGCCCGCAGTGCGTCGATCTCATCCGCCTGCACCACATAGACCTCGGTTAGCCGCCCATCCACTGTGGTCAGGACGTGCCATAGCAGGGGAGATGTACCTGTCACAAGCAGCACATCGTAGTCGCTACTAGGCGTGATCGCCGCCCGGCCGGTGGATCCCAGCAACACCACGCCCTCTATTGCCGCCCGGCCGGCGAGGCGGGCGATCACGGTTTCCAGCGAGAGATCGGCGGTGGCTGCGGGTAGGGTGGGGTACGGCTGCATAAGGCTCCTACAAACGGCAACGCCCCGGTAGCAGGCCAGGGCGTTACGCGGACTGAGTTTGGAAAGGGTTTATGCGCCGGCACCGGCTAGGGCGCGGCTGCGCCGCTTCTCGGCGATACTCGCCAAGCGGGCCATCCAGTCTACGTGCTTGTTAAGGCGGGTCAGCGCCGCAATGGCGCTGGGGGCGGTCGGCTGCAAGCGCCGGATATCCCATAGGTCCATTAGCACCGAGATAACGAACTTGTAAAACTCGGCCACGCCGTAGTTGGCTTTTTCAGCGATCACATCAATGCGCGCCTTGAAGTCAGGCATCAGGTAGCCGGGCATGGCGAAGCTGGTCAGCACCTCAGCCACTTCTTCCACTAGATTGGGGTTAAGTTCCAAATGGGCCTTAACAGCATCACGATAGAAGGTATAATGGAGCGTCTCGTCTTTGGCGATGCGGCGTAAAATCGTGGCTAGCATCGGATCTTCTTCATCAGCTTTGCGCGCTACATTGACATAATATGCTTGGGTTGAGAGTTCTTGGATAGCGGTGTAGACCATGCCGACGAAGGGACTGGCTGTGCCGGGAGTCCAGGCATTGCGGACCACTGTCTTACGGAGCCTATGCAGTCGCTCCGGATCGGCGTTGCGTGTCACCAGCAGATAGGTTTGCAACACATCCGAATGCTGATCTTCTTCAGAGGTCCAGGTGCGAATAAAATCCTGGATGACTTCTAGCGAGCCGCGGAAAATGTCCACCAGCCCAGTGGTGAACCAGGGCAAGTTGACCTCCGTGAGCAGCGCCGTCTCTACGGCAACATAGAGCTCGGGCGAGATCATCACCTGCTCCGGTGCCCAGGGATCGCTGACGAAGTTGCGCCCGCGTTCCCACGGAATCAGCGAGTGGTAGCTCCAATCGATCTTTTCGGTGCGCTCCAGATGGCGATCATATAGCTCTTTGAGCTTGCCTTCGAGCCGCTGATCAAGACCAGTCATTTTCATGGGCTGAATAAATCCTTTCCTGTACCCGGTGAACGCACGCAACAGTGCGCTCGGCAGAGTCCGCTTTAGCAATCCATTTTACCCGATGGCGGCGCTAAAGTCCAGCGCAGATCCGCAGGTAACTATTCAGTAGCTGCACGATGGTGCATCAGCCCTATCTGAAGCACCTGTGTCCGGTGTGAGTGCAGCAATTAACGGTACCTGGAAGCGGCAGGCTTCTTCCACCACTGGGTGCGCTGAGTGCGCGAGCCGGCCGCGCACCCAGTAGTGGAGCAAAGGATACGGCTGCGGGTAGGGATGCGCGCAAAATCGAGCGGTGGGATGTGCAGTGACCAGGGGAGCGTGCGCTAAGTTAGCCGAGACAGGCGCACTCGGCACGCACAGGAGACTGAACAGTTACGAAACGGCCGCTGTCTAAGTGCTAAATTAGGCAGCGGCCGCCCGTAAGTAGGGTTAGGCGGCGGAACTGTGCCCGGCCTTTGTCGCTGCCGGGACCTCTGTCAGCCGACCACTTTTCACGTCATAGATATAGCCATAGATCGGGATGGTGCCGGGCACCAGCGGATGGGCGCGCAGGTAGGTTACATCGTCCACAACGCTCTGCACGAGATCACGAATTGTTAGGAAGGCAATGTGCTCGCCCGCCGCCGAGCCGGGGCCGGGGCCGACATCGTGCCAACCGGTCGCATCTACGGTTGCGGTGGCGAGGCTCTGGGCCAGCAAGCCCCGAATGACCTCGTCGGTGAATGTCTCCATACCGCAGTCGGTGTGATGGATGACGAACCATTCGCGTGTACCCAGCAGCTTGTAGGAGATAACCAACGAGCGCACGGCGTCACCGCTCGCCCGCCCGCCGGCATTGCGGATCACATGGGCATCTCCTTCGGCCAGCCCGGCAAACTTCGCCGGGTCGAGCCGGGCATCCATGCAGGTCAATACGGCAAAGTGTCGCCCCGGCGGCATCGGCAGGTCGGCTTTAGCGCCGAACGTCGTCGCATATTGCTTATTAGCATCTAGTAATTCGGTCACAAGTGTGCTCATGTTAGTGTTCCTCCAAACATAAAAAGGGGCGGCCCCCGGTGGGCCGCCCCTGCGTTACGTCTTTCATATATCACTGCCCGGTGGCAGTAACGGCTATCCTGAGCGGAGGGTATAGCCGGCGAACAGCAGGGGTGTCCAGACAGACGCGCCGGACGGATCACAGCAGGATTCGTCCGGCCGCCGACACCGCGCTATACAACAGGCAGCACCGAGCGCTGGGCCTGTGCCCAAACCGTGCAGTGCCGGCTGTAGATAGGGAGTGCGGTTCATTACTGCTATACCTCTAATCGCCAGAATTAAAGCGATTATAGCGTACAAGACCCGGTAGCTACTGTAAGCCGTGGCACAGTAGCCGCCGATAAATCGGCAGGCGGGTGCCTGCGCTGATCTAATGATACCGCCGGCGGCGGGGGATAGCGGCCGAGGGTAGGGCAGGTGCAGCGGCGACCGCCACCCAAGCACAGCCTACTCCGTGAGCGAGACCTCGGGATCGGCGGGTCCACAAGGGGCACACGATTCGCGCTACTCAGCGCGCCGGCCGGCTTTTCCCCCAACTCGCCCGATTTTGCCGGCTCGATATACAGGGCCACTATAGTATGTATGGGCGCACCAAATCGACTTACTGCGGCTGCGGATGCTCTACGCCCCCTGACCGTGGGCACCAACTTCGTGAGAGATCCGAGCTAGGTCGCGGTTTACGACTAACGGCCGATGCGGCATCCAGCGCCGGCATCTATACTTTACTTACAACAATACAGGCTCGGCTAAAGCGTCGTTTCCGGCGCTATAAGCCCACTGCGATGCGAAGGAGGCCCACAATGTCCAGGACCCTGCTGCAAACCATCCGGCGCTCTTCCCCTGTTACCGGAGAGCGCCTCTAGGAGTGCGCCTAGCACGAAGCAGCTAAAGAATACGGTCGGCGCGCCGCAACAGCGTCCTTCCTGCTTGCTTGGGAAGGCCGGTTTGTGTTGCCGGTGCCGCTTACAGCGCCAAAGACTGGCAGACCGTATCAGCGGCCACGGGCGCGCTCCTGCCCGTGGCCGCATTAATTCTAGCCGGGAAGCTAGGCCGAGCCACGGGTTAACCCGTGGCTCTTTCTTTTGCCGCTACTGCAAGGAGCATAAATGCAATTAACTCTCCCGCTGACTGAGTATCGCCAGTTGCTCGGTACCTATTTACGGCCCCAGCGTGGCCGCGTAGTGCTGCTGGCGGCATTGCTGCTCGGTAGCGTCGCTTTGCAACTGATCAATCCGCAGATCTTCCGCTACTTCATAGACGCAACGCAGCGCCGGGGCGACCTCGCCCCGCTGGTTTACGCGGGCAGTGCCTTTATCGCCCTCGGCCTGCTCCAGCGCTTGCTCACAATTGCCACCACCTACCTGAGCATCAACGTCGGCTGGAGCGCGACTAACGCGCTGCGTGCCGCGCTGGCCGAACACCTGCTACGGCTCGATATGCCCTTCCATAAGACGCACACCCCCGGCGAGCTGATCGAGTGCGTAGATGGCGATGTCAGCGAGTTGGCCGACTTCTTCGCACAGTTTCTGATCCGTGTCGTTACCAATGGCCTGCTGATCGTCGGCGTATTGATCCTACTCTCCATCGAGAACTGGCCGGCTGGGCTAGCCCTGACGTTCTACAGTGCGATCAGCGTCGTCGCGCCGGCTGCGCTACAGGGTATCGGCGTGCGCCGGTGGACCGTCGCGCGGCAGGCGGCAGCCGCACAGTTTGGTTATATCGAGGAGCGCATCTCCGGTGTCGAGGATATCCAGGGTAGCGGCGCCGCGCTGTATACGCTCCAGCGGCTCTTCCCTTTCACGCGCCGGACGGCGGAGACCCGCCGCGCGGCGGAGATGGTCGAATACATCAGCGCCGGCATCAGCAGTTTGCTGTTCGCTATCGGCTGGGCGCTGGGGCTGGGTATCGGGGCCGCTCTCTACGTACAGCACCAGATCACCATCGGGACGGTCTTCCTGATCATCGCTTACATCAGTATGCTGGCCGGGCCACTCGACAGCCTGCGCCGGCAAGCGGGCAACCTTCAGCGGTCCACGGCGAGCATAAGTCGTATCGCCGCGCTGTTCCATCGGCAGCCTGACGTATGCGCCGACGGTCGGGCGGTGCTCCCGCCAGGTGCATTGGCGGTCCATTTCGATGGTGTCTCCTTTGCCTACACCGACAATGAACCGGTTAGCGGCGCGCCGCCGGATGACCTCGACACTGGGCTAGTTTTGCACGATATCTCTTTCAGCATCGCCGCCGGGCGCGTGCTCGGCGTGTTGGGGCGCACCGGTAGCGGCAAAACGACTCTCACGCGCCTCTTGTTTCGCCTCTACGACCCCGCCTGCGGGGTCGTTAAGCTGGGCGATGTCGACATTCGCGGCGTCGGGCTAGACGACCTCCGCAGCCGTGTCGGCCTGGTGACGCAGGACGTGCAGCTATTTCGCGCCAGCCTGCGCGACAATATCGCCTTCTTTGACCCCGCCGTCAGCGACGAGCGGATCACCGCCGCGCTTGCCGTGCTGGGTTTGCGCGAGTGGGTTGATGCGATGCCGCAGGGTCTCGATACACACCTCGCAGCGGACGGCGCGGGGATGTCGGCGGGCGAAGCGCAGTTGCTCGCCTTCACGCGCCTGCTGCTCAAAGAGCCCGGCCTAATCACCCTCGATGAAGCGGCCGCGCGGCTTGACCCGATCACCGAGCAGCGCTTGGAGCGCGCCGTCACCCGGCTGCTACACCCGGCGGGGGGCCGCCGTAGCGGCATCATCATCGCCCACCGCCTGCGTACTGTGCAGCGTGCCGACGACATCCTGATCCTCGACGGGGGCCGCGTGATCGAATATGGCCCGCGCCAGGAGCTGGCGGCAGACCCGGCTTCCCGGTTCTCCCGCCTGTTGCAAACCGGTATTGAGGAGGCTCTGGCATGAACACGAATACGGCGGCCAAAGGCCGCAAAATCGGCACCGCGTTTTTCAACTGGCGGCTGATCCGCTACGCGCCCAGGCCGCTCTTGCTGCTGCTCATCGGCGACCTGCTTTTTTGCGGCTTACGCGTGGTGCCGGGCCTGATCGAGAAGGCCGCGTTCGACAAGCTTACAGACGCCGCGCCGGTGCAATTCGACATCCCGGCGCTGATCACCCTCTACGTCTCGGTCGAACTGAGCCGTGCAGTCGCCCACTTAGGCGATGCTTGGGGCGGTTGGACATTTCGCGGGCTGGTCGGAACGCTGATGCAGCGTAACTTGCTCGCCGCCGCTTTGCGCCGACCAGGTGCGCTGGCCCCGCCGGTCTCGTCGGGCGAAGCGGTCAACCGCTACCGCGATGATGTAGCGGAGACCGGCGACTTTCCCACCTGGCTGGGTGGAATTGTCGGGCAGTTCACCTCGTTCTTCATTGCCGTCGCTATCATGGCGCGCATCAACCTGACGATCACATTGGTCATCTTCCTGCCGCTGATCGTCACAATCGTGGTGAGCTACATCGCCTGGGCGCGCATCCGGCTCGCCTGGCACGCCGTCGGTCAAACCAGTGACGCGGTAACCGGCTTCCTGGGCGAGCTTTTCGGTGCGGTCCAGGCCGTCAAGGTCGCGGATGCCGAGCACAACGTGATCCGCCACTTCGCTGGGCTGAACGACGCACGGCGCAAAGCGAAAGTGCGCGTAGGTGTCATCGGCGCGGTGATAGACGCTTTCCAGGGCGGCTCGATTGATTTCGGCCTCGGCATCATGTTGCTGCTGGCCGGTCAGGCGATGGCGGCAGGTCGCTTCAGCGTGGGTGATTTCGCCCTTTTCACCTACTATCTCACCTTTGCCACCGACTTGCCCGCGTTCCTCGGTAATTTCATCGGTGATTACCAGGCGCAAGAAGTTTCGATTGATCGCCTGGTGGCATTGCTGCCTGACGAATCGCCGCTGGTCTTACTCGAACACCACCCGGTCTATGCACACGGCGGTGAAGCACTCGCGCCCACCGCAACCGCCCCGCCGACCGCTCCGCTTGCCCTATTGGAAGTGCGTGGCCTCACCTATCAGCATCCCGGCTCAACGAAGGGCATCCGCGATGCCGACTTGCGCTTGCAGGGTGGTTCGTTCACCGTGATCACCGGGCGCGTCGGCTCCGGCAAGACGACGTTGCTGCGTGCCCTGCTCGGCCTGCTGCCCCGCGCCGGCGGCGAGGTACGCTGGAACGGCCGACCGATCACCGATACCGTCGGTTTCTTCGTCCCGCCGCATTGCGCCTTCACGCCGCAGGTGCCGCGTCTCTTTAGCGAGACCCTGCGCGAGAACATCCTGCTCGGCCGGCCCGCTGAGGGCACCGCGCTGGCCGCAGCCATCCAGCGCGCCGTGCTCGAACCGGACGTAGCGACATTGCAGCAGGGGTTGGATACGCTGGTCGGCCCGCGCGGCGTGCGGCTGTCGGGGGGTCAGGTGCAGCGCGCCGCCGCTGCGCGGATGCTGGTACGCCGGCCTGCGCTGCTGGTGTGCGACGACTTGTCGAGCGCGCTCGATGTCGAAACCGAAAAGGCGCTCTGGGAGCGCGTGCTCGGCCGGCCCAACGACGCGCCCGCCGTCCGACCAACTGTGCTGGTTGTGTCGCATCGGCGCGCCGTCCTGCGCCGGGCCGATGCGATCATCGTGCTCAAAGACGGCGTTGTGGCCGCAACCGGCACGCTCGACGGCCTGCTGGCGACCAGCGCTGAGATGCGTCGCCTCTGGGCAGGCGACCTCGGCAACGAAGAGCCGGACGGCGAATAGCGCGTGCTTGTGGCGCACGCGCCGGCGGCGCGGACCGGCCTCCGCCAGTCAAGCGTTCCATGAACGGTGGGATGCAGCGGCAGGGTTTTGCGTACGCAAATGCTGCTGCGCCTTAAGGCTCCGGAAGTCACAACGGCGCGGTGTTCGCTGAGGGCTGCCGCTAGACCGGCAGCCCTCACCCGGCTACAGTACCCGCGCGCCCGCTTGGTCGTGATCTCGCCGCGCCCGGCTACGCCGGGCTGGGTAGCAACGGCAGCGCGAGGATAAAGCACCCCCCGCCGTCGGCGGCCGGTTCGTACCACAGCCGGCCGCCGTGTTTGTGGGCAATGGTGCGCGCGATGGGTAGCCCCAGACCGGTGCCGGCGGTGCTGTCGTCGCGATGCAGACTGCTGCGGTAGAACGGCTCGAAGATGCGTTCCCGCTCGGCCGCCGGCACCCCAGGGCCGTGGTCGCGCACTGTGATGCGCCCTTCGCCCCCGGCGCGCGTGGCCCGCACTTCTACCGGCTGCCCCGCCGGCGCATATTTGTGCGCGTTGAAGAGTAGATTGACAAAGACCTGTTCCAGGCGCTGCCGGTCGCCGCGCACCCAATAGTAACCTTCCGGCAGGTGCACCCCCAGGGTCTGTCCGTTACGCGCCAGCAATGGCCGGGTCGTTTCAGCGGCGGCGGCCACCACCTCGCGTAGATCCAAATCCACCAGCGCCAGCGGGACGCGATCCTGCTCCAGGCGCGTCAGATCCAGCAGGTCGTTGACTAGCACCTGCATCCGCCCGCTGCCGTCCTCCAGCAACCGCAGCAGATCCAGTAGGCGCGGCGGGAGGGCTGGCGGGCCGACGGCCGTCAGTTGCTCAACCTGGGCGCGGGCCAACCCCGCCGCCATGCGAATGGTGGTCAGCGGCGTGCGCAGTTCGTGGGCCGCCGTGGCGAGAAACTCGTCCTTCATCTGCTCTAGTTCGTGTAAGCGCGCTTGCTCCCGCTCCGCAACGTCGCGGCCGTGCTGCGCTTCTTCATACAGGGCCGCGTTGACCAGCGCCGCCGCGACGTGCGTCGCCAGCAACTCTACTAGCCACTCATCCTCGGGGCGGAACTCCGCAGCATCGATTTTATCCGTCAGGTACAGATCGCCGACCAGTTGCCCGCGGACGAAGACCGGCACGCCGAGTAAGCTGGTCATCGGCGGGTGGTGCGGGGGGAAGCCGGCTCGGCGGGAGTCCTGGCGCATATCGGGAATGCGGATGCTGTACCCCGCCCGCAGCATCACGCCGAGCAAGCCGTGCCCGCGGGGCAGCGCGCCGATCTGCTCCTGTTCGGTCGCTGAGAGGCCGGAGGTGGGGAAGCGGGCGATGAACCCGTCGTCGCCGAGGATGCCGAGGGCCGCATAGCGGCAGCCAACCAGTTCGCGGGCGCTATCCACGATCTGCTGTAAGAGACTCTCCAAGTCTAACGCGCCGGTGATCGCCAATGCGGCTTGGTTGAGCGCCAGCAACTGGCGCACCCGGCGCTCGTCGGTCAGCAGGGAGACGTTCATAGCGGGTCTCCGCTGGGTGGCAAGCGCGCGAAGCGGTAGCCGACCGCGCGTTCGGTCAGCAGGTAGTGCGGCTGCTCCGCGTCGTCGCCCAGCTTTTTCCGCAACCGGCTTACATACGTCTTGAGATAATCCATCTCGCCCTGGTAGTCCTCGCCCCAAACCTGCCGCAAGAGCGTTGCGAACGGCAACACGCGCCCGGCGTTGCGCACCAAGTGGTAGAGTAACTTGTACTCGGTGGGCGTGAGCTTGACCGGCTGCCCGGCCACCACTACCGTGTGGCTGTCGAAGTTCACCGTGAGATCGCCCGAACGGAAGCTGGGCAACGCCGTAAGCGGGGCCGGCAATGCGGTGCGACGCAGCACCGCTTTGATGCGCGCGAACAGTTCCAAGTGGCTGAACGGCTTAACCAAGTAATCATCGGCCCCCAGTTCCAGGCCCCGGACCTTGCTCATCTCATCCCCACGGGCCGTCAGCAGCAGCACCGGCGCGTCCGACACCGTCCGGATGCGCTGCAGCACTTCAAAGCCGTTGAGGCGGGGCATATTCACGTCAAGGAGCGTCACGTCGGGGGGAGTGCTCTGGAAGAGCGCCCACCCTTGCTCGCCGTCCCCCGCGCTCTCCACCGCAGCCTCTTGCCACTGGAATTGTAGGCCAATGGTCACCGCCTCCACGATACTGCGGTCGTCATCAATAATCAGAAAGCGCATCGCCTCAGATCCCCTCTCGCGGTAGCCGCCGTGTGGCCCCCGTCGCGCTCCTAGTATAGCAAAAACGGCGACAAATTACCGGCCGCCCCTGCCCCGCGCTTGTTCACCACATATATACCTCCTGTTACCCCTGTTTGTCACCGACCGGCGCTACCATGACCCTAGACAATAGCGCTAACCCCATACGACGGACCCCACCGGGCCGTCCCTGCAGAGGAGATCCCGCTGATGGAATCCGAAATCTTGGTCCCGCTCGATGGTTCGCTCGCGGCGGAAGCGATTTTGCCCTATGTAGTACCGCTGGTGCAGGGCGGTCTGGGCCGGCTGACTCTACTGCGCGTGGTCCCAAGCCTGCTGCAAATGATCGGCCCCAATTGGTCGGGCATGATGAGCGTCAACTTGGACCCGTACCACGCGACGGAAGTCCAGGCCGCCGGCGCCTACTTGACCGCGCTGACCGCTACCCTCCAGGCTACGGGGCTGACTGTCCACAGCCGGGTGCTGGAAGGCGACCCGGCGCTGACGCTGGCGGCCTATGCGGAAGAGTGTAGCGATCTACGCCTGATCGCCATGGTTACGCATGGGCGGAGTGGGGTGCCGCGCTGGGTGTTCGGCAGTGTGGCCGAAGCGCTGCTACACGCCGCGCCCGCCCCGCTGCTGCTGGTACGCCGGCCGGGCACGCCGCCCGCCCCGGCCCAGCCCCTTTACCGTAGTATCCTAGTGGGGCTGGATGGTTCTTCGTTTGCCGAAGAAGCGCTTGACCAAGCCTATGCTATCGCCAAAGCGACCGGCGCGAGCTTGCAACTGGTGGCGGCGGCGTCCTGTCCTACCGGCCACGCGGGGGAGCCTCCCCTGCCGGCGAGTGTGCAGGCTGCACACGAAGCCCAGGCCACACACCTGCGTGCCTATCTCCAAGCGACAGCGGCGCGACTGGAGAACTTTGGGCTGAGTATTGACACACAACTGGTCTACGGCCCGCCGGCCGCGGCGATCCTAGACACTGCAGCGACGCTGGGGACCGACTTGATCGTGCTGGCGACGCACGGGCGCAGCGGCTGGCAGCAGGTACGTTTCGGCAGCGTGGCGATGAAGGTGGTACGAGCCGCCGACCGCCCGGTGTTGCTGGTGCGCGCCACGCCCCCTGTCGCTGCTGCCGATCTCGTCGCCGCGCCCGCCGGCGTGGGTCGGTACCAAGTCGCCGGCCGGGGCTAGGTCGGCCGGCCTCGGCACCCCGATGGTTACCTCTTGTTCCCCGCCGGTCGGCGGCCCTATCGGCTGGGCGATTTACACTAGCTGTATAAATTAGCACACTACCCGTCGGCGACCGTTAGACGCAGCGGGTCGGCATTCAGCAAAGGAGCCCTTGTGATGAACCCCTCCTCTCTGGACATAGGGCAGTGGCTGTTCCCGCCCGCCCTGGAAGGGCGCACCCCCGATGCGGCGAGCCGGACGGTCGGCGGCTGGATGACCGCGCCGGTGCACTCCATCCCGCCGCACACGCCGGTGCCCGACGCCTATAACCTGCTGATGCGGCACGGCATTCGCCGCCTGCCGGTAGTGGACGAATCGGGGCTGATCGGCATCGTGACGCTCGGCGACCTGCGCGAGGCCCGGCCGTCCTCGGTGGTGGTGCCCAGTCTCTACGAACTTAGCTATCTGCTGGCCCGCGCCACCGTGGCCCAGGTGATGACTCATCACCCGTACACTGTCACCGGGCAGACCCCTTTACGGGACGCGGCCGACCTGATGCGGATCCACAAAATCGGCGGCCTACCGGTACTAGATGACGCGCACCGGTTGATCGGCATCTTGACCGAGTCGGATCTATTCCGTATGTTTATGGCCCGCTGGGATGCGAGCCTCGCTGCTCCACCGACCGCCGGCTGAGCCAGAGGAGGATAGGGATGAACGAAGCGATTTTGGTGCCGCTGGACGGCTCACCATTGGCCGAGACGGCGCTGCCCGCAGCGGTAACGTTAGCCGCGACGACCGGCCGGGATCTGCACTTGCTCGGCGTGATGGTGGGGCCGACCTGGATGACGGGGCTCGCCTGGCCGCAGATGGGTCTGCTAACCCAGATTCCCGATCAGCAAATCGAGCGCAGCGCCTATCAGGAGTACCTCACGGGGATCGCCGCCGGCCTGGCCCACGCCGGGCCGGCGATCCACACCCAAGTACGCCAGGGCGACCCCGCCGGCGAAATCCTAGCCGAACTGGCCGAGCAGCCGGCGCTGACTACCGTCGCCCTGGCGACGCATGGGCGCAGTGGGCTGCAACATATAGTGCTGGGTAGCGTGGCCGAGCGCATCCTCCAGGCCGCCCCCGTGCCGGTGTTGCTGGTGCGCGGGGCACCCCAGCGCGGGCGGCCTACCACCGGATCCTGGTGCCGTTAGACGGCTCGCCGTTCGCGGCCCAGGCGTTGGACGTGGCGCTGGCCCTGGCCCGATCCAGCGGGGCGATGCTGTTATTGCTGGCGGTGCTGCCGCCGCTGCCCGACGTGTCGCTCGCGGAAGCCGGCATCCAACCTTTTTGGCTGGAGGACGCGCGCAGCGCCGCCGCCGATGCCGTCACGGTCGCCCTGGCGGAAACCGCTACGCGGCTGAAGGAGAACGGATTAGCGGTGCGGACCCTGCTGCGCCACGGCAGTCCGGCCGCCGCCATTGTGGCCTGCGGTAGCGCGGAAGCGGTGGATCTCATCGTGTTGGCAACCCACGGCCGCAGTGGGCTGCCGCAGCTATGGCTGGGCAGTGTGGCGTTAGGTGTGGTGCGCACCGCCGCGCAACCCGTACTTGCCGTGCGGCCGTCCGGGGCGGCGCTCCCGATGGTTCGCGTGATCGATCAGACCACTGTACCCCGCCCGGCCGGGGTTGCGCCGGCCGGGCGGGTATCTGTGATGACGCGCGACCGTCCATCTGCCGCCCCTTACTGGAACGGAACACGCTGATAACTCTGACCGTAACTCCGCCGGCATCGGCCGCTACACCCGCCGACGAGCCGGCCTATATGGCGGGCACGCCGACGGGCACTGCCCGCCCCGCCATCCGCCCGCACCCGGCTGCCCATGAGTGCCTATCGGGTCCCAACCAGCTACTGATCGCGCTCACATTGCTCCGCTTCGTGTTCGGCCTGCTGGCTGGGATCTCTGTCGACCGCTAGGACCGCCGGCACACGATGATCACCGCCGACCTACGGCGCGGGCCAGAACCCCGCGCCGTAGGTCGGCCTTCCTCAGTCGGCAGGTAGCGGTCCTCTACGTCCGCGCCTTCGCCTTATCGGCCGTCGGCACGCTGTTTGGGCCGGCTAAGGGCGTCCTGGGTCGCTGCCATCAGACTCAATCTGCCGATGTATAATCTGCGGCATTCCGTTACCAAACTGAATCAGATGGATAATGCTGAACATGACCGCCATAGGCGGATGAAGAATGGTCATCCGGCACACTGTGCCGGACTGCGTTCAGTGTCAACTCGTGCCGGGTACATGAAGTGCCGGTATAACAGACCACGGCGACTTCGGTTAGTTGTGTTCTCCGCTACGGGCAGCGGGCGCCGGCGCCGTGGCGATGTTCCTGTCAAACAGTGGAACGCGCGGCGCGCTATCATTGCCGCTTCCGGCCGGATGGCCTATACTATACGCGGAACCAGGTCAATACCAATAATAGTCGTAGCGGATGTGCAAGATGCGGCGCACATTCACCATCGCGGAGGGTGATGCCGGATGAGCAAGGCGGAAGACAGGGATGCGTCGGTCCGGTCTCCCAGCAGCCCAGGAGCCTCTACAACGCCGGCGGGATGTGCCGGTCTGGGGCTCTTCACCCTGCTATGGGATGGCGGGCTTGGCACCCTCCTGTTCTTCATCCAGCAGGCCCACGCCACGGTCCCACTGTTTGCCTGGGTGATCCTAAGCCTCCTGATCGTGGTCGGGGCGTTGCTTCTGATCGGGTGCGGGTATGTCGTTATCGCTACGGTGGGGCAGGCGCGGACCCTGGACCGGCCCACGGTCACGGTCACTCCATACGAGGTGTACGCAGGCCAACCGATCACCGTGACCTACCAGCAACGCTTCCGGCGGGCCGCCACGGTCGAATACCTCACTGTGAAGCTGATCCTGCGCGGCACCGGCCGAGGGAGTAACGACAAAGTCGTCCAGACGCTGGGCGGAAGAACCGGCACTTTGCTGCGGGGCAAGGGTTCCACGAAGTGTTTGCGCTCCAGATGCCGGAAAATGCCGTGTCCATGATCGCACACTCGGAAGACTACGCCCGTGTGCTTTGGTTTGTCGCGCTTCAGGTGAAAGTTGCCGGTTGGCCGGAATGTGTCGAATGGTATCCGGTTCGCCTGCTGTGACAGGGATCGGCGTATGCGACCGGC
This sequence comes from Chloroflexia bacterium, assembly GCA_038228295.1. Classification (GTDB taxonomy): domain Bacteria; phylum Chloroflexota; class Chloroflexia; order QHBQ01; family JAICKM01; genus JAICKM01. The sequence goes on along the minus strand of JBBRPH010000052.1, from coordinate 25,170 downwards.
CCGGCGTTTACGGCGATAGTTAGGGTCTTGCGCCCATTCGCCGTTCCATACGAAATATGCGAGTTTCTGTGCCCGCCACTTTCGCCGGCAGGGCGGCCTGCCTGCCTACGCGCCGACTACCTAGCGCCGCACTCCAACAGCGTGCTATACTGGAGCGATGCGCTCGGCAATCACCGGAGCGCCGGAAGGGGGCATTGTCATGCTGTTGCGCGGCAAATCTGGTCGGGCGGCCGGCTCGGTATTGGGATTACTGGCAGGCGCACTGGCCGTGTGGGTCCTTGCGCACGGCGGCCCCGGACCGGCGCAGGCTTTGCATCCGCCCGCCCCGGCCGCCGCGCCGGCGGAGAGTGCTATCGCGCCCCGCGTAGGCATGGCTGCTCCCGATTTCGCGCTCACCGACGTGAACACCGGCACTGCGGTCCGGCTCACGGCACTGCGCGGCCGCCCGGTCTGGATCAACTTCTGGGCGACTTGGTGCGAAGAGTGCAAGACCGAGTTGCCGATCATGACGCAGGTGTATGCTCGGTATCGCAGCCGCAGCCTAGCAATAGTCGGAGTGGATGTGCGCGAGGACGCGGCCCAAGTACGGGCCTATACGACCAGCCATGGAGTTGATTGGATGATCGTGATCGATGCCGATGGAGGCGTGAGGAATCGCTACAACACTGTCGGCATCCCCTACCATCTCTTCATTGACGCGCGGGGTCTTGTCCAAGCAGTCACTATCGGGGCAGTGCCGGCGGATGTGCTGCAGGCCAACCTGGCTAAGATCCTGGCCCCCTGACCGCTGTCGCGGGCGCCGGATGACTCTTGGCCCACCAGACAGTCGCTGTGGCGTGTCGTGACCTGCCGCACGCTTCTCTTTGGCGGCACGGCATATTGGGCCCGCCCATATGACCGGGCATCGCCGACCGCAGGCAATCCGCTGAGAGCCGCCATTGAACCGGATCGCCGCACAGAAAGGCGACCCGCCTGGTACATCTTGCGACCAACAGCGTCCCATCCTGCTCCGCGCGACCCTGGGGCAGTTCTCGCCCGGCCGGCCGGAGTCCTCTGGGATAGTCCGAACTTGCAGGCGGTAGCCGAATAGCGGTTGGGCAAGTTGTTTGGTGTCTTAGGGAGAAAGCCGCCGCTTACGGCAGGCGCGCACCCGTGAGCGCCACCACACTGTCCCCTGTCGGATCGACATATTTGCGAGCGACGACTGCGCGGATCAGATCCGAGGTCTGATAGCGCAAATGCGGCGTGGCCGTAGTCGCGGCTTCCACGATCACCTGACCAATTTCTGTCGGCGTTTGGCCCACCGCTGTGTACGTCTGTTCGGTGGCAGCCATATACGAGTCGCGCATGGAGCCATAGGCCGCTCGTAGATCGGGTGCCTCATCGGCGCGGGTGGCCTGTACCGCCGCTACAAAGCCACTATTGACAGCTCCCGGCTCAAGCAGAATCACGGCAATGCCCAGCCGTTGGGCCACGGGCGCCAGGCTTTCCATCCACCCTTCGACTGCGAACTTCGCCGCGCAATACGCATCGTTGAACGGCTGGCCGATCAGCCCGCCGACACTCGTCACCGTCAGGATGCGCCCCGATCCGGCCGCCCGCATCAGCGGAAAGACTGCCTGCACCACCCGCCAGACACCGAAGAAGTTAACCTCCATCGTGCGGCGCAGCACCGCCGGCGGGGTTTGCTCCAACGATCCCAGGTAGCCCGCCCCGGCATTATTCACCAGCAGGTCGATCCGCCCATAGCGCGCCTGGATGTCCGCGACGGCGGCGGCTACCGACGCATCGTCCTCGACATCCAGCGGGCGCACGTCCACCGTTACGCCGGCCTGCTGGGCCACCTCCTGTAGCGGCCCGGCTTTGCCTGGATCGCGCATAGTGGCGATCACGGTGAAGCCGGCCTGCGCTAACTGCACGGCTGTTTGCAACCCGATCCCAGATGAGGTGCCGGTAATCAAGGCGATCTTCTCCGAACCTATGATACTCATGCGCTCTTATCCTTTCAATTCAATGTATAGTTGTGCGCGAAAGCGGATCCGCCTTAGCCCTTTGCCGGACATATACAAAAAGGGCATATAAAAGTCGCAGGGCGAACATTGGCGTAGGATAAAATGTAGTTATCCCTTATATAATTCGAAGTATGTAGCTAGGGCTTGCCTATGTAACGGGAAAGCTAACTCTTGCGGCGTAAGCACAATACGCCAAGCTAGTGTCTCACTGTTCGGGGTGAAACCTTCTAGAGCTGCGGCCGGCTGCGGTGTAGCGATCCCAAACACCAACAGGTAGCCATCTACCGCATCAGTCAGCGTGCATAGGTGGCGAATATCTGTAGCATCCAGGTACAGGCCCGTTTCTTCGGCGACTTCTCGTGCGCCGGCTGCTTCCCACGTTTCCCCCAAGCCGATATAGCCTCCCGGCAAGGCCCATGCTCCATACTGTGGCGGAATACCGCGCTGCACCAGCAGCACCCCCTCACCCACCGGCACTACCAGCACCGCCACGGGGCGCGGGTTTAGATAAGTGCTTTTGCCGCACGCTGCACAACGTCGGGGCCACAGCTGATTCGGGGCAAACGCCGCACCGCACCAGCTACAATGCGAATTGCGCTCTACCATGTATCAGATCCCCCCCCATAATTAAAATCTTTTAGAGTTAATCATAGCACAGAACAGAAGGGAAGTCAATAGTGCGTAGCGCGAAGCTTGGTTTCACGAAGCACAGTCCCTTTCCCTATACGCACATCCTGGTGTGATGTGACTTTCGGCTACAGTGAAGCGTATAATAGATTGAGAAAGTGAGGCCTATAAGGGTATGAGGAAACAGGTATTAGTGGCTGTACCCGATTTGTTGTTTGGCGTGACGATAGCAAATGCTGTACGGGCAGCAGGCGGCGATCCTATCACAATCCGGGGAGCCGCCGGCGCGTTCGCCGCGCTGTCCGCCGATAATCCGCACCCACCGGCGCTGGTAGTGGTAGACCTAGCGGCACGTATTGATCCAACCGAGGTGATCAGTGCTGCAACAGCAAGCTCTATTCCGGTGTTTGCCTTTGGCCCACACTTAGGTACGGCAGCGATCCTCGAAGCACGCGCCGCAGGCGCCGAGAAGGTGGTAGCCAACTCCGCCTTGGCGCACGCGCTACCTGCTTGGCTGGCCTACCGCCTACAAGACTCGGCCGGCAATATGGGTGCCGTGCCGTTTCCGCTAGACGATGAGGACTAAGCTTCGCGGCTAAAGGCCCAGCGTCGCAGCAATAGGTTGCAGAGCGGCAATAATATGAGCAACGTGAGTTTCTAACGGCAGCCCTAGTTCCAGCGCACCTTGCTCAATGTCCTCGCGGCTGACGGCGCGGGCAAATGCTTTATCCTTCATCTTTTTGAGCACCGAACGCGGCTCCACTTCGGCCAAGCTATGATTAGGGCGTACATAGGCCACAGCGGTAACAAAGCCGGATAGTTCGTCGCAGGCGAACAAGGCGCAGTCCACCAACTTGGCCCGCGCTACACCCATATAATTCGCGTGCGACTGCACCGTGCGGATGAGATCGGCCGGCCAGCCACGCTCGGCCAGAATGCGCGATCCCACCCAGACGTGCTGATCCAGGGTCGGGTACTGCTCATAGTCGAAATCATGAATTAGGCCGGCGATACCCCAATATTCTTGATCGCCGTCCAGCTTTTCCGCGTAATAACGCATTGAGGCTTCAACCGCCAGCATATGCTTGCGTAGGCTATCGCTCTGCACAAATTCCGTTACTAACGCCCAGGCATCAGCACGGGTTTGGGTCATCGGCGGCGGAGCTTCGGGCCGGAGTGGCGAGAGATCAGTCGCCATTAGTGAACCGCCGCGCTAGCATTCGCTTGCTCCCCCTGCGGGTCGTTATCCACGACATCATAAGACAGACAGGCCAGGGGGGTTTGCACCAAGTTGCCTTCGTGGTTGATGGATACCACATAGCCCTGGCTGCGATCAGTCGGCGAATAGAAATCGGTCACTAGGGCATCGAACCGTGCCCCCGCTGCTCGGCAAATAGCGGCGCTACGGTCGGGAACGGTAACGATCACAAAGTTATCACCGCCCATGTGGCCGACAAAATCGGTCGGACCACCCTGTGCTTCGACGGCATCGCGCACAACCTGCGCGGCGGATTTGATCATTTCATCGCCTTCCAAGTAGCTGTAAACCTCGTTGTAGACGGTGAAGTTCTCGATGTCAATATAGATGATGGACCACGGCTCGTCGGGCAGCGCGGTGCGACGATCAATCGCGTTCTCCACCGAGGCACTGCCGGGCAGACCGGTCAATTCGTTGGTGTTCTCGTGATAGAGATGATGTAATTGGGCGCGCACGCGCACCAACAACTCCTCGGCATCAAACGGCTTAGTGATATAATCGTCGGCCCCTTTTTGGTATCCCGCCACACGGTCACCGACCGCACTTTTAGCAGTCAACATAATGACTGGAATCTGGCTCAGGCGCACATCTTTCTGCATCTGACGGCAAACTTCGTAGCCGTCCATGCCGGGCAGCATCAGATCGAGCAGTACTAGATCAGGCGGATCTTTGCTGAGCGCATCCAAAGCTTCTTCGCCCGAATAGGCGCGCGCAGTGTCGAAGCCGTCCATCCGCAGACTTTCCTCGATCAGCTCCACAATCGTGGGTTCATCGTCCACGACCAGAATCTTGCTCATGGTACTCCCTCTACATCGTCGGCCAATGCCGGCAGCGTCACGCGGTAGCCGGTTGCACCGGCGGAGTCCACAGCAACAGCAAACTCGGCATTCATCGCATCTAACAGTTGAATAGCGCTATATAAAGGTAATTCGTCCTCTTGCGCCTGCGGGCTGTCTACTGCGTTCCGCAGGTCAAGCGTCGCTAGCGTCTCAGCAGCCGAAGCCCAGCGATCTGTTGCGGTCGTTGCTCCCAACTGGATTTTAACCGCCAGGCCGGTCTGCACGGTAAGCGCGCGCGCCACAACCGGCAATGTTCGCAACGGTTGCTGCGCTTCGTGCCGCCGCAATAGGGCAACTAGCGCTTGCTTCAGGCGCAAAGCATCGCCAATAACGGTCGGCAGTGTATCCGGCAGATCCCAAGTCACGTTATTGGCCGCGCGCACACGTAGCGCCTGATCGCTACTGAGGTCCGTAAGCAGGGCTAAGAGATCAAAGGGCCGCACCTGAATGCCGACCAGCGCTTCATCAAGACGCGAGAGTTCCATCACATTGTCGATCACCGCCTCCATGCGGCGCGACTCGGTGAGAATAGTATCGGCGTAACGGGCAATCGGGCTGCTGGAATCGGGTGCGCGACGCTGTAGGAGTTGGGCATAGCCGCCAATCGAGGTAATGGGGGTGCGCAGTTGATGCCCGATAACCGATTGCAGGCGCGTTTTGTGACGATGAAACTGAGCGAGCGTGCGATCACATTGCTGTTGGGCCAGCGCTAGGGCGCTATCTTCCAGCACCGCCCCGACAGCAGCGGCCGCGCTGCCGAGTAGGGCGTCTTTTTCCTGATCTAATTGAGTCAAATCTTCATGCCAATAGAGGTTGAGCAAGCCCAGTAAGGCACCGCTACTTGCGCTCTGCACCGGCACCACTGTGTAAGTATGGAGGTCCAAAGGAGTCGCTGCCGGCAGGAGCGCGCCGGCGGGTGTGTTAAGGTGGCGAAATAGCTGGGAGCGCGTAAGCTCCTTTGGCGACGGCGCGATGCGCGTGGCCCACGGCACCTGCGTCTCGATGGGTGTGTGCGGGCTGAGACCATGAGCAGCGCGTACATAAAGAGTCGCATTTTCCGGCAGCACCACCATAATGGTGCCGGCGGCAGCTCCGGCGATCTCTAGCGCAAGATCCAGCAGACGTGGTAGAACCGCAGCATCGGTTCGGTTACCCAATGCTTGCCAGAGGCTAGTGCTATGCGCTAGCAGATTAGCCTGCTTCGCACGCTGCTGGATCAATTGCTGAGCGTTCGCCAACGGCCCTGCCAGCGCCCGCTGCAGCGCGGTGATCTGCTCGTCATCCACTGCCGAAAATGCGCCGACTTCTCGGCGCGCCAGCAGTAGCACGGCGGCCGTATCGTCGCCGCTCGGTACAGGAATGGACAGCAACGAGCGCATTCCACTACCCGCAAACAGATCGCCGACGCGCAAGGTCGCCGCCTGCATATCGGGAATGTGTAGCGGTCCCGCGCTAGGCAACCAGGGGTCGAGCAGTGTGGTCGGGGGGACATAGGTCGGCCACTCCGTGCCCTCAGTGGAGAGACCGTGCCGCACCATCAGGCGCAATTCATCGGGATGATCGCCTTCCACGGTGGCAACCAAGCCGGCATCGTGCGGCAATACCTCTTGCAATACCCCTTGCAACTGCACCAGCAATTCATCGCGATCTAGACACGGAACTAATTTTTCCAGCACCAAATCGCTGAGTGCGGACGATGACAGCAGCATTGCACCTGTGACGGCTCGTGGGACTATGTGAATTGTAGATGTATCCCCATCCCTATGCGACATAATTTTTCGCCCAATCATAGTACAAATTATCTAGGACCGCTCGGTGGAGCGGCGGCCGGTGCCACTTGGTGCAGCCGTGCAAGCAAGGTTCATGCCAAGTAGAGACGTAAAACCTGAAACGTGCTGAGTCGATGTAGATACAGGCTTTATCGTGGGCTGCGTTGACATAACAAACCCCCCATAAGGCGAGAGCTTGCGTGATTAGCGGAGGGTTGCGGAAGGGGCATTAAGAGGAGAGATCGTAGTCCTTGAGCTTGGCATAGAACTCCGGGCGGGCCACGCCTAGCAGTTTGGCGGCTTCGCTACGGTCGCCACGCGCCTGATCGAGGGCTTCGACGAGGGCCAGCCGTTCGGCTTCGGCGAGGATGTTGCTCAGAGCCGTGCGTTCGCGTACCATGCGCGTCAGGTCAAGAAACTTGCGCTCGGTATACGGTGAGAAAAGCAGATGGTGGCTGGTGATAATGCTGCCCTGCGACATGACTACAGCGCGCTCAATCGCGTTCTCTAATTCGCGCACATTACCGGGCCAGTCGTAGCTCTGCAACACGACCAGCGCCTCTTCGGAGATGCGGGCCGGCGCCGACGTGGCACTGTAGCGATGCTTATCTAAGAAATGCTCCACCAGAAATGGGATGTCTTCTTTGCGTTCGCGCAGTGGCGGCATATCTACTTCGATCACCGCCAAGCGGTAATACAGATCGGCCCGGAAGCGGCCGGCCTCCACCTCTTCTTTGAGTCGGCGGTTCGTCGCCGCGATCACGCGCACGTCCACTTTGATCGGCAGGCTGCCGCCCACGCGCTCAAACTCACGCTCCTGCAACACCCGCAACAATTTACGCTGTGTGCTGAGGGTCATCTCACCGATCTCATCGAGGAAGATAGTGCCTTTGTGGGCCATCTCAAAGCGGCCCTTGCGCTGGGTGAGCGCGCCGGTAAAGGAGCCTTTTTCGTGCCCGAACAGTTCGCTTTCGAGCAACGACTCCGGTAGGGCCGCGCAGTTCACCTTGATCAACGGGCCGTGGCGGTACTGCGAATTGCTGTGGATGGTTTGGGCCACTAGCTCTTTGCCGGTGCCGGTCTCGCCGGTAACCAGAATCGTTGCGTCCGTGCCGGCGGCGCGCCCAATCATCTTATAGATCGTCTGCATAGCTGCGCTGCTGCCGATAATGCGCTCCGCCGGGTCGCGCTGGCCGAGTTGGTTGCGGAGGTTGCGAACTTCGCTCGTCAGTTGCTGGCGCTCAAAATACCGCTGGATCGTCAACAGCACTTCATCTAACTCAAAGGGTTTGGTAATATAATCGTATGCACCCAACTGGGTCGCTTGGATTGCCACACTGGCCGAATTATGGGCGGTCATCAGAATGATCGGGACATCGGTTTTTTTGGCGTGCATTTCGCGTAGCACCGCCATGCCGTCCATCTCCGGCATACGGATGTCCATCATGATCAGATCATAGCCGCCCTCCGCCAGCGCCTTCATCACCTGTGCGCCCGTCTCGGCCTCCGAAATACGGAATCCTTGCTCCTCCAAAAAATCGCGCAGCAACGCCCGGATGTTTGGTTCATCGTCGGCGATCAGGATATGCTTGCCGCTCAAGTCGAGGGCGGGAACCGTCGCCGCAGGCACCGGAGTGTCACCTGCGCCGTCGTTCGGTGTTACGCCGGCCGTTGTCTGTTTCTTTGCCAAGAACTCCCTCCAACTCCCCCGAGTCGCCAGTAAGGACCAGCGCTATTATAGGACATGAGCTTGCTTTGAGTCAACTGGATGCGCTCCACCGTTCCGGCTTGTCCTAGGCAGCAGCGGCAGTAATATGCTGAACTCGCTACCGACCCCTGGCGTGCTATGGACCTCGATAGTGCCGCCGTGAGCGGTGACGATTTCGCGCACAATCGCGAGGCCAAGCCCCGCCCCGTGCTCCCCGCCGGCCCGCGAAGGATCGGCCTGATAAAAGCGGTCAAAGATATGTGGCAAGGCATCCGTCGAGATGCCGCTGCCGGTGTCTCGCACAAAGATACGTAGAGCTGTGGCGGCTGGTTCCATGCCCAACGTCACCCGACCGCCGGGGGGGGTATGGCGCAGCGCGTTGTCAAGCAAATTAGTTAGGGCGCGTTGCAGTCCCGCCACATCTACCGCCACCGGTGGTGCCGGTGTGCCCACGACTTGCAGTTGCACCATGCGTGCGCCCGCCTGCGGTTGCAACCCCTGTGCGACCAGCGCCAGCATCGGCGCAAGGTCGGTCGGCACCAACGTCAGCGGGGTAGCCCGTCCCTCCAGCCGAGCCAAGTCCACGATGTCGGCCACCAGCCGCGCCATGCGTTGCGCTTCGCTGTGGATAACACCGGCGGCCGCTTGGAAGCCGGTGGGGTCGTGGATTGCGCCGTCCAGCATGGCCTGTGAAAAGCCTTGGATCGATGTGAGCGGCGTTTTCAGATCGTGCGACACATTCGCCATTAGGTCGCGCTGGGCTTGGCGACTCTGCTGCACGGCCTCGGCCATCCGGTTGAAGTCGGCGGCCAGGGTTTGCAGTTCGATGGTGCCCAACGCAGGCGCTTGGTGTGCGTACTCGCCTTGCGCGATAGCATGAGTGGCCCGCGTCAGACCGGCGATGGGCCGGGTAAGTGAACGGGCCAGCACACCACCCAATGCCACCGCGCCCAACCCGGCCAGCACGGCAAAAATCAAGAAGCGGCGGATGAACTCTGTCCAGACGGTGTAATCCGGTGCAGGCTCGGCCAACACAAAATAGGTCAGTGGTGCGCCGGCCGGCACTACCGCATTCGGGTGCGCGATGCTCTCTAATGTGCGTGGCGAAGCGGCGGCATAAATCCAGGTTTGGTCACGCGGTTCCGGCATGAGTGTGCCGGTGAAAGCGGCGCTTGGATTCGGATCAGCCAGCGACGCCGCCGGCAACACAATGGTACGCCTTAGCCACGTACCGGTACTGCGGTTGCTGTCAAAGGTAATAAACCCATTCGGCGTTACCACCAGCAGCCGGTACTTCTTGGTGGTGTCAAGAATCGTAAGTAAATCTTCGGCTCCGACCAAAGCCTCTTGGCGTTTCAGCGCCCCTTTGTTGATGATCTGCGGGCCGATCAGGTAGAGCGTAGTTTTGAGTTGCAGGTAGGCATCATTGCGCCCCGCGCTAATACTCAGCGCCAAGTAGGCCGCCGTCGCCGACAGCAGCGCCGGTAGGACAACCGCGATATAGCTGGCGATTAGCCGCCCGCGTAAGGTTGTGAGCATCGTCTCTATCTATTCTGCCACTGTCGGCGGGTCTAAAACCAGTTTATAGCCGGTGCCACGCACCGTCTGGATGACTAGCGAGGAGCCGGCCAGCCGTTCGCGCAGGTGGGCGACATGGACATCTACCGTGCGTGTATCGCCGAAATATTCGTAGCCCCACACTTCGTTGAGCAGGCGGTCGCGGTCTAAGACCAACCCTACGTGTGCGATAAACATCTTAAGCAAATCAAACTCTTTGCTCCGCAGGGCTACCGCCTGCCCGGCTACTGTTACTTCGTGTCGTGCCACATCCAGTGTCGTGTTGCCCAGCGTCTGTGGTACGTCGGGCGGGAGAGTCGGTGTGGCGCCGGCACGCCGCAGAATGGCCTTGACGCGGGCGACCAGTTCACGTGGGTTGAACGGCTTGCCCAGGTAGTCGTCGGCCCCCAGTTCTAGACCCACAATGCGGTCTACATCATCGGTGCGTGCGGTCAGCATGATGATCGGTACTTCGCTCTCCCGGCGTACTATGCGGCAGACCTCAAAACCGTCCATGCCGGGCAGCATTCCATCCAGTACCACCAGCGCCGGTTGTAGGCTACGGATCAGGCGCAGCCCTTCGGGGCCGTCATGGGCTGTTTCGACGCGAAAGCCGGCGTTTTCCAAGTAGAGTTGGACCAGCGCGACAATCGGGCGTTCATCGTCTACGATCAGGATCGGTTTGTCACTCATGGCGTTATTATACCTCAGTAGGCCATTGGTAGGAAACGTATAGTATAAAAGTCCTGTTACGGTCCTGTTTAGAGTAAAACCGCTTGCAGGGCTATCGCTGTTTCCCTACAATAACAGTAGCACTAGATTAACCGCAATGGATCGTGAATGGATCGCTGTAGCTCGCGTTATTCGTGTCCAATTCCGCCGGTATTGTTGGAGTACCTCGCCTGTGTGGACGCGCCCAGTATTTCGCCTCGCTTTCGTGTCGGAGAGCGATGCACCGGATACGGATGATAGCGGTAGCCCGCTCCTGCTGAGTGGGTTGCTGACCTTGCTGCGCTGGCTGACGGCGGGCGCAGCAATTGCGACGCTGGGTGTATTGGCCCAGCATAACTCCCAACCCTGGCCCTGGCAAGATCCGTCAACCGGTGGGTTGATCATAGTCTATATCCTGGGTGCCGGTCTGTTGTTCCTGCTGATGGCGCTGCTGCCGCGCCGCCCGCTTTGGCTGATCGACCTCAGTTTTGTGCTGGATTTTGCGCTGCTGGGCCTGTTGTCACTGCTCACTCACGGGGCAACGGCGCTGCTGGTGCTGCCCGCGGTGTTCGCGGTCGGCATCTTGCGGAATGTGTGGGCCGGGCTGATCGCCGGCGTGCTGTTTGGGCTGCACCTCGTCCCTATTTGGCCGCCCGGTCGCGGGTTGGCCGATCTGTCTCAGAGCAACCAAGCCGTGTTATTCGGCATCTACGTCATGCTGATGTTGGTCTGGGTGAGTCTGGTGGCCGGTAGCAACGCACAACTGGTGCGCCGGCGGGCGCGCACAGCCCGCCGCGACGAGCGCCGTGCTCAGGAACGCTATCGTCTGGCCCTGCAACGGGCCAAAGGCGTATATAGCGTGACCTATACCCTCAGTGCCACGCTCAATTACGAGAGCGTACTCAAGGCCATCTTTGAAGAATTTGTCCGCATTTTACCGTTCGATGTAGGCATGGTGATGCTGATCGAGCCGGGTAGCAACCTGTTGTTTGTCTCCGGCTCCTATGGCTTGAGCAAAGAGGAGGTCGGCCTAAAACTGAGCGCACGCACCGGCCAGATCGGGCGCGCCGTCGCGAGCGGCACGCCGGTGATTATCCGCGATCTGCGCGCCGAAGAAGAGCTGATCGAATGCTGGCCGCGCCTGGCCCGCTTCGGTAACGCGCTGGTCATTCCGCTGCGTTCGCGCTTCGAGCTATACGGCGTGATCATTACCGTGGTGGAAAAGGGCCGCTACGAAGAGGAACAACTAGAGTTGATGACCGCGCTGGGCAATAATGCGATCATCGCGCTGCAAAACGCGCAACTCTATCAGGCACTGCGTGATGAGCGGGACCGCCTGCTCGCGAAAGAAGACGAAGTGCGTCGTCAACTGGCGCGTGACCTGCACGACGGCCCGGCGCAAACGCTGGCGGCCATCGCTATGAACGCCGAGTTCATCAAGAAGCTGCTAGCCGGTGCGCCGCAGCGTGTGGGACCGGAACTAGACGAATTGGCGGATATGGCCCGCCGTGCCAACGCCGATGTGCGAACGCTGTTGTTCGAGCTACGCCCTGTGATTTTGGAGAGTAGCGGATTAGTGGCCGCGCTCGGCCAATATGTGCAACGTTTCCCCGCTGAGGATCTGCCGCGCGTCCACTTCCAGGGCGAAGAATTGGGTATCCGGTTGGCCCCGGCAGCCGAGACAACGGTGTTTAACGTGGTGCAGGAGTCGATCAACAACGCCAAAAAACACGCCCGTGCGCGCAACATCTGGGTCAGCCTCAAGACATTGGGCAATCGTTTGGTGATCCAGGTGCAGGATGATGGGCAAGGCTTCGAGGTGGCGCAGCAGCAAGACGCCGCCAAGCGGCGTGGATCGTATGGGCTGCTCAATATGCGCGAACGCGCGGCTTCGGTAGACGGCAACCTCGGCATCACCTCGGCGCGTGGTCAGGGCACCACCGTCACCCTGACCGTGCCGCTGCTCCCGGCAATGCCCTAGTTGCCTCGCCGCGCCCGGTAATACCCCACTGCCAAAATCCATAGTCGTTGGGCCGGTGCGTCACCGGTTGACTCCCCTTCCGCTTGCCTTACGGGTTTTTGCTTGCATTCTGCGACCTGCTAGTGCTATACTGAGGTCACGCGCCACCGATCCTTACCAGTTTGCGCTGCACCAAGCGTACTGAGGAGAGCCACCGTGACCTTTGGCCCATACAGCGTCTCCCCCTCTGCCGAGGATATGCCGGTTTCTACGCCGGTTGACCCGACCGGCTTTGCCGGGTTGCGTGCGGCCGATGTGCAAGACCTCTACGATGCGGTGGGCCGCGTAGTCGCCAAGCAAGCAACGGCCTTGCGGCGGCTAGGTGCGGATGCGGAGGGCCGCTTACGCCTGGCGCAAGTGGAACACCAACAGTTGAGCCGCTTTCTTGATGAAGTGCGCTATCGTGTCCAATACCATGACCCAGTGAGTGTGCCCACGAGCGACCTACTCAGTGAGGAACAGCGCCTCGCTGCGCGCGCCGAGGAGTTGCGCCAAGCGCAGACCCGCCTAGAGCAGCTCAGCCGGCGGATCACGTGGTTTGTGCGCCAGATGGAGGCCAGCGCCGAGCGCATGGGTGAGCCGGCGGCGGGTGCTGAGGAAGCCGATCCGTGGGCGGGCTTGTTGCGCGCTCAGTTAATCCAGGGGCAAGAAGCCGAACGCGCACGCTTGGCGCGCGAAATCCACGACGGCCCAGCTCAGGCATTAACCAACACGCTGCTGCGCCTGCAATTCGTTGAGAGTGTTTTAGCGGCACGCCCCGACGAGGCGGCCCGCGAATTAGTGTTGCTGCGCACGGCGGTGCGCGAAAGCCTGCGCGATGTGCGCCGCTTCTTGTTCAATCTGCGCCCGGCGTCGCTCGGCGATGTGGGCCTAGTCGGGACGTTGCACCGACTAATCGGCGAGTACCGCGACTATACCGGCTTGCCTATCGAGGCGACTCTGCCCGAAAGTCTGGACCTGGGGCGCGAGGCTGAATTAGTCGTCTTCCGCGTGGTGCAAGAAGCGCTGCACAATATCCATAAACACGCGGGAGCCGGCCGGATCACTATCGAAGCCGCTCGTCAACCGGGGAGTTGGGCCGTCCAGATTGCCGACGACGGCCGGGGCTTTGCGCCTGATGCCGGCGGCGAAGTGCATTCCGGCTTAGTCGGTATCCGCGAGCGTGCCGCGATCATCGGCGGCAGTCTGGATGTGCAGAGCCGCCCCGGTCAGGGCACGCGCCTAACCCTTACGATTCCTATTGCCGGCCTGGAGCGTGCGATCCCCGCGCCTCCCCCCTCTACCCATCAACCAGGAGGATAACCTCGATGGACCGTTCGCGTGTTGTGATTGTAGACGACCATCCACTGTTCCGCCAGGGGGTCCGTTATACGTTGGAAGCCTCCGGTGAATTCGAGATCGTGGGCGAGGCTGCCGACGGCCAGCGCGCCATCCAGGTGGCCGAGTCGGTCAGCCCCGATGTAATGCTGGTAGACATCAACTTGCCGGGTCTCAATGGGTTGGAAGTAGCGCGGGTGGTGCGGCGCCGCCTGCCGCAAACCGCGCTGATCATTCTGACCGTCTATGAAGACGACGAGCAGTTGTTCAACGCGATTAAAGTCGGAGCTGCCGCCTACTCGCCCAAAGACATCAGCCCGGAGCAGTTGCTCCAGATCACACGCCTCGTCGCGCAAGGCCACTATCTGATCAACGAGAATGTGCTGTCGCGGCCTTTCGTTGCCTCGCGCGTCCTCAAACAGTTCCGCGAACTGGCCTCGGTGGAGCAAGAGGGGCACATGGTCTTTGCTCCCCTCACCGGCCGCGAAGTCGAGATCCTGGACTGCATCGCGCGGGGCCGCTCGAACAAGCAGATCGCCATGGACCTCAACATCAGCGATCAGACGGTGAAAAATCACATAACCGCCATCCTACGCAAGCTGAATGTCAACGATCGCACGCAGGCCGTCATCTATGCCATGCGCCACGGCTGGATCCGCGTCGGGGACGATCAATAGGGGTTGTAGCGCGGACCGTTAGAAAAAGCTGCTGGTAATGTATCAGTTGAGTGCGCTACTTGCCCGCGTGCCGATGCACCGAAACCGCGTAGTTGTCGGCTTCGGACCAGCGGCGACGGTCCCAGGTGGCGTAGCGTTCGGCTAGGCGCAGGCCGGCGGCAGTGGTCAAGCGGTCGTAGTCGGCTAAGTCGAGATAGCCTACGGCCAGTTGAAAGCCGGCGATCAGCACGCCGGCGGGGGCTAAATGGCGAGTGAGATTATGGATGACCGCCGCCTCGCTGCCGGGAGCCAAAAAGATCATCACGTTACCGGCCAGCACAATCGCGTCGAACTGCCGGCCGAGGTCCACTGTTGCCAAATCGGCCAGGTGCCAAGGGATGTCCGGCCCGTTGCGGCGCGCCGCCGCCAGCATCCCCGCGTCCACGTCCACGCCCACCACGTCCATGCCGCGCCGCGCCAGTTCGATCCCTACCCTCCCGGTGCCGCAGCCGCCGTCCAGCACCGACATGGGCCGATAGTGCTCCACGAAATCGGCTTCGCCATGCACATTCTCGCCCGCTGCGGCCCGCCGCGTATAAGCTGCGTCATAATCATCGCCACGCGGCGCAGCGGTATTGAGCCAGCGATTCGGCAGATCGGTTGCCACAGTGTGTACCTCCGGGCGTAGGATGTAACCATTTCTAATTCAAACTCAGAACCCAAACTCAGAATTCGTCTACCCCCGACGACCAAACTCGCGCTCCAGTTGCAGCGCGCTCAGGTGCAACATCGTGGGGCGGCCGTGCGCGCAGAGGCGGGGGAACCGACAGATTTCGAGTTGGGCGACCAAGGCGCGCATTTCATCCTGGCCGAGCGATTTGCCGGCACGCACCGCGCTGTGGCAGGCCAATGTGATCACCAACTGGTCACGCCAGCGGTCGGGCGGGCTGCCGACCAGCAACTCGTCCAGCATTTCGAGCAGCCCGCCCAGCGAAACGCGCTCGGCATAGAGGGCCGGCACGGCGCGCACCAACAACGCCGGTTGCGGGTCGCGCACCAATTCCACATCGAAGCCCACGCCGACCAGCAGGGGCAACACCGGTTCGATCTCGGCGCGTTGGGCGGGCGGCAGATCGACCGTCAGCGGGTGCAGCAACGGCTGGACGGCTACGCCGCGCCCGGCGCGCACCTCGTGATCGAAGCGTTCGTAGAGGACGCGCTCATGGGCCGCGTGCTGGTCAATCAAGAACATCCCGTCCGGCCCCTCGGTGATGATGTAGGTGTTTGCCACCTGCCCGATCACGCGCAACGGCGGCAGCGTGCCGGCGCCGCCGAACGTCGGCAGCGGACCGAGTGGGTCCGCAGCGGCAGACGGCGCCGCCTCGCCGCCCGGTGCTACGCCCGAATCGGCACTTTCTCTGTCTGCCGGCGCAAAAGCCGCTTCGCCACTGCCGGTCCAAGTCAGCGCAGGAGCCGCATAGCCGCCGAACAGATCACCCTGTTGCGTTTGCGGGTTGCGGGTTGCAAATTGCGGGCCGGCGGAGGGTGCCGGGGGGATGCTGCCGTTGACATAGGAGCGATTGGCGACAGCATCTGTGGTGGCGCTGTTTGCCGCACTCACGCTGCCGAGCGTGGCGCTTTCGCTGCCGCCGCCCAATTCCCAGCCTTGCGCGCTGCGCGTACCGAATGTCGGCACCGGGCTGTGGGCGGCCAGTGCGGCGCGCACCGTTTTTTGCACGGCCACAAACACCGTGCGCTCCTGGCGGAATTTGACCTCGCTTTTGGTTGGATGCACGTTAGCATCCACGTCCGCTACGTCTACGCGCACATTCAGCACGGCGATAGGGTGCCGCCCGACCATCAACAGGCTGTGATAGGCTTCTTCCAGCGCATATGTCAGCATCCGGCTGTTGATCGCGCGCCCGTTGACGAAAAAGTGCTGCGCTTGGCGATTAGTGCGGCTGACCGAGGGCGGACTGACATAACCCCAGACCTGTACGCTGCTTGGTGCATCGTTGTCTGCCGGCGGAGTAGGGGCGGCGGCAGGGGCACGGCGCGGGCCGGGCAACGCGGTCGGGTCGGTCCAGTCGGCGAAGGGGTCGTCGGAGACGGCTGGTTCGGTAGCGGGCAGATCGCCCACCGGTAGTATAGCCCCGGCAATGTCCGCGCCGTAGACCTGGCGGATCGCGTCGCGTAGGTCGCCATTACCCGGCGAGGTGAACACCTCTTTGCTGTCGCTGATCAGGCCAAAGCGAATGGCGGGATAGGCCAGCGCGTATTGCTGCACCAGCGTCGTTACCTGGGCCGACTCAGCGGCGGCAGATTTGAGGAACTTCAGGCGTGCCGGTACGTTGAAAAACAGGTCGCGCACAGTGACGATAGTGCCACGCGGGGTACCACGTGGACTCGGCGTACCCGGTATGCCGCCTTCGACGGTCATCTCCGCGCCCACTTCGTCGTCAGGTGTGCGCGACGTAATGGTGACGCGCCCTACGGCGGCAGCACTAGCGAGCGCCTCACCACGGAAGCCGAGCGTGTACAGTGCGAACAGTTCTTCGGCTGTACTGATTTTGGAGGTCGCGTGGCGCACGAAAGCCAGTGGCAACTCCGGCGCGGGGATGCCCTTGCCGTTGTCGGTGATCCGCAAGAAAGGCTGGCCCCCGCCGCGAATCTCCACCCGGATCTCGCTCGCCCCCGCGTCAATCGAGTTGTCCATCAGTTCTTTGATCACCGAGGCGGGGCGTTCGATCACCTCGCCGGCGGCGATCTTGGCGGCAACGGCCGGGTCTAGCAATTGGATCGGCATAAAGTTTAACTCTCTGCGCCCACTGGAGCGCGACTTTCTAGTGTCCTGATCTTATTGTACCATATCTCCGGGCTTACAACTTGCGGCGCAGCTAGGTTCCGTCGCGCATCTGATGCAGCCCACCGACCTGTTGGTTATATTAAGCGCGCATTAACGCTATCTATCTCACTGAGTGGAAACCGGAAGCCTCGGACCCGGCGGAACAAGCGGTTCACACGACTCGTCCGCGCCGCAGGTGTAGCCACTAACCACGCCAGGCAAGTTGCCGCGCTTGACAAACAACCAGAAGGGGTTGGCCGGAGCGCCATCAGGGCGAAAGTAGCGGCGGTTCGCCTGCGCCGGCTATTTGGCTCGTCCGAGAATGGGGGGTAGCGCCTGTCGCGATGCGCTACCCTCACTTTTTGGGTACAAAGCTGACTTCGGTTACACGTTGATGAAATTTCATATATTTAATAAACAATTGGGAAAACTATTGACTCGTTTCTGAATACAGTTCTATAATGGTAGATACACCGATGGATTTTAGGGTTAATAAGTTGGTGAAATTTCACCAGCGGCAGGAGCGAAGACGGTGCAAAGACTAGAAACGTTGCCACGCACACGGCGGCCGGTACGCATTCGCGATATCGCGGATCGGGCGCTGGTGTCAATCGGGACGGTATCGCGCGTAATGAACAACCACCCGAATGTGGAGGTGGATCTGCGGATGCGCGTGTTGGCGGCGGCGAAAGAACTCGGCTATGTCCACCGCCCGCGCCAACCTGATCGCTTCCGGGACTTGGAGCAAGACCCCCCGCGCCCGGCTCGCCCGGTGCTTGACCATATCGCCTTTTGCTGTCGCGCGGGAGTCTCGCCCTTCGTGTCGGCTGAAGTCAACCCCTATTTCTCCCTGGTGTTGCAAGGGGCTGAGGCTGAGTGCCGTCAGCAAGGCTTACACTTAAGCTACCGGATCATCGAAGATGACGTGACTGAACTGGAACACGCGAAAGAACTCCTCACCCGCTCACGGGCCGAAGCGCTGTTGTTGCTGAACTTTATCGATCATGAACTGGTACGCGGCCTGCTGAAAACCGGGCTACCGGCAGTGCTGGTTGAGCACTATTTCCCGGACTTGGCGCTGGATTCGGTGATGAACGACAGCTACCAAGGTGCCTTCCAGGCGGTGCAATATTTGATCGAATACGGTCATCGGCGGATCGCCTTCGTAGACGGGTTAAACCACTGTACCATTGAGCGCCGATCCGATGCCTATCAGCGGGCGCTCGGCAAGGCTGGTATCACGTTGAATCCTGCCTGGGTGCTGCCCGGCAACCTCCTCGTGGCCGGGGGAGCGCAGGCAGGCGAAGAGTTCCTGCGTCGTAAGCTGGACTGCACCGCCGTCTTCTGCGCCAACGACTCCACCGCGTTCGGCTTCATGCAAACGCTGGTCGCCCATGGCGTGCAGGTGCCTCAGGATATCTCCATTGTCGGCTTTGACGACATCGAAGCCGCTCGCTACGTCTCGCCACCGCTGACCACCATCCGCGCCAATGCCCCAGAACTCGGCCGGCTGGCGGTGCGTAAGCTGATCGAGCGGGTGACCGCGCCCTCCCTGCCGATCACTCAGACCCTGGTCCACGGCGAACTGATTGAGCGCCGCTCGGTTCGGGCCTTAACCTGACTCCGCTCGGCGGCACACTCGGCCTATTTGTGATATGATCACCGGATTTATAAGGAGCTACAATGAAGTCAGCACGCCTCTTGTCCCTGATCAGCTTGCCGCGCAGCCGCAGCGGATCCCGCTTCACTATGACCCTGGTTTTGATCCTCGGCATCCTTTTCACCGCGTTGAGCGCGCTACATAGCACGCCTAGCTACGCCGCCTTCCCGTCCACCGCCTCCACGAACGCCTATAACTGGCTGAAGGCGCAGCAGAAGCCGACCGGACTGGTCGAGAGCTTCGAGAATGGCGGCACGGCGGCCAATCTGGCTGTGGTCTACGACCAGGCGGTTGCCGCCGAAGCTTTCCTGGTTATGGGCGATGTGCCGCGCGCCCGTCAGGTGCTGACCGTGCTACGGGGCCTCCAGAAACCCGACGGCGGTTGGTACAACATCTACAACTGCAACGACCTGAGTACCATCGAGTGGCACCGCGATGTCGGCCCGGCCGCTTGGGTGGCCCTTGCCGTCGCCAAGTACGAGATCCAAACCGGCGATACGCTCACCTACCATGATATGGGCGTGCGTGCCACCACCTTCGCCTTCGGCTTCCAGCAGAGCGACGGCGGGGTTAACGGCGGCTGGGAAGCCGAAACCACCGGGGTCTGGTATCACACCTGGGGTTCCACTGAGCATAACGAGGATGTCTACGCCGCCGCGCTCTACTATGGCTTCACCACCAAAGCCGCGCAGATCCGCTCCTTCCTGGACACGGTAGCTTGGGACAGCAGCAACAGCCGCTTCTTCGGCGGGCGGGCCGACACCCGCGACCCGATGGACGTGAACGCCTGGGGGGTCAGTGCCCTCGGTGCCACCGGCGCGCACCCCTACAGTGCCGCGCTGGACTATGTGCTGGCCCACCACCGCAACACGCAGGGGGGCATTGATGCCTTCGACTTCAACAGCGACAAAAACGATATCTGGTTCGAGGGCACCGGGCAGATGGTGGTGGCCTTCAAAGAGGTCGGGCGCAGCAGCGAGGCGAGCTATTACTTCGCGCAGTTACTCAAGGGGCAGAAGGCGAACGGCGGGGTGCCGTACTCGCTGCTGGGGACCAACAACGGCTACTGGACCATGTCGGCCGCCAACGCCGTCTCCAGCGCCGGTTGGCTCATCTTCGCCGATGCCGGCTTCAATCCGCTGAAGTTTACGGCCCCACCCGCCACGGCCACCCCGACGGCCACCACCGGCGGCGCCACAGCTACCCGCACCGCCACACCCACCAACACCGCGACCACAGGCGCCGCTAGCGCCACGGCTACCCGCACCGCCACACCCACCAACACCGCGACCACCGGTGCCGCTAGCGCCACGGCCACCCGCACCGCTACCCCCACGCCTACAGCCGGCACCGGGCGCAACGCTTACAGCCAGATCGAGGCGGAGAGCTACAACGCGCAATCAGGCACGACGCTGGAAGCCTGCAGCGATATCGCCGGCGGCCAGGACGTGACCAGCATCGGTAACGGCGACTACCTAGTCTACAACAACGTGGACTTCGGTACGACTGGGCCGGTCAACGTTAGCACACGGGTCGCGTCGGGAGCCACCGGCGGGGCGAGCGGCTTGGTTGAGTTCTGGATCGACAATCTGACCACCGGCACCAAACTGGGCGACTTCGCCCTAGCCAACACCGGCGGCTGGCAGGTCTGGCAAACTACGCCTACCAACGTCAGTGCCGTTACCGGCTCGCACACCCTGTACCTCAAATTCACCAGCGGCCAACCCGCAGACTATGTGAACCTGAACTGGTTCCAGTTCAATTGCCCAACCTGTCCAGCGGGACCGACCAGCACGCCGGTCGGTCCAACCAGCACGGTCACCCGGACAAATACGCCGCTCGTCACGGCCACCTCGACAGCCACCCCGACGAATACGCCGACCTCGACGAATACGCCCACGCGCACCCCGACGCCCGGCGCGGCGCGGAGTGCGTACAGCCAAATCGAGGCGGAGAGTTACAACGCGCAATCAGGCACAACGCTAGAAGCCTGCAGCGATATCGCCGGCGGCCAGGATGTGACCGGCATCGGTAACGGCGACTACCTAGTCTACAGCAATGTGGACTTCGGCACGAACGGGCCGATCAACTTCAGCGCCCGAGTATCATCCGGCGCGGCCGGCGGGGTTAGCGGCTTGGTTGAGTTCTGGATCGACGGCCTGACTACCGGTACCGGCACCAAACTGGGCGACTTCGCCCTAGCCAACACCGGCGGCTGGCAGGTCTGGCAGACCACACCCTCCAATGTGAACCTCACCACCGGCAGACATACGCTTTATATCAAATTCACCAGCGGCCAACCCGCAGACTACGTGAACCTGAACTGGTTCCAGTTCACATCCCGCTAGCCTGCCGGACACAACAGCACCCACTCACGAGCCGTGGGTGGGTGCTGTTGTTTGTCCGACGCGCTATTAGTGGTCAATAGGGCACCGCCTAGTTAGCCGGCACTTAACCCCGGCCCAACCTGCCGGCCAAGCCCTATGATCTATGAACACCCTATTGCACTAACGGGAAGCAGATCAGCATGGCCTCAACAGCGGCAACGTCGGCAGGAGCGTATAGATGGTGCGCGCTTTCGTGGGCGGCACAAGAGGGCGTTGTCACTTCGGTGCCGCTATTCCCGCCCGGCGCGGCCAGTATTGCGCCGTTTTGGCGCGCAAGAACTCGGCCGAGCGCCGCAGTTCCTCTGGCCCATTGACCCCATCTTCGATAGAAATCCAACCGTCGAAGCCGACCGCGTGCAGGGTGGCGAAGATCGCGTCGAAGTCGTTCAAGCCCTGTCCGATCTCGCCATGCTGTAACACCGCTGCATAACCGACGGCATTTTCCTGGGCGTGCAGGTCGGCTAGGGTATAGCCGGGTTTCAGGCCACGATCACTGGCGTGCATGGTCACGATACGGGTCTTGACCCGGTCCAGGACGGTCAGCGGATCTTCGCCCGCCAGCCAGGCATTGGACGGATCATAGTTCACGCCCAGGCGCGGCGACGGGAGGCGATCGAGGATGGCACAGAATACCGCACTGCTCTGGGCAAATTCCGGGTAGGTCCAGTAGTTGTCCTTGTAGTGGTTTTCCAGCGTTAGCGTCAGGTCCAAGGCTTCCGCGTGCGGGAGCAACGCTTCGATGGCTGCGACCACCCAGTCGATCCCCTGCTCCTGGTTCACATTCGGGCGGCGCTGGCCCGATAACACACGGCAGAAGCGCCCACCCAGTGCTGCCGTGGCCGTCATAATCGCCTGCTGCTTAGCGACTTCGGCCTGCCGGGCGGCTGCGTCAGGGATCGTGAAGTCGGGCGAGTAACACATCATCGGCATCTGGAGTCCGTGCGCGCTGATAGCTGTGCGGACAGACTCCAGATAGGAAGAATCCAGGGAGCGCAGAAATCCGTCGTAGAGTTCCAACCCGGCCACCGGCAAGGTGGCGGCCAGATCGATCCACTCGAACAGGCTCATGCTGCGGGTGACGCAGAGTTCATCCATATAGCATTTCGGGAACACCGCCAGGTAGACCATTGTATCCTGTTAGACCCCTACGACCACTCTGACGGCCGTGCCCATCGGTCGCTATGTGCTACTCTTCGCGGAGCGGCTTGACCGCGCGCCGCCCGTGTTTCACCCACTCCTCAGTCGTCCGGTGGCGTATGCTGGGCGGCCCATCCGCCCTGGCCGTGAACCAGGGTTACCACCTCGCGGAGGACGGCTTCAAGTTGAGCATCCGGCCCGCCGGCCACAAAAGCGGTATCGGCAATCGCTAGCGGCGCACCGATGACCACCAGGGGCGCAGCCCGCTCAGGCAGGCGCACGAGTTGATCCACCGTCAGGCCGCCGACGGCTTGGACCGGGATCGACACAGCGGCGGTGATCGCCGCCAGGTCGTCAAGCGGGCTGAGACCCGGCGTTTCATGCCGCTCGTCGAAGCCGGTATGCACGATGATATAGTCCACACCGTTGGCCTCCAGCATTCGGGCGCAGGCCACTTTGTCGGGCGCGGCCATGATGTCCCCCATCACCTGGATGCCGTAGTCGCGCGCTGCACGCACCACGGCACGTATGGTCGCCGGATGTGCCACTCCCATGACCACGACCAGACTGGCCCCCGCCTGCGCCATCATTGCGGCTTCCAGGTAGCCGCCGTCCATCGTCTTTAGGTCGGCGACAATCGGATGGGTGGGGAACCGGGTATGGAGCGCCTGCACGGCGCGCAATCCCTCGGCCAGGATGAGCGGAGTGCCGGCTTCGAGCCAATCCACCCCGGCCTGTACGCCGATCTCGGCCAGCCGCAGCGCTTCATCCACCGAGGTTAGGTCGAGCGACAACTGCACAATCGGTTGCATCTTAGGCCTCCACGCCGTTGGGGAAGATCAGCGCCTTCACCGCCGCGCCGCTCTCCAACGCCTCGAAGGCCACCTGCCAATCCCGCAACGGCACGCGGTGGCTGATCATTGGCCCCATCTGGACTTGGCCGGTCGCCTGGAGTGTCAGGGCGCGCTCCCACGTATCCCAGGTATGGCTGAACACGCCCTGCAAGGTTACTGCTTTCGCCAGCAGCGGATCAAGGCTGAGGTCGAGCGGCTGCGGTCCCCAGGCGATCTTGGTGATCTGGCCGTTGCGGCGCACCACATCAAGGGCCAGCTTCACGGTGGCACGCGGCCCGGCGGCATCCACCACCAGGTCGGCCCCCCGCCCCCCGCTCAGGTCGCGTACCAGACCGGGCAGGTCGTCTTTCGTCAGATCGACCAGGTGCGTCGCACCGAGCGTCGCGCCAATCTGCATCCGGCCGGCATCGCGTTCCAGCCCGGCCAGAATAATGGTCGCGGCTCCGGCTACGCGCGCCACTTGCGTTGCCATCAGGCCGATGGGACCGGGGCCCAGCACCACCACCACGTCGGCCGGCCGGATGCGGCTTTTCACGATTAGGGCGTTGTAGGCCACGCAGAGCGGTTCAGTTAAGGCCGCTTCGGCCAGGTCTACGCGATCCGGCACGTGGTGTAGCGCGCCTTCGCGCACGGCAACCAGCGCGGCGTCGGCCCCGTTGATCAAGACCCCGAAGCCTAGCCGGTTGGGGCACTCGTTGTAGTTGCCCGTGCGGCACTCTGCGCACTTGCCGCAGATATAAGCCGCTGTTTCGCTCACCACGCGGTCGCCCGGCCGGAAGTCGCGCACGTCTGATCCCACTTCGACCACCGTACCGGAAAACTCATGCCCCAAGATCACCGGCGGCTTAACCGGAAAGGTGATCTTGTGGTGATACATCTCCAGATCGCTGCCGCAAATGCCCACTGCGCGCACCTGTAGCAGCACCTGATCGGATGCGATCTGCGGGGGCGGCATCTCGCGTAGCTCGACTGCTCCCGGTGTATTGGCGTACTTGACTAATGCTTCCATAGCCTGTGCTCCCCTTAGCCTTTCACTGCGCCGGCGGTGAGGCCGGTCACAACATAGCACTGCACAAAGAGAGTGATAAGCAGCACCGGCAGGGTGATAATGACCGCCGCCGCCATCAGCCCGCCCCAGTCAATCGAGGCGTGAGAAATAAAGCCGAAGATCGCCACCGGCTGGGTACGGGTTTCCTGGCCGGCCAGCACCAGTGAGAACATAAAGTTGTTGCAGAAAAAGATAAATGAGAGAATCGCGCCGGGGATTATCCCCGGCATGGCTGGCGGTAGGGCGATACGGAAGAACGACTGGATGGGTGTTAGCCCGTCCACGAGGGCCGCTTCTTCCATTTCGCGCGGCTGCCCCTCAAAAAACGCGATCATAATCCAGGTGATGAAGGGTAATCCGACCATCATATACGCAGTAGCCTACTGCGTGGCGCTGTCGCAAAATGTATGCCACCTATATAAGTACCCGGCTCCCATCCGACCGCTGGGGCGACGTAGCACGTCGCCCCAGCAAATCGGAGGTACGTGCCAATCGCTCACCTAGGTTGTCTAGGGTAGGCAGTGAGCGTCATATCCCCTTTAGTGAACTATTTACCAAGAAAGCAAGTATGGAATCTTATACAACTGATACTACAGCGCTGCGCAACCTGTGCTATAATAAGGCTTAGGGCATCAGCTACAAGTTAAGGACTCGGTGGCCGTTGTCAAGTCGGGGATGCGGGCTAAGGCCCGTGGGCGCTTCCGCTTGAGCAGCCCCAACCCTTTGGCCTCAACGGCCAAATAGCCGACTGGATCGGTGGTTTCG
>JBBRPH010000051.1:0-43085 GCA_038228295.1 Chloroflexia bacterium | reverse complement strand
GCAAGAGCGCAATGGTCCCACCCCGTCCCATCCCGAACCGGGCAGTGAAACGTTGCAGCGCCGAGGGTACTGCCGCCTCAAGGCGGTGGGAGACTAGGCCGTCGCGGGTCTCTCTTTTTTGGAGGCGTGGTGTAGCGGCCTAACATGCGGCCCTGTCAAGGCTGAGATCGCGGGTTCGAATCCCGTCGCTTCCGCACTCTGTAATACGCACAAATGCCCGCTCCCCTAGGGGAACGGGCATTTGTGTGTTCGCCGGCTTTGCTTATTGACCGGTGCAAGTAGGTGTATTGGTGATTGCGCCGTAGATGATTTTGGCGATTTGGCCGCGTAAAGCATTGTTGCCGGGCCGGAAGGTGTTGTCGCTGTAGCCGCTGAGAATGCCGTGGCAAACGGCGGTTTCGATAGCGGCGTAGAACGTGTTGCTCAGCGGCACGTCCCGGAAGGTCGGCACGCCCGGCTGTATGAGCGGCCAGTCGGCCGTGCCGACGGCGATCTTAGCGAGTTGGGCGCGGGTGATGGGAGCTTGTGGGCGGAAGTAGGGTCGCCGCTGTGCATCGCACGGTTCGCCCGCTGCACCGCAAGTGTAACCGCTGATGATACGCCGGCCGGCCGCAGTTTCGACATAGGAGAAAAATGTCTGCGTGGTCGGCACATCGCTAAAGGTGTATGCGCCCGCCGCCGGCGTTTGGATCGGCAAGCCGAAGCCCAAGATAACGATTTTCACCAATTGGGCGCGTGTCGCCGTGGTATAGGGGCGGAAGGTGCCGTCCCCATAGCCCGAAACCACGCGCCGGCAGGCCAAGTATTGTACCGCCGGGTAGAAGTAATCACTCTCCTGCACATCACTAAACCGCAAGGTACAGGGGGTGGTGGTTGCGGTATCGGTCGGGATGCGGGTAGCCGTTGGTGTGCGCGTGCCGGTGGGAGTACGGGTGTCAGTTGGTGTGGAGGTGCCGGTAACGGTCACGGTCGGGCTAAGAGTAGCCGTCAGTGTGCGGGTTGGTGTATCCGTGGCCGGCGGGGTCACGGTCGTCGTGGGGATAGGTGTGCGGGTGATGGTTGCGGTCGCTGCCGTACCACTAGGAATTGGGGTGGGTGCGAGAGTCAGGCCACGCGCCGTGTAAATGTTCTGGTTGCTGCCGTCGCGAATATCGGTCCAGGCCGGCTGAACGATGCCGCTACTCACCGCGAGGCCGGTGTAGTCACCGATATAGTTGCTATTGCCCGGTACGGACGGCGCATTGCTGACCGCAATGTTTGGCGCAAACGTCAGGCCATGATCCTCTGACACCGTATAATATTCCATGTAGTTGCGGTTGGCCGGATCATCGCGGCGGTCTAGCCAGGCGATATGCAGCCGTCCATCGGCAGAGCCGGCAATCCAGGGGAAGAACTGGTCCCGCCCATCGTGTAGCGGGTCGTCGTTGACGCGCTGGGGCAACCCCCAAGTACTGCCGTCATCGGTTGAGCGGCTCAACAGGATGTCTGCATCACCGTTGCGGTAATCAGCCCAAACCGCATATAATGTGCCCGGCACCTGCCCATCGGCCGCCAGCGCTCCGGCGGCATTGACGCGGAAATTAGTGGGTGGCAGCGGGCTGGGCAGATCCACCAGCGATGCGATATGGGTGAAGAGGGGAAAAGTCTGCCCGCCGTCGGTAGATCGTGAGAACAACACACTGTCGTAGCCTGTCTGACCTTGAGTTTGCGCGCCCAGATAATAGAGGTAGACTTGGTCGTTGAGTCCTACGACCGGTAGGCCGGCCGTGTTGTTGGTTGAGATGGGCGGGCTGACCGTGATCGGCACCGACCAGTTCAGGCCACTATCGGTGCTGCGCGCCAGCAGGGCGGATGCGTCTAGTTGCGTGGCGGCCGTCCCGCAGCCGGCCACGCTGCGGAAGGCGAAGCGCGTCCAGGCTTCATAGATCGTGCCTGCGTAGGGACTAGCGATGTTGTTGTCTACGGCGATGCCCGCACGGTCTTGGAGTTGGGCCACTGTGCCGTTGTTGCTGTTAGCCGCCAGCAGAACCGGCGCGCTGAATGACGTACCCGCATCGGTCGAACGGCCGGCATACATCCCGCCCTGGCTGCCGCAAACGGGTTGCGCGCGATCATACCCCTGATAGCCGTGATAAGCCAAACCGCCACGCCCAAAGGCTAGCACCGGATTGCCTTGATACAGCGGATTGCTGCCCAGCCCGCCCGGTAGATAGTCCAGCCAACTGCTGCCACTGTCCGTGGACAGATAGATATAGGGCTTCAAGCCGTTGCGGTAGTCATTAGCTGAGATGATGATCCGTTGCGGATCGTCAGGATTGATCGCGACTGCCGCGCCGCTTTGGGCGAACGCATTGCCCAACGACGCATCTATATTCGGCCCAAACACTGGCGCGATCCAGGGGGCCAGAACGGGTGCCGCCGGCACCCGGCGCGGGGGCTGCGTCGCCCACGCGGTAACTACGCCCGATAGATGATGCCAGGGATCTGCGCTAAGGGAACTGTCGGCTACAGCAGACTTCACTCCCGTACCAACAGTTAGGCACTCACTACAGGCGGTAACTAACAGCGCAAGGATAATGAGGCGGGTGACGGCGTGCTGCATACGGGGCTCCTTCTGCAAGATGGTGGAATCACATAGAGTTAGATTTACACAGTCCTAATTCGGTCAAGCCAATCACGAGGGGAGCCGCGACAATGGTCGCTACCACCCACAGCGGAAGAACCACCAGTAAGCTGCCGCAGGAGAGACAGCCCGGCAGCGGCCGATCAGCGGGGCTTAAGTTAAGCGGTAAGGCATTCTTCATAGGTTCGATCCTCAGATAAACAAGATATTCAGCTTGCAAAAGCGACTTGGCAGCATAGCCGGTTAAAGTTAAACATAGCTTCTCGTGGTGCTATCCACGGTCAGCCGCTCGTGTAGCTTCCGCCGGCAGACATCCAACTGGAGCGAAGTTCTGCTAATATATCACACTTCGCATATTTGGTGGTCCATTCCCCATGCGCCCAATTCCTTACAAGCCGCCTTTCCGCTGCTCACAGAGATGTCCCTGCTGTAGTTGGCCGGGAGTTAGCCGGGTGGGATTTGTTCCATTTATCACAATGTTAATCATCCCGCTACCCTACACCGTGCCGTAAATATTGTATAATAAAATGTTGTGCTTACCGGCCAAATCGCGGTGTGCCGCGCGTTGGGCGGGAGCAGAGGAGATCATTGATGGGCTTGCATCAACAAGGAGGTTGATTAATGCAGACGATGCCCCGTGAAAAAACCCTGGATGACCTGGGTATCAAAAACGTGCGAGCGATCTATTGGAACTTACCTGCGCCGGCGCTGTACGAAGAGGCGGTTCGCCGCCACGAAGGCAGCGTGGCGCGCACCGGGCCGCTGGTGGTCAGCACCGGCCAGTACACCGGGCGCTCGCCCAAAGACAAGTTCGTGGTGCGTGAAGCCGGCAACAGCGATAAGGTCTGGTGGGGCACGGTTAATCAGCCGTTCGACGAAGCCAAGTTCGATGCACTCTACAGCCGGATGCTGACCTATATTGAAAACAAAGACGTGTTTGTGCAGGAACTCTTTGTCGGGGCCGCCCCGGAGTACCGCCTGTCGGTGCAGGTGATCACCGAGAGCGCCTGGGCTAACCTGTTCGCGCGTAATCTGTTCCTGCGCCCATCAGCAGCAGCGTTGGCCGACTTTGCGCCGAACTTCACGGTGATTGATATGCCCGGCTTCATGGCGCTGCCGGAGCGTGACGGCACCAAGTCGGAGACGTTCATCATCCTCAACCTCGCCAAGCGGTTGATCCTGATCGGCGGTACGGCCTACGCCGGCGAGATCAAAAAATCCATGTTCACCGTGCAGAACTTCTACCTGCCGTTGCGGGGCGTAGCGGCGATGCACTGCTCGGCCAATAGCGACGCCCAGGGCGAGAATGTGGCGCTCTTCTTTGGCCTGTCGGGCACCGGCAAGACCACACTCTCCGCCGATCCCAACCGCACACTGATCGGCGACGATGAGCATGGATGGAGTGACCGGGGCGTGTTCAACTTCGAAGGCGGCTGCTACGCGAAGGTGATCAACCTGTCGGCCACCGCCGAGCCGGACATCTGGGCGGCCAGCCATGCGTTCGGCACGGTGCTGGAAAACGTGATGATGAACGCGACCAGCCGCCAATTAGACCTGACCGACGAGTCGCTGACCGAGAATACGCGCTCGGCCTATCCCATCGAATACATCCCCAACGCCTCGCCCACCGGCATCGGCGGTCACCCGCGCAATGTGCTGATGCTGTCGGCCGATGCCTTCGGCGTGTTGCCGCCGGTCGCCAAGTTGAATCGGCAGCAAGCGATGTACTACTTCCTGTCGGGCTACACGGCCAAGTTGGCCGGCACCGAGCGTGGCGTGACGGAACCGGAAGCCGAGTTCAGCGCCTGCTTCGGCGCGCCGTTCTTGCCGCTACCGCCCATGACCTACGCCCAACTGCTGGGTGAGAAGGTGGCGCAACACGGCTCCGATGTTTGGCTGGTCAATACCGGTTGGAGCGGCGGCGGCTACGGCGTGGGTCGGCGCATGAGTATCGCGCACACCCGCGCCATCGTCAACGCCATCCTCAACGGCGACCTCAAGCAGGTGGCAATGCGGATCGATCCTGTTTTCGGCTTCCAGGTGCCGACCACGTGTCCCGGCGTGCCCGCCGAGGTGCTGGTGCCGCGCAACACCTGGGCCGATGGCGCTGCTTACGACCGCACCGCCGCTGACTTAGTAGACCGCTTCCGCAAGAACTTCACCAAGTTTGCCGACCAAGTGACCGACGAGGTGAAAAGCGTTCTGTAAGCGTAAAACGTGAAGGATACAACTGGTCATTCTGAGTGCAGCAAAGAACCCGACGCATAGAGCGGTGCTGGGGGTTGCGCTCAGAATGGCTTTTTTGTGGTACAATAACCCTGACTTTGCACTTGCCGCTTGCGAATAGCCACGTTTTATTTTATTCTAAACGAGGTATACCCATGCAATACACCACCGATATTTTGAACGCGCTACGTCAAGAAGGCGATGCGCTTGCTGACGGAGTGATCGCCGACTTGGTAGCGACCGGCCAGGTAAATGCCGTTAATGCGACGTTGCGCCATTTACAGGCCAATGACACGCCCATTCCAGCCGAACTGCCGCCACTAGTGCAAGAGTACCTGCGCGTCACCGACCAGTTGCCGCCGGACATTGACCCGGAACGTATTGCGCGCGTCCATGAGTTTTTCCTCGATGACGGCCTCAATGTCTCGGCGGTATTGTCGCTCGGCGCAATGGTCGGCTGCTATGCCGTGCCGCATGGGGCGAAGCTACTGACCATGACTCACCGCCTCAACCATCCCGCGCGCCGCATGGCCGAAACCGGCCAGTTTTGCTTCCACCTGATGGGGGAACACGCTTTTGCGCCCGGCGGGAGTTTTGTGCCGGCGGTGCAAAAGGTGCGCCTGATCCATGCCGCTGTACGCTATTTCCTTAGCCGGGGCGGCGATTGGTCGGTAGCTGACTTGGGAGTGCCGATCAGCCAGGAAGATCTGCTCGGCGCGCTGATGCTGTTTTCCAGCCAGGTGCTGGGCGGCTTGGAACGCCTGGGGGTGCCGGCCACCTCCCAAGAGGCCGAAGATTATTACTATGTCTGGCGTCTCGCCGGGGTGATGCTGGGTATCCGCGCCGATATTATCCCACCGACATTGGCGGAGGCGCACGACCTGAACAGCATCCTCAAAAAGCGCCATCTCGGCCCTTCAGCGGAAGGCGTGCAACTCACACACGATCTGGTCCAATTATACGAAGACATGATCCCCGGTCGCCTATTCGACGGCGCGGTACCTGCGCTGATCCGCTTCGTGGTCGAAGATGAAATCGCCGACTGGATGGAATTGCCGCGCTCCGGTTGGGATACGGTGATGCACCAGGTGCCCAAAGCGGGGCACGTGTGGGACGGGGTCGAACACAGCAATGCGCTGATCCGTAAGGTATTGGATAAGGCCGGCCAGGCTATGTTGATGGGCCAGTTGCGGATGTTCACCAAGGGGCAAGGGATCGAGTACGACATTCCCGCCGACCTGCGCGATGCGTGGGGGATGAAAGCCGCCACCGACGAGCACGCATCCGCATGAGCTTGGATGCCTTGTCTCCGCTGGACGGGCGTTACGCCGCGCAGACGGCGGATGTGGCCGCCCAATTCAGCGAGGCCGCGCTGATCCGCCGCCGTGTGCAGGTGGAGGTGGCCTGGTTGCTCACGATGGCGGCGGGCGATTGGATGCCCGAGGTGCGCCCGCTCACCGCCGCCGAACTCGCTTTATTACACGCGTTGACCGACGGCTTCAGTGCAGCGGATGCCGCCCGCGTCAAAGAGATCGAGCAGACCACGCGGCACGACGTGAAGGCGGTTGAATATTTTATCAAAGACCGGCTGCGCGCTACGTCGTTAGCCGATGTAGCCGAGTTTGTCCATTTCGCCTGCACATCGGAGGACATCAACAACCTCGCCTACGCGCTGATGTTGCGGACGGGCATCCGCGCGGTTTGGCTGCCGCAAGCTGAAGGGCTGGTGGCGGCGGTCGCCGGCCTAGCCGCCGCGCACGCCGAGGTGCCGATGCCGGCCCGCACCCACGGTCAGCCTGCCAGCCCAACCACGGTGGGCAAAGAGTTGGCCGTATTCGTGGGACGTTGGCGGCGACAGTTGCGGCTGATTGGCGGGCTAGAGTATCTGGGTAAGTTTAACGGCGCGGTGGGCAACTTCAACGCCCACGCGGTCGCCTATCCTGATGCGCCCTGGCCCGCGATTGCCCGCCGCTTTGTTGAGAGCCTGGGCTTAACCTACAATCCGCTAACCACGCAGATCGAGGCGCACGACTGGATCGCCGAAGCCTGCCACGCCCTAGCGCGCTTCAACACGATCCTAGTGGATTTTGACCGTGATTGCTGGCTCTATATCTCGCTGGGCTACTTCCGCCAGCGCGTGGCCGCCGGGCAGGTCGGCTCGTCTACCATGCCCCACAAGGTCAATCCGATCCAGTTCGAGAATTCTGAGGCCAACGCTGAACTGAGCAACGCGGTGCTGCTGCACTTGGCCGGGCGCTTGCCGGTGTCGCGTCTGCAACGCGATCTGACTGACTCCTCCGCATTGCGAAACCTGGGCGTGGGCCTGGGTCATAGCGTGCTGGCCTTGCGCGCTACCGGGCGCGGCTTGGGCGATCTCTCGGTAGATCGTGCTGCCCTGGACCGGGATCTAGACGGCATGTGGGAAGTGCTGGGCGAGGCGGTGCAGACGGTGATGCGGAAGGCCGGCCACCCCCACCCTTACGAGCAGTTAAAAGCCTTAACGCAAGGAGCCGCCGTAACCAAATCCACCATGCACGCTTTTATCGCCGGCTTGGATCTGCCCGTCGCCGACCGCACCCGGCTGTTGCGACTCACCCCGGCCGGCTATACGGGGCTGGCGGCGCAACTGGTGCGCGGAATCACCACGCAGGAGGATAGCGCAGATGGATAACGACCCGCCGGCCCGGCCGCCCGATACTGCTCCGGCGGTTCCGCCGGTTGCAGCAGAGTCGGTGCGCGCCTTAATGACCCGCCTGTTGGAGGCTTCCGACACGGTAACAGTCGCGCGCCTGGTACATGATCTAGAAAGCGATCCCGCTATCGTAGACGACCGCCGCGCCGATGCCGCCTACGTGCTGGGCCAGATGGGCGACACACGCGCATTGGACCCACTGATCACGGCTTTGCGGGACGAGGATACGGTAGTGCGTACCGAAGCCGCCGCCGCACTGGGCGGCCTGGCCGACCGCCGCGCTGTGGAGCCGCTGATCCGCGCCCTCTACGACGCGCAGTGGGAAGTCCGCAGCAACGCCGCACTCTCGCTGGGCGCATTAGCCGACCCCGCCGCCATCCCGCACCTTATCACCCTGTTGGACGACCCCAGCGTTGAAGTGCGCTTCTGGACTGCTCGCACACTGGGCGACCTATCGGCGGCGGCCGCGCTGCCCGCCCTTTGCCGCTTGGCCGCCGCCGATCCCGGCCTCACGCCCGAAGGCTCGGTCCACGACGCGGCGGTGCAGGCCATTCAGGCGATTGCCGGCGAACTGCCGGCGGATACTGCGCGGTGATTAACGGCGCGGTGTGCGCCGCTATATTCTGCATTCTGCCGACTCTAAGCGCGTTAGCACCGTGCCGGCGGCGTAATTGTTATGTTTTTGTCATGCCCCATCCCCTGTACAACTAAGGCGATTCGTACTACAATAGGCGGTAGACTCGCCCAATCCAGACGAAGTAAACACGACGACCTCCGCTATGCCGAGACTTCGGCGCGCCGACGGACTGTTAGACACCACATGGGCAAAGGAGCATTCGTATATGGCCGCGCAAGACGGTTCTCTTCGCTTCAAGTTCAATCCCGCGCAAGACGGCCTGACTAAAGTTTTAGGCCCGCTGGAATCGCAGATCATGGCGCTGGTCTGGCAGATGAACCACGCCACCGCCTCGGATGTACATCACGACCTCCAGCTTTCACGCCAAAGTGAGAACCGTAACATCGCTTACACCACCGTGATGACGACTATGAGCCGCCTCTACGAAAAGCACATCCTCAACCGGCGTAAAGTCGGCATGAGCTTTGTCTACACACCGGCGTTGGGCCGCGAGGAGTTTATCAACCACATTGTCAAGAATGTGATCGATAGCCTGATGAGCGACTACGGCGACCCGGTGTTCAGCTATTTCGTCGAGTATGCTGCCCAAGACGAGGAGCGTCGGCACCGCTTGCGTCGGGTGCTCGGCGGCGATACGCTCGTGCCGGCCCAACCCGTCGGTACCTGAGCGTGCTCACTCTACTCACGGCCGGCCTATTATGCTATAATGGCCCCAGCGGCAACCGATGACAGGAGGGCGATGATGCTGAACTACACAGGTACCGGCCGGGTAGATTATGAAGATGTGCTGCGCGCGATTGGGCACTTTATTGACGAACACAACTTCAAAGAAGTGTGTATCATTGAGCTAGAAGAAGGTATCCTGGTGCGGGGGCTGGTCTATACCGCGAATCGCCAGGGCTTCCGTACCATCAGCGAAGCGTATCTGTTCACCAACGAAGATATTGACCACATCCTGGAAGAAGCCTATCAACGGCGCGGCAAAGCGCATGGTAAGCCGGTGCCCGGTAGCAGCCCCGGCCCGCAACCGCGCCGTGGACTGTTCGGCGGCAAGTAGCCGGGTGGGCCGGCGCGCATGAAAAAAATCCTGGCCGGGGTCGCGGTCAGCATCCTCTGTCTCTATCTGGTGCTGCGTGGCGTTCAATGGGAAGCGATCCCCGCCCACTTGGGTGGGGTGAATCTCGCGCTGCTGGTGTTTGCCATGCTGGGCATGATAGGCGCCTATGCCTGCATGGCGTGGCGGTGGCGGCACTTGTTGGCCCCGCTGACCGACGGCCCGCCGCCCGGCTTCCCGGCCCTGTTCGGCACAATGATGACCGGTTATTTCTTCAACACCTTTTTCCCCGCCCGCGCCGGCGACCTGATGCGCGCGCACCTGATGAGTGGGCGCACCGGCCTCAGCCGCACAACGATCCTGGCAACGGTCGTGATCGAAAAGCTGTTCGATGGGCTAGCCCTGCTGGTCTTGCTCGTCGTCGGCTTGCCGGCCCTGTCACATAGTGGCGCCGGCCCGCTCCTCGTCGGTGTGATCGCCATCGCCGTGCTGGGGACTGCGTTGGGCGGCCTGTTGCTGTTTAACCGGCAGGCGGATCGCGTAGTGACCCTCACCGCCCGCTTGGTGGGCTGGCTGCCTATTCCCGACCGCTTCGGCACCCTGGCTGTGCGTCTGGTGCATACCTTCAGCGCGGGCTTGCAGGTGTTCGACCGGCCGGGCCCGTTGCTGCGGAGCGCGGCTATTTCGCTGTTGGTCTGGCTGGTCGCCGCCTCAATGTTCGGCCTGGCAATCCTGGCCTTCCCCTTCCCCGCCCCCAAACCCGGCCTATCGGCCATCCTGCTGATGACAGCGCTAGTGAACCTCGGCCTGCTGATCCCGGCTATGCCCGGCAACGTCGGCAACTACGAAGCCCTCATCCTCGGCACACTGGCGCTGATCATCCCCGGCGTAGACAAAAACCTCGCGGTGGCTTTTGCGCTCATCTTCCATGCCGCACAACTGCTTGCTACGCTGCTCGTCGGCGGCTTCGCTTTCTGGACCCAGCACACCTCGTTGCGCGACCTCCGCGCCCCCGATCCTGATCCCCCTCCTGAGCAGCCTACAGGCCTCGCCACCCACCTGCACCACCCCGCCCGCGAGGAAGCAACAGAACTCGGCATCGAGAAGCTGTAGAGGAAGAGTCCTCTACTGCGGTTTTGCTGTAACACCCTGTTCAAATATCTGCTGTTGCATCCGGCCGCTGCTTACCTTATAATGCTAAGGTATCCAGTTGGACACGAAACACACCTTAGAATGTACATTTGGCTACAAATGTGGAGAGCCTAGCTAATGCATGAGCCGTATCTACCAGAGGTTCCCTGGCGGGCGCACGGCACAGAATTTCGCGTCATCGATCTATTTGCTGGTGCTGGTGGTATGACACTAGGTTTTGTCAAGACCACGCATTTTAAGTCGGTATGGGCCAGCGATTTCAATGATTACGCTGTGCGAACCTATAATACAAATTTTGGTCCGCATTGCGTGAATGGGGATATTATTGAACGCTTAAATGATCCATGTACTGTCATACCGTCAGCAGATGTCGTAATAGGTGGTCCTCCATGTCAAGGATTTAGTCTACTTAATACTCAGCGCGACAATGATCCTCGTCGCCAATTGTGGAGACCTTTTCTCGAAGTAGTTGTACGCTCTGGTGCTGAAGTATTTGTAATGGAGAACGTAGTTCCTCTATTAGGATCGCAGGAACACAGGGAAATTCTCGCTGTGGCAGCAGCCCTAGGATTTCAGACAGTGTCAGCCAAATTATGTGCCGCCGACTACGGTGTGCCGCAAACACGATGGCGAGCGTTCATTGTGGGCTGTAAGTTTACGAATCCCGAAGCAGTTTTCCCCCCACGCCGAACCCATTACGATGCAGGACGAACGTTACAGCCTAGGCTCTTTGAACCTGCTGCACGCTACATTAGTAGCCCACAGCCCTGGCGCACGGTACGTGATGCAATTGAAGACTTGTCCCCGCCTGTCGGTACTAGCATTCGTCTTGATCCACCTCCACTAGATTTACACTTTGGTCGTTCGCCAACACCACTTAGTGTGGCACGCTACCATGCCATACCGGAAGAAGGTATGAACCGCTTCGATCTACAGCGATTAGCTCTAGAATTAACCCCCCAGTGTTGGATTAATAAAAAATCGGGTGGGACCGATTTGTTTGGCCGTTTATGGTGGGATCGTCCGGCTTTCACTATCCGTACTGAGTTTTTTAAGCCGGAGAAGGGCCGATATTTACACCCAAGCCAACACCGTCCGATTACTCATCGAGAAGCGGCCCGTCTCCAGTCATTCCCCGACTCATTCCAGTTCTGCGGTAGCAAAATTGAGATTGCCCGACAAATTGGAAATGCCGTCCCTCCGCTGTTAGCCTCAGCCGTGGCCGAGTCGGTGTACAATCTACTTATTGCACGATCCGAAGCTCCCCATGTCAAAGAAACTCTCACCGCAACAGCGTAGCG
The DNA here is from genome assembly GCA_038228295.1 of Chloroflexia bacterium. GTDB lineage: Bacteria > Chloroflexota > Chloroflexia > QHBQ01 > JAICKM01 > JAICKM01. The sequence continues at coordinate 31,400 of JBBRPH010000051.1, read as the reverse complement.
CACTTAAACGCATTTTAATAACGCGAAGAGGTGTTATATGAACAAGAGAGGCTCCATAGGGGCGCGATCCAAAATTAGGAAGTTTTTTGAGGATCATGTTGGACAGGTCGTAACAACGCATGAAATCGCGGAAGTAGCAGGTATCAAAGACTACCCTCGTCGGATTCGTGAGTTACGTGATGAAGAAGGAATGCAAATTTTATCCGATAAGGATAGACATGAGCTAAAACCCGGGCAATATATGCTACTATCGCTAGATCGCTTACCTGCTGTGGATCGCAGCATCTCCTTGCAATTACGGTCAGAGATCCTGGAGCGCAATGGCTTCACCTGCCGGATGTGCGGCGCAAGTGCTGGTGAGCCAGATTCCTACAACCCTAACCGAAAAATTCGGTTGCACATTGACCATATCATACCGATTACGCAGGGAGGTTTGAATGTTCGAGATAACCTGCGGGCATTGTGTACCGCTTGCAATGAGGGTAAAGCTAATCTGCACGCACCAAGTGAAGACGCAATAAATATTCTAGCGCGTATTCGCAAGCAACCACGTGCTGTACAGAGAGAAATCTATGAGAAGCTGAAGCACTTCATTGAAGGTAGCTCCTCAATCACACTTCAAGACACACATAATTCTTAGCTCTTGTGCGATGAAACAGGCGGCACAACTACTGTGCCGCCTGTTTACTAATTCTAAAGCACCATCAAGACTACACCGGCACCGCCGCTGCCGCTTGCATTTGCGCGTCAATGGTCTTGATGCCGGCGATCACTTCCTGGATCACCCAGTCGGGGGTACTAGCCCCAGCGGTTACGCCGACTTTCTGCACGCCCTGGAACCAAGCGGGGTCGAGTTCTTCGACCCGTTCGATGTGGTGACTGGGGCAATAGTGGGCGGCCAGTTCGGCTAGGTGGCGCGTGTTGGCGCTCTCGTAGCCGCCGACCGCGATGACCATGTCCACTTCCTGGGCCAGGGCTTCGGCGGCGGGTTGGCGCTTGGCCGTCGGCAGGCAGATTGTGTTGTGGATGTGGACTTCGGTGCCGAACTCAAGGAAGCGGCCCACCACGTCGAGCGCGAACTGCTTGAACCAGGCCACATTCATCGTCGTCTGCGACAGCACCGCAATACGGGTGATCTTCGCGCCCGGTGTGCCGGCGGCTTCGAGCGCCGCATCAATATCGGCCACACTGCGGGCGCTGAGGGCGGGACGTGCGTTTTTCGGCGGCTTGCGCGCGAACAGGCTGCCGGGTGTCGGCGGCACGGTGCCGTCGAGCGTCGAATTGGCCCAGCCGAGGATGCCCTTCGTCTCCGGGTGGAAGCTGTCGCCGTAGACAATCACCCAGGAGCCCTCGTCGGCTTCGCGCTTGGCGGTTTGTTGCACACGAGTGACGAGCGGACAGGTAGTGTCTACGACAGTGCGGCCATCCGCCTGAGCACGAGCGGCCACATCGGGCGCGGCCCCGTGCGCGGTGATGGCGACGGTCGGCGCCACCACGCTCTCTAGGCCGTCTTTGACCAACACCCCCTGGGTGCTGAGGCGGTCCACCAGTTGTGGGTTATGGACCAGCGTGCCCAGCGTGTCAATGCGTGCATGGGTCTTGCCCGCCTCGGCAATTTGATCGAGCGTCATCTTAACGCCAAAGCACATCCCCATCTCGTGCGCCAATTTGATTTCCATGCCTATTTCACTCCTACCACGGTTCATTGCCGGATAAAACCTAAATAGCCTTCGCCAAAAACTCTCTACAGAGATAACGCATCGCAACCGGCGAAAGTTTCTGTCGCTGTAGGGCGTTCGTGCTAACTATACCAAAAATCTAACCTTCATGTCTGCGGAGTGTGCACTGGGCTTGCCGCCTACGGCGGCGACGTGGTACTATTATAGGTACGCAAATGCGAGGAGGACAGGAGCGGGTGAAAGACGAAGCGGCAATTATCTTACTGAGCGGCGGGTTAGACTCGCTAACGGCACTAGCCTGGGCGCGGGCGGAAGGCTACTCCATCCATGCGGCGCTATCCTTCCACTACGGGCAGCGGCATGAGCGCGAGTTAGAGGCAGCGGCAGCTATTGCCGCGCATTACGGCGTGCCCCATCAGGTGGTGGAACTCGCGCCGCTTCGAGGGTCGCGGCTGACGGGCGACGGCGCGATCCCGCAGGGGCGTGACCTGACCGGCTTGGCGGAAACCATCGCGCCGACCTATGTGCCGAACCGCAACATGATCCTGCTGGCCTATGCCGCCGCCCACGCGCTGCTGGGCACTGCCACGCAGTTGATCGGCGGCTGGAACGCGGCGGATGGGGCGAACTATCCCGACTGCCGCGACGACTTTTTGCTGGCGACCGAGACCGCCTTGCGCCTAGCGACCCTGCGCGACTTCACCATCGTGCGCCCGCTGATCAGCGACGGCAAAGCGGCGATTGTCCGCCGCGCCCTGGCCCTGGACGCGCCTATCCCGCTGACTTGGACGTGCTATGTGGGTGCCGCCGCCGCCTGTGGGCGGTGCGATGCCTGCCAATTGCGCGTGGCGGCCTTCCGGCAGGTGGGCGTGCGCGACCCCAGCCCGTATGCTGCGGATCTCGACTGGCCGGACTGCCGGCCCTACGGGGAGACCGGCTGATGCCCTACGCCGTTTTGACCAAAGTGTTTCGCTTCGAGGCGGCCCACCACCTGCCGGGTCACCGCGGCAAATGCGCCCGCCCCCACGGCCACTCCTACCGGCTCGAAGTGGCGGTGCGTGGGCCAATTCAGTCCAAGCTGGGCGCGTCAGACGACGGCATGGTGCTGGACTTCGGCGACCTGGCCGATCTGGTGAGGGTAGCGGTCATTGACCGGCTGGACCACTACGACCTGAACACTATTCTTGCCGGGCGCACCACCGCCGAAAACCTGGCCCATTGGATTTGGGAGACGTTGCTGACCGCCGGCCTGTCCACTGCGCTGCTCTACCGGGTGCGCCTGTGGGAGACGGAGACCGGCTACGTCGAGATCACCGCCGCTGAACGGGAGAGCTTTTTGTGAATGTGATGGAAATCTATCGCTCGGTGCAGGGCGAGGGTATGCTGATGGGCGTGCCGACGACGTTTGTGCGCTTTTTTGCCTGTAACCTGCGCTGCTCATGGTGCGATACGAAATACTCGTGGAGCGTGAAGCACGGCGGCACCTGGGATGTACTGACCCCTGAACAAGTGGCCGCGCAGATCGCCACACTGGGAGCGCGCCATGTGGTGCTGACCGGCGGCGAGCCGACCCTGCAACGAGATTTGCCCACGCTGGCTGCGTTACTCAAAGCCGATGATCGGCACCTGACGGTAGAGACGAACACCACGATCTTCCCGGCCCGCGTGGTGCCGCTGATCGATCTATGGAGCCTATCACCGAAGCTGCCCAGCGCGCACGAAAACTACCTGCGCTACCCGATCATTGAGCAATTCCTGGCTGCGGTGCCGGCCGCCGGCCAACAGTGGAAGTTCGTGGTGCGCGATGATGCCGACGAGGCGCTGCTGCGCGACTTGCTGACGCGCTACCCGGCGTTTGTCGAGCGCCGCCTACCGATCGTGTTGCAACCCGAAGGCGACACAGCCACGCCCGACTATCCCGCTGCCCTCGCTGCGCTAGCCGAGCGGGTGCGTGATCCGTTCTGGGATCGCTACGCGGTGCGCGTGCTGCCGCAACTGCATGTTATCATTTGGGGCCGCCGGCGCTGGGTGTGACGATTCGCATCCAGCGCCCGGCTATGCAGGATCACGAAGACGGGTTTTGATGCGCGCTGTGCGGCACGGTGCCTTATCAGAGATTTTGCGGTGTAGGGCAATTTATAGATGCAGGGGAGCTAATGCAGACGCAATTTATCGCAGATCGTGATATTGGTTATGATGGGCGGCAACTCGCTCCGCATTGGATCTATCGCCAATTCGATCTGCTGGGGGATGCGGTGGTGGCGTTTATGGGGCCGTGCCGCGTGGACCTGAGCGAGATGGTGGATATTGAGGATGTGAAGGCGCACGCGCCAATCTACAGTCCGCGAATGCTGCATTGCATCGCGGAGTTTTTTGGCGGCGATCTGCACCTGACGGTCTACCGGCAACGTTTGCTGATCGTCACGGCCAAAGAATTGCTGGAAGTGGTGACGGGTCGCCGGGTGACCCGCCGCGGCGACGACCTCTACTTGGATCGCGCCGACGGCACGCCGGGCAAGCTATCGGTTTCCATCGCCACAACTAGCACCACCTCAACGCTGATCCACACTGGCTTCAACATCGCCACCGAAGGCACGCCGGTCGCTACCGTGGGCCTGGGTGAACTGGGCGTAGACGTGCCCGCCTTCGCCGCTACCCTGCTGGCTCGCTATGCCGCCGAAGTCACCGACATCTGGGAGGCACGCTGCAAAGTGCGGGCGGTCTAGGCTGCGCGGTTATGGGGCGACGGGCGTCGCGGCTACGGCTTTGCCCGTCCATCTATGTAGACTAGGGTAGCCCCAACCGCCGTGCAAGCCACCGCCGCTTCTGTTGCTATTGCTTGGGGTTTTTGCTATAAGAGCGTGTTAAAGAAGTCCTAAACGAGCCTATTCCACGGCGGCCTGCTTGGCGCGTTGTTTGGCTTGGTGCTTTGTCACCCGTTGCGCGGTGCGCTGGCGCGCCAGCCGTTGCACCATCAGATTAATCATCGCGAGGCGGATTAACGCCTCGCTACTACTCGGTTTGACTTCATAATCTTTCCTCAAGCGCCGATAGCGGTTGAGCCAGCCAAACGTCCGCTCAACCACCCAGCGCCACGGCAGGAGCTTAAACTCATGCACCCGCACCAAGTGTTCGATAATCTGCACCATCCAGCCGCACTGCGCCTGCACCCAGTCCACAAACGCCGCACCCCGATAACCCGCATCCGCCCAGACCAATTGCAGCTTGGGCAGCACGGCTTGCGCTTTGCTCAACACCTGCTCCCCGCCCGCCCGTTCGCCGACGCTGGCCGCCGTCACCACAATCATCAACAGCAAGCCCAGCGTGTCCACCAGCAAGTGGCGGTTGCGCCCCGTCACCTGTTTGGCTCCGTCATAGCCGCGCGTGCCTGCACCCGTTTATCGGGGGCTTGGCGGACTTTGCCACGCAGGGCATCGTGAATGGCGGTCCAGGTGCCATTGTCGCGCCAAGTCTTGAAATAGTAGTAGACGATAGGATACGGCGGCAAGTCATGGGGCAGCAAGCGCCAGGAGCAGCCCGCGCGGTTGAAGTAAAGCAGCGCATTGACGATTTCGCGCCGGGGATAGTCCACGGGCCGGCCATTGGGAGCCGGAGCCGGGACCAGGGAGCTGAGAATGCGCCATTCGGTATCGGTCAGATCGGTCGGGTATGCGAGTCGGGTGTCCATACCCGTGCAAAGGCATGATCTATACCATTCCCTGAACTTCTTTAACACGCTCTAATAGACTAATGCTTGGGATACAGTATAAAATGACTTACGGGGCAATAGAGAGGAGTTTTCACTAATGCGCTACATGATAAAGGTTGGTTATCCATCTGACAAAAAGGCAGTGCTGCTGTCTGCTCTCCTAGTGGGAATGTTGCTAGTATTAGGTGGTGTGCATAATGTTCCAACGGCTTAAGCACAGGCGGGTCTTGGACAACTTTTCCCCTTACAGTTGGGGGGTGGCTATAGTGGGGTGTGGGGTTATATGACGAGTCCAGATCCAACGCTACAAACAGGGCAAATGGTTGCCGGTCCTGTAGGTATGAGTACTGGTGGATCGCTACCTCGCTTTGTAGATTCTGGTCCTCGAAAAGCTTGTGCACCTTTTTGTGAGTTGCATCCCTACTCTAATTGGGATAACGCTACCGGATCGGATCACTTCTTTGTAGATACTACTGTAAATCTTGCATCGAACGGTTGGTATAGCTATAAAAGTGTTCCCTTTGGTACGAACCAGTGGCAAACACAATTCTGTGACGCATATGGTTGTAGAGGATTAGCGTCTACTGTGAATATGGGAACAAGTACATATGCATATATAGGAACGGGAAGGGAAACGTCTTCGACTAGTGTTCACTTTGGGACCATAAATAGTGCAAATAACCAATACTACACTAAAGGAGTATGGTCCTCGTATTGCTGGAATACCCTAGTTAATAACTTAGGACCTACAGCTACTGTTAGTCCTAATCCATGTACAAGTTGGAACTGGACACTCAGTTACTAAATAAGGAGGGAGTAATGATCATGCGCCTCAACAAGAAAACAAAGATTATCCTATTAGGAGTACTGCCAGTACTTCTAGCTCTTATACTGCTCACTGCTGTTCAGTCTACCATAGCTAGTAAACACCCGTGGGGGCAGGCGGGCCACCGCTTAACTAGTCTATCTCCTGAGCAAGTTGGGCAGGTTGCTCAAGACTACACACAGGCTATTGGCTATCTGCATAGTGGTGAATCAAAAGTCCTTCTGACGCGCCCTGTTACACGGGATGATCTCCCTAAACTTGGCCTCGATTCGATAAACTTTGCGGGTCAAGATCCACCGTTGATGCTCGTTATTCTTAAGGGAGACTTCGACACAAGTAGTATTCCTCGGATGACGGTTCCATCTACTCCCCGCCGAGTGAGCTACATCGCGTATGTCTTTGATCTGTGGGCAGGGGAACCTGCTCTCACAATAACATCCCCAAATGGGGGGGTTTTACGCAAGGCGCTTAATGATCCTACGCTTCCTAATGATGGATCAGTTCAACCGAATACTGAAACAGATAATACGTTGGTATCGACTCCCAGTGTGAAGCTGCCATATGGAGCAACAGCACCTACAGTAATCATACCCACCGAGACTAAGTAGGCAGCTTTAGCTTTAATCCATACTACAGAGAAGAGACCAGGCTAGGAACCTGGCCTCTTTGTTTTTTTGTGTTGCTGGATCTTGTTCGCTCATTCCCATATTGTTCATGTCAATAAAAAACATTTCTTAGCCTCCTCGTATAATAGGATCAAGTCGAATCGAATCCAATCGAATCGAATCATCGGTCTTCGCAGGGTGGTGAGGTTCTGTGTCTCCAAGCGGCCTGGACCGCGTCTGAAAGAGTAACCCCCCCCCTGTCGAGGCAGATGCAGGTTGGACCGTATGGTGTGGCCCCGACCACGCATTACGAGGGTAGCTGCGTCGCCTCCGCGATCGAGCGGCCGCTCGCCTTTAGTATCTGGAGGGTTCCCATGTCCTCGGCTCCTGCCTCGGTTTATCAGCTCTTTGTCGGGGCCGACATTGCGGCCCGCTCCTTTACCGCCGCCTGGGGGCGCCCGGACACGCCCAGCTCGCGCCCCGTGCGTTATGAGCAAACCCCCGATGGGTTCGTTGCCTTCCAGCAGGCCCTCGCCGCCACCGGCGTGGCCGCCACCCAGACGCTCGTGGTGATGGAGGCCGCCAGTACCTATTGGATCCAGTTGGCGCATACGCTGCACACCGCCGGCTATGCGGTGAGCGTGGTCAATCCCAAACAAGCCCATGATTTTGCCAAAGCCGTCTTGCAGCACGCCAAAACCGACCCGTTGGATGCCAAAATGCTGGCGCAGTTGGGGGCCAAGCTGACCCCGCCGCGCTGGACCCCGCCGCCGGCGATTTATCACGCCTTGCAGCAGCGGCTGGCCTGGCGCGATAGCCTGATCCACCTGCGGACCCAGGTGCAGAACCAACATCATGCCCTCCTGCACGAGCAGGTGGTGGTCGCAGCCGTCGCCGCCGGCCAGCGGGTCCTGATCGCTGACTTGACGGGCCAGATTAAGGCCGTGGAGCGCGAGTTGGCAGAAGTCATTGCTACTGACGAGGCGTGGGCGGCCAGCATTGTGCGGCTACAAAGCATCCCCGGCGTAGGCGTGGTGACGGCGGCGTGGCTGATCGTGGCCACCGCGAACTTTACGGCTTGTGCGACGGTGGAGGCGGCGACGGCATACCTGGGCCGTGCGCCGCACCCCTGGCAATCGGGGAGTTCGGTACGCGGGCGACCGCATATCGGCCACAGCGGGAATGCGCGGGTGCGCCAGGCGTTGTACATGGCGGCGGTGAGTGCGGTGCGCTGCAATCCGATCCTCCGAACCTTCTACGCCCGGTTGAAAGCGGCGGGCAAGCCGACAAAAGTGGCGTTATGTGCGGTGGCCCGCAAGCTGTTGCACCTGGCCTGGGCGTTGGTCACCAAGCAGCAGAGCTTCGATCCCGAGTACGGCCAGCCGCAGCCGCAAACCGAGGGCGTGGCCGCCTGATTCCAGCCCGCTGCGGCAGGCTATGTGGCACAACGGAGCAGCGACAAGGACCGGGGCCAGGCGGCCAGGTGCCCGTGTGCCTCGCCTATACGGCAGGCTGCCGGGACCCGCACCCGGTGCGTCCGGTAGCGGCTCCAGAACGGATTCCAGAATTGGTGGGAAACTCAGGCCGTAGGTACTTGACATTTAATACCGTATCTTTCTGGTTATTTAGGCCGTAACACGCGCCTATTAACATACTCTCAGTAGAGCTCACATCCGCTTAACGTAAAACACAAGCGCCTGCTCCCCAGCGAGAGCAGGCGCTTGTTACGTAGGCGGCGGGTTAGCGCTGGCGGTAGCGCAGGAACGGCGGGATGTCGAGGTCGTCACTTTGCTGCGGCGGCGGCTGTTGGGCCGGCGTGGCCGGGCGTGCGACGGGGCGCTGCACCACAGGCTGTGGCTGTGGCGCAGGCGCTTGCGGGCGCGGCGCGTCATATTGCTGCGGCGCGGTCGGGCGTGCTGCGGGCGCGTTGTACTGCTGCGACTGCCCGTAGGTGGTCGGTTGGAGTTGTGGGCGGGCGGGCTGCACCGGACGGGCGCGCACGCTGTCGAAGCCGGTGGCGATCAGCGTCAGCTTCACGTCTTTGCCCATCGCCGGATCGATTACCGCGCCGAAGATGATATGCGCTTCAGGATCGGCGGCCTGCTGGATGATCTCGGCGGCTTCGTAGACCTCCAAGATGCCTAGATCTTCGCCGCCGGTGATGTTGAACAGCACGCCTTTCGCGCCGTCAATGCTGATCTCTAGCAGCGGGCTTTCGATAGCCATGCGGGCTGCATCTACGCAGCGGTTGTCGCCGCTGCCTCGGCCAATCGCCATGAGGGCCGACCCGGCATCGCTCATGATCGCTTTCACATCGGCGAAGTCAAGGTTGATCATGCCGTGTTCGGTGATCAGATCTGAGATGCCCTGGATGCCTTGCCGCAGCACATCGTCGGCCATGCGGAACGCTTCGAGCATCGAAGTCTTTTTGTCGGCCACGGCCAGCAAGCGGTCGTTGGGGATGGTGATCAGTGTGTCAACGTGCTGCTTCAGGTTGTTGTAACCCTCTTCGGCGTTCTGGCGGCGGCGGCTGCCCTCGAAGGTGAATGGGCGCGTGACTACGCCGACGGTGAGCGCGCCGGCCTCGCGGGCGATCTGCGCCACGATGGGGGCTGCGCCGGTGCCGGTGCCCCCGCCCAGGCCGGCGGTGATAAACACCATGTCGGCCCCACGCAGCGCATCGAACAGCTCATCGCTGCTTTCTTCGGCGGCTTTCGCACCCACGGTAGGGTTGCCGCCGGAGCCGAGTCCTTTGGTCAGCTTATCGCCGATGCGGATGCGGATCTGCGCGTCGGCATGCAGCAACGCCTGGGCATCGGTGTTGACGGTGATGAACTCTACGCCTTTGACTTCGGCGCGGATCATGCGGTTGACGGCATTGCTGCCGCCGCCACCCACGCCGATCACTTTGATCTGCGCGAAGTTCTCGACATCTCCCAGCGGGCCATAGGACGGGCTAGGCGCGGGCGGGGGCGGGGGATTCCTGCGGTCGTACATAAGATTTGCTCCTTTTATGCTAAAGCCCTATGGCAAAAACTCGCGTAAAAAGCCACGCAAACGCTGGTAAAACTCGTTGCCGCCGGGGCGTGAGTGCGCCGTGGACAGCGGGTGGCCCGATGGGCCGTTTGTGCCGGTGTGCCGGGTGGCCCACAAGGCCAGCCCCACGCCGGTCGCATAGGCCGGGCTGTCGAGGGCATCGGTTAGCCCGGTCATTCCCTGGGGCACGCTGATCCGCACCGGCATATTGAGTGTGCGGGTTGCCATCTCGGTGATACCGGGCAGCCGTGCCGCGCCGCCCGTCAAGACTATCCCGGCCGGCAAGAGGCCGTCGTAGCCGCTGCGCTTAATCTCAGCGGCTACGAGGCCGAAAATCTGTTCAACCCGCGCTTCCAGGATACGGGTGACCAGACCTTGCGAAATGTCTACTGTGCGCCCGGCCTCAAAGGTCTCAACCGGGATCAACAGGTCGTCATCCTCGTCCGGCTCCGCCTCGTCAAGGATGCGGAGCAATTCGGTTTGCACCGGGTGGGCGGCCGGCCCCACGACCGCCGCGTCCACGCCGCCCGGCAGGGCAGTATTAGGTGGCACGGCATGGTGGCCGTTGCCGTACAGGTCGCGCTTGCGCGCCGGCGGGGCGACTACGCCATGCGCCAGTTTCAGCCGCTCGGCGGCATCGAACGGCACTTTGAGGACAATGCTCAGATCGTTGGTCAGATGATTGCCGCCCACCGGCAAAACGACTGTGTGCCAGATGCTGCCTTCGATAAAGATGGCAATGTCGGTGGTGCCGCCGCCGATGTCCACCAGCACCACGCCCAGGTTTTTCTCCGGCTCGGTCAGCACCGCCTCGGCGGAGGCCAGCGGCTGCAGCACCAGATCGTCTACCTCGACGCCCGTGCGTTGCACACAGCGCACCAGGTTTTGCAGCGCCGTGACCGCCCCAGTGACAATGTGCGTCTCGACTTCGAGCCGAAAGCCGGCCATGCCCACCGGATCGCGCACCCCTTCGTGCCCGTCTACCACATAGCAGCGCGGGATGACGTGCAATACCTCGCGCTGTTGCGGGATGGCGACTGTGCGCGCTGCATCCACTGCGCGCGTCACGTCGTCGCTGGTGATCACTCGGTCGCCGCGCGAGACCGCGACCACGCCCCGGCTGTTGAGCGAGGCGATGTGACTACCGGCCACCCCGACATACGCCGAGCCGATCTTGCAGCCGGACAGCCGTTCGGCCCGTTCGATAGACAACCCGATGGAGCGCACCGTCTCCGGGATGTCCACCACCATGCCCTTGCTGAGGCCGGCGGAGGGCGCGATGCCCACACCCAACACGTTCACGCCGCTGCCGCGTCCGACTTCGCCGACGACCGTGCAGACTTTGGTGGTGCCGACATCAAGGCCGACGATGATCCGTTCCTGGTTTTTCGGCATTGCGTACTCCAGATTAGCCATATCTCCAGGCTGCGATATGTTTATCATATCATAACCGGGCAGAAAATGCTAGTGATTTATAGAAAATGGCGGCGAATAATCGCTACATTGTCGAACATTCGCACGCCAAAGGCCACGACGGCGGCAATGGTGAGGTCCACACCCAGGCGGTCGCCCAGGTAGGTGAGGGCCACGGCCAGCGCCACATTGGATAACAACCCGGTAAGGAACACCCGATTGTCATACGCTTGGTTCAACTCGGCCCGCACCGCGCCCAACACGGCATCAAGCGCAGCCAGGATACCGACCGCAGTGTAACGGGCATACTCGGTCGGGATGGTGAAGCTGAATTGCAGCCCGATCACCAACCCGATCACCAACGCCAACAGCGGCAGCCACATACTTCGCATAGCAGCCTACGGGATCACCGATACCCGTTCGGGGGAACGGACATCGAGCGTGTGCCAGGGCTGCCCGTGGTCGGCCAAGTCTTTGACCAGGGCAGCCGTGACGCGGATCTTTGTGTCAAGCGCGGCTCCATCGCCGACCCGCACGCGCCGGCCGCTGTCGGTGACGACGGTTACGCCGCCGGCCACTTGATACTCCATCTGGCGAATGTGCAGGCCCGTTGCATCGGGCAGCTTCATGAACAGCCCTTGCGCTACGTCCACCACGTCTTGCCGCTCCAACTTGTCGCCCGGATGCAGCGAGCCGGGCCGTGTGTCCTTGTCATAGACCACTACGTAGCCCTGGAGCGTGGGCGCTTGGCTGATGATCACGCCGTCGTCGCTGATCAGGTAGGGCGTGTTGTCAATCAGCACCCAGACCACGTTGGGCCGCCGCTCGTCCACGCGGATCGTGACGGCATCGGGCAGCGTGGTCTCTACGGTCGCATCTTTGATAAACGGCGATTGCCGCATCCGCGCCGCGATTTTCGCCGAGTCCACCAGAAAGATGTTGCTGCCGACTAGCCCGGTCATGCGTGCCGCCTGTTCGTTGCTGATCGACTTGGCGTTGACCACCGTGACGGTCTGCACCTGGTAGTCGCCCGACGTGGCGAGGCTGACGGCCAAGGCCAGCAGCAGGGCCAGGCCCACCAAGTCAATGATCCGCCCACGCCGCACATCATCGCGGAACAGCCCCCAGCCCACGCGGCCATTGCCCCGCGCCTGCCGCCGCGCCGCCCGGATCTCCTCGCCCAGCGAGATCAGCGCCTGCCGTGCTGTCGGCGGCTGGGGTGCCGGCTTGCGGCGCTTCGGGCGCAGCACCGCCGGGGCTACCACCTCTTGCGGCGGAACCGAGGTTGCTATTGGTTTGGCCTGTTCTTCGACGCTCATCTTATCTACCTGACCACGGGCGCTGCTTGCCGCGCCCCTACATTCGCTTCTACCACGCGCAATGAATTGCGCCCCTACACATTTCACGTTCCACGCCTAGACGTTCACGCTCCCCGCCTCATCGCGTGCCGGATGCCGTTGCCGGTCCGCATGACGGGCCAGCGCGAGATCGATCAAGCGGCTGACCAGTTCGTTGTAGGGGAGGCCACCGGCCGCCCACAGCTTCGGATACATACTGATCGCCGTGAAGCCGGGCAGGGTGTTGATCTCGTTCAGGAACACGGTGCCGTCGTGGCGGCGCAGGAAAAAGTCCACCCGCGCCAGACCCGCCGCGTCTACCGCCTGGAACGCGGCCACCGCCAGTGCCTGGATGCGCGCGCTCACGTCGGGCGGCAGGTCCGCCGGGATGTGCAGGTCCGAGCTATCCTCCAGATATTTAGCCGCGAAGTCGTAGAACTCGCGGCCGGCGACGATCTCGCCGCAGACCGAGGCGCGCGGCTCCTCGTTGCCCAGCACACTGCACTCGATCTCGCGTGCGTCCAACCCCTCTTCGATCAGCAGGCGGCGGTCGAAGGCAGCGGCGCGGTCCAGCGCGGCAGCGAACTCCGCCGGACTGAGGACCTTGCTGATGCCGACGCTCGACCCCAGGTTGGCCGGCTTGACAAACATGGGATAATGCAGCGCCATCTCCGCACGCCGTTGTACCGCCGCCGGGTCGCGCTCCCACTCGTGCCGCGTGACGGCGATATAGGGGCCGACCGGCAGGCCGTAGCTCTCGAACACGGCTTTCATGGCGATCTTGTCCATGCCCAGTGCCGACCCCAGCACGCCCGACCCGACATAGGGCACCCCCGCCAGTTCGAGCAGCCCCTGGATGGTGCCGTCTTCGCCGAATGGCCCATGCAGCACCGGGAACACCACATCCACGCCGCCGACCGCGTGCCCCGCGCCCTCGACGATCCCCGTCGGCCCACCCGGCAGCGTCGCCAGGGCTAGGCTCTCCTCCGGGCTGTCGCTCTCCGCGCCCGCCGCCGCCGCCGTCCCGCCGCGCAGCAGCCGCAGCGGATCGCCGCCCGTCAGCCAGCGCCCTTCGCGCGTGATGCCCACCGGCACCACCTCGTACTTGGCCGGGTCCAGCGCCCGCATGACCGCCGTGGCCGAAGCCAGCGAGACGGCGTGTTCCTGCGACTGCCCGCCGAACAGGACGGCGACGCGGATCTTTTTGGGTTGGTTGTCTGCTCTGTTCAAGTTTGTCCCCTGACTGCGTGAAACGTGAAACGTGAAACGTGAAACGTAATGTTGTAATTCAGTCCTTTAATCTTCTTGAGATATACCCAATTCTTTTAGTAGTTGCTCCGCATCATCCCGCCCTCTGCGGGCAAACTTACGCCTGCTTTCATAGCCACGCTCAGTACCACCATGATCGGCCGTCGAACCTTTGGCAATGTCTTTAATAAACCGGACCGCTAAATCGTAATCATGGATTAGTTTGTAGACAGAAATCCGTCTGCCGTCGTGTAAAAGGACTTCTTCATTCAGATCAACGGGCATTTCGCTTCTCCTTACCAATTGCACTTTACGTTTCACGTTCACGTTTCACGCTTCCTCGCCCACAATCTCGATCTCCGTCTCCAGCGCGATACCCGTCTGGGCCAAGACCCGCGTGCGGGCGAGTTCGAGCAGGGCCAGTGCATCGGCGGCAGTGGCCCCGCCCAGGTTCATCAGGAAGTTGGCGTGGCGCGGCGAGAACTGCGCGTTGCCGATGCGGTAGCCTTTCAGCCCGACCGCTTCGATCAGCCGGCCCGCCGAGTCGCCGGGCGGGTTCTTGAAGGTCGAGCCGGCGCTTTTGCCCTGCGGCTGCGTCGCTTGGCGGTGCGTCAGGTACTCGCGCATCCGGCGTTCCCCTTCGGCTTGCGTGCCGCGTTGTAGCCGCATCTCGACCTCGACAATGATCTCCGCCGGCGACAGCGCGCGGTGGGCATACGCCCCGTGCGCCTTGAAGCGGCTGGTGCGGTAGCCCAGCGCTAGCGCGTCTACTGGATACTCCACCAGCGCATCGCTCGCGTCCAGCACCCACACACACGTCAGGTTGCCCGCCATGTCGCTGCCGTGCGCCCCGGCGTTGCTGACCACGCCCGCGCCGACCGAACCAGGGATGCTGTTGCCCCATTCGGCCCCCAGCCAGCCCTCAGCCACGCTGACCCGTGCCAACTGCGTCCACAACACGCCCGCGTCCACCCGCCACAGTGACCAGTTACCCTCGGCTTCGCGCGCCGGCGGCAGCGGTAGATCGTCGGCGGCTAAGACGGTGCGGCTCACCTCCTGCGCCCGGTCGCGGATCACCAGGCCGCGCACCCCGCCGTCGGCTACCAGCAGGTTGGTGCCGTTGCCGATGACCAGGAAGGGCACCCCCAGCCGCCGCGCCGCCCGCACCGCGCTAATTAGCTCGTCGCGGCTCGTCGCGGTCACAAAATAATCCGCCGGCCCGCCGATGCGCAGCGAGGTATATTTGCTCAACGGCTCGTGTTGCCGCACATCGAGGCCGGTGGCGGCGCTGAGTTCTGAATTCTGAATTCTGAATTCTGAATTAATCACGGACTTTCGCCTGTTGTTTTCACGATAGATGTTAAAATACGTTCCAGTTCGGTTGCCTGTACCAGTATCTCGGTTACATCAACATTCGTCAATTGGGACTCGCGTAGGAGCCGCAGCCAATAACGGGTCTCTCTAGCTTCTTTTAGGGCAATAGACATTTTGGCAAGAAAGTCCTTCCGGCTCTGTCCTGCACTGGCTTCCTCAACATTCGCGCCGACACTGGTCCCACTGCGGAGCAATTGTTTCGACAACACGTATTCACGCTGCTCAACTAAGTCCCGATAGAGATGAATGATCTCCAATGCAAAAGCAAAGCTCTTCTGGCGTATCATGTTGTCCGGCATAGCACTCGAACTCCGTTAATTCAAAATTCAGAACTCATAATTCAGAATTTAAAATTGCTTCGCCTACTTTCCACACGTCACCAGCACCCATCGTGAGCAACACGTCGTCCGATTGCAGCAATTGGGTTGCTAAATCCGTCGCCTCAGGCAAATTCGACGCATACTGCGCCTTGCCGGGTGCGTCGGCGTTGATGCGTTCCACTAATTGGCGGCTGCTCAGCCCTAGCGTGTCGGTCTCGCGCGACGCATAAATCTCTGGGATGATCGCTACATCGGCAGTCGCCAGGACAGCAGCAAACTCGTTTAGAAAGTCCCTGGTGCGCGTGTAAGTGTGCGGCTGGAAGACGACGACCAGCCGCCGGTCGGGCAAGTGTCGCCGCGCCGCCGCCAGCGTGGCGGCGATCTCGGTCGGGTGGTGGGCGTAGTCGTCTATGACTAGCACCCTGCCGACCGTGCCCTTGCGCTGAAAGCGCCGACCGGTGCCGTGGAAGCCGCCTAGCGCCGCTGCCGCGTCCAGCGGCCCCACGCCCAGCGCGCCTGTCGCGCCGACCGCCGCCAGCGCGTTCAGCACGTTATGGTGCCCCGGCAGCAGCAAGCTGACCGCCGCGATGTGCCGCCCACCTAGCACCACGATGAAATCGCTGCCGCCCGCCGCGTTCGGCTGCGCGAACTGCGCCTGCCAGCGGCAATCCGGCGTGGTGCCGTAGAGCAGCACCTGCCGCCCCTGACCGGCCTCACCCGCCCAGGCTTGCGCCAATTCATCGTGTAGTTGCCGTGCGCCGGGGTCGTCGCCACAGAGCAGTAGCGTGCCGTTGGGCCGCAAGCCTTCGGCGAAGCGGCGGAAGGCAGCGCGGATTGCTGCGAGATCGGCGTAATAATCCAAGTGGTCGGCTTCTAGGTTCGTGACCACGGCGACCTGCGGGCGTAGTTCCCAGAAGGAGCGGTCGTATTCGTCGGCTTCGGCTACCAGTTCCGGCCCACCACCCCAGTGCCCACCGGTATCCAAGTCGCTGATCACGCCGCCGACCAGAAAGGCCGGATCGCGGCCCGCTTCGCGCAAAATCCAAGTGACCATCGCCGTCGTGGTCGTCTTGCCGTGCGTGCCGGCCACCGCCACCCCGGTGCGCTCATCCATCAACCGGCCCAGCAGCGCGGCCCGTTTGATCACCGGCTTGCCTGCCGCCTGCGCCGCTGCCAACTCTGGGTTGCCGGCCGGCACCGCGCCGGTCAGCACGACCTGATCGGCCAGCGCGAGGTCGGGATTATCGGCCGTCTGGCCGACGCGCACGGCGGCCCCGCGCGCCCGCAGCGCCTCCAGCGCCGCCGAGTCGCCTGCGTCGGAGCCGCTCACCCGGTCGCCCCGGTCGAGTAGCGCGTGGGCGAGGACGCTCATGCCCGCGCCGCCTATGCCGATGAAGTGCCAGTGTGTCATAGTCAGGTGTCAGTCGTCTCAGCCTGCGAAGGCAGGCTTCGTAGCGGTAACCGTTAATCGCCCCGTGCTAGAAAAGGACGTTCCGCACGACGCGCCAGATCGTGTAGACGACCAGTAGCATCAGGAACAGCGCAATCGCCAGGGTGCCGAGGCCGGCCCAGTCTTGCGCGCCGGAATTGCCGCCAAGGCCCAGGGTGATGGTCGGGATGCCCAGCGTGAAATTGTTTGCCAGGGGGTCGCTGCCGTTTTTGGTCACAAAATCTTTGTAGTAGTTGGACACCACGCTCAAGCTGTAGATGGTGCCGAGCGCGCCGAAAACCGCGCCCATGATTTTGCCCAACAGCCCGACGGCGATGCCGTTGCCCAGTTTGCGCGCGATCCAATAGGAGAACAGCACTAGGAACAGGAAAAAGCCCGCGACGGCTAATTGCTGCTGCGCATCGTTCAACACCACGGTCGGCGCTTTCAGACCGTTTTCGTTGCCGTTAATAGCAATGCCGAGAAATTGCGCGCCGACCCCCAGGATCTTGTTGGTCAGCAGCAGCAGGCGCGGCCCGATCTTGTCGGCGACGATGGCCGAGAAGAATACGCCAACTACCCAAATCGCCATATACTTCCAGCCGACCAGAAAGCCGAGCAATGCCGTGGCGACAACGAACGCTACTTCCAGTAATACCCAATCCAAGCCGATAGTCATGTCCGGTTCTCCTCTCTGATCGCCACGCGACGGCGCAGGCGCAGCAGGGATCGGCGGCGGGTGGCCCCAGTGGGGGGCAACTCCATAGGGGCCCGACGTGTCCGCTGGGGGGTCACGCCGTAGCGCGAGATATTCAGCAGCAGCCCGATGCCGGCCAGTGTGACCGCCAGCGAGGTGCCGCCGTAGCTGATGAACGGCAATGTGATACCGGTGAACGGGATCGCCCCACTGACCGAACCGATGTTGATCAGGGCTTGCACGCCGATCCAAGCGGTAATCCCAACCGCTAGCAGCGTGCCGTAGCTGTCACGCGCGCGTAGCGCTGTGCGGGTGCCGCGCCAGATCAGCAACGCGAACAGGCCCAACAGCACCAACGCGCCGATATAGCCCCATTCCTGGCCCAATACAGCAAAAATCGTGTCGGTGAATTGCTCCGGCAGCCAGCCGAACTTTTGCCGCCCTGCGCCCAATCCCTGACCGAACAGCCCGCCCGACCCCAACGCCATGCGCGATTGGGCGATGTGGTAGCCCGCGCCCAATGGGTCGCTGTCGGGGTCCAGGAAGGTCGCCAGCCGGTCGTTGCGATAGGATGCCGTGAACATCAACAGGTAGAAGACGAAGCCGCCCAGCACCATGCTACCCAGGAAATGAATCATGTGCGCCCCAGCGATGAAAAAGACCGCCACGCCGATGGCGACCAGCACTAGCGTAGTGCCCATGTCGGGTTGGCGAATGACTAGGAAGGCGACCAAGCCCATGACCACGCCGAACGGGATCAGGCCGTAGGTCAAGTCGCGTACCTTCTGACCCTTTTGCGAGAGCCAATCGGCCAAATAGAGAACCAGCACTAGTTTACATAACTCACTGGGCTGCAAATTGAACGGCCCGAAGTATAGCCAGCGATGCGCGCCGTTGATACTGGGACTGATCGCGGCCGGTCCGAACAGCACGATCAACAGCATCAGCAGGGTCACACCCATCAGCGGCACCGAAAATCTGCGCCAGACGGGGTAGGGCACTACCGTGAAAATCACCAGTCCCACCAACGCCGTTAGCAGACTCTGGACGTGTTTGAGCGCGATAGTGGCGGGGTTAGCGTTGTTGGTTAGCGCTTGGGCGTAGGTGGCCGAATAGACCATGATCACGCCGATCAGTGACAGGCTGAGGACCGCGGCCAGAATCCAGTAGTCGGGGCGGCGATGCAAGTTGGTATCGAAGGCGCGTGGTCGGTTGGCCGGGGCTACCGCGACCGGCCCCCCGCTGCGCGATAGTGTACTCATGCCGGGCCTCCTTCTGCCGCGCCGGCTTCGGCGGCGATCCGGCTGACGATAGCGCGGAACTGTGCGCCGCGATCAAACTCGTTGGCGAACATCCCGAACGACGCACAGCCCGGTGAGAGCAGCACCGCGTCGCCGGGGTGGGCAAAGCTGTAGGCGAAGCGCACTGCGCGCGCAAACTGATTATCGCGGCCCAGCACATTAGCCTCCGCCGCGATGAGCGCCTCGGCCAGGGCCGGCGTAGCACTGCCTTCGAGCAGCATCACCGCGCGGCAGCGACCGGCCACCACCGGCGCTAGCTCGCCAAACTCCGACCGCTTATCCGCACCGCCGGCGATCAGAATGATTGGCCCGCTCAGTGAGTCGAGCGCGACCGCGACGGCTGCCGGTGTGGTGGCGGTGGTGTCGTTATAGAAGCGCACGCCGTTGACGGTAGCAACCAACTCTAGCCGGTCGGGTACGCCCCGGAAGGCGCGCAAGCCCTCTTGCACCGCGTCTAGCGGCACCCCGGCCAGCAGGGCTAACTGAGCCGCACAGCAGGCGTTTAGCCGGTTGTGGGTGCCCGGCACGGCCAAGTCCGCCGCCACCAGCAGCACGCGCCGTGCGCCGTTGGCCTCATACCAGACCAGATCCGGCCCTTCCACATACACGCCCGGCTCCGGCCCCGCGCCCGCCGCCGCGTAGCTGCCGAACCAGGCGATCCGACCGGGCGTGCGGGCGGCAAACGCCCGGCCGTAGGCATCAGCACAGTTGAACACGCCACTATCACCGGGCCGTTGGTGGCGCACAATAGCGAACTTGGCCTCGGCATAATCGTCCATGTCGCGGTAGCGGTTCAGGTGGTCGGGCGATAAGTTCGTGACGGCCGCCAGCGGCGGACTCCAGCCCTGCGCGTCGGTGCCTTCCAACTGCCAGCTTGACATCTCCAGCACCACGCGCGTCTGCGGGCCGATGCGCGGCAACTGGTCGAGCGCCGACACGCGCAAGTTGCCGGCCAGCACCGCATCGGGGTAGGCGCGGCGTACCATCTCCCAGGTCCAGGTGGCGACGGTGGTTTTCCCTTTTGTGCCGGTGACGCCGATGATCGGGCCGGGGCAGAGCGCGGCAAACAGACCCAGTTCCATGATTACCGGCTTGCCCAACTGTGCGGCCAGGGCCAGCCACGGTGACTCGCGGGGCACCGCCGGGTTCCGCACGATCAGGTCGGCCCAGGCAAAATCCGCTTCGTCGTGCCGCCCCAGCGTGTAGCTGATCGGCAGCCCGTCAAGCGCAGCCAACGACTCCGCCAGCGCGGCGGCCTCCTTGCCGTCGGTCACGCGCACCGTTGCGCCTTGCCCCACGGCAAAGCGTGCCACACCCACCCCACCGCCATGCACGCCCAGGCCCAGCACCAGTATTCGTTTGTCGCGTAAATCTTGCATAGTCGGTCGTCAGTCGTTAGTCGCATCGGTCATACGTGCGTGCAGTGCCATGGATTATGTACGCTTCACGTCTGTAGGGCGTGTGCCGCCCATCGTGAGCCGATTCACCTCGGCCAGCAGGTCTTTGCGGACCGCGCCGGCTTCGCGCCCAGTGCAGTGTAGGCGCGCCAGCACGCCTTCCAACGGCACTGCCTGCACCGATCCCTCGCCGGCCAACACCTGCCAGGGATCAATCGTCACCGGCGTGACCGGTTTATTGGTCTTCATCGTAATCCTCCCCTGCTCTCCACCGACGCTCAAGCAGCGCCGCTACAGCATAGCCGCCGTCAGTCCTCAGTCATCCGCGTGTCGGTACGCTAACTTAGAACGCAGAACGCAGAACTAGGCCAGCGCTAGTGCCACACCCAGCATTCCACCTAGCATACTGATCAGCCAGAAGCGCAAGGCCACCTGCGTTTCCGACCAGCCGAGCAGCTCAAAATGATGCTGCAAGGGGGCCATTTTGAACAGGCGCTTACCGCCGGTCAAGCGGAAGTAGGTAACTTGCAGCATGACCGAAGCGGTGATAGCGAAAAACATGATGCCGACCACCGGCAGGACGAGCCACTGGCCGGTCATAAACGCGCAGACCGCCAGCAGTGCACCCAGCGTCAGCGATCCCGTGTCACCCATAAACACCTGGGCCGGATGCGCGTTATACCACAAGAACGCCAGCAGCGCGCCGACCACGGCAAAGCAGAGTGCCAGCACCTGCGGCTGCCGCTGCAAATAAGCAATCACGCCGTAAGCGACAAAGGCCATGGCTGCCATGCCGCCCGCCAGCGTGTCCAGCCCATCGCTCAGGTTGACGGCATTAGCCGTGCCGACAAAAACCACGATCACGATAGGAATGTACAGAAGCCCGATGTCGGTGCCGAACTGGTTGCCGGAAAACGGGATATAAATGCGGTGCAGGTCCAGCAGAAAGTAAAGGACATAGGCGACGACCCCGGCAATAACCAGGAGCCACAGCATCTTGAAACGCGCCGTTAGGCCACGGCGATTTTTACCCCCTACCACACTCAGCCGGTCGTCTATTGCGCCCAGCGCGCCGCAGGCGATGATCACGCCTAGCGGCAGCAACAGCGAGCGGTAGCGCGGCACATCCATCAGGACCATGCTGAGGACAATGGTCAGCAGGAAAATGATTCCGCCCATTGTCGGCGTACCCATCTTGACCATGTGCGACTGTGGACCGTCAATGCGAATCTGCTTGCCGATTTTATGGTGCCGTAACTGATTAATAATCGGGCGCCCCAAGATTAAGCCGACGAGAAACGCCAATCCACTGAGCGCCAGCGCACGAATCATCAAATAGCCGGCCAGTGGTGCAGCCACTTGCAGGGGCGGTAGATCGCGCACGATGGAGTGCAGGAACTCCATCATTGTGGCACCCGTAGTTCTTCGACGATCTCTTCCATCTGCATCCCGTGCGATCCCTTGACCAGGACAAAGGTGCCGGGAGTCAGGGTGCGGCGCAGGTAATCAATCGCCTGGCTGTTGGTCAGCGCGAAAAACACGCTCTCCGGTTTCATGCCGGAGCGCAGAGCTTCCTCGCCGATGATGCGCCCCCGTGGGCCGACCACCACCAGCCGGTCTACGACTTCGACGGCGCGCCGCGCCACTTTGACATGGCCTTCCTCTTCATACGCACCTAGTTCGAGCATATCGCCCAGCACCGCCACGCGCGGGGCGGGCATCTCGTGCAACAGGTTCAGTGCGGCCAGGGTCGAGGCCGGGTTAGCGTTGTAGCTGTCGTCAATAAGCGTCGTCTCATTGCTGCCCTGCACTACCAGCAGCCGCAGTTGCTGGCGGTCACCGCGTTGCAGGCCGATAACAATGTCCTTCCAGTTCATGCCGATCGCGTCCGCCGCCGCCGCCGCACGCAACGCGGTATGCACGCTATGCACGCCCAACAGCGGCAGGCGGAGGTGTAGCGCTTCGCTGCCGTGGTGGAAGGTACACAGCACACCGTTTAAGCCCTGGCTTTCGATGTTGTCGGCCCACAGGTCGGCAGCGGGATCGAGGCCGTAGGTCAGCACACGGGCCGGGCTTTGCGCGGTCATGGCGCGCACCAGTTCGTCGTCGTAGTTGAGGACAGCCACCCCGTCGGCGGGCAGGGCGCGCACCACTTCGGCTTTGTGGTAGGCTAGGTTCTCCAGCGTGCCCATGCTGGCTAAATGGGAGTGGCTGATGTTGGTGATCACCCCGATCTGCGGCTGGGCGATGGCAGCCAAGTCACTCAATTCACCCATGCGCTCGCCGCCGCCCATCTCAAACACGGCGACTTGGTGTTCGGGCCGCAAGCGCAGCACACTCAGCGGCAGGCCCGTCTGGCTGTTCAGGTTGCCCTCGCTCCGCAGCACGGTGTAGCATTCGCTTAACACAGCCGCCGCATATTCTTTGGTACTAGTCTTGCCGATGCTGCCGGTGATGCCAATCACCTTGAGCGCGGGGAAACGGCTCCGCCACCAGGTTGCCAGCGCCTGCAACCCCTTGAGCGTATCGGCGACACGCACCACAGCTACCCCCGGCCCCAGCGGCGCAGCAGGTTGCCAATCAGTGCGTGCCAACACCGCTTGCGCGCCATGCCCTAACGCATCCCCAATATAATTGTGCCCATCGCCGGCTGTGCCCGCCAGCGCTACGAACAGGCTGCCCGGCCCCGCCGCCCGCGAGTCAATCCCCACTTCGCGCACAACCAAGCCCGCCGCCCCCGAATAGTCGGGGTCGAGCGTGCCGCCGGTGCCGGTTACGATATCATCAAGTGTGTACATAGGTCGGCTCGTAAAACATAAAACGTGACTTGGCAATCAGTATAGAACTAAACACTAATGAACCGGCTGATCCGGCGGCACCTTCCAGTATTGGAACAGTTGCGCGGCTAGGCGACCGAAAGCGGGCGAGGCCGTTTCGCCGCCGAACGTGCTGCTGGTCGGGCGGTCGAGCCGGACCAGCATAATGAATTTGGGATGGTCTACAGGCGCGAAGCCGACCACCGAGGCGATGGTGCCGCCCAGCCCATCGGCTTCGTAGGTGCCGTTCGCGCCGGCAATCTGCGCCGTGCCGGTCTTGGCGGCCGTACTGTAGCCCGGCACTTTGGCGAGCTTACCGGCATCCGTGGTATCCACCGCCCAGGCTAGCATCCCGCGCACCTGGGCCGCCGTATCGGCGCTGATCACGCGGCGCACGACCGTCGGTTTGTTGACCTGAATCGGCTGCCCATTGCGCGAGACGGTAGAGACGACATAGGGCTTCATCAGCAGGCCGCCGTTTGCCACCGCGCTAATGGCGGCAACCAACTGCACGGGCGTGACGGAAACTCCCTGGCCGAAGCCGTTGGTATAGAGGTTGATTGGGCTGTATGCATCATCGCCGGGCAGGTGCAGGATACCGCGCCCCTCGCCGGCCAGGTCAATGCCGGTAGCCTTACCGATGCCGAAGGCTTGCACATACTGGTAAAATTTCTTCTCGCCTAAACTCGTCGCGGCATAATCAATGGCGATGTTGCAAGAGCGGGCCAGCCCCTCTTTCATGGATTCGACCCCGTGCGCGGTCTGGGTGCTATTATGGATCAGTGTGCCGTAGGCGTTGACCACCCCCGCGCAATTAAAGGTCGTGTCGGGGGTGACCGCGCCGCCGTCAATCGCCGCCGCCATAGTCAGCACCTTGAAGGTCGATCCCGGTTCGTACACATCGCTCACCGCCGGGTTTTTGTAAAGCCCCCAGCCGTCCTGCCCAATATCGGTGAAGTGGTTGGGATCGAAACGCGGCGCGGTCGCCAGCGCGATGATCGCCCCGGTGTAGGGGTCGGCGATCAGGATCATGCCTTTCTGTGCGCCGGTCTGCTTGAGCGTGTTGTCCAATTCGCGCTCGGCCATATACTGCACCGCGCTGTCCACCGTCAGATCAAGATCCGCGCCGTCCATGGCGGACTTCTGGCTGCTATCGCCCACCGGCAGGGGGATCATGTGTGAGTCGCGCTCCGCCGTGACGAAGCCGGGCGTGCCGGCCAATTTATCGTCGTAGAACTGCTCTACGCCGTACTGGCCCTGGTTGTCGTAGTCGGTGAAGCCCAGGATGTGGGCGGCGAAGTTGCCGTTGGGATAGTCGCGGCGGGGTTGCTGATCGAGCCAGACGCTGCCCTCGACCACCGGCCAGGTGTTACGCAGTTGGCGCACGCGCGATGCCGCTTCGCTGTCGAGCCGCCGCGCCAGCAACAGCGTGTTGGTGCCCGTCACGCCCCGGATGCGGGTGTAGAGGTCGTCGGGCGACTCCGCCAGCACCGGGCCGAGCAAGTCGGCGAGGGTGTGGAGGTCGGTGTCGTTCTTTTGCCCTTTATCCATGTACAAGTCGGCCGCCTGAGCATCCCCGGCCAGCAGAAAGCCGCGTGCATCGCGAATCACGCCGCGATTGGGCAGGATCTGATCCGTGCGCGTGATGTTGTTGACGACGCGCGTCGCCATTTTGGTCTCATCCAGCACTTGCAACTGGAACAGGCGCACTCCCATATAGAGTGCGCCTAGGAGGAACACGACCGGCACCGTCCAGATACGCCAGCCTCGGATTAGGTTTTGGGCTTGCGGCATCGCTCGCTACCTGCTTCCGGCCGCGAGGCCGGCCTGAGTGTCCACCGGACTGGCGACCTGCACCTCAGCCGGCACCGACAGGTACCGAAACGCCTTGCCGACCGGGACCATGCCCAACCGGGTGCCGGCCGTCCGCGCGATCTGCGGCAGCGCCTGGGCATGGGCGATCTGCAACTGCAAATCCTGCTGCTCGTGGATGAGCTTGGTGTGTAACGCCGACTGGCTCTGCACTGCGTAATTCAGTTCCGTAACACTGCTGGCCTGGCCTAGGTAAAGCAAGCTGATGGCCGTGACGAGAGCCAATGCGATCAGAAAGCGAAAGGCTGGATCGAGCGCTAGGTAGGACTCCAGCCGTGCGCGGCGCTCCCCGGCGCTGGGTGCGGCTTCGACATCCGCCGCAGCGGGCGGATCCAGGGGATAGTTGGGAACAGCAATACGGAGGGCCATAGCGTGTCACCTTTGCGGGTCGTCAGTCGTCGGTCGTTAGCAGATCAATCTCCGGTCGCCGCAGCCTGCGAAGACAGGCTTCGTAGTGGTAGCCGCGACTTGAGTCGCTCCGTCTAAATGCGTGTTAAACAGACAACAAAAAGGAGATCCCATAAGGGGATCTCCCGGCTGTGCAGCGGTGCGCGGTGGATTATGTAGTCACCTAGCGCTCCGACCCGCCGGGCAGGCGCTCGGCAACGCGGAGCCGAACACTGCGGGCACGCGGGTTGTGTTGGATTTCCGTCTCGTCGGCCTGGATCGCCCCTTTGCTGATGGGCCGCAAGCGCGGGCTACGGCCACATTGGCATACGGGCAATTCGGGCGGGCAGATACAGCCCTTCACTTCCCGACTGATGAATTGCTTTACGATACGGTCTTCCAGCGAGTGGAAGGCCAAGACCGCGAGACGGCCGCCGGGTTTCAACAGCCCCACGGCGGCTTCCAGCGCGGCGGGCAACACGTCCAACTCGGCGTTGACCGCGATGCGTAGCGCCTGAAAGGTCCGCGTGGCGGGGTGAATGCGGCCCTGCGGCCCCGCAGATCGACCTCCGACCGCTGCCAGGACAATCGCGGCCAATCTGCTCGTCGTTTCGATGGGGTGGTGCTGTCGTTCGGCGGCGATGCGCCGGGCGATGCGGCGGGAGTCGCGCTCCTCACCGTAGCGGTAAATCAAATCTGCCAGTTCCCCATCGGGTAATTCGTTGACAAGGTCGGCTGCCGTGGGCTGCCCGCTTGTGGGGTCCATCCGCATATCCAGCGGCGCTTCCACCATAAACGAAAAGCCGCGTTCCGGGGTATCGAGTTGCATCGAAGATACCCCCAGGTCCAAGAGCACCCCTTCGACCGCCAGGAACCCGAAGCGGGGTGCCACTTCGCCCAGCGCGGCGAAGTTTGCATGGACCAGCACCGCGTGATCGCCGAACTCGGCCAGTCGGCTGCCCGCCAGAGCCAGGGCCGTAGGGTCCTGATCCAAGCCAAGCAAGCGACCATCCGGGGCGGCGGCGGTGAGAATGCCGTGGGCATGACCCCCGGCACCAACCGTGCAATCTATATAGCTTCCACCTGAGGTGACGGCCAAGTGGGTGAGCGTAGCCTGGAAAAGTACCGATTGATGCACGGCCGGTTAGAACTGGCCGGCAAGTTGCGCCGCAAGTGCCTCGCCGTCTGCTTCAACCTGGGCTTCCACCGCCTCCCAGGCGGCTTGGTCCCAGAGTTCGATATAGGAGTTCATGCCCACGACAGCGACGTTGCCGGTCAACCCGGCAAAACTCCGCAGCCGCTCGGAGACGACTACCCGGCCTTGCTTATCTAGCTCCACCGGTTCGGCGGCGGCGAACGCCGCGCGGCGTAGGTTGCGTGCGTTGGGGTCGCCCATTGGTAGTGCATCTAGGCGCGCCGCGATTTCGTTCCAACGCGATTCGGGAAACAAGTTCAAGCAACGGTCGTTGCCGCGCGTCACAACCATGCCTTCTTGCAAGCCGTTGCGGAATCGCGCCGGAATGGCGAGGCGGCCTTTATCGTCGAGTACATGGTCGAAACGGCCTAAAAACATTCGCTGCCTATCAGAATGCTAACTAAAGAGAAGGCTAAAAGAATGAATGAGTGGCGGCGCATTGGTGACGGCAACCACCGCCACTCATCCATCGAGAGTTTATGTTGGTCAAGTGCTGGGTGGCTTGGGTTGCGAACTCGGCTCCCGTTAGGGAATCTTATCCACAACATTCCCCACTTATCCCCACTTTCCCCCACATTGTCCACATTATAGCACCAGTAGCTCCATATTGCAATACTTTTATGACTCGATTTGCGACCAATCTGCATCCACATTTCCGCTAACAGAGAATAGAACAAGTGTTCTATTGCGTAATTATAGTTCTCTTATACGCCGTTTGTGCATCTAATTGTCTGTCGGCGGCTGTAAAATCTCTAACCAAAGACTGTATTGTGCTTTATAAGTAGGTATAGAGGCTCGTACAGATATAGAGAGATGCAGTGAAATTAAAGGCACACGAATCGTGCTAGGAGTGATCCCTGTCGCCCCACCCGGCGCCCACCTAGACAGGCGGATTGCTTCCTACTACATTGGGCCGCAGATCAGTGGCTTTAGTTAGCTGTACAGCGCGCCGGGGAATCGTTCATGGGGGAGTGTTTAAGCCGGTACGCCGAGCGCAATGGACAGGAGACGTTCCAGAAGCAGCATTACCCGGAGCCGCGCGAGCATACGCTGGAGGTACGCTGCTCGTGTACTCGGGGCGCCGCCCGCTGGGAGCGGCGGGCGGCGGTGCCGGCCTGCGGCGGTGGCGGCCTGAACATCAACCACCAGTTGTATTTCAAACGCTCGCGCTCTGCGGAGCATCAGCCCACCACGCGGCTCACCGTCTGAGCCGTGACGGGGTCGCGCCGCCGGCGTTCGGCGGGAGCGCCTCGGCTCCCGCCGAACCTGGGATGATTAGCCCTGCAAGGAGCCGACAAGCGCGCTGTATTTCTCGACCATCGCGGCGGCGCGCTCATTGGTGCGTGCTTCGGCGATGATGTGGAAGGTCGGCTGGTCGGCATCGGGCAGGATCAGCGCCCACTCGCTGCTGTTCTCCATGATCTTCACGCCGTCGATCTGCGGGATGCTGGTGTCGCGGTAGCGCTCGTTGAGCAGGCGCATGACCTTACCCTTATCTTCCCAGCGACAGGCCACGTCTTTGCGGATCATGGCATAGCGCGGTAGGTCGGCTACTACGTCGGACAGCTTGACGCGCAGGCGGGCGGTCAGTTCGACCAGCTTGGCGATGGCGAACATCCCGTCGGGGGCGGGGTGGAAGCCGGCGAGGGCGAACGCGCCGTTGCCCTGGCCGGCCAGGCTGACGTCGCTGCGGTGGGCGGTCTGGGCCAACGCCGCCGGGTTGCCGGGGGTGCGGACGATGGTGGCGTTGGCGCGTGCGGCCAGCGTTTCGAGGCTGCTGGGCGCGTAGACCGGCACGGCCACTGTGCTGCCGGGATAGAGGCTGACATAGAGCGCGACCACGGCGGCCAGTGCGTCCATGCCGCTGAGGATATAGCCGGTGTCGTCCACCAGATAGATCCGTTCGCCGCCGGTGTCGAGCCGCACCCCAAAGCCCGCGTCCACCGACTTGGTGATCGCGCTCAGGCGGCTGGCGGCGGCTTGGAATTGATCTTGCGACTGCACCAGGTTGCCCTCGTCAATCGCGGCGTTGATGGCGATCACGTCGCAGCCCAGTTGGGTGAGCAGCGGCGGCAAGATGCCCGCGCTGCTGCCGCCGGCATAGTCCACTACGATGCGGTTATACGGCGATCCCTGCTGGATGGCGGCCACGTCTACGTTGTGGAGAAAGTCGTCGGCGTAGCGTTCGGTCACGCCGGTGGGATAGAAGATGCGCCCGATCTCGTCCAAGAACACGCGGCGGAAGTCTTCGCGAAAATAGGTGGTCTCGATTTTGCGCTCGGTGTTTTTGTTCAGTTCCAGACCGTCTTTATCGAAGAAGCGGATGTCTACCACGCGCGCGTCTACCGGCGAGAGGCGCAGGTGGATACCGCCCGCCGCGTCGCTGATGCGTGTCCAGTAGCGCGTGACGGGGATAGGCACCGACCCCATATCGGCCACATTGATGCCCGCCGAGGGCAGGCCGGAAATGGCGGCGCGCTTGAGCATCCGCGTGACGTGGTGCGCGTCGCGGTTGACGGCGACCGTGGTGCCGCGCCCCAATGTGGCCCCGTAGGCTGCGCCCAGCTTGGCCGTGAACTCCGGCGTGAGGTCCACGTTGACCACGCCCGTCACACCGAAGCGCCCGAACAGGTTGCGCCGCCCCTGCGCGCCCCAGATCAGGCTGGTGGACAGGGTAGCCCCGCCCTCGATCTCTTTGTCGGGCCAAACTTTGACGTTGGGCTGGATGATCGCACCCTCGCCGACCGTCGTGTTGTCGCCGATGACCACGCCCTCGAAGATCATCGCCCGGCCTTTGACGCTGACTTGGCGGCAGAGGATCGCGCCGTGGATCTCGGCCCGCTCGCCGATGTAGCAGTTGCGCCAAATGATGCTGCGGTCTATGATCGCGCGGGTGTCCACAATGGTGTAGTCGCGGATCACCGACGGCCCCTGGATCGTCACCCCTTCTTTGATCTTGACTCCGCAGGAGAGATAGATCGGCCCGTGCAGCTTGGCGCTGGGGTCGATCTCCACGTCTTCGTCGGCCCACACGCCGGGCGCGACTTGCTTGCCGGCGCGCGGCACATCTACCTGGCCGGCCAACAGGTCGCCGGTGGAGCGCATATAGTCGGGCAGGCTGCCGATGTCGCACCAATAACCGTCGGCGATATAGCCGTACATCGGGTCGCCTTTTTCCAGCATCATCGGGAAGAGGTTCATGCTGAAATCGAACACTTTGCCCGGCGCAAAATAGCTGAGGACTTTGGGATCGAGGACGTAGATGCCGGTGTTCACCGTGTCGGAGAACACTTCGCCCCACGACGGCTTCTCCTGGAACTGCTGCACGCGCCCGGCATCGTCGAGGATCACCACGCCGTATTCGAGCGGGTTGGGCATTCGTTTGAGGACCAGCGTCGCCATTGCGCCTTTTTCTTCGTGGAAGGCAATGGCGCGGGTGAGGTCGAAATCGGTCAGCGCATCGCCGCTGATCAGCAGGAATGTGTCGTCGAGCCATTGTTCGGCCTGCTTGACGCTGCCGGCGGTGCCCAGCGGCGATTCTTCGACGCTGTAGTGAATGGTCATGCCAAGTGCGCTGCCGTCGCCGAAAAACTCCTGGATGTTGTCGGCCATGTATTGCAGCGTCACGATCACTTCGGTGATGCCGTGCGCTTTGAGCAGGTCGAGGATATGGGCCATCACCGGTTTGTCTACCACGGCGACCATCGGCTTGGGCCGGCGCAGGGTTAGCGGCCGCAAGCGGGAGCCTTCGCCACCGGCCATCACAACTGCCTTCATCGGGTGTCCTCCTCCTGGGGGTGAGCGGCTGGGTGTGCAGTTCTCTCGCGTTGCTGCGATTATACACCGCGCCTGGGAGCGAGTCAAAGCGCAACGTGCGTTAATCCGGCAGCAGATCCGTTTTCTACAAGGAGGGTAAAACACAGTAAAAGAGGCAATTAAAATTCCCGCCCGCTTTCTCTCCCGGTTTGATCTGCTTGACCTATTGCTGCGCTGCACAAAGCGTGCTATAGTGGTGGAGTAATATGTACTCCACTGTCGGTATGCTACCTATCGTCGCGTAACTACTGGAGACCTGCCCGTGAAGCCTGCGCCGCGCCTGTTGTTTGCTGTTACTACCGCCCTTGCCGCTGCGCCGTAGGCGCAGCGGCGCAGAATTTTGCTCCTCAGTGGGGTCGTAGTGTTGCTGGGTCTATGGCTCGGCAGCAGTAACTCGGCTACCAAAGCCAGTCCATCTACGGTCTCGCAGGCGGGTGGCAGCCATGCCCGTAGCGCACCCTTCTTCCAGCAGGTAAGTGGTCCCCCAGTGCGGATCATCGCGAATACCCACCGTGGGCAAGCCCTCTTGCCGACCGGTACCCCGACCGATCCAGCAACAGGCACCCCTACGCCGTGGGGTAGTCCTACGCCAACCTATAATCCTAACAATCCTGATGCGACGGCACCCCCTTTGCCGACCGACACGCCTTTCCCCCTACTGATCACCACGATCAACGGGCGCTTTTTCTATAACCCAGATAATAACAGCCAGAATTTTAATGTCACCACCGCCACGCCGCCCGCCTTCGCCGAGCAGTTCCCGGTGGTCGCTTTTGACCCACGTAGCGATATAGAACTGGGTTGCCCCCACACTGCAAATGACAGCACCCGTCCCTTCACGGATGTCATCCCCGGCACCCCCGGCACGCCCTGCGGGCAACAGCCGGCGCAATCCCTATAATGTACCCAATGGATCATACAGCGAAACGGCCTGATTTAAAGT
>JBBRPH010000050.1:0-44677 GCA_038228295.1 Chloroflexia bacterium | reverse complement strand
CCTGGACCGGGACGACCTGGAGCGCGCTCGGCTCCGGCATGAACGGCACTGCGGGTGAGTTGGCGGTGAGCGGCAGCACGCTCTACGCGGGTGGCACCTTCACTACGGCAGGCACCTGCAATCCTTGCAACAACATTGCCGCCTGGAACGGGACGACCTGGAGCGCGCTCGGCACTGGCATGAACGGGCAGATAATTGCGATGGTGGTGAGCGGTAGCACGCTCGTCGCAGGCGGGCAATTCACTACGGCGGGTACCTGTAATCCTTGCAACAACATTGCGGCCTGGGACGGCAGCACCTGGAGCGCACTCGGCTCCGGCACAAACAACACGGTGATTGCACTGGATACCACCAGCAACACGCTCTACGTCGGCGGCAACTTCACCACCGCCGGGGCCAAGCCCTCTAGCTTTTTCGGCATCTATGCCCCGCCGCTCCCCCCGCCCCCCGCCGGCCCCGGCGGCGCCTGGGGCGATAACAGCACCGGCGAACTGGGCGACGGCACTACCACGCAGCACACCAGTCCGGTGCCGATTAGCACCATCAACGGGCTGACGGCCATTGCGGGCGGCATCCGCCATTCGCTGGCGGCCAAGAGCGACGGCACCGCCTGGTCTTGGGGATTCAACAGCAGCGGCCAGTTGGGCGATGGTACCACCATGCAGCACAACAACCCGGTGCAAGTCGGGGGCCTCACGCCCCTGACCAACGTGATAGGCGTAGCGGCGAGTGGCTTGGCGGGCTTTGAGGCGTCCTCGCTGGCGCTCAAAAACGACGGCACCGTTTGGGCCTGGGGGGGTAACGGCTACGGCGAGTTGGGCGACGGCACGAATACCGTCCGTCTGACTCCGGTGCAGACCAGCGTGCTAACGAACGTCACTGCCATCGCGATGGGTAGCCTGCATTCGCTGGCGCTCAAAAGCGACGGTACCGTCTGGGCTTGGGGCCGCAACAGCGAAGGCGAGCTGGGCGATGGTACCACCATGCAGCGCAACAGCCCGGTGCAAGTCGGGGGTCTCACCACCCCCCTGACCGGCGTGGTTGCGATTGCCGGCGGCACCTTCTACTCGCTGGCCGTCAAAAGCGACGGCACCGCCTGGGCCTGGGGATCCAACAGTAACGGGCAGTTGGGCGACGGCACCACCCTCCAGCGCACGCTCCCGGTGCAAGTCGGGGGCGCCACGTCCCTGACCGGAGTCATTGCTATTGACGGCGGTGATATCCACTCGGTCGCCGCCAAGAGCGACGGCACGGTCTGGGCCTGGGGGTCCAACAGTAACGGGCAGTTGGGCGACGGCACCACCACCCAGAGCTTGATCCCGGTGCAGGCGCTCGGCGTGACCGGCGCGGTGGCGGTCGCGGCCGGCAATGTGCATTCCCTAGCGCGCAAAAGCGCCGGCACGGCCCTGGCCTGGGGCGGCAATAGCAATGGGCAGTTGGGCAACGGCACCCTCACCGATAGCCACACAGCAGTCGCCGTCAGTGGGCTGACCAGCATAATCGCGATCGCCGCCGGCAATATCCATTCGCTGGCCATCGCCAATGCCCCCACCGCCGCGCAGGTGCGCGACATGGCCGCCGTGCCGGCGGGTAAAACCGGCGTGACGGTGCAGTGGACCAGCGCCAGTGAAGCCGCCCACCTCGGCTACAACGTGCTGCGGGCGGCTAGCAAGGCCGGCCCGTTCCAGCGCATCAACCCCACCCTCATCACCGGCGATGCCCCGCGCGGCGGCGGCACCCACCGCTTCAACGACCCGACCGGCAGCCCCAGTAGCGTCTATCAGATCCAGGCGGTGGATACCCACAACGCCACCCAAGACTCCGCCGCCTTCCCCGTCGGCACCACCCTGCCGCCGGTCGTCGCCGCGCCGGACCCGGCCGCCCAGGCCGCCGAGTCGGCCGCCTTCGCCGCCGCCAACCGCCTCCGCCCCGTGCCCAGCCAGGCCCAGGCGCTGACCACCACCCCTTACAAGCTGACCGTGGCCCAGAGCGGCATCGCCCGCGTCACCTATGCGCAACTCGCTGCCGCCGGGGTGCCCCTCGCCGGGGTCGTCGCCGACCGCCTCAGCCTCAGCACGGGCCCGGCCGGTAGCCGCGTGGCGGTGCCGCTGGCCCTGCACGTGGCCGACCCGGCCACGTTTGCCCCCGGCGACAGCTTCGATTTTATCGCGCAGGCCGCCCCGTCGCCCTACGGCGACAGCCGTGCCTACTTCCTCCGCCAGGGTCCCACGCCCGGCCTGCACATGGGCAGCGTCGGCCAAGCCGGCGGCACGCCCAGCCTGACCCCCGGCAGCTTCCTCAGCACGGTGCATAGCGAAGAGAACACCGAATACTGGCAGTACGCGCCGAACCTGGGCGCGCCGCAGCCCGAAGGCCCCTGGTTCTGGGCCGACACCTTCGGCGGGGCCGATGCGACCGTCACCGTCAACGCGCCCGACTATGTGGGCGGCGCGGGCACCCTGACCGTCCACCTACAAGGCATCACCACCGACGACCGCCTGGCGATCAACCATCACCTGCAACTGCGTCTCAACGGCACGCTGGTGGGTGAGCAGCGCTGGGGCGGCCTCGCGCCGCAGGACTTCGCGCTGGCGGTGCCGGCCGGGGTGCTCCAGGCCGGGGCGAACACCTTGACCCTGCACACGGTCCCCGACACCGGCGCGGCGCAAGACGCGGTGGTGCTGGCGAGTGTGGACACCCGCTATGCACGAGCCTACCGCGCCCTGGCCGACAGCCTGCGCTTTACCCCCAGCAGCGATACCAATCGCCGGTTGGTCGGCGTGGCGGTCGGCGGGTTCAGCAGCGCTGCTGTCGCGCTCTACGATGTGACCAAACCGACGGCGCCGCGCCAGGTCCCCGTCACCGTGAGCGGCAGTGGGACCAACTACAGCGTGCAGGCGCAGGTGCCGCGCGGCGACGTGCAGCAACTACTGGCCGCAGCGGGCGCCGGCTTCGTGCCGCTCACGGGGATCGCGCCGCTGGCGGCGGGCGACCTACACATGGGTCGCGCGGATTACGTCATCGTCGCCTACGACAGTATGACGGCCGCCGCGCAGACCCTGGCCGCACAAGAACAGGCCGAGGGGCTAAGCACGACCATCGTGCCGGTCAGCGCGATCTATGACCAGTTCGGCACGGGGGTGCCCGACGCGGCGGCCCTCGCCGCCTTCTTCGTCGCCACGCAGAGCTGGGCCACGGTGCCGCAATACGCGGTGCTGCTGGGCAGCGCCAGCTACGACAGCCACGGCTACACGCAGAGCGGCGCCCCCGATCTGGTGCCGACCGGCTACGTGACGACACAGTACATGGGGCGCACGGCCTCCGACGCGGCGTTGGTGCCGGGCAGTCTGGCGCTGGGCCGCCTCCCCGCGCGCACGCCGGCCGAAGCCGCCGCCCTGGTCGCCAAACTCGGGGCGTATCGCACGACCGCGCACAGCTGGTCCACCCAGGCCAGTCTGGTGGCCGACAACGGCGCGGATCAGGCGACCTTCGAAGGGGCCAGCGAAGCGTTGGCCGGCGTGCTGGGCGGCACCTCCGTCGAACGGCTCTACGCAAGTCAACTGGGTGGCGGCACCGGCGCGGCGATCATCCAGAGCCTCAACGCCGGACGGGCGCTGCTGAACTACTACGGGCACGGCAGCTACCAGTTCTGGAGTGCGGGCGACATCTTCAACACCCAGGCCGTCGCCGGGCTGAACAACGCCGGCCGCGAAGCGTTCGTCACGTCCATGAACTGTCAGAGTGGCGACTACGACTGGGCCCCCGGCACCAGCCTGCTGACCGCGCTGGTGCTGAAGCCGCAGGGCGGCGCCATCGGGGCGCTGGGGGCGACGGCGGCGAGCACGCCGGCGGGCCAAGCGCAACTGGATCAGGCGGTCTACGGCCGCTTGGTGAGCGGCGCGCGGGTGGGTGATGCGTTGCGGGCGGGCTACGCGGCGACGACGGACCCCGACGTGCGGGCGCAGTTCGCGCTGCTCGGCGACCCGGCCTTGCGGCTCGATCTCGGCCACTAGCCACGCCCGTAGGCGCGCCGCGGGACGTACTGGGCGCCGGTACGTCCCGCGGTGGGCCCGCACCACACGAAGTCCTACTTTACCCCGCCTGTTTCAGGTGTAAGGGAGATGCCGCCGATGTACACGCTGTTACTCTTGAGCCTCGCTGAAGCCACCTATCAGCGCCTCAGCACCCAACTGGACCCCCAAACCATCCGTGTTATCTGGGCGGCCGACGAGCGTGCGCTGGAGCGTGCCCTGGTTCGCGGCCGGCTAACGGTCATCCTGGTGGATCTCGAACTGCCGGGCTGGCGCGGCTGGCATTGGAGCACGCAGTTGCACACGGATCGGCGCAGCCGGCGCACGCCGCAGATCGCGCTGACTGGGCGGCCGCAGGCGGAGGAATGCAGCGCCGCCTTTGCGGCCGGATTCATGGCCTACTTACAACAGCCGGTGGCTATTCCAACCTTGCTGCTACACTTGGATCAGGCGTGCGCGCCGACCCACGCCCGGCGGCAGCCACACAGCGGCATCGGGGCAGCGGAAGCCGAGCCGGCCCCGTCGGCAACGCGCCGAACTGCGTAGACCTAGCTGCCCCTTTTGTAGCGACCCGCCGGTATGCCGGCCGGTGGGTCGTCGGCCAATCTCGGCGCTTCTCCAGCACCTAGCGGCCAAACGTCTACGGAGCGCGCCGACTGTAGTTATTTATGTGGTAGGGTGAAACGCACCGTCACCCGCGATTCATCGTTGGTGATCACAAGTTCGACTGGGCGGGCGTCGGCGGCAACCTGGAACAACAGCAAGGGATGCACCAGACTGCGCGGCAACACAGCGGTATCCAGCGGCTCACGGCCGATCAGTTGCACCGCCGTGGCGATGTGATCTACGCCGTCCTGTCCCAGTTCGGCATAGTGCGCGCCCCGGTCGTCGCGCACTTGCCAAGTGAAATCGTCGTTCAGCGAGCGTGTGCTGTTTTGTGTGTTGCGCCCGTCGGCCCAGATCAGCCAGAAGCGCCCTTTGGTGCTATAGGATTCTCCCGCCTCGGAGTAGCGCAGGGTGGTTCGCGACTCGATGCGTGCTAGCGAAATGACCCAGCCCCCGAAGGTTGCGGTCTGGCTGAAGTTCAACGGCGGCATCGCCGTCGGTGTCGGCGAGGGCGACGGACGCGGGGTGGCGGTCGGCTCCGGCGGAGAGGTAGGGCCCTGGGTCGCCGTGGGAAAGCGGAACTCTCTGCCGATGGTCGGTTGATCCGCTACTAACTGGGAAAAGACATTGGTTGCGGGTACAAGAAACCCGCCCGATCGCCAGCCGTATAGCACGGCAACCAAAACCACCCACACGATCAGACACCCACAGGGCGGCATACGGCGGCGCGGACCGGCTACCGGCGGGGCCGCTGGCGTAGGGAACGGGGGCGGCGTGAGGAGTGCCGGTGGGAGCGGCGCCGGGATCGGGGTAGGCGGGCGTCTCGCCTGGCGCAACTCCGGCGGGACCACCACGGTAGTAGCGCAGAAGGGGCAGGTTACGGTGAATTGGGTGCCGTCTGTCGTTTGCGGCGCACCACAATTAGGACAGACAAATACATCAGACATTTACAACTCCTCGGTTTAGATCGCTCTATACCTATAGCCCCCATTGGGCACCTTGCGCAGCCGTCCTGCCCTTGAACCTGGGCTAGGGCCGGCAGCCCGCCGGATTGCCGGTCAGCGCTAACTCGCTGATTTTGGTGATTTGACCACGTGTAGCCGTGTTAGCGGGCCGGAAAGTGCGGTCGCTGTAGCCACTAATGATGCTGTGGCAGACGGCGGTTTCGATATAAAGGTAGAAAACACTGTCGGCCGGTACGTCGCTGAAGCTTGGCGTCACCGGCCTGTGGTGTGCCCATCCCGCGCCTGCCACGACGATCTTGGTCAGTTGGCCGCGCGTAACGTTATTGCCGGGCCGGTAGTAAGGGCGGCGCGTCGCGTCGCATGGTTCGCTTGTGCCGCTCTGCGGATCGATCCCACCGCAACTATAACCGCTGACGATGCCCCGTGCGGCGACAGTCTCCACATAGGCGAAGAAGGTGCTGCCGGGAGTCACATCCGCGAAGGTATAGCCGTCGGTGGGCGTTGAAAGCGGCAGCGCGAAAGCTAACACCACGATTTTCGCCATTTGCGCGCGCGTCGTTGGGCTGAAAGGCCGGAAGGTGCCGTCGCTGTAGCCGCCGACGACTCCGTGGCAAGCCAGATAATAGACAGGGGCGTAGTAGTAGGCGTTGGGATCGACCACATCGCTGAACCGCAGCGCGCAAGATGTGACCGTGGCGGTGGGTGGGCTGCCGGCTTGTGTCGCACTGGGCGTTGCAGTGCCGGCGGTCGGCGTAACGGTTGCGGTGTCTGTAGCAGCGACAGTCGGCGGGTTGGTGGGCGTGCCTGTCGGGGTAGTGGTAGTGGCTGGTGGATCGCTAATGGTCACGGTGTAGCTCTGTGTGGCGGCGATAGCTTGGGTGTCCACCGTCTGAATGGTGAAAGTGTAGGTGCCCGCTGCCGTAAGCGAGCCGCTGATCAGGCCCGCCTCGGTCAGCGTAAGCGCCGGCGGTAGTGTGCCTGCGGCCAGGGTATTGGTATACGGTGGGGCGGCGCCGAGCGTGCTGGTGATGGTCAATTGGCTGCTGTAGGAGGTACCCGCCGTGCCGTTCGCTAGTACTACCGGCGTGATTGCCAACTGGGGCGCTTGTCCATAGCTGTCGTCGCCCCAGCAGGCGAGTGT
Organism: Chloroflexia bacterium; assembly: GCA_038228295.1. Taxonomy (GTDB): domain Bacteria; phylum Chloroflexota; class Chloroflexia; order QHBQ01; family JAICKM01; genus JAICKM01. The sequence continues at coordinate 37,934 of JBBRPH010000050.1, read as the reverse complement.
GCCGCCGGCGTGGAGAGCGCAGCCGTGCAGGCGCCCGGCGCTGACGGCGGTGAATGTGCCGCGTGGCGGGGCGGCTTGCCCACTGGTATTGTCGCCCCAGCAGGTGAGCGTACCGTCAGTGCGCAGGCCGCAGGTGTGCACGCGGCCTGCGCTGACGGCGGTGAACGTGCCGGGTGGCGGGACGGCTTGGCCCTCACTATTGCGCCCCCAGCAGGCGAGGGAGCCGTCGGCGCGCAAGCCGCAACTGTGATAGCCGCCCGCGCTGACAGCGGCGAACATCCCCGGCGGGGGGGCGGCTTGCCCGTCGTCGTTGAACCCCCAGCAGGCGAGCGTATTATCGGCGCGCAGGCCACAGGTATGATAATTGCCCCCGCTGACGGAGGTGAATATCTCCGGTGGGGGGGCGGCTTGTCCAAAGCTGTTGTCGCCCCAGCAGGCGAGCGTGCCGTCGGTACGCAGGCCGCAACTGTGGAAGAAGCCGGTACTTACCCTGCTAAATAGGCCCGGCGGCGGGGCCGCTTGCCCAGAGAAATTGTCGCCCCAGCAGGCGAGCGTGCCGTTGGTGTGTAGTCCACAGGTGTGATAGCTGCCTGCGCTAACAGCGGCTGCGCTGCCCGCAGGGCGGTAGGGCGCGCGGGAGGTACCGACAAGACTGTGCGCCTGGACCATTGCCTCTCCGCTGAACCACAGGCCGCCCGCCACTAGGCCGCCCAGGCAGCCACATAACACCAGGAACCAGATGCGCTGTTGCATGAACCCTCTCTCTGCTTGTGATACCCCGACTCTGGTAATACTGTAGTTTTGGGCAGGCAGTTACGCCGGCGCTAACGTATAGCTCCATTATAGCAAAGCGGCGCGGCCCGCGAACGCATAATGGTTCGCGGGCCGCGCTGCCGACTCTGTTATCGTTGCCGACCCGTTTAGATCGGGCCGCCTCCACAGTCGCCCCCCGGCGCGCAGGGGCCGGGGGGCGAGAATGGATCAGTGGGCGGACAGGGCGACAGGCGGTTCCTGCGCGTGTGACCGGTCCGCCGCACCGGCACATACTGGACGGCCCAGCCGCTTCGGTAAAACGCTACCGTCCGTTGCGTGTATTGGCCCTGAATCAGGCAGTCACGCATCTGAGCATGGACGGTTTCGCGCACCCCGCCACTGTGCGGCAGGGCAGTGTTGGGATGCGCCTTACGCAGCGCCGCCGTTACCTCGTAGGCGGTAAAGGTGCGGCCTGCGTCTACCCACTCGATCAGCAAGTCGGTCACGAGGTCGCGCATAGCCGGATCACTCCAGGTCCAAGTTGCGGGATTGGTCTGCCAAGCGTGGCACATATAGTTACCGTCCTTCCCAGGTAAGCAGATAGCGCAGCGTTTGCTGCTCGCGACGATAGACAATAAACTCATCGTTGATCAGACCGCCAGTATAGCCGCCTTTACCCATCACCGAGTCGAAGCCGGCGGGTGGGGTAGTCAGTTGCGGTTGCGCGCTAGGCGAGGTGTAGATGCGGCCCAGGGCCACATCGGCCAGGAACATCATGTGCGGCACATCGGATCCGGCAGTACAATAGCCGCCCGACTTGGAGGCCAGGCCGGCGAAATAGATGCCGTGGCCGAACATCCGTCCATGCGCCGGTGTGCGCGGGCAGATCAGTCCAGTGTTCAGAATGTGGCGTATATTGGCGTTGTGCGTGCCGTGGAACAGCGTTTCGACCCGCGTCCGGCCCTGCTGGTTAGCGGTGAATGCCTGGCGTTCCGACGGTACGGTCACGGCGAAGATGTCGCGCACCCGCATTCGATAACCGTGGACGGCAGTGCGCTTGACATAATCCTCTATCCAGTCATGGATGGGATCGCGGTCGGGTAGTACGCGGATGTCTGCGCCCAGCAGGTTGTAGCGCCGGCGTTGCGGGTCGCTTTGCTGCGGCGCAGGCGTAGGCGCGGTCAACGTGGCGAGCGCCGCCTGCAACTGGTTTAGGCGATCCTCTTGCTCGTTGAAGTCACGGCAGAAAGCCGATACGACTTCTTGCGGGTCAATGCGGTGCGGTAGTTGAGTGGGAATAGCATTGTAATATGTCTGCACCGTTTCGGCCAGCGCCGCGAAGCCGGCGCCTGTGTGGCGGCGCTCCCAGGCGGCATACTGCCCCTGCGCCTGATCGAGCAGTTGCCGCCCGCGCACAATCTGACCTTGCGAGAGCGCATCCACTGTGCAAGCCAGGAAACCGGCAATATGTTCGCCTGCCTCGCGGAAAATCCAATCCAGTAGTTGGCCGACTTTGGCCGGTAGCGGCGGCAGTGTAGGTGCCTGACTGGAGACCGACGGGATGAGTGTGGCCTGCGGTAGATGAAGATCCACTTCCCGGTAGCCTTTGCCCTGCTTTTCGCCGATTAGTCGCGCCACCTCAGCCTGCGTGCATACTTTTTCGCTACTTTGCGCGGCACTCCCGACGCGGCCCCAGGTTGTGCGTGTATGATAATGCTGCGCCCCTAACGACCAGAGTTCGATCATCCACCATTTGTTGTGATTGTCACTAAAGTCAGTCAACTGGAATTTGCGCCGAGTGGCAGGATCACCCTTTGGGATGGTGAGAGTGGCGGCGCGGTTCATGGGAAGGCTCCTTTCACGCTATCCGGTTGGCCGGTCAGGTGTGCTACCCATCTTATGCCGCCGGCTGCGTGAAAGAGGAAAAAGCAACAACCCCCAGGTCCGACCCATGCTGGGGGTGTTAGGTATCAGGGTGGCGGTAGAATCGCCTTTGCCATGCGGTTTCTGTGCCTATGAATTCGCTGCGGTTGCGGCTTACGGAGTCGCCGGCGCATTCGGCGGTGGCCCGCCCGGACCGCCGGGTCCTCCGCCCGGACCGCCTGGCCCGCCGCCTGCGCCGTTGCTGTCCGACTTGCCGACTGCCGTGTCCGAGAGATCTAGGCCGATGGGGAACAGCGTGCTGTAGCCCGGGCCGTTCTTCGTCAGCGCCAACACCAGTTGGCTGCCACCCGCCTGGTAGATATTGTCTGCGGCGTTGCGGGTGTCCCGGCCGGCGTGCCCGCTGTACGGCGCCTGCGTGAACACTGCGTCACTCACTGCGTCGTCAAAGAAGAATTGCGAGGTGAATTCATAGGGTTGCCCGTCGGTGCCCTTAGTGCGAATTTTGAAGTGGATGTGTACCGCGCGCCCTTGATACCAGCCGGGATAGATGGTGGTAAACTGGGCCTTGCCCTGCGCATCGGTCACCTGGTAGCCGCGCAGGAACTTTTGCCCCGCGTAGCTGCCCACGTCCGAGTAGTTGCCCAGCGCGTCACAGTGCCAGATGTCGATCTGGGATCCAGGCAGTGGAGTACAGGCGCCGCCGCTGATTTGCGACACGACAAACCCCAGGCTCAGCGGGATACCCGGTCGCACAGAATTGTCGGATGGGTCGGAGCGAATGTCGGAACGATTGATCTTTTCATCCACGAAGTACGGGCCTTCGGTAAGTTCGGGGCGCACCACGCAGCCCGGCACGGCTGCTGCGGCGACCGTGGGCGTGGCAGCGACTGGGGTCGCGACGGCCGCCGTTGCGACCTCGGCGTTGACGGATGTTCCGGTGGCCGGACTGCTCGCCCCTGCACCGGCCGTAGCCGTAGGCACGGGGGCACCAGCCGTTGTGCTGTCGCAGGCCGCCAGCAGCACGGCGCTCCCCAAGCCGGCTAGCAGCGCCAGCATCTCGCGCCGCGTCAGGAGCTTGCCAACGGGAGCATCATCATCCGGTTCCTGTGTGGTATCAACAATGGTCATGTCATTCTCCTCATGTATGCGCGTAGGTGGTAAGCGCGCTCGGCGGTCATCCGGTGGCGGCGCCGCCGAGCGCACAGCCGTTTAGGAATTGTGGATCCGTTGTGGCGCCGCGATGCGGTTCTGCCCCGGTGTGGTGGTCAAGGCATAGGCTGCCAGACCGACAAACAGCCCTTCTACGACCAGCGAAATCACGCCGAGAGGCTCGAGCCAGGCGTCCGGCTCGGCTGCCAGGCCAGGCAGGCCCACTGTGCGGCTCATTACATAGCCGGCCAGGGCACCGCCGGCGACCAGCAGGCCGATCCCCCAGCCCCAACTGCGCACGCCGCGCAAGATACCGACCCCGGCGACGGCGGCGCCTAGACAGTTGGCGACAAAAAGCAGGCCCTTGTATGTGGCATCGTCAAAGCTCCCCGGCGCATTCATCAGATGGATCAGACCCGTGGCCGCGATTGAAATGACGGCTGCCCACAGGATGGGCTTGGCTACGTTGTTCATGGTATGCACCTCCTTCTAAAGGACTAATCGGCGTAGCGATAACGGCATCGCAGTGCGTTGTAATTCTGGTCTTTATTGACTCGGCTTGCCGCGCCAACAAAGACCAGTATACCGATCAAGACTATGAAAAAGGCGGAAGAAAAATTAAAAATAGCTAAGAGTAATTCGCGCAGAGTCGCTTGCGCGATGTGCGTGGTCGGACGTGGCTCAGTGTTCGCGGCATCCGGCCGGCAAGTTCCGACGGAGGCGTCGCGCCTCGCCGCAGACACAACAACCCCCAGGCCGGCCCAGACCTGGGGGTTGTTGCGCTTCAGGAAGGAGGAACAATGAGCTTTTCCGTCTCGGCTCTCTTTTATTATCCACCCATCGCTGCAAAGGGAGTGCAAAGTCCGGTCAGAATTGAGTAAGAATTACTGCCGGTATGCCTGCCGGTAGTGTTCAACCCGGTGTGGTAACTGCTTGCAGATAGTACGCCTGTTCGGTATAATGAAATGGCGGATCCGCTAGGGATTCGCTACCGCAATAATCCTAACAGCCCCCACTGCTGCGCTTGGAGACCCGGCTATGACCCTCGCCCGTATTCGCCCTATCGCTATCGGCATCTTCCGGCAAGATGATCGGCTGTTTGTTGCGGAGTCTTGCGATCCGACGGATGGCCGCTGCTGGTATCGCCCGCTGGGCGGCGGCATTGAGTTTGGCGAGCGCGGCCACGAGGCACTAACTCGCGAACTGCGCGAGGAAATCGGGGCGGAGATTACCGATGTGCGTTATCTGGGCACACTCGAAAACATCTTTCACTACAACGGCAGCAGCGGCCACGAGATTGTGCAAGTCTACTCCGCCTGCTTTGTAGATCCGGCTTTCTACACCAACGACGTGTGTGCTGGGGTAGAAGCGTTCGAGCCGGGCGGTGTGCTCCAGTTCCAGGCGCTTTGGAAGCCGCTCGCCGGTTTTGGCCCGGATCGGCCACTTTATCCCGATGGGCTGCTGGAGTTATTAGCGCGTGTGATGTGAAACGTGAACAGTGGCCCACTTAATCGTGGTTGTATAAGCAATATCTAACAGGACCGACCAGCCATGACCGCAGACCAACTGGACCGCCAGAGCCGCTTCAAAAGCCGCCTTGATACCCTGCCGACGACGCCCGGCGTGTATATTATGCACGACAAGAGCGGCGCGATTATTTATGTCGGCAAGGCGGTCAACCTGCGGAACCGGGTGCGCTCGTATTTCGGCAGCCTGAGCGGGGCCGCGCCCAAAGTGGGGCGCATGGTCAGCCACATCGAGGACTTTGAGTATATCCTGACCGACACGGAACTCGAAGCCCTAATCCTCGAAAACCAACTGATCAAAAAGCATAAGCCGCATTATAATGTGCGGCTCAAAGACGATAAGACCTACCCCTACATCCGCGTTACGGTGCAGGAGACATGGCCGCGCGTCATGTATACGCGCCGCCTGATCGAAGACGGCAGCCGCTATTTTGGCCCGTTTGCCAACGCCGGGGCTGCGCAAACCACGCTGGATCTACTCAACCGCCTCTTCCCCTACCGCACCTGCGACCTGACCATTGACGGCAAGATGCCGCGCCCGTGTCTGCAATACTATATGCACCGCTGCCTGGCCCCTTGCGCGGGCTTGGCCGACCGCAGCGACTACAGCAAGGCGATCAGCGATGTGGTGCTGTTCCTCGAAGGCAAGCAGGCAACTATTGTGCGCGACCTAACCAAGCGCATGGAGGCGGCCGCCGAGAACCTGGAGTTTGAGCGCGCCGCCTATATGCGCGACCAGATCCGGGCGATTGAAAAGACCACCGAGTCGCAAAAAGTGTTCAGCACTGCGCCGACGGACGAGGATGTGATCGCTTTCGCCCGCAACGACGGTGATGCTTGCGTGCAGGTGTTTTTTATCCGCCAGGGCAAGTTGCTCGGCAGCGAGCGCTATGTATTGGAAAATACCGGCGATGCCGAGCCGGGCGAGGTGATGAGCAGTTTTATTTCACAGTTCTACGAGGACTCGACGGACATCCCACCCAACCTGCTGCTGCAACATGATGCCGACGAGACGGCGATCCTGGAGGCGTGGTTGCGCCAGAAGCGCGGTGACAAGGTGCAACTTAGCGTGCCGCGCCGGGGCGAAAAGCACGATTTGGTGGAACTGGTGGCCCGTAACGCCGGCGAGTGCGTGGAGCAGATGCGCCAGCGCTGGCTCAGTGACGAGCAGAAAGCCATCGCTGCGCTGGGCGATTTGCAGAACGCGTTGACCCTGGAAGCCTGGCCGCAGCGCATCGAGTGCTACGACATCTCTCACTCGCAGGGCACCAACACCGTCGCTAGTATGGTGGTGTTTGAGCATGGCATCCCGGCCAAGAAAGAGTATCGCCGCTTCGAGATCAAGACAGCGACCAATAACGACTTCCTTTCCATGCAAGAGGTGTTACGCCGCCGCTTCCGCCGGGCGGGGCTGGAGCGGGCGGCCCAGGCTGCTGCCCAGCCCACGCCCAGCGATGTGAATCTGGCTCCTTCGCTGGCCGCGCTGCAAGAAGCCGCTGCGGATCACAACGATTTCTCCCTGAGCCATACCTCTACAGTAGAGGGGGGGTTCGACGACCTCACCCCCGACCGCTCTCCACTAGCGGGAGAGGAGCGTGAGGTATACGCTGCGGGTGTGCTGGACGAATATGCCGGTGCAGCGACAGAAACGCCCGCTTCCTTCAGCGGGCAGGGCGTAGCGGGGTTAGCGGACTCTGCCGACAACGCCGCCGCCGCCACAGCTAACGCGGCAACCAGCAATGGGGTGGCGAATTGGAGCGGCTGGGCTGTCTTGCCCGACCTAATTATTATTGACGGCGGCAAAGGGCAGTTATCGGCGGCGGTCGAGGTGATGGCCGAGGTCAAGTTGGCGGGCATCCCGATCATCGGCCTCGCCAAGCAGCAAGAGGAAGTGTTCAAGCCGGGTCAGTCGGTCGGCCTGTTGCTGCCACGCGAAAGTGAAGGGTTGCACCTGCTCCAGCGCATCCGCGACGAGGCGCACCGCTTCGCCATCGGCTACCATCGCAAGCTGCGCTCCAAACGCGCCTTTAAGGGCAAGCTGGACGAGATCCCCGGCATTGGACCGCGGCGCAAGACGGAACTGCTCAAACACTTCGGCTCGCTGAAAAAGATGCGTGAGGCAACGATAGACGAACTGGCTGCTGTGCCGGGCATGGACCGTCGCGCCGCGCAAAAGCTGAAGGATCTGCTCTAGTGGACCCCCGGCGCGGGCAGCTAGCCGCCCTGCACAGCGCACTGCTTGACGCTTTCCGCACGCGGGCCGACTTGGCGCGCATGATCGGTTTGGGCCTGGGCGAACAGTTGGACAATATCGCCGGCGGGGATAATGACGCGGCAGTGGTCTTCAACCTGCTGGAATGGGCCGAATCGCACGGGCGGACCACCGAGCTAGCCGGGGTCGCGCTAGCCGCTAACCCCGGCAACAGCAAACTGCGAGCGGCGGCAGCCGGCCTGGGCCTGCCACTGCCGCCTCTCACCACCATGCAGCAGTTGCGCCGGCCGACCGTTTGGCCCTGGCTGGTCGGGACCGGCGGGCTGCTGCTGCTCGGCTTGCTGACTTGGGTGGGGCTGGACTATAACGCGGCTAACAGCGGGTTACACATAGCTGCGATTCGCTACTACCCTGCCCAATCTACGCTTGATATACAGGTTCGCAACCTTGACGCGACCGATGGAGTAATCAGCGATCTGCGCGTCACTATCCTGGAACGCGCCTCATTTCCGGTGTCGCCCGACAACGCAGTCACGCCCGGCCCAACCATGCCGCCACTGCGGGATACAGTCACGGCCACGCCCGGTACGCACATTGATTTCAACTTATTGCCTAGCGCCGGCTATACCGCCACACTCACCAACCTACCGGTCGGCCGGACGGTCACTGCCACAATGTCTGATCCCTTTGCTGTCCATCCACACACCGCCGACCGCTTCCTGCTGGCCCTTGCCACGCCCGACGATCTGCGCGTCACGCTGACAGCGCTTTACAACGGCAACCGGTCCATCGCCTGTACCTTCCGCCTGTCGCAGCCTAACGCAAAGGGGTGTAAGTAATGGAACCGCAGATAGTCCCGTTAGTGCGCTATGTTGCCTTCTTGCGCGCTATCAATGTGGGCGGGCACACGGTCAAGATGGATGCGCTGCGGCTGCTGTTCGCGGAGCTAGGCTTAACCCAGGTGGAGACGTTTATCGCCAGCGGCAACGTCATCTTTGCCGCGCCCGTCGAGGCGCCGGCTCTGCTGGAAGAGCGGATCGCGAATCATCTTCAGCAGGCGCTCGGCTATGCCGTGGCGACGTTTATCCGCACCAGTAGCGAACTCGCCGCGCTGGCGGCCTACACCCCGTTTGTTCCCTCTGAACAGGCAGCCCCCGACGCCTCGCTCTATGTGGCCTTTCTCGCCACGCCGCCGGCGGAGGCTGCCGCCGCCAAGCTGTTGGCCGCCCGCAACCCGGTGGACGATTTTGCCATCCATGACCGCGAAGTCTACTGGCTCTGCCGCGCTCGGTTCAGTGATTCACTGTTCTCCGGTCCCCGCCTTGAGAAAACGTTAGGCCAACTCGCCACGGTCCGCAACAGCACCACCGTGCAAAAGATGGCGGCCAAGTATGCCGCGCCTTAGCTTTGAGCGGCGGGGATAAATTCCTGCGCGCCGCGCGCCTCCATCCAGCCCCAGGTACTCAGATCGGGTGGCTCCAGACCCAGCGCGGTGATGATCGCGGCGATCTGCGTGCGATGCTCCATCGCGTGACTGCTGGCCTGCACCATCAGATCCGCCAGTTTGTACCGTTCAGTGCCTTCGGGCCACACCTCGACCACCATCGTGTCACTGGTCGCCGACAGGGCCAACGTTAGCAACTCCTCATTGGCCCACTGCACCGCCGCGCGCAGCACGGCGAAGCCGGCAAACTCCTCCCTAGACGGTGGGTTGGCCGGCAGTTTGCCATTGACCCGCGACACATAGCTCACTTCGCCGTAGACCAGATGCCTCAGCGTCGCGCGAATCGTGCCGTAGCCACCCACGGTCGTGGAGCCCATTTGCTCGTCGCTCAGGCCCGCGCAAAAGTCCAGCAGCTGCACGTTGGCCCAGGCGTTATACGCGAACGTGGCGACCGGCACGCTGTGGCCGGGTTGCTCCGGCTGGGGTATGATATTGCTCATTGCACACCTCCGTATCTATATGAACACTTGGTCTATACAGGTTTGCAGAACCGCCCTAGCCTAATTCACACGGTAGGTGATCTCATAGCGGTTGCCGCACGGGTCGCTGAAATAGACGGCATAGTAGGTGGGACTGATCGGGAAGGCTTGCGGGCCGGCGGTGATCGTGCCGCCTGCTGCCGTAACCAGCTCGGCCAAGCGATCAACTTCGGCACGGCCGGCGACCCAAAAACCGATCAGATTGGCGTTGGGCTGGTGCGTGCGGTCTTCGGTGACGGCGAAGTAGGCTGCGCTCGGCAAGTCGCCCTCGCCGGCAAACACGCGCCAGTTGCGCGAGTGAAAGCTGCGCGTGAAGCCCAGCGCCGGCAGCAGTTGTTCGTAAAAGGGCAGCGCCGCCACCAGATTGGGCACGCGCAGATCGATGTGGCCGAATGGGTTCATCGGTTGGTTTCCTTATCCTTAATAAGACTCTCCAGGACATCAAGCGCTGTGCTGTAATGGGCGCTGCGGACGGCGCGCGCCGCCGCATCGGGCAGGTGTTCCTGGTGGAAGGCGAGCGTGGTCCCTTCGCCGCTAGGTATGACCCGCACCTGAACCGTCGAAGCGCGCGCCCAGCCCGGCGGTTGCCAGGTGAGGCGCAAATGCGATCCCGGCGTGTAGACGCGCACTTCTCCTGCCGCTCCATCTGTCGTCTCATAGCGCTCGCCGGGGTTGCACAGCAGGTTGGGGGTTACGCCTAACCAGGCGGCAATACCTTCCGGTGAGAGCAATAGCTGCCAGGCATCCGCCGGTGTGACGGGCAAAGTACGCCGCGCGCCGATTTCAAAGCCTGTATTGCGGGTTTGCCCGACGGTACGTTGCTCATTTTTCATCAATGCTGCTCCTTCCGGCTTATCCTTATATCAGATGCCCATACATTCAGTATATAGACCAATGCGGACAGAAGCGATCCTGTTTAGCGGGCTTTGCCCTGCGGATTACAGATTTGGTGAGGCACAAAATAGCCCGCCCTCTGGTGGTCGTGAGGGCAGGCGACGCTACTCTGCCGGTTAGTCCTCGTGTAACGCCACGCCATGCTTTTTGGCGGCGTGGCGAATACGGTTTTTGATCTGATCGACATCTCCGGTATCATGGTACTTGGCCGCGTTATCGGCGTGGTGGATGTAGCTCCAGGCGGCCCGGATGTGTTCTGCGGTATCTATAGGGTACTTTTTGTTCACCGGGTCGGTAAACTCCACATCGCCGTATTTCTGTTCGCCTTCTGCGGGTTTGCTGTCATCGCGCTGTTCGATAGGGTGAGATTCATGCGCCATAACACTGGCCTCTTTATTGGCTAATTGGTACGGCATGATGACCTCTATCGTAGCGAATCCGGCAAAATCCGTTCCACAGCGCCGGTTGTCCAGCTCGCCGGCGCGACTAGGGCTGGGTGAGCGGCGGGGACGGCGTGCGGTCCATGCGGTAAAAGAAATCGCCACTCACCGGGTCGGAGGGCGCGCCGAGGCCGCACGCAGCGCGCGCTTCACCCACCACCGACAGTGACCCTGTGACCAGGATGGCATCTGCCGGTTCGGCGGCGGCTAAAGCAGCGCTCAGCGCAGCGGCTACGCTATCTTGGATGGTCCAGGCCGCAGATGTGGCCGGTGTCTGCACTTCTAAGGCTGCATCGCACACGATGGCGGCCCCGGCGGCGCGTGGGTGGCCGGATTGGGTGAAGATCACCGCATCGGCCGGCGGTAACAGCGGACGCAAGATCGCCGCCGCATCTTTGTCGGCCAACAAGCCCAGCACTAGCAGCAAGCGCCGGTAGCGGAACTCCGTCTGCATCGCTGCCGCTAATGCTGCTGCCGATGCGTCGTTATGCGCGCCGTCCAGGATCAGTAGCGGCGCTTCCTGTACTATTTCGAGCCGTCCCGGCCACTGCACAGCCGCGAAACCGGCCGCAATCGTGCGCGGGGTGAGGCGCTCCGCCCCTCCTGCCGCCAGCAGCAAGCAGCCGGTATAGGCTACCGCCGCGTTGATCGCTTGGTGCGTGCCCAGCAGCGGCAGATCGATTCGGACCGCGCCGGTTAAGGCAGGTGGGACTAACGCCGCCAGGTGGGGGCCGGGGGTCATCGTCACCGTTTGACTGTGGCGGCGTGCATAGCCGAGTTGGGTGGTAGTTGGGTCTGTTGAGGCGGCTTCCATGGCAAGCGTCAGATCCGTGCCGACGATATAGAGCGGAGCGTTCCGCGCGACGGCGGTCGCGGCGATCACCGGCCCAGCGGCGGGCGGTTGGGGTGCGCTGACGACCGGCAGGTCCGGCTTGATAATGCCTGCCTTCTCATAAGCAATCGCCTCCAGCGTGCCGCCCAGCACCCGCGTGTGATCCAGGCTCAGCGAGGTAATTACCGACAGCAGCGGTGTTTGTACAGCATTGACCGCATCCAGCCGGCCGCCGAGGCCGATTTCCAGCACGGCATAGTCTACGGCCTCTTCGCGGAAGTACTGCAAGGCCAGCGCGGTCGCTACCTCATAGGTTGTCAGCCGGCCATCCGTTGGAGCAGCGTGCTGGGCGGCCACATAGGGCTGCACCCATTCCACCAATTCGCCTAGCCGCTCTTCCGTGATCAGCGCGCCGTCTACCTGCATCCGCTCGCGAAACGCGGTCAGGTGTGGCTGTGTGTAGAGGCCGGTGCGATAGCCCGCCGCCCGCAACGCGCCGGCCAGGTAATTCGCGGTCGAGCCTTTGCCTTTGGTGCCCGCCACCAGGATCGTGTGGTAAGCCCGTTCCGGTCGCCCCAGTCGGTCGAAAAACGCATGGACGCGGGCTAGGTCGATCCCCGCCCCACTCGGCTGCCCCGGCGTGCGCTCCATGTCGGTGAAGCTATACAGATACTCTAGGGCTTGCTTATAGGTGGTTGACATAAAATTGTGCTGCGTGAAAGATGAGTATTACGACTACGATTGGGGTTATTTCATTAGCTTCTGCGGTTCTAGGGTAAGTAGCTCGGTATAACCGCACGTTGGGCAGACCAACACTCGGCAGGGGCTGAGGTTGTACTCGGGCCTACCGAAAAAGCTCGTCCCCGCCCGAACCCCGATCAGAAGCGGTTGATTGAGTTGAAAGGCCGCCTCATTCGAGGCAATCCAGGCCGGGATCATAGCACCGGCACAACGTAAGCAGGCCCGATCAAGGTTGTCCGCTTGTGAAGTAGTGAGTCGCCGCGTAGCGGAAATGCCGGCTGACTTATCGCCCGGCTGATCCAAGCGGCGCGTCGGATGATCCATAGGATTCAACTCTTTTCAACACCTAACAAGCCGGCACTCAGCAACCTTACGTTCAGTTCAAGCGTCGCGCTCGGTCGGCAGCGGCGCGTGGCCGTTGCTGCGCGGACACCAGTGGGTGGGGCCGGTCAGCGGTGTGTTGCAGAGCGGGCAACGCGGGCGACCCGCTGAAACCACATCGAGCGCTTGGCGGCTGAGGGCCTGCATTTGTTCGCGTGTGGCCTGACAGCGCACCTGCGGCCCGGTCTCTTGCTCCGGGTCTTCGCTCAGTTCGCGCACAATCAAGCTGACCAGATCGCGATCCGGGTCGTAGCCGAGGGCCAGCCGCCCGATACTAAACTCGACAGTGGCTTGCGCCGGAAAAGGTAGCGACCCGCCGCTGCTCGGCACTAGGCGGCGCGGGCGCGGTAATTCCGACAGAAACTCTTCGATGGCAACAGCCAACGCCTGAAGCTGCTCTTTTTCCAGCCATAGGCGCGCCGCCCCCTGCGCCGAGTGGGCATGGATACGAAAGGTGCGCTGGCCCGGCACCCCCACAGCTTCAGCTTGCAAACCCAACACAGGGCCAAGATCAGTATCTTCCGGCGACATTGTATCCCCTATCCAGTCTGTTTACAGCGATTCATTAGCGGCATACGTCGCTTCGATCTGTGCGAGGCGGGCGGCGTGCTGGCGATCTTCGTGCAACACAATGACCATATTTTCCATCGCCGCCGGGTTGCCCAGCGTGCGGCGGATCGTATCCATTATCTCGCCCGTAGCAACAGCACGAAACTTGAGCATCCGATAGAGACTCATACGGGCCAGTTCGTTGCGTTCTACATTGACCGCTCGAATCAGCGCCTCAATCCAGGCGCGGCCTTCCATAGGCGGCGGCTGCACCTGACCGCCCAAATCGCGGATCATGCGTTGCAGCGCCAGCGCATGGTTTTCGTCGTCGTGGGTTGCGGTGTCGGCGGCGTTCCGCAGATCGGCATAGCGCGAGCGGCTCATTAGCATCCGCTCGACTTCAATAATTCCCTGCTCCAGCACGAGCGCTTCGTTGAGCTGGTTGATCACAAAGGTTTTGTCCATAAAGTGTCTGTAACCGCCTCCTCCTGCATTGTGGGCTCTGGCTTCCCCTGCTATTCGGCCCCTCGTGCGGCGCGGGCGCTGGTGGACCGGTCCGCAGAAGCAACAGCAACTATTGTACCAGACTTTACGTTCCCTGTCAGCCTGCTACGCTCAGGCTGTGAAACCGACCGACGGCCGGCCCGTCGTAATTGCCCAGGCGCACGGTTTCGCGGCTAAATTGCGCCTGCATCAAGGCGGCGAACACGTTACCGCTGACCGCCCCCCCCTTAATCGGTACGCGCCCATCGCGGGTAAGCGCGTAGCCCAACCGGATCTCGCCGACAAACTCACCGGTAATGTCATCGGGGTTAAGCCACGAAAAGGTCACGACTTCGATCAGCGGCAAGTTGCCCGGCCGCCGTAAGTCGGCGGCCGCGTGGGGGCCGGGAGCCAGCACCCAATTGGCGACTCGGCCGGTCGCCGCGATACCCAGGTAATCGGCGTAGCGTTGACCGGCCCAGTAGCGTTGTAGTCGTCCATCCTCGATCAGTACGAAGTGCTGGGCCGGCACGCCCTGATCATCGAAGGCGTGGGTTTCCATGCCGTAAGGCAGCGTGGCATCGCTGGCGAGGTCTAGCCGGTCGAACGGCCCGCCTGCGGCGTGCTCGGCAATCGGTGCGCCGACCTGCCAGGGCGTCGCATCGCGATAGCGGGCGCCGGCGGAACTGCGGAAGGCCACCGCGTCGAAAAAGGGCAGCATCGTCTCGGCAGGCAACACGATCTCTGCGTCGCCCGTCGCCGGCAACGTGGCCCGTAGGCTATCGCGTGCATAGCCGGCTTGGCGCAAGGCCCGCGCGGCAAGATCCAGATCGGCGGCGCGGCGGCGCGTCCACAGATCGTGCGCTTCCGACTCCGCACCCGCCGCATCGCGTGAGGTGACAACCAATTCGCATTCGGCGCTGGTGCCGCGCCGTGTGGCGACGACACCGGTGCTGGTTCGCAGCGCGATCTCTGCACTTTCGAGCGATAGTTCCATGCTGCTCAGGCGCACGTCGCTCTCACCGGCTAGCGCCGCCCGCACCTCGGCGGCCAGGTCACGGGCTACCTGCGCCGCCGCAGCAGGCGTACCAATCGCCGCATCCCAGGACTCGACCTCCGGGTACGCAGGGGCAGGTGTCGGCAAGGTGTAAGGCGGATTGTGGGTCAGGCCGGCTAGGTAGACGGCTTCATCCAGCCGCACCGCCAGCCCACTCAGTTCGCCGGGGTGTAGGCTGATTGCGGCCTCGCCACGTCCGCCGTCATGGTCATGGTAGATGATCAGGTCATAGCGTACCGTATGGGTCCGCCGTACCGCTTCCGGCTCGCTCTTGATCAGGTACAATTGCGTGCCGGCTTGCCGGGTTTCGCGCAGTGTCCAGTCCTGCACTCCCTGATGCGCCTCTAGAGTCTGTTGAATCTGATCTAACGGCTCCGTCACTCTCCGCTCCTAGCTTAACCGTGCCCGCAGGCGCAGATGGGGACCGCCTGATGAGATACGGACCCACTCTTTGTGGCCTTTGCCGCAAAAGCCGGTGTCTACCGCAAAGTCGGTACCGACTTGCGTGATGCCGGCGAGCACTTCGGGCACGCTGCCGGTCATACCGACCTGCGGGAAGATGCGCCCGGTGAACTGCCCGTGGCGGATTTCGCGGCCGTAGTGCATCACCAACTGGATACCCCAGTTCTTAGGATCTTCCATGCCGCTGTTCAACTGGCTGAGATAGATCCCGTGATCCACCCCGGCAATCATTGCGGCTAGCGGCGTGCTGCCCGCACGGAAGTAGGTGTTGGACATCCGGGCGTAGGCTTTGTGGTCAAAGTCTTCGCGCCGCCCGTTGCCGGTGCGGGCGATGCCCAAGCGCGCCGCCGAATAGAGATCGCTGATGCCGCTGACGAACACGCCACCGTCAATAATCGCTACTGGGCGGGCGAGGGTACCCTCCTCGTCGAAAAAATAGCTGCCGTAAGCACCCGGCAGAGTGGGGTCATCCAACATATTGACCTCGGCCTCGGCCATGCGCCGGCCCAGGTAGTCGGCGGCCAGCGCGCGCTCTTTGAGGAACATATCGGTCTCAACGCCGTGGCCGAAGCTCTCATGGGCCACCGTGCCCGACACATCAGGCGCACAGATGCAGTCATACATCCCCGGCTCAATACGCTCGGCCGTCAGTAGCGCCCGCGCCGACTCGTATAAAGCGGTCAGTGGGCGCGGGTAGTCGTCGGCATCCACCTGATCGAACAGTTCGCAGCCTAGTGAGCCGCCGGCGGTGTCCCAATCATATTGGATATTGCCCGCTGCATCGCGTACCAACACGTTGGTAGTGAGCCGCAGGCGGGTCAGATTCTGGTGCAAGACGCGCCGCCGGTTGGCGAAGATCGTCTCCTGTACGCTTTCGTTGTAGGCGACCGTGGCATTGGCGACCCCGTCACCGAGGGCTTTGGCCTGGGCTTGGCGTGCTATCACACGGGCGAATTTGTCTTGTAGCGACATTGTAGCCGGGTCAATTTGCATCGGCGTGGTCCAACTCGCGCGCAACTCCGGGCCGGGATCGATCTCCAACGGCGGGCCGGCGGGCGGGGGCAAGGTCAGACCGGCGACCCAGGCGCGGGCTTCCGCCAGCAGCCCGGCGCGGTCAAGCGTGGTGGTGGCGTATTCTTCGAGGTATTGCCCATTGGCGGCGGTCAGCACCACGCCGACGCTTTCGGGGTTGCGGCTGGCTTGTTGCTCACGGTTATCCGCCCGGATGCTTAAGCCGCCGCTGCGCATTGCTAATGCGGCCCCATAGGGCATCTTGGCTTCGATAATTGCCACCGCTTCGGGCAGAATCGCTTGTAGTTCGTCGCTGTTCATGAGCCTTCCTTACGGAGTAGCGGTATCGGTGGGAGCAGGCGTGTCGCTCGGTTGCGGCATGTCGGTGGGCACATCCGCCATCGTAGGCATAGCTACCTCGGTCGGTGCATTGCCGACGGCGGTCAGTGTGGCAGCGATACCCGCCGGCATATCTTGGGCATCCTTGGGCGGTTCCAGTTTGGTGGCAGGATCGTTGAACTTTGAGTATTTGATCGTCAGCACAGTGGTCTTTTGCCCGCTGCTAAGTACGCCGCCGGCAATTTGGACGACATGATCGCCGGCGCTCTCGATCCATATCTCGTACTCCCAGCCGGTGCCCAGCACACTGTAGCCGGCGCGCAGATGATGCACTGCTTGCCCATCAAGCGTAGTATCGCCCAGGTTTTCGATCTGCTGTGCATCGCTGGTTAATTCGGTGAGCTGTTGCACCGGATTGGGCATATTGTTATCGGGGGTGACGGTGCCGTCGCTACTCAGCTTGACCCACTTACCGTCGGTCTGCATATAGCTGCTATTACCGATAATCAGCATCGTCGTGTTGCCCGATTTTATCTGCATCCGGTCGTTGCCGTCAATATCGTACTCGAAGTTATTGCTGTTGTCGCCCACCACAACGATGTGCATACTGTGGATGTTTTGCGTTGCTGCCACCGCTTTGCGCCAGATGCCCACGCCGCTGCCGGTCAGTCCGGAGGTGTCGGGACCGGTGGTAGCAGCCGGTGTTTCGGCGGCCCCGCCGGTGACAGTTGAGGGTGCCGCTGTTGCCGACGCGGTGCTGGTTGATCGGGTGGGCACGGGCGTAGTAACTGGAGCGCTGTCGCCGCCGCAGGCCGTCAGCAGGATTAACAATAATCCTGCCGGTAAGACCGCTGCCCAGAAGCCACGCACTAGAGGAGCGATTTTATCGGGTTGGTCCATTGTTAATCCTCCTGTGGTCTTCTGAGTAGCCGTCTGACCGGCGGTATGTGCTTACTTACTTGGTGTAATGTTAGTGGGCGCGGTGAATTGGACTGGTTTGCCGAAATCTTTGAGATCTACGTTGGCGTTGATCACCACCGGCGGAATAGGGGTAGGCGTGGGGGCGCCGGGTACCTGTGTCGGCCCCAGGAACGCTGCACCCGCCGACATTAGCTCGGTCAGATCCAGCTTGAAGGCCAGGCGGTGGACCAGTTTGCTGGTCGGGTCAATCCACACATCGGCATAGCCGAGTGGCGTTTCACCGGGCGTGGTGCTGCCGCCGGTGCCCATTAGGTTGCCCAAGAACAACGGCACGTTGTAGTGGGTGACGGTGAAGCCGTTGATCGACTCGGTGCCGACGCGGTTGGCGGTGTTGATGCCGGCGGCGAAGCGGCCCAGCAGACCAAACAGGTTGCTGGCTTTGGTCGGGTCCAAGCTGCCGGCCATCGCGCCCAGACCGCCCATCCCACTTGCGCCCGCGGCCGCAGCACTGGCCGCCGCGTTGATGTCTATGGCCTTCCAACTGCCGTCAGGGTTTTTCACATAGCTAGTCGCGCCGATGTTGATGATTTCCTGTGTGCTGTTTGCGGTTTTGATAAATAGGTGACCTTTATCAGGGTTTAGGTAATCGCCGTCAATAGTCCCGTTCTGCATCATGCCGGGCACGTTGAGCAGCGCGCTGAAATGGTAACTGTCCACTTTGGTCGTAGCGGTGATCGCGTCGTTGATCAGCTGCACATCGGCCGCTGTGCCGGGCTGCCCGGCGGCTCCCCCACTGACGGGACCGGCGGTGGGGGGCAGGGCAGGCGTGGTGGGCGTGGGCGGTACCGGCGTAGCGGTGGGCGGGGTGGGGGTGGGGGTCGGGTTGTTGTCGCAGGCTGCTACCAGGGTCAGCACCCCGACAACCAGCAACAACACAGTAAATAGGCGTAGTGATTTCATTACACAATCCTCCTTTAACAGCAGTGCGGCGGGCACAGCAAGGGCCGCAGTAGGCCGCTTTGCATTATGTCGGTTCCGTTGCCGCTTTGTCAAGGTCGCCGGACGGGCTGTGCTGGCACGATTCCAGTGGATATTTTAGAAGTCTGCTATAATGGTGGTCTAGCACTCAGGCTGAAAGGACCACGCCCTAATGATTCAGACGCTCATGATTCACAGCCCGGAAGGAACCTATCCGGTCTCCGTTGGCGATCACTTGCTCGCGGACCTCGGCGCAACGGCGCGGCAGTTGGGACTGGGCGGACGGGTGGTGGTGGCGACGGATAGTACGGTGGCGCGGCTGCATGGGGCGGCCATGGTTACGGCGCTGCAAGAGGCCGGCTTCGCTGCGTCGCTGGTGGCGATGCCGGCGGGCGAGGCGCATAAAGGCTGGGCGGCGCTGGACGGCTTCATTCGGGGGTTTACTGAGGGCGGGCTGGACCGTAGCGGCTGGGTGCTGGCGCTGGGCGGCGGCGTGGTGGGCGATACGGCAGGGCTGGCGGCGGGGCTGTATATGCGTGGGGTGCCGCTGGTGCAAGCGCCGACCACGCTGCTGGCGATGGCCGATGCGAGTGTCGGTGGCAAAGTCGCCATTGATCACCCGCTGGGCAAGAACCTGGTCGGCGTGTTTAAGCAGCCGGTCGCCGTGCTGGCCGACCTGACGATGCTGGCGACGTTGCCGCCCGATGAGGTGGCGAACGGCATGGCCGAGATCGTGAAAGCCGGCATCATCGGCCTACCCGGTGCGGAGGGTACGAGGCTGACGGCCCTGCTCGATACCGGTGCGCCACCCGATATCGAGATGCTGACACTAGCAATCTCGGTCAAAGCGCGGCTGGTGGAAGCCGACCCCTATGAGCAGGGCGAGCGCGCCTTGCTCAACCTGGGCCACACCTTCGGTCACGCTTTTGAGCGCCTGAGCGGCTATCGGCTCAAACACGGCTTCGGCGTGGCGCAAGGCATGATGAGCGCGGCGCACCTAGCCGTGCGCCTGAGCCTAGCCGATAGCGCGCTTACCGCATACACCGCCCGTCTGTTGGCTGCCTACGGTCTGCCTCTGGCCTGGGGGCCGAGCCTGCCGCCCACGACCACGCCCGCCGCCGTCTTGGTCGCGATGGCGACCGACAAGAAGCGCCAGGCCGGCCGTCTGCGCTTCGTCCTGGCTCACGCTGTCGGCGACGTGCGCGTGGTTTCCGATGTGGCCGAGGCGGATGTGCTGGCGGCGCTGGAGTCTAGCCGGGAGGCGTGAAGCGTAAGGCGTAAAACGTAATGTGGCTCCACAGTTAAGTTAGCTGGAGACGATAGTTATGCCCGCTTTGTCCTCCCCCTTCCGGCCGGCAGATGCTGACTGGCCGGAAGTCGCTCCGCCGCTGCCCGGCTTTACATTGTGGCTTGAATTTGAACTCTGGCAGGATGCTTACGACCCTGAAGATGCGGTATTCAATATGACGATTACTCTGTCTGACGGTAAATACTACGCCCTTAATGTCTGGACATACTCGTGCTCATCGCGTGTTGTATCTGAGGCGCAGTATTGGGGAGAAAATTTGGCCGGCAAATACATGCTACCGCCGGATCTTTTCGTCGCACGCCTAGACCGCGCTTTGTTAGAAGCGGTTGTCAGCCATTTGATTCACAAAAATCAACTACGCGCCGACTGGATGGACCCTAATCCATTAAACGAATCCCTCACTTTACATAATCTATGATTCACAAGCTAAAGGAGCAACTATGCACAACATCCTGGTCTTGCACGGGCCGAACCTGAACCAACTAGGGCAGCGCCAACCAGAGATTTACGGCCACACGACGCTGGCCGAAATTGATGCACAGCTCACGGCGGCGGCGGGCGCGCGGGCGACGTTGCGGAGTGTGCAGTCGAA
Source organism: Chloroflexia bacterium (assembly GCA_038228295.1). Classification (GTDB taxonomy): domain Bacteria; phylum Chloroflexota; class Chloroflexia; order QHBQ01; family JAICKM01; genus JAICKM01. The sequence continues at coordinate 17,438 of JBBRPH010000050.1, read as the reverse complement.
CTACGAGGGCGGGCTGATTGACGCGATCCAGGCGGCGCACGGGTGGGCACAGGGCATCCTGATCAACCCCGGCGCGTTCGGCCACTACAGCTATGCGCTGCGCGATGCGCTGGCCGGGGCCGGGCTGCCGACGATTGAGGTTCACCTATCCAACGTCTACGCCCGCGAGCCGTTCCGCCATACGTCGGTGTTGACAGCGGTCTGTCGCGGCGTGATCGGCGGCCTCGGCGTGGATAGCTACTTGCTGGGGCTAGAAGGGCTTCTGCGCGGGCTGGAAATGGGGGCTCAGTCATGATCAGCCAACCGATTGATCTCCGCAGCGATACCGTGACCCACCCTTCGCCCGCCATGCGCGAGGCCATGTATGCCGCCGAAGTGGGCGATGATGTGTTTGGTGATGACCCGACGGTGAACCGCCTAGAAGCTCTGGCTGCCACGCGCCTGGGCAAAGAGGCGGCGCTATTTGTGCCGAGTGGCACGATGGGCAACCTGTGCGCGATCCTGACCCATTGCCCACGCGGTGGCGAATTGATCGTCGGCATGGAGGCGCATATCCGGCACGCCGAAGCGGGTGGCGCATCCGTGCTCGGCGGCGTGGCGATGTGGGGCATCCCCAACGCGCCCGACGGCAGCCTACCACTGGATCAAGTGGAAGCCGCGATCCGCCCAAGCGATCCGCACTTCCCCACCACCGCGCTGATCTGCGTGGAGAACACGCAGAACCGGTGCGGTGGCCTGCCGCTTGGCCCGACCTATATGCAGGCGCTGGGCGACCTAGCGCACCGCCACGGCTTGCCGCTGCACCTCGACGGCGCGCGACTGTTTAACGCCGCTATTGCTTGCGGCGTAGACGCGGCTGCACTGGCCGCCCCTGCCGACACCGTGATGGTCTGCCTGAGCAAAGGGGTTGGCGGCGCCGGTCGGCTCCGTGCTGGCCGGGCCGGCCGATTTTATTGCGCGAGCGCGCTTCAAGCGCAAACTGGTCGGCGGGGGGATGCGGCAAGCCGGCATCCTGGCCGCCGCCGGTATCCTGGCGCTAGAGCAGATGGTGGATCGCCTCACCGAAGACCACGCCAACGCGCAACGCTTGGCCGCGGCTCTGGCCGCTATGCCCGGTCTCGCGGTGGACCCGACGCGTGCCGCCACCAACATGGTCTACGCCGCGATCACCGCCCCAGGCTGGACGGCCGACCGCTTGACGGCTGCTTGCGCTGCCGAGGGTATCCTGTTCGCGCCGACCGACCCACAGGTGGTGCGTCTGGTCACGCACTACGGCATCACGGCTGACGACGTTGACGTGGCGGCCGCAGGCGTAGCGCGGGTGCTGGGGAACTGATCGCATTGCCCCAGCCATAACTATGCCGTGGGATCACCCGCCGCGTCGGGGCTTGCCGCCCGTCCGCTTGGGGCCGGAGCCGCCTTTGCGCGGGGGGCCGGTGGGACGCCCTCGTTCCCGGAAGGTCGGCGTGGGAGGACGAGTGCGCGGCGCGTCCGTGGGCGGCGTGGTGCGTGGGAAGCGGATCGGCCGTTCCGGGCGCTGCATCTCCCCGTTGGGCGATGGGATGGCGGGCGGCGCTGAGTCGGGATTCGCTAGCAAGCCTAGCATCCGGTCTACGTCAGCGAAGCCGGTCGCTATGGGCCGTGCTGTGGCCGTCGCGGGGGATGCTTCGGGCGCGGCGCTGCTCTGGCCCGGTTCGCTTTGCACGAAGCCAATGCTGTTGACCATCTCCACCACGCCGCGCCGCAGCAACCCCTCGGCCTGGCGCAGCGTCGGATAGAGGGGATTGTCCGGTTCCTGGTGTAGTAGCATCTCGCGCACCTGGCGCATCACGTCGAGCGTCTTGGTCATCGCCATCACGATATCGCCTTCGCTCAACTCCACTTTGGTCAGCAGATCGGCCATGCTCGCGCCCCGGCACCAGGCGCGGACCACACCGTAGAAGTACGGGTTGTAGCCGGTCGTGATCAATAACTCATGGCGCCGTTCCGCGCCGAAGATGTCGCGCTGCAAGTCGTCAAGGCGGCGGCGCAATTGGACCAGGTTGCCCGGCAGCAGGTTGCGGTTGCGAAACTCAATGTCGCGATCATAGGCGAACCACGAAAACGCCTCGGCTACGTCAGCGGGCGGCATCCCCTCAAGATAGCCGCCTTCGACCACTTCGCAGATCAGCAGCGCGTTACTGTCAAAGATGTCCATCAGGCGGTCCGCTTTCGCGGTCTTTTCGCCCTCGCGGTTCAGGTAGTAGAACTGGCCCAGGACGCCGATCAAGCCATCAAGCAGCGTTTGCAGGCGCGTATCTTCGTAGTTGCGTCGTTCGTTCAGGAAATCGAGCGCCTCTTGGCGTCCGGCTTCGGCGCGGCCCCGCTCGCGGCGGTTGTGGCGGTGCTGTTTGCGTACCGGGCAGGTGTGGCAGGGGTGGGCCCGTTCTTCGATCACCACGCGCTCCAGATAGCCCTCGGCATCCGTTACCTGGGTATCGAACTGCCCCAGTTGCGCGTCCAGATCGGCGCCTTGTTGCTGCTGGTGGCTCAGAATCCACTGCCCCAGGTCGGGTAGGTCAATGCCGGCTAACTGGGCGGCCATCCAGGCGCGCGCCTCCTGGCTCACCGTGATGCCGTCGGCCCCCGGCGTGACCGCCAAGCCGCCGGCCAAGTCGCTTAGTTCGTCGGGCAGCGGCACCAGCGGGCGCTGCGGCGGGATATAGTCAATCGCACTGAACATCGGCACCGCTAGCACGCGCTCGCCCAGCCAAAACAACCCGGCCACGTTCGGACGCGGCCCCAAATAGACCGCCCAGCCTTGATTTTCCAGATGCACCACTCCGCCCGGCGGGAAGACGCGCAGCAAGCGGCGCAGTGTTTCGCGGTCGGGGCGTGTCCAGGGCAGGTCGGTGCGCCGGGCGGCCATCCGTTCGCGAGCGGCGCGCAGCTTACGGGCCCGGTCGCGTCCCGTCTCTACGGCGCGGCCTAGCGCCTCGTACTCGCTCAGGAGGTCTTCGCCCGCCGGCAGGCCGATCAGGCAGCCGGCGGGGATAGCCGCCAGCGCCGCATCCCACTCAGCCACGCCTTCTTCCAGGTCGCGCAAGCGGCGCGATTGCTGAAATTGCAGCAAGCTGCGGCGCATCACATCCAATACGCGGTCGCCGCGCGGCGGGTTCCACAGATTGAGGATGGTATTATAGCGCACCGTAAATGCGCTTTCGACCGGGCGTAACGGCCCGGTGGCAATCGCCAATGCCTCGTGGAAGGTGACAAAGGGGCTGTAGGGAATGATCACATAGCCCTGCGGGTCAATGCCGCGCCGCCCAGCCCGCCCGGCCATTTGCTGCAACTCGTTAGGGATCAGTGGGCGCCGGCTCACCCCGTCCCACTTCGACATGCGCCCGATCACCACGCTGCGGGCGGGCATATTCACGCCGAGCGCCAGCGTGTCGGTGGCGAACACCACGCGCATCAGCCCTTGATTGAACAACTCCTCGACCAGTTGCTTGAGGATCGGTAATAGTCCGGCGTGGTGGAAGCCGAAGCCACGGCGCGCCAGGTAGAGGATCGTCTTGACCTGTTCCAGCCCGCGATCTTCGAACGCGAGCCGATCCAGGTAGCTGTTCAGCACTGCGTCAATGCGGCGGCGGGTCGCCGGTTCGTGCGCGGCGCGCAGGCGCATCATGGCACACACCTCGGCGGCGGCCTCACAGTCGCGCCGGCTGAACAGGAAAAAGATGGCCGGCAGCATATCGCGCTGTTCCAGCGAGTCTACGATCTCGCGCGGGGTCGGCTCCGGGCGTTCGCGGGCGCGGCGTGTGTCGCCGTCCGCGTCGGTCCAACCGCCCTGGCTGCGCTGTTTGAGGCGCACCTCGCCGCCCACACCGGGGAAGTCGGCCACCTGCACGCCGCGCGCGTTGATCGTGAGGTGCGGTTCACCGTCCAAATAATAATAGTAGTTGAGTGGCACGGCACGCTGCAAATGGGTGATTAGGTGGACTGGGCGGTGCGTGCGGCTGATCCAGTCGGCCACCTCTGCTGCATTGCTTACCGTGGCCGATAGGCAAGCGAGTTGCACATCAGGCGGACACATAATGATCGACTCTTCCCAGGTGGTGCCGCGCTCTTTGTCGGCCAGATAGTGGATTTCGTCGAAGACAATGCAGCCCACGCCCCATAACTCGGCTGGGCTTTGTAGCAGCATATTGCGCAGCACCTCGGTGGTCATGATCAGGATCGAGCCTTCGCGGTTCTGCACAATATCGCCGGTCAGCAGGCCGACTGCGTCGCCGTATTGCGTGCGCAGGTCGCGGAACTTCTGGTTGCTGAGCGCCTTAATCGGCGTGGTGTAGATGACGCGCCAGCCGCGCGCATGGGCGCGGAACACGCCGAACTCGGCCACTACCGTCTTGCCGGTGCCGGTCGGCGCGGCCACCATCACCGATTCGCCTCCCGCCAGATAGCGGATCGCATCCTCCTGGAACGCATCAAGCGGGAACGGATAGCGTGCCCGGAACGCGGCGATCAACTGCTCTGGATCATGGGGATCGAACGTGGTGAGATCGGAGTTCGGAGTTCGGAGTTCCGGATTCTGAATCGGCGACGCAGTTTGCGCGGTATCTGTCGTCTTATCTGGGGTGCGTGCAATAAATGGCGCGGCTACAACCGCATCATCGCCCACTTCGTTCGCGGGGGAGGTGGTGAGTGAGTCTTTGCTGTCCACCGACTTCTTGCGCGTGGCTCGGCGTTTTTTTGTCAAGTCGGGCGGCACATCGGCGGCAACGGCATCCAGGACCGGCGGGACATCGGCGGGCGGTGCGTCATCAGGTAAGGGACCGGCCATCATCTCTGGTGCAAGGAGTGGCGTGGCTACTGCGGCGGCTTTTTTGCGTGGGGCACGCGGTTTCTTGGTTGGAGGCGTAATTGCCGACATATCCCTTGAGTCCAATTGATCGTCCAATACAGTAATTTCCTCGACTGATATAGCTTGGCAATAAAAGACCCTTGGATTTAGCGATCTTGCACAAATCGCGCCAACCTATTCTGGGCCTAATCCGTGAACTCTTGCACAAACATTTTACCGTAAGGGCCGCCGTCGAGCGTACCGATACCGATGCGGCGGAAGGTGGGGTTGAGGATATTGGCACGGTGGCCGGGGCTGTGCATCAGGCCGTCATGCGCGGCGGCGGTGCCGATCGCCAGCGCCAAATTTTCGCCGGCGGTGCTGTAGCGGATACCAGCGTCGTGCATCCGGTCGAAAGGTGAGCGACCGTCACGGCCGGTATGCGAAAAATAGCCCTTTTGGAACAAATCCGCAGCGTGGCTGCGCGCCAAATCGTGCAACGGTGCATCCATCGCCAGCAGCGGCAAGCCCGCGTTGCTCCGCTCGGCATTCACCAGGCTCAACATCTCTTCCTCGGCCGCTGCATCGGGGGTAGGCTGGGGCACCTGGAACTTGAGCGTGACGGTCTCGCCGCTCGTTGCTTCCGGCTTGATGGTGAGGAAGCCCAGCGTCTGACGCAAGGCGGGGCCGAAGATATTGTCGAGCGGGCGCTGCACGGCGACCGTGGCCTCTACCAACCGTCCGCCGATAGCCGAGTTCAGGATCGCGGCGTGGGGTAGGCCGGGCAACGGCACCAGCGCCAATAGTGTCAACCCTAGCCCACCAACCAGTAGCCCCTGGATGGCCCCCGGTAGTAACGCCAGCCGACGGTTGAAGCTCGACCGCGTGGCGCGATAACGGGTACGCTGTAACAAGATGTGTGTGAGGCCGGTGTACCCGATCTGGGTGATCAGCCATACGACCAGAAAGCCCGCTGGAGTGGTCCAAAGCTGCGGCAGCCCAGTGTGTACGGCCAGCCAGGCCGCCGGCGGCCCCGCGCCGATCAGCGCGGCCCCCAGCGTAAGGACGAAGCCTAGCAGCCCGGCCGCCGACTGCAAAAAACCGCGCCGGGTGGCTGCCCACGCCTGGAGTGCCACCCACACCAGCAGCACACCGTCCACCCAATTAAACCCGGCCATGGGCGGTTCCTCTTTCCCTACCCTGTCTTTTTCGCATCACGAAAGTATAGACGGCAGGGTTCCCGCCTGTCAATACTCGGCTGTGAGATAGCCGGCCAAGCGCGGCAGGTCTACGTTGCCGCCGCTGATTATCACGACCACGGGGCCGCTGGGCGGCAGATCGGCCCGGCCACTGAATAGCAGGGCGAGGCCCGTTGCGGCCGCCGGTTCGGGCACCACTTTGGCCCATTCCATCAGCGGTGGCATGGCGGCCAGGATCTCGGCATCATTGACCGGCAGTACCGCGTAGACCCAGTCGCGCACCAAAGCATACGGCAACTCACCGGCGAAGGGCGCGGCCAAACCGTCCGCTACCGTCTGTATATGATCCAGATGAACCGCGTGGCCTGCGGCTAGGCTCCGCATCATGCCCGGCGCGCCCTCCGGCTCCACGACGATTACGCGGACAGCCGGGTTTTGGCTGCGCACCGCTACAGCGATGCCGGCCAGTAGCCCGCCGCCGCCGACCGGCACCACGATCGCAGCGGTCTCCGGTAGATCTTCGAGGATTTCGAGGCCGACTGTGCCTTGCCCGGCGACGATAGCGGGGTCATCGAAAGGCGGCACGTAGCAGTAGCCGTGTTCTTGTTGTTCGATTTGACACCGGTCGAGTAGCGTCACACGGTCGGGGTGCAGGATGACTGTCGCGCCGTAGGCCCGCGTGTTTGCGATCTTGCTTGCCGGCGCATCAGTGGGCATGACGACGGTGCAAGCTACCCCGGCCGCGCGGGCCGCCCAAGCCAATGCCTGAGCATGATTGCCCGCCGAAATCGTGACCAGCCCCCGCGCCCGCTCGTCCGCGCTGAGCGTAGCGATCTTGGTCAGTACGCCGCGTGGTTTGAATGAGCCGGTCTGTTGCAGATTCTCTAGCTTGAGATAGAGCGGCCGCCCCACGCGCACACTGAGAGCTTCGTTATAGACCAGCGGTGTGCGGACGAGCGCTCCGCCGATAGTGGCACGGGCGGCCTGAATATCGGCTAGGGTTACAGATTGCATTGGGTACCTCTCCGGCTACTCGCCGAACTCGATGCCGGCAGCCGCTGCGAACAGGCCGCCGGCGTGGCGTGGTTTAAGCGCCAGCACGTGCCCGCTGCGGATCGAGAAAAAGTCCCAGTCCACCCGATCGCCGGCCACTTTGCCGGGGATCGGCATCAAGCGTGCGGTCAACGGCTTATCGAGCCGCACAGCAAGGGTCGCCATATCGCTGATCACCCCAGCCAGTGCTTCTTCGGGGCTGTCACCGGGTAGCGGCACCGTATCAAGGCCCAAGCCGCAGACGGCGGAATACAGCAGTAGACTGTCGAGATCGTAGCTTACTCCCGCCTGAGTCGCTAGCACATCGTCTTCCAGCACCGGCAACATCAGGCCGGAATAGCCGGTGCGTGGCACACCGGCGCGGCGCAGGCAATGAGTCACGAACGCGGCAGCGCTGAGGGTGCCGGGACCCCCGAACGGCCCGCCGGTGAGTTGCTCAAAGGCGTGTCCAATGCTCTGTGCCGCGCCGGGTGTGGGGGCCAGTGACAGATCAATGCCGGCGAACCGCAGCCGATACTCGGCGGCCACCTGCGCGGCAATCGGGCTGATCACTTCACTGGCCGCTTCCAGGGCACCGATCAGCCGGAGTTGCGCGTCGGCCAGGCTATCCGCCCCGCCGAATGCCGCCAAGGCCAGGTCGGCGGCTTCCAGCGCAATCGCCAACGTGGGGCGGCTGTCGGCATCCGGCAAGTAGTAGGCTGCGGGGAAGAACGGAATATGTGGCGGACAGTTCGCCAGCGCGGCAAAGCGCAAGTTGCCCTGGCCGCCTGGTGTCGTCTCGGCAATGGTCTTGATCGCCGCCGCTGTGCGCCGTATTGCTTGCAAATTGACAAAACCCTGAAGTCGGTTCTCTGCCCGTTCCGCTCCGCCCACTTGGACGCTGGCGAAGACTCGGCTCGTGCCGGCGATCACTTCAGGCAAGCGATCAATCAAGCCGAGGGCGGCTTCCGGGCGGGCGGCTTGTACTGCCCCCAGCGCACAAAAGCCGATGTCGGCCGCGTCGCAGGCTGCCTCCAGTTCCTGGGCCAGGCGCAGGGGCTGCGGCATCAGGCCGGGGGTTGCCAACAGTTGTGGTAGTGGAGCCGTCGCTAGACGCACTGTCTGCACAGTGTATCCCGCATCGCCATAGGCTGCACGAGCGGCAGTCGCCGCGCGACCTAACGTTGCCACGGTCGCCGCCAGCGACTGCCGCTCGTGCAGGCTGGCGCCAAAGGTGAGAGATCGTATTTTCATGCCGCATGATACCACGGCGGCGGCTTAGCGGGCAAGGCAAAGGGCGTAAAACGTGAAACGTGATGACGAGGGATATAGCGGCACAGCAACTAATGTCATCACGTTTCACGTTTTACGCCCTTCGCCTTATCGGGCGAGAATAGACGCGCCGACCATGCCGCTGTTGTCGCCGAGGGCGGCGCGCACGATCTCTACTTGGGCGGCGGGCGCGGCTAGGGCGGCGCTCTTGGCCTGTTCGACGGCAACCTTAAACAGCAGGTCAGTGCGGTCGATCACGCCGCCGCCGAGGATGATGCGCTGCGGGTTCCAGAGGTTGATCAGGCTGGCAAGGCCGAGGCCGAGATAGAGGCCGGCCTGGGTGATCGTGTTGACCACCAACGTATCGCCCTGGGCGACCGCTTCAGCGAGCGGCTTCGATTTGATGCGCTGGCTGTTGTCCAGCAGCAAAGGACCGAGGCTGGTCTTTTCGCCACCTTCGACCGCTTCGCGCAACATGGCGACGATAGCCGTGCGTGAGGCATAGGCTTCGAGGTGACCACGCTGGCCGCAGCCACAGAGCCGCCCCCCGGCCCGCACCATGATATGGCCGATTTCGCCTGCGCTGCCCGATGTGCCGCGATAGCGCACTCCATTCTCGACCAGCGCGCCGCCGATGCCGGTGCCGACAAACACACAGGCGAATAGCGCAATGTCTTTGCCTGCGCCGAAGTGACTTTCGCCGATAGCTGCCACTTCCACATCGTTGCCGAGATGGATTGGCAGGCCGAAGCGTTGCTGGAGCGGCACAGCGAGCGCCACGTTGGTCAACCCGCCCCCTAGATTAGGCGTAGCGAGTAGTACCCCGGCTGCCACATCCACCTGCCCGGCGATACCGATGCCGATGCCTTTAACCTGGCTCACCAAATCCGGCGGGCCTTCAGCCTGGATTTTGGCAATCGCGTCGCCGACGGCCGCTACCACGGCATCCGCGCCAATGGGTGGTGAAGGCAACTTGACGGCATTGACGATCTGCCCGCTGCTGGTGTCAATCAGACCGCCCAGGATTTTGGTGCCACCCACGTCTACACCAATGGTATAAGGTCCAGCCATAACGCTTGTCTCCTCGGTTCTGCGGTAGAAGTGAAAAGTGAAAAATCAGGCCTGTTGTGCCGACTATCCGGTATATTTTACGTTGTGCTTAGATAGCCGCTATAGCTGCGGCCAAGCGGCTGCGCCACTGCGGACTCGTCAGTTGCGTCCAGGTGAGTGCGAAGTCGTGGTGGATTGTGCCGGCGGCACGTTCCCGTTCGGCGAGATAGGCGGCTAACCCCGGCGGCACGGGCGATGCGGTGCGCTTAGGGTGCTTGCCGTGCGTATCTTTGCTGTAGACGCGCACCCGGTCGGCGGCAACCTCCGCATCGTGCAGCGCACCGAGTTGGTCTTGCATCTCTACCACATCGGCGATCAGTGTGCCCGCATCGGCAGGCAACACTTCGCGAAAGAACTCCAGCGTATAGCGCAGATATTTGCCGGTGATCCGCAGGGCGTGGAGTTGTGGAATGGTGACCTGCTTCATAATCGCTTCGTAGGCGCGCACGGCTTCATACTGCGTCCAAATTGCGCCGCCGGCGACATGGCGCACCTGGAAGGGCAGCGGGGTGTCGCCGTCGAACGCCGGAGTCGCCTTGACCTCGCTACTGAGCAGGGTGCGTAGCCCGCGTTTGAGCTGCCGGTATTCCGTCGAGTCGCCAAGATCCTGGAGGGCGTGTTGTGCGCGTTCACGCTCGGCTTGCCAATGGGCCAGCAGCCCGGCCATGTCGTCTTGCTGCTCAATAGGCAGTCCGGCGTGAAATAGCTCGGCATGATCGATCAGTACATCGAGATCGCGCACTGCGCCGAGGGTGCGGGCCAAATCGCGCAGCCCCTGGCGCACCGTGCGCTTAATCCCGCCGGCCTCATAAATGGTGAAGACCGGTAATGCGGCCCGCATTCGGCGGCTTGCCACCCGCATATCGTGGACGGCATCCGGGTTGTTATGCACCGGTCCCGCCTGTTCGACGGCTTGTAGGCGCTCCCATTGTAGACGCAGGATTTTGCGCCCGGCGACCGCCATCGGGTCGGTCCGCACAATGCCGGGTAGCGGTTTAGCGGTGGGCGCCGGCACTTTGTCGGTGCCGGCGGCGGAGTGGCGCGGCGGCTTCGTGGCAGCGGGCGTGCCGGCCGCCGGCTCCTCCACCGCCGGCGTCACTGCGGGCAGAGTCGGGATCGCAGCATCCGCCGGCTCGCTCAAGCGCGTCGTAGGTGCGTGGCGCGCCGGAGTGATAACCAGAGGTGTTGCCGCGCCCGCCACTGGTTCTGCCAAGCGCGTCGTGGGTGCGTCACTGACGACCGGCGGGCGGGCCTGCACAGCCCGTTCAAACTTCGACTGCGGTTGCGGACGCAGGCCGTATTTGGCCGTCAGAAAATCGCTCAACTCGCGCAGATCGCGTTCGCGGCCGTCGGGACGCAGTTCAATCTCCAGTTCATAGAACGGCGTATCGGCGCCGGCCAGGGTCACCGTGTCCAAGCTCCATTCGGCTACCAAGCGGATACCGTCGGTGATCGGCGCGACGACGCGGTTCTGATCCAGGCTGACCAGATCCATCAATGGTTCGTGGCCGGCGATTTCTTCGGCTAGTTTACGCGCTTCGCCGGCCGGCCAGGCTGTAATATCACGGCCTGGTACGATGCTTTCGATTTCGGTGCGACTATGAATCGCATTTTGCGGCCGCTCGCCGAAATTTTTGAGCGTGAGGCGTAAGCCGCCGTCGCCCGCGCGTAAGCGGACGGCAAAGCGCTGCTGAAAAAAGTGCCGGCCGTCGGTATCTACATAGCTATCTTGCACCGTCTTGACTTCGGGCTTACCCAGTTTGTAAGGGCCGAGTCGGGGCATCCGTCGCAATTTGGCGTAGGTGGCTGCATCCGGCACAATAAACTTGGCTTCGGTTTCCATCGGTGCTCCTGTCTTTCCTGGCGGCGGGGCTACGCCTATTCCTGCGGGTCCACGCGCCCGTAGTTGCTGAGGTAACGACGGTATTTTTTAGGCAAGGCTGACAGCGGGAAGGCCAGTTCCGGATCGTTGGCGGCGCGGTCGGCCAGTGTATCCTGGATGCTGAATGCCGGTCCTTCGCTGGGCGGAGTGGCGCGTATGTAGCTGCCGTCGGCTTGCAGCAACCGGGCTTTGCTCGTGTCGCGTAGGTAGGCTTCGAGGATCTCCGTTAGGATGTGGGCGCGCATATCGTCGTCTTCGACCGGGAAGAGCGTTTCCACGCGATTATCAAGGTTACGCGGCATCAGATCGGCGCTGCCCAGCAGCAAGGTGCTTTTGCCGCTGTTATGGAAATAGTAGAGGCGACTGTGTTCAAGGAAGCGGCCCAGCACACTAATGACGCGGATGCCCTCACTCACACCCGGCACGCCGGGGCGCAGGCAACAGACGCCTCGGATAATCAGATCCACTTTGACCCCGGCCTGCGCCGCGCGGTATAGCGCGGCAATGCACGCCGGGTCCACCAGGCTGTTCATCTTCATGATGATGTGTCCGTCGCCGTGTTCGGCGTGGCGCACAATTTCGCGCTCAATTAGTGCCAGAATGCCGGGCCGCATGGTAAGTGGCGCGACGAGCAGTTTGCGGTATTTGACCTGTTTGGAGTAGCCGGTCAGGTAGTTGAAGAGTTCGGATGCGTCGGCTCCGATGTCGGGCCGCGCTGTGAGTACGCCCATATCGGTGTAGCTGCGCGCGGTACCGGGATTATAGTTGCCGGTGCCGAGATGGACATAGCGGCGGATGCTGCCACCCTCCTGACGCACAACCAGGGCGATTTTGCAGTGCGTTTTGAGGCCCAGCAAGCCGTAGGTGACATGCACCCCCGCTTGCTCCAGTCGGCGTGCCCACTCGATGTTACTTTCTTCGTCAAAGCGCGCTTTGAGTTCGACCAGCACCGCCACTTGCTTGCCGGCTTCGGCGGCTTTGAGCAGGGCTTCGACAATGGGTGAGCGTGCGCCGACTCGGTAGAGGGTTTGCTTGATCGCCAACACGTCCGGATCTTCGGCGGCGGTGCGGATAAAGTCAATGACGGGCGTAAACGAGTCGAAGGGATGGTGCAGCAGGATGTCGGCTTTGGCGATGGCCGCGAACATCCCGCCGTTGTGGTTGAGCGCGGGCGGCAGACGCGGCGTGATCGGGAGGTCTTTCAGATCGGGGCGATTTAGGCGGGTCAGTTCTATGAGATCGGCCAGGCCGAGCGGGCCGGCGACCGTGTAGATGTCTTCGGGGCGCAATTCCAGGTTGCGCGTTAGCAGGCTGACCAGGTTGGCAGGCATCGCCGAATTGACCATCAGTGCCACTGTCGAGCCGAAGCGGCGGCGCGAGAGGCTTTGCTCCACGCTTTCCAATAGATCGTCGGCTTCCACTTCCTGGATCTCCAGGTCAGCATCACGAATGACACGGAAGGGGTGGACCTCGCGCAGTTCCATGGCGGGGAAGAGCATCCGCAAGTTGGCGGCCAACACTCCTTCAAGCCAGACAAACACCGCTGCTTTGCCTGGTTCGTCGGCCGTGCCCGGTAGCGGCACCAGACGCGGGATCACGCTCGGCACCTTGACGCGCGCGAAATGGCGCTCCCCTTCCGGATCTTGCACTTCGACGGCCAGGTTGAGGCTGAGGTTGGAGATGTGCGGGAAGGGATGACCGGGATCTACCGCCAGCGGCGTGCAGACCGGAAAGACCATGCGCTCAAAATATTCGTCCATCATGCGCCGGCCGTCGGTATCCAGGTCGTCGTAGTCTTTGATCTCGATGCCGGCGACCTGCAACGCCGGCAGCAAGTCGTCACGGTAAAGGCGCGCCTGAGTTGCCAATTCCGTGATGATGCCGTCGCGCAGGGCGGCTAATTCCTGCGCCGGATTCATGCCGTCCGGGCTGCGTTCTTGCACCCCCACGCCCACCTGCTCCCGAATACCGGAGATGCGGATCATGAAAAACTCTTCCAACATATTGTGGAAGATGGCGAGGAATTTGACCCGTTCGAGCAAGGGATTGCGCGGATCGGCGGCTTCTTCCAACACACGCGCGTCGTAGGCCAGCCAGCTCACCTCGCGGTTGATGTACATAGCGGGATCCAACCGCAAGGGGTCAAGCGCCGGCAACACCGGCACAATCTCGGTCCTAGTTGTATCAGCGGTCATAGAGTACGCTCTCTTTCCAGGCGGGCGGCGCGGGCCAGGGCTAATATTGCGCCTTCACGGATACCATAAGCCGCCACCGTGCAGGGCGGCGCGCCATAAGAGCGCAAAATTATGTCGGCCAGCAGGACTCCAGCAAGCATAACCCGTGCCCGCTCCACGGGGATGCTATAAGCGCTAGCCACATCTGCCGCCGGCGCGGCGCTGAGCCGTGCGGTGGCCCCGGCCACCCAATCGGTGGGTAGGCGAGTGCCTAGCGACACCCCCAGTAACTCGGTCAGCCTGCGCAAGCTGCCACCTACGCCAACGGCGCGCTCTACCGGCCACGGCGCGATTGGCAGTTCCGGCAGCAAGATCACCTGCACGTAGGCGCGCAGGCGGTCCAGTTCGGCGGGGGGCGGCGGGTCGGTGGTGAAGAAGCGGTCGGTCAGGTGCGCGCCGGCCAGCGGTAGCGAGGCGCTGGTCGTGAGCGTGCCGTCGCGGCCCAGCGCCACCTGTGTGCTACCGCCGCCGATCTCTAGCATCAAGGTCGGTCCAGCACCGGGTACGGCGGCTGTGGCACCGCGAAAGCTGAATGCGGCTTCCTCCGCCGGCGTGATCAGCGTGACCGGGCAACCGACCGCCGCCGTGACCGCCTGCATGGCTGCTGGGCCGTCGCGCGCCGCACGTAGGGCGTGGGTGGCGAGGATCTGCATGGGGCCGGCCCCGGCTGCCGCCGCCTGCCCGGCGAACTCGATCAGGGTTTGCACCAGTTCCGCCGTCTTGGCCGGCCCGATCAGCCCCTCATTGGCCGCGACGGCCCGGCCCAGTGCCAGCGTCACGCTCAGGTCGCAGATTGGCTCAATCTGCCGGCCGTCGGAGGCGGCGACTAGCAGGTGCGCGGTATTGCTGCCGATGTCTACGACAGCATAGGGGGTAGTGTCCATCGTGAGTGTATCTTACCACAAAACTGCGTGAGGTGTAATGGAGCGGACAAGCACCTCAGAGACACGGAGATTTAGGTCGAACCCGACCTGTGCTATAATACTCGCAACGCCTGCGCCCGACGCACAGGGCGGCAATAGGGAGCGGGAGGGAGACTGACCGATGGAGTTGGACCATACCCAACGCAAGCAGCTCAACGATGCGTTTTGTGATGCTTTTCGCAGCCGCGCTGAATTGGCGCGACTGCTGGACCAGCACTTGGATGTGCGCCTAGCTAACATCTGCCGTGACGAGGATCTGACCGAGACTGCTTTTCAGGTGATTGACTGGTTCACCCGCTATGGCAAACTGGACGATCTGATAGCCGGTGCCTGCGAAGCCAACGCGACCAATCCCCGACTGCGGCCCTTCTGCGCGGGGCTGCTGCCGCCGCCGGAGGTGCGGGCGCGCTATGCGGCGTACCTGCGGCGGCAGTATGACCGGGCCGACCTGCGCGCGCTGGTGGCGACCGAACACGCCCGCCTACTTGCCGCCAACATCCGCCTGCACGACATCTATGTGCCGCTGCGTGCCGGGGTGGTGGATCACCGCCGTGCCGTGTTGCGTCCTGACGTGCCGCCTGAGCGGGAACCGTTTGCTGATCCTGACGCGGCGGATGCGGAGCAACACGAACGGCGGTGGCGCGACGCAGTGCCGCCGCGCCGGGAGCGGGTGGCGGTGGATGAGTTGATCGCCACGGCCCCGGTGGCGGTGATCCTGGGCCATCCGGGGTCGGGCAAGTCTACCGCGCTGAAGCATTACGCGCTGGCCTTGCTGGACGATCCGGCCGGGCCGTTGCCGCTGGTGGTGTCGCTGGCGGCGTATGCCGAGACGCTGGCGCACGACCCGAACCTGAGCATCGAAGCCTTCGCCACGGCGTTTTACGCGACGCGCGAGGTGCCGGACCTGGGGCCGCTGATCGCCTGGGCACGGCGCAGCGGCCGGCTGGTCTACCTGCTGGATGGGCTGGATGAGGTGGCGAGCGAACGGCGCGGGCAGGTGAGCGCGATGGTGGCCGCGCTGGCGCAGGGACGCGGCGCGAATCGCGTGCTGGCGACCAGTCGCAGCACCGGCTACATTCCGTTGCCACTGGACGACTACGCCGAGGCGACACTGGAGCCGCTGGACCCAGAGGCGCAAGCTGCCTTTGCCGCCCATTGGTATCGCGTGTTCGGTATGCTGCGCGGCGATAGCCTGGGGCAGGCCGACCGCACCAGCGACGCGCTGCCGGCGGTGATCCGCACTAACCCCGGCGTGGCGAAGCTGGCCGATAATCCGCTGACGCTGACCATGCTGGCGCTGTTGTTTTTCGCCGGCAACGCCGACCTGCCCCGCCAGCGGGTGCAGCTCTACGGCTTGGTGACCCGCACCCTGATCTTGGACTGGCGCAAGGCGCGCAATCTAGCCGGGCTGCCGGTGGGCAGCAGCAATGATGAGCTGACCGTGCTAAAAGGTGTGGGGCCGCTGGCCTACTGGATGCACGCCGAGCGCCCGGCGGGCGTAGCGACCCGCGACGAAGTGGCCCGCGTGTTGGCGCAAGCGGAACGCGCCGACCACCCCGACGAAGACCCGATGCCGCAGGTCTACAAGTTCCTGGAAACGCTGAGTGCCGAGGTGGGCCTGCTGACCGAGAAAGGCGCGGGCCAGTGGGCGTTCAGCCACCAGACCTTCCAGGAGTATTTCGCCGCCCGCGAAATCGCCCGCCGCCGTTCGCGCTTGCCCGCCGAGATCGCCCGCCGTGCTCGTGACCCGCGCTGGGCCGAAGTGATCCGCCTCGCCATCGCCTATGTCGGCAGCGTAACCGGCGACACCGAGGGCGCGACCGAGCTGGTGGAAACCGCGATCCTACCCACCGCCGACCCCTACGAACCCTACCTGCACCGCCGGCTGCTGCTAGCCGGCCGCGTAGTCTCCGACGACCCTGGCGTGGACCGCCGCGTGGCCCTGGCGGTGGCGCGGCAGGTGTTTGAGTTGTGGCTGGGCACAGAAGTTGATGCACTGGCGGAAAGTGCGGGCGAGGTGGTGCGTGATCTGCTGAGGGTGCCGCGCCTGCATGACACGCTGCTGGAATGGGCAATAGCGGCATTGGCGGCTAACCGACGCATATCAGGCTTTGGTGTGGTAGCCGAAGATATGGATGTGCAAGCGGCTTTGCTGGCACGTTTGACCAACGACGCTGCGCGGGTACGAGAGGCGGCAGTAATGGCGCTACTGGGGGCGATAGGCGAGCCGGCGGTGCAAGCGCATCTGCTGGTGCGACTAGCTGATGCCAATGGTGATGTGTGCTGGGCAGTAGCGCGGGTGTTGGCGAAGGCAGTGGGTGAGCCAGCGGTGCAAATAGGTCTATTGGCGCGTCTGACTACCGACGATAGCTTTGTACGCTCACTGGCAGCGGAGGCGTTGGCGGGTGTGGCTGGCGAATCGACTGTGCAAGCGATCCTGCTGGCACGACTGACGGACAACAATATATTTGTGTGCGGGGCGGCGGCGCGGGCGTTGGCGGGAGCAGTCAACGAGCCGAGAGTGCAAATGGGTCTGCTGGCGCGACTGATCGACGACCAGGTGGGCGATGTGCGCCGGGCCATAGCGCGGGCGTTGGTGGGGGTGGCGGGAGAGCCAGGAGTGCAAGCGGCGTTGCTGGAGCGGCTAACTGACGACCCGGACAGCTTTGTGCGCCAGACGGCAGCAGAGGCGTTGACGGGGGTGGCGGGGGAGCCAGCGGTGCAAGCGGCTCTGCTGGCACGGCTAATCGACACGGCGGACAATGTGCGCCGGGAGGCAACGGCGGCGTTGGCAGGAGTGGCAGGGGAGCCAGCGGTGCAAGCGGCCCTGCTGGCGCGGCTAACTGACGAGCCGGATCGCATTGTGCGCGGGGCGGCAGCGGCAGCGTTGGCAGGAGTGGCAGGGGAGCCAGCGGTGCAAGCGGCTCTGCTGGCGCGACTAACCGACGACAATGCGTGGGT
>JBBRPH010000049.1:0-44678 GCA_038228295.1 Chloroflexia bacterium | reverse complement strand
TTCGGGCGCGTTGTCAATATCGGCATAGGCCATAAACTCGGCCCGGCCCTGTAGCGCCATGACTTTGGTGATGGCGGCGGTCAGGGTGGTTTTGCCGTGGTCCACATGGCCGATGGTGCCGATGTTGACGTGCGGCTTGTTACGCTCGAATCGTTTCTTACCCACGGGTATCTCTTCTCCTCATCCATTTACGAAGCAAAGCCCCAGCTATCAGAGGGATAGCGGGGGCCTGGCTAGCTACTTGCGGAGCCCACGAGCAGATTTGAACTGCTGACCCCGTTCTTACCAAGAACGTGCTCTACCAACTGTGCTACGTGGGCCCGGTGGGCAGGGAAGGATTTGAACCTCCGTAGGGCGAAGCCCGACTGATTTACAGTCAGTTCCGATTGACCACTCCGGCACCTGCCCGAACATGAATGATATAGGGAGCCGACGATGGGACTCGAACCCGCAACCACCTGTTTACAAAACAGGAGCTCTGCCAATTGAGCTACGTCGGCACGAGTATGAGGGGCGAACCCCGCCGTTCTTCCCTAAGCACGCCCTGTTTTGCAGCGCGCACCGGATTATACTACACCCGTAACAGGCTTGTCAAGGAATTACGCCGAGCAACTTGCAACCAAATCTCTGCTGTGCTGCGCCTTGCACACACATAAATGTTATGTCATACTAGAGCC
This sequence comes from Chloroflexia bacterium, assembly GCA_038228295.1. Classification (GTDB taxonomy): domain Bacteria; phylum Chloroflexota; class Chloroflexia; order QHBQ01; family JAICKM01; genus JAICKM01. Next base: position 44,001 of record JBBRPH010000049.1, on the reverse strand, counting down.
TACACGAGGGAGGGCGGCAGCGATGTTAGTGGTGCATGGATCGTGGCTGCCGGCGGCGGATCAGTATCCGGCGCGGCTGGCGGTGTGGGCCGAGACCACACCGAACGCAGGCGGGACGCGCCGGAGGCGCACAGCCTCTACGGCGCCCACTCAGCCGCAGCCGCACCCCTTCGCCGCCGCCGCCGAGGTGTTGCGGGTGGCGCTGACAGACGGCGGCGTGCCGGGCGACACCGGCGAGAGCACAGGCCGACCGGTCCTGGCGCGGCTCCCCACCCTGGACGGCGTGCCCTGCCCCTCGCCCGACCTGGGCAGCGCCGGCAGACCGGCGGCAGGTGCGACCCCCGCCCTGTGGACCTGGCAAATCCCCGTGCTGACCTTCGATGTAGCCCACGCGCCGCAGGTGTTGCTGGCACTGGCTGATGAGGAGCGCGGCAGCGGGTCGGTCATCGGCGAAGATTTGCGTTTTTGGATCGCGGTCACACAATTCGCGCTAGAATTAGTCTACCGGCAAAAGATCCTGCCGACGGTGCAGCGTGAGGGATCGGGCTACGCCGCCCGTTGGCAATTGCTGCTGGACGAGGAGCGCGACCGCAGCCGCTTTCGGACCCTGGTGACGGCGATGCCACCGGTCTGCCGGGCATTGGCGAGCGCGGCTAATACGTCGGAGCCGCGCCCCGGTGACCTCCTGAGCAGCTACCTGAGCGCGACCGTTGATGCCGTAACTCGCGCCGCCGTCCTGCCTGCCACGCAGCGCGGCGGGCGTAAAGCGGGCCGGACTCGCCTCAGCGATACCTGGCTGGAAGCGTTGCGCGGCAACCCGACCCTCGAAGCGCCCGCCGCCGCGCTGGCGGAGTTCTACAGCGAATATCGCGCCTGGATCGAAGCGGGCGGAGCCGACGGTCATCAGGATAGCTTCCGCGTCTGCTTCCGCCTCAACCCGCCGGATCTTGGGCTTGATCCTGACGAACTCTCCCCCATCGAGGGTGGGGAGCCTGAGAGCGGGAGTACGGCGGGGTCGCTGATCGCACTGCCGGCGGAGCAGGCGACTTGGACGCTAGAGTACCTGTTGCAGGCAACGGACGATCCCAGCTTACTGGTGCCGGCGGGCGAGGTGTGGCGGCAACGTGGTAGCACACTCAACTTCCTGAACCGCAAGTTCGATGCGCCGCAAGAGCGCTTGTTGGCGGGACTGGGGCGGGCGGCGCGCCTATTCCCGCCGCTGGAGCCGAGCCTGCGCGCCGCACGGCCCGAAATCGCCGCCCTCAGCACCGCACAGGCATACAGCTTTGTGCGCGAGGCGGCGCTGCTGTTGCAGGGCAGCGGCTTCGGTGTGCTGGTGCCGGGCATGGATACGGCTATCGGCGTGCGCGCCAAACTGAGCAGCAAACCGGCGACCAAAGGGCAGACCCAAAGCGGCGCGTCCGTCCTCACCTGGGACACACTAGTGAACTACGACTGGCAAATTGCCTTGGGTGACCAGACGCTCTCACGGGTCGAGTTCGAGGCGTTGGCCGCGCTCAAGCAGCCGCTCGTCCAGGTGCGCGGGCGCTGGGTCGAACTGCGGCCCGAGGGGGTCGAGCAGGCGCTGACTCTGTTCAAGACGCAACCTGGTGGACCCATCGGCATGGCGGCGGCGCTGCGCATAGCGCTCGCCCCGGCCACCGTCCCCGGCCTGCCGTTGGTCGAGGTGGAGACCGAGGGCGCGTTTGCCGAGCTGCTGAAGGGGTTGGAGGATCGCGGCGGACGGGCGGAGATCGCCGAGCCGGCCGGTTTCCAGGGGCAGTTGCGGCCCTATCAGCGGGTGGGGGTGGGCTGGCTGGCGGCGATGCGGCGCTTTGGCCTGGGCGCAGTGCTGGCCGACGATATGGGCCTGGGCAAGACGATCCAGTTGATCGCCCTGCTGTTACACCAGCGCCAGATCGCGACCCATCCCGGCGGGCCGACGCTATTGATCTGCCCCACCTCGGTGGTCGGCAACTGGCGGCGCGAGCTAACGCGCTTCGGGCCGGATTTGCGCGTGCTGATCCACCACGGAGCCGAGCGCCGCCGCGACGAGGTTGCGTTTGCCGCCGAAGCCGCCGTGTATGATGTGGTGATCAGCACCTACGCCTTGCTGCACCGCGACGAGGCCGCGCTGACCGCCGTGCAGTGGGCCAATGTGGTGCTGGACGAGGCGCAGAATATCAAAAACCCGACCACTAAGTGGGCGCAAGCAGCGCGCCGCCTGACGGCCGACTGGCGCGCCGCGCTGACAGGCACGCCGGTTGAGAACCGCCTAGCCGAACTATGGAGCCTGTTTCAGTTCCTCAATCCCGGTTATCTGGGATCGCAAGAAGCCTTCCGCCGACAGTTTGCGCTGCCCATCGAACGCGCCCGCGATGAGACGGCGGTCGAGGGGCTGAAAGCGTTAGTCAGCCCGTTCATCTTGCGCCGGCTTAAAACCGACCGCAGCATTATCGCCGACTTGCCCGACAAAAACGAGATGAAGCTCTATGCCACGCTGACGCGCGAGCAGGCCACGCTCTACGAAGCGGCCCTGCAAGACGCGCTACGCCAGATGGCCGAGTCGAGCGGCATCGCCCGGCGCGGCATCATCCTGGGGATGCTGACCAAGCTGAAGCAAATCTGCGATCACCCGGCGCTGTTTCTGCACGACGGCAGCCCGCTGCCGGGGCGTAGCGGCAAACTGGCCCGCCTAACCGAGATGTTGGACGAGATCCTAGCTGTAGACGACCGTGCGTTGATCTTCACGCAATACGCCGAGATGGGTAAGCTGTTGCAGCCCTACCTGACTGCCACGTTGGGGCACGAGGTGATCTTTCTCTACGGCGGCACCACCGCCGCAGACCGCGACCGCCTGGTGACGCGCTTCCAAAACGACGCACGCGGTCCGCACATCTTTATCCTATCGGTCAAGGCGGGCGGCGTGGGCCTGAACCTGACGCGCGCCAATCATGTGTTTCACTTCGACCGCTGGTGGAACCCGGCAGTCGAAAACCAAGCCACCGACCGCGCGTTTCGTATCGGCCAGCAGAAAAACGTGCAGGTCCATAAGTTTATCAGCGCGGGCACCTTTGAGGAGGCGTTGGATGAGATTATCGAGCGCAAAAAGGCGTTAGCCGAGACGATCGTCGGCGCGGGCGAGTCGTGGATCACCGAGATGAGCACTGAGCAGTTGCGCGACCTGTTCACCCTGCGCCGCGACGCGATTGGCGAGGAGTGAGGCGAGAGGTGAAGCAATGAGCTGGAACGATTGGGGCGAGCGGACGACGCGCCGCCCGGCCAACGGCATCAAGGCGCAGGGCACGTTCGGCAAAACCTGGTGGGCCGGGCGCTGGGTCGCCGCACTAGAACAACTGGTGGATAAGTCGCGGCTGGCGCGCGGACGCTCCTATGCACGTAGCGGCCAGGTGGTGAAACTCGAGGTGGGGCCGGGCGGCGTGGCGGCGCAAGTGCAAGGCAGCCAAGTCAAGCCCTACAAGGTGCGCATCGGCTTTAAGCAGTTGACGGATGCGGCGTGGGAGCGGGTGATTGACGGCATGGCCGCGCAGGCGATTTTCGCGGCCAAGCTCCTCAGCGGCGAGATGCCGCAGCCCATCGAGGAGGTCTTTCGCGCGGCGGGCAGCAGCCTCTTCCCGGCCGTCGCCGGTGATCTGACCACCGACTGCTCCTGCCCCGACTGGGCCAGCCCCTGCAAACACGCGGCCGCAGTCTATTACCTGCTAGGTGAACAATTCGACGGCGACCCGTGGCTGATGTTTGAGTTACGGGGCCGCACAAAGACGCAGATTGCTGCCGCCCTCCAGGCCCGCCGCGCCGGAGCCGTGCCCGCCGAAGCGCCCGCGCCCGTCGTGGAGGAAGCGCCCGCCGCGCCCTTACCTACAGACCCCGCCCAGTTCTGGACCGCACCGAGCGCCGTGCCCGCGCTGGGCCTCACTTTTCAGCCGCCGCGCATAGATGCGTTGCCGGTGAAGCGGTTGGGTTTGCCGTCCTTCTGGTCCGGTCCGGCCGATTTCACCGAACTGATGGAAGCCGGCTACCGCGCCGCCGCCGTTCACGCCTTGCGCCTGATCGTCGAACGCGAAGAATAGGCGCGGTTAGGGCGCAAGCACCTTGAAGTAGCCGGTAGCGATCTTACCGGATTCGCTCTGCATCTCGATTTTGTAGACTCCCAGGCCCGCGCTGGATCTTATCGTAAGGAGGGGACAGCAGACCGCTCCCGTCTCATTGGCGGTACTCTGCCCCTTGGCAAGGCCGTGGGTTGCCCCGTCCGGGTCAACGTAGTGGGTGACAACGACTTCGCCGGGGGTGAAACCCGATCCGTTCAGCGTGAACGTGGTGCCGGGCGGACCGCACAACGGCGTGATGACGACACCCGCCGCCGCCGGCATACCGCCACAACCGCCGCCGCCGCTTGGCGGTGAGGTAGGCGGCACTTGTGCAGCGATGGTTGCTTGTGCCGCTTCCGTGGCCCGTGCGGCAGCCTGCGCCGCCTCGGTAGCGTGCGCAGCGGCTGCTTGCGCGGCCTGCGTCGCTTGCGCGGCTTGGGCCGCCGCCGCTTGCGCGGCCTGAGTGGCGTGAGCGGCGGCGGCCTGCGTCGCTTGCGCTGCTGCCGCTTGGGCTGCTTGTGCCGCCTGCGTCGCTTGTGCAACGGCTTGTGCCGCTTGCGCCGCCTGTGCAGTTTGCGCCGCCGCTGCTTGCGCCGCTGCTGCTTGCGCCGCTGCTGCTTGCGCCGCTGCTGCTTGCGCTGCTTGGGCGGTTTGCGCCGCTGCCGCTTGCCCCGCTTGTGCAGCCAACGCGGTCTGCGTTGCTTGCGTGGCCTTGTTACGCGCCTGGGTATCGGCAGCCTGCGTTGCCAGGCTGCGCGCAGCCTCTGTGGCTTGGGTTTGCAACAGTGCCTGACTCTGGCCGGCCTGGGCAGTTGCACTGGCCCCGATCCGCGCGGCCTGCGTTGCCGCAATCTGCCGCCCGGCAAGGGCGGTGGCGGTGGCCTGCTGACCGGCTGCTTGCTCGGCTTGCGCCGTCGCTTGGCTGCGGCTCTGCTGGGCACGCGCCACAGCGGTGAGCGTCGCCCCGGCCGCCAGGGCCGCCACCGTCGCAGCGGGGTTCGCCGGATTCGCTTGCGTGGCGGGAGCCTGCGTCGGGGCGGGCGCGGTGGCCGGCACAGCCTGCGTCGTAGCTTGCGCGCTGACAACCACCCCCGTCAGCGTCGCGACGGCGGCCGCCTGACCTTGCGCGAGGGCGGTGGCGGTGCCGCGTGCCATCTGCACCTGGACGGTCGCCTGCGCCAGTGTCGTCGCCAGCACGCCGCTTGATACCCCCGCTTGGCCCACAGCGGTTAAGGTGAGTTGAAAATTGCCCGTCTGTTGCGCCAGCGCAGTGGCCTGTCCATTCAACAATTCGGCGGTCGCCTGCTGTTGCGCCTGCGCGGTGGCTTGGCGACTGTTGTCCGGAGTAGCGGTCACTATGGCAACCGCCACGGCAGCGGGTGTCGGCGGGTTGAGCAACGCGCTGGCGACGCCAAAGCCACCCCCCAAAAAGATCGCTAGCGCGACGATCAGGCCGGCGATCAGCAGACCGACAGAGCCGCGCCGGCGCGTGGTGGGCACCGGCACGGCGGCCGGAGGGGTGGTCGTCGCCGGTGGGGCCGGCGTGGTCGCTATCGGGACGGTCACTGCCGGTGTAGTCGGGATCGGTGCGTCTGTTATAGCAGGAGTGGGCGGCGTAGACGCGGCAACAGCCGCCGCCGCCGGGCGCGAAGCAGATGGGCGCGCCGAGACGGCCGCCGGCGCGCTGACCGCCGGCGGACTACCGGGCAGAATCAGGGTATCGGCGGCAGACGGGCGGACCATTTCCTGCAACGGCAGCGAACACTGATCACAGAAACGCGAATCGGCTGGATTTTCTGTGCCACAGCGCGGACAGGGCATGGTAGAAGGCACGATAGATCCCCCTCATCTGATGAAGGAAGCCGGCCCGGTCGGACCGGCCTCCCGGCTACTACGGATTTTGCAGTGCGCCCCATACGATCTTAGCGATTTGCCCGCGCGTTGCGCCCGTGCCCGGCCGGAACGTGCCGTCGTTGTAGCCACTGATGATGCCATGATGGTACGCCGTCTCCACCACGCCATAGAACGTGCTGCCCACCGCCACGTCGGTGAAATGCGGCCCGCCGCTGGTGTCCAGAGCCCAGCCCTGGGCACCGACAACGATCTTGCTCAACTGCCCGCGCGTCACCGCGTTGCTGGGCCGGAACGTGCCGTCGCTATAGCCGCTGATGATCCCACGATTGTAGGCTGTTTCGATGACCGTGTAGAAGGTGCTACCCACTGCCACATCGGTGAAATGCGGCCCGCCCGTCGTGTTAAGGGTCAGCCCTTCACCCAGCACCACGATCTTGCACAATTGGGCGCGACTGGTTGCATTATAGGGCCGGAAGCTGCCGTCGCTGTAGCCGCTGATCGCTCCCAGGCACGACAAGCCCTGTACCGGCACGGAAAAATAATCGGCCGGGTAGACATCGCTATAGCTCACCGTACACAGTTTGCCCACGATGTCTTTGCCGCTCCCGATGGCGGAGGTATCTTCCCAAATCACACGTCCGCCGCCGGTGGCGTGGGGGTGGTTGGGATCGCATTCCGCTGGCCCGGAGATGATATCGTCCCCACCGCCGCTACGGTCGCCCTGGTGAATCGTCCGGCCGGGACTGCCGCACGCCGCCGGCGCCTGGCCGGCGGTCAGCGGCTGGGTCACATAGACAAAGGTACTGCCGTTTATGTCGGGGTTGATCTGGTTGCCGGCCGTCGCCGGGGCGGTGAAGCCGCTGCCCGTACTCAGATCCTTGCCGGCCACCGCCCAACGGCCGTTCGGGTTCTCCTGCCAGACCACGACTGTGCCGCTAATCGCCGGGTTGATGTGATCGCCCATACCGTTAGTCACGGTAAACACCCCGCTCGCGGGCATGGTGAGATTGCTGCCGACGATCTGCCAGCCGACGGCTACGGTGCTCTTCAGCGTGGTGGACAGGGCGGCCGTGCTTTGCCAGACAACCAGGCTACCGTCGAGGGTCGGATTGCTGTTGAGGGTCTGCCCGACACTAAGCGTGCGCGGTTGGCCGCCGGTGATGTCGGTGGTCACAATATCGGTGCTGCTGCCGACCGTGCTTTGCCAGACGACCTGATTGCCGCTGACGGCGGGGTTGGTCTGGTCGCCTGCACCGCCGGCAATCAGGAAGGCGGCGCCGGCGCTATCGCCGGTGAGTTGCGCGCCGTAGATGTCCCAGGTGCCGGCGCTGTTATCTTGCCAGACGACCAGGTTGCCACTGATGGCGGGCAGGCGTTGGTCGCCGGGACCGCTATAGACCGTAAAAATGAGACCGGTATGGAGATCACGAGCGCGGATGTCCCAGGTGCCGGCGCTGTTATCTTCCCAGACCGCGAGACTACCGTCAATTTGCGGCGCTTCTTGGTCGCCCGGCCCCCCGGCCAGCGTCTGCACCACTGGCGGGGTGGGCGTGGGGCTGCCCGCCGTTGCGGTGGCCGTCGGGCCGCCTGCCGTCGCGGTGGCGGTGGGAGTCAACGTGCCGGCCCCGCAGGGCGCGGTAAAGCTGAGTTGTTCGCCGGCGGTAATACGCGGCCCGATGGTGTCACACTTGTAAAGGGTATAGGCGGCCCCGTTCGCGCCCTGCACGCCGATGGTCTCCGCCGAAGTATCGTTAGTGCCTGGGCCATAGATAATCCGGAAGTTCGCAGTGCCCTGCGTCAGCACTACTTCGTAATTTTCCGTTGTGCCGTCTACTTGCAAATTAGTACGCCACTCAATATAGAAGGCATTGCCCACCTGCGTGGTGAAGATGCCGCAGCCGGTGCAAATGACGGTGTTGCCGTTGCAGGGGGCAGTGCATTGGTCATCCCAGTACGGGAAGATTTCATACGTCGCCACTGCACTAGGCAAGCAGAAATTATTGTAGGTATTGGTGAAGGTGCCGAAACTCAGCGTGCCGTTCGATCCGACCTGGGCCGTGGTGAAGGTCTGATCGTAGAGCGTCACAGCGAACGGCAGCGTGATAGTTGTTGAAACATCATCGCCGTGGTTGCCGATGTCGGTCACACCGGCAACCAGCCCGGTGGTGCCGGTGATCACACTGTACACCTGACACGGATTCGGCGTGGTCGTGGCCGACGCAAGGCCCGTCGGGCTGACGGTCGGGGTCAGCAGGGGCGCCTTACTCAACACGAGCTGGGCAGCCGGCTGCGCCGCCACCGAGCCGGCGTGGTCGCCGGCGACCAGCGCCGACAGAGCAATCAGCCCGATCAGCCAGCCGCAGTGTCGGGGAGAGAAGCGCGGGGCGGTGACACGGCTAAAACCAGGGCGGAATTTCAACATAGCGCCTTCCTTTCCTGTGGGGAGCCTAAGCAGTTTACAAAGCAGGGTGACACGACAGCGGAGCGTTCAGTAACGCCATTATAACACCCTTACGGCGGCGGAACAAGATTCATCTGTAATAAAGCTAAATTGCGGGCTTAGTTACGCCCCTGGCTTATCCTGTGCTACGCCCATAGAGGTGATGCGTATGAGCATTGTTCCAGGCCGGAGGCGCACTGGGGGCCGCCGGCGCGTCGCGGTCGTCCCATGCCACGTCTGCGCCCGCCGGTAGCGGGTCGGCTTGCAGCGCGATCAAGTAGCGCCGGCCGGGTAACAGCGCCGGATCATGCGGTGCGTCTAGGCGCAGACCCACACCGTCAAATACCACCGTCAGCGTGCGGATCACCATGCGATTCGTGCCATTCATTGCGCTTCTCCTTAGCCGTAGCGGCTCTCAAAAATCTCTATGTCTCCGGGTCTCCGTGGTGTTGTCGGGGCCGACCCCAGCCTTGCGGCTACGGCCCTGCCGCGCCGACGCTTTGCAGCAGGAGTGCGCCCCCACACCCCAGCACGCCGCCACCGACCAACACCCCCAGCAAAAGGCCGCAGCCGCCGCGCCCCACTGCGTGTTCCTGCCCTAGCGCGGCGACCTCAGCGATCAAGCCGTTGACGCGCCCAACTAGTTGCAGCACAACCACACCCAACAGCACAGCGGTGCCGAGCAGCCCCAGCAGGGCCAGGCACATCCCCACCTGCAATCCTTGTGCAGCATCCATAGTCCGACACTCCTCTCCTGTCGCGGGGTTCGAGCGGCCCGCCGACACCGCTATTAAAGCATAGAGCTGTGCGGAAGGGTCGGAGCGCTGGGCGGGACATTCGGAGCCGTGGCGTACGGAAGATTCGGCACACGGCTCGGAACATTCCGCAGAGGTGATCCGCTATAATAGGGATATGCGTAACGAAACCTTCGGCCGCCTGCTCAAGGCCGGCCTCAGCAGCATCGCCGCCTGCGAGGGCAAAACCGCCCCAATTGTGGAAGACGAATTAGGCGACCAGATCGGCGTGGCTGCCGCCTCGATTCAACGCTATAAAGCCGGCCACATTCCGCCCGACGCGCGCCCGGTAGCGATCCTGGCCGAAGCCGCTGTGCGACGCGGTCATCTGGATCGCGCCTGGTTGCAAGCGTTTCTCCAAGCCGCTGCCTACCCGGCACCGGCGAGTTTGCTCGACCGATTATGCCCCAGTAGCGGGCCGGCACAGCCGGTGCGCGTATACCAGAACCTGCCCGCACCCACCTACAGCCGCTTTATCCTGCGCCCGCAGGTCATGAGCGAGGTGCTGGACGGCCTGCGCCAGCGCTCGGCGGTCGCGTTGATCGTCAGTCTGGGTGGGATGGGCAAGACCAGCCTAGCCCGCGAAACGGCCGCCGGTTGCTTGCTCGACGGAGCGCAGCCGCGTTTCGATGCCGTAGTCTGGGTCAGCGATAAAGATCGGCCCGGCACAACAACCCTCAGCAGTGTGCTGGACGAGATCGCCCGCACGCTAGACTACCCCGGCTTCACGGCGTTTGAGCACGAGGAAAAGCGGCGCGAGGTGGAGCAGTTGCTACGCCGCAGCCGCGTGCTGGTGGTGGTGGACAACTTCGAGACGGTGCTGGACGGCGCGCTGTTGGGCTGGTTGCTGCGCCTACCGGAGCCGAGCAAGGCGCTGATCACCAGTCGGGAATACTCGCGCGCCTTCCGCAACAACACGTTTGTATTGGAACTGCGCGGCATGAGCGATAGCGAGGCGGGCGAACTGATCCGCGCCCGCTTGCGCGTACTGCGGATGGAGACGGCCGCCGATGACCCGGCGGTGCCCGCCGCCCTGATCGCGGCCACCGGCGGCAACCCGAAAGCCATTGAGATCGCGCTGGGCTGCCTCAAATACGAGCAGCGGCCCTTTGCCGCCGTGCTCGACGACCTCTACACCGCGCGCGGCGAATTGATGACCGATCTATTCAGCCGCTGTTGGAGCCTGCTCGACGAAGCGGCCCGGCAGGTGCTGGCGGCGACCGCGTTGTTCCCGGATAGCGCCGGGCCGGCCGCGCTGGCGGCCGTCGCCGGCGTGAGCACGTTCGCATTCGACCGCGCCGTGGAGCGCTTGACCGATCTCGCCCTGCTGGATATGCAGCCGACCGATCTGCACAGCCCACCGCGCTACACGCTGCACCCGCTGGTACGCGCATTCGCCGGCGCGCGCCTGGCCGAGCAGCCCACCGTCACCGCACTACGTGACCGCTGGGTGCAGTGGTATCGCGATCTAGTAGGCCCGGTCGGCTACTGCTGGGCTGATCCGAGCCGGCTGGAAAGGCTGGACCCGGAGCGCGAGACGATCCAAGCATTGCTCCTATGGTGTGCCGCACAAGGCCGCCATGCCGATGTGATCGCGCTGGTGGACGGAGTCGGCTACTATTATTATATTCGCGGCTTGTGGCGCGATGATGCGCCACCCAACTTGCTGTCGGCGCAAGCCGCGCGGCAGCTAGGCAACCCAGTCAAAGAGGTCGAGGCGTTGGCCTATCATATCCACACCCTCAGCGCACAAGGTAATATCACCGAAATGGAGCGCTATCTGCCGCAAATGCGCGCACTGGCTGAGGCCACGCCGCTGCCCAACGAGGTGGCCTTCAACGTTCAGCACGCGCTCGCCCTCTACGCCATGACGCGGCAGGATGTGGATGCCGCGCAAGCAGCCTGGTTGCAAAGCCTGCGCCGCGCCGAGGAGGTGTCGGCATTGCCCTTCCTCATCCAGCGGCAGTGGGTCGCGACGTGCCTCTATGTCAAAGGCGCGTGGGTGCAGGCCCAGCACCTATTGCGCGAATGCCTGCGTGATGCCGAGCGGCTGGGCAGTCAACGCTGTGTCAGCTTCTGCAAAATCCGCCTAGCCGCCATTGACCTTGACCTCGGCGAATTGGAGGCTGCCGCCGCGCTGCTGGCCGACACACGGGTGACGGTCTACCGCTACCAGGACCGCGAGCATATCGCCGAGATCCAGCAACTGACCGCCCGCCTGCACCAGTTGCGCGGCGACCAGGCCGCCGCCCGCGCCACCCTCAGCGAAGCCGCCGACCTGTTCGAGCGCCTGGGGATGCGTCCGCAGCTCGCCCGTGCCCGCGCGGACCTAGCCCAGTTGGACACGCCGGTGGCAGCGGGAGGATAACACGGCGGATGGGGTGCAACGGCCGCGAAGCAGGCGTGTGTAGTTGCACCTGCCCGACTCCTGCGGCTATAATACCGCCATGCAACTCTACCTATTCAGCGGCGGCGGCGACGCGATCTTGCCGACGATGGCGCAGCGCGCAGCCCAAGCTACGGCTGGCATGATCCGCCCGATCATTGGCTATATCCCAGCGGCGAGTGTGCGCCCACCCACATATTGGCACGATCTGTGGACCGCTGCCTTTGCGGCGGTTGGGCCGCTGCGTGTGATTGATTTAGACACGACCGATACAGCCGCGTTTGCCGCCGATCTAGCCGCCTGTGCCGCCGTGCTGGTACCGGGCGGCAACACCTATTTGCTGGCGCGGCGGATGCACCGTCTGCCGGAGATCATCCCCAGCCTGGTCACGGCGGTGCGCGGCGGGCTGCCGCTGATCACGCGCAGCGCGGGCACAGTGTTCAGTGGGCCGAATATGCTAACCACCAACGATTGGAATGTGTTCGGCACCACGCAGTTCAGCGGCTTGGGCCTCAGCCCCTACAACTTCAATGTCCATTTCACCCTGCCGCCGCCCGACGAACCAGAGTCGCGCGACTTCCGCATCCGCGAGTACATGGCCGTCAACCGCCATCCGGTACTGGCGCTCGAAGAACGCTGCAATCTGGCTTGGATGGACGGCGAGGTGCAGGTGCATGACGGCACCGCCTGGCGTTATACGCCCGACGGCGACCGGCAACCCCTACCGCCGGGCAGCCGCTTCACGCCCGCCCAGCCCGGCGCGCCGCCTCAAGTCTAACACGAAACGCACAAAGCCGGGATCGGGATCAAGGATATTAGTGATCGCCGTCAGGGAAGCCTGGGCGGCACCTGCGTTATCGTGATATGGGCTAAATAGAATCCCCACCGAGCCTTCTTCGGGAAGGATGCCCGGCGCGACTATGTTGCCGTGTTAAGAACCGATCACCTCTATGGTTGAAGCTCGCCCTTCCTCCGCCTTTGCCGGCACCGTCCGACACCGATTCTGCCTTCCGCAGATATTTGTCCCGATGCCGTCGAATAGGATGCGAATGTAACCCCGGCCGGGTGCGTGCCATTCTATTACGGGGATTTCAAGCGACGAGAACATAGCGGATAGGGGTATTTTAAGCGCTTTTTAAGCGACAGTCCGCTATAATCACCTCATCAAGCGGGTCGGCCCGACCCAATGGCCCGGTAATTTCCAGCATTGTCCCAGCCGGCGGGCGGGGCATTTGTTCTAGACAAGGCAGCGACAACCCCATGCGAACTAACACCGTGAAAACCCGACTGGCGGCGGGCGAAGTCTGCCGGGGTATTTGGATGGCACTGCCCAGTGTGCCGGCGGCGCGGCTGCTGGCACGCCTACCCTGCGACTGGATCGTGGTGGATGCCGAACACGCGCCGCTGGATGTAGCGACACTGACGGGCATTGTGGGCGCGATTGCCGATGCACGGGGACCGGTGCCGCTGGTGCGCGTGGCCGCCGCTGCCGTGGAGCCGATCAAACGGGCGCTGGATGCCGGAGCGGGCGGCGTGATCGCGCCGATGGTCAACAGCCGTGCCGAGGCCGAGGCGACTGTCGCGGCGGCGCGCTATCCGCCGGAAGGTAGCCGTAGCTTCGGTAGCCAATGGGTGGCACTGGCTTTCGATACCGATACGCCGACCTATCTGCGCGCCGCCAACGCACACACCCTGGTTAGCGTGCAGATCGAGACCGAAGCCGCGCTCAATGCGCTAGACAGCATCCTGAGCGTGCCGGGCGTGGATCTGGCCTTTGTTGGGCCGATAGACCTTAGCCTATCGCTTGGCCTCGACCCGTGGGCCGACCCCGCCCCGAAGCTGCTGACCGACGCGCTGGCCTATATTCAGCGCACCGCCCAGCTTTACGGGCTGCCGGTCGGCATCTTTTGCGCTAACGGGCGCGTCGCGGCCCAGCGCATCACGCAGGGTTTCCAGTTTGTGAATGTGGGCATGGATACCGGCGCAATGCTGCGCGGCCTCACCGCCGAACTGGAAGCCGCGCGGGGCGTTACGCAATGAGAGGAGCAGCAGACATGGTGGCACTAGCGCAACCCGACACCGCAGTGGGCGAAGCGATCCCCGATGTGCGGGCCGGTTTACCGGGCATTGACCTGCAAAGTGAACCGGTGCTGATTGTCGGGGCGGGGCCGGTCGGCATGACCGCCGCCCTGATGCTGGCCCACTACGGCATCCGCAGCCGCATCCTCGACGACGACAACAAACTCAGCTACGGCTCACGGGCGATTGCGATTCACCGCTGCACGCTGGAGGTCTGGGAGAAGCTGGGCTGCGTCGAACCGGTGCTGGCGAAAGGGCTAGCTGGCAAATGCGCCGCACCTTTTTCCGCGATACCGAGCTATTCACTCAGCAGATGCCGCCGGCCGCGCCCAACCGATTGCCCACGTTCATCAACCTGCAACAGTGCCACACCGAAGCCTTTTTGCTGCAAAGCATTCAGAGTACCGGCCTGATTGACATCGCCTGGCTGCACAAAGTGGTGGGGCTGACGCAAGATGCCGATGGTGTAACCCTCGACGTGAAAACAATGCACGGCAACGAGACCTGGCGCAGCCCCTATGTGCTGGGCTGCGACGGTGCGCGCAGCAACGTCCGCAAGTTGCTCGACATCCCCTTCCCCGGCACCACGCACGAGGACCATTTCCTGATCGCCGACATTCGAGCCGACCTGCCTTTCCCCGGCGAACCGCGCTTCTTTTTCGACCCGCCCTCTAACCGCGGCCGCACGCTGCTAATCCATCTCCAACCCGATAACGTCTGGCGGCTGGACTGGCAATTGCCGCCCGACACCGACCTCAGCGCCGAGTACCAAACCGAGAACCTAGACCGCCGCATTCGGGCGGTGATCGGCGACGAGGTGGAGTACACGCTGGTGTGGGTGAGCGATTATCGGTTCCACCAACGCTTGGTGCCGCAGTTTCGCAAAGGGCGCGCCTTCTTGCTGGGCGATGCCGCGCATCTGGTTGCCCCGTTCGGCGCACGCGGCATGAACAGCGGCATTCAGGACGTGGAAAACCTCTGCTGGAAACTGCGTCTGGTGTTGACCGGCCAAGCGCCCGCCGGCCTGCTTGACACCTACCACGCCGAACGCCGGCCGGTCCAGCAACTCAACCAGGAAGTGACGCAGGCGACGATGCGCTTTCTCGTGCCGCCGACCCGCCGCGAACTCTGGCGGCGCAACCTGCTCCTGCGCGCCAGCCGCCGCGTGCCGGCCCTGCGCCGTTATGTCAACAGCGGTAAGATGGTCACGGCCCCGCCCTACACACATTCCCCGATCTTGGTGCGCGATGCCGGCGCGGCCGTGCTGCGCCGGTGGATCTGGGGCGCGGCGCCGGCGGTGGGTGCGCGCGTGTCCGATGCCGCCTGCCGGGTCGGCTTGCCCGGCGCAGAGCGCCCCGGCACCCTACGCCAACTGCTGGGCGCGAACTTCGTGGCGCTGCTGTTTGTGGCCGACCCCGCCGGCGCGCGTGCCTGCGCCACGGCATTCGCCGGGCAAGCCCTGCCCGCCACGCTCTACTTAGTTACAAACGATCCGCCGACGGCTTTGCCGCCGTTGCCGCCCGGCGTGCGCCTGCTGGGTGATCCCACCGGCGCGTTGGCCCAGATGCTGGCGGCCAAGCCGGGCAGCTTCTACCTGATCCGGCCCGACAGCCATCTGGCCGCCCGCCGCCGCCGCATCCAGCCCACCGAGATAGGCACCCTGGTGAACGCGGCCCGCGATCCAGGCTACGCCCCTGCCCCCAGCCGCCGCACGCCGCGCCCGGTTGCGGCCCCTCAACTAGACACGGCGCGGTGAGCAGTCGCGCCTAATTCGGCCTGATCAAGCCCACCACAGCAACTTAGGCTAGTTGCATTCCGCTGTCAAAGGTCGCCGCATAGCCGCCCCGCCCATCTTCGGTCACTTTGAGCAGCAGTGCGTCGCCGCTGTTCGGGTAGATACTGTCGGCGCTGTTGCGCATCGTGTATTGCCCCTTACCGGCCTAGGCCGGCCCCGTCTGGACCTTATCACTGAGTGTATCATCGAAAAAGAGCGGCGACGTGAACTCATGCCCGTAGTCGCCCCGGCGTTAGTATGCATTTTAAAGTGGATGTGGCCGGCGCGGCCCTGATACCGGCGCGGCCATAATCTGTCGCTCTATAACACAACTTTTATGAGAAAAGGCTGAGAGGGCTTACCCAGCCGGCAGCGATCCTGCTATAATAGCGCTATGGTACCCACCACACAGCGGCTTTTACTGATCATCGGCACCTTACTGAGCCTGCTTCTATCGGCCTGTACCTCCGCGACCCCACCCGCTACCCCAGCGCCGCCCCCCGCTGGGGTGCCCGCCGGCACCGCCTTAGCCACCCCGCCGGCCGGCTCCGGCGCACCCACCGAGGAGTTACCCATGAGCGGTAATATCTTGGATCTGGCACCGCCGCCCGACGGAATCCATCTGGCCTACGGTAGCGATGCACAGCAATTCGGCGAGTTGCGCCTGCCGACCGGGCCGGGGCCGCACCCGGTCGTCGTGGTCATTCACGGCGGCTACTGGCGCGCCGCCTACGACCTCAAGCATATCGGCCACCTATGCGTGGCGCTGACTAGAACCGGCCTAGCGACGTGGAATTTGGAGTATCGGCGGCTCGGCAATCCCGGTGGCGGCTGGCCGGGTACGTTCAACGATGTAGCGGCGGGCATTGACTATCTGCGGACGGTGGCCCCGCAATATGGGCTAGACTTGGGACGGGTGGTGGTGATCGGCCATTCGGCGGGTGGGGAGTTGGCCCTCTGGGCGGGCGCCCGCGGGCGCATTGCGGCGAGCGACCCGCTGTACACGGCCCAGCCGCTACCGTTGCGCGGGGTGGTGGGCCTAGCGCCGGTAGCCGACCTGCGCCGAGGTTGGGAACTAGGCTTGAGCAGCGGCGTGGTGGGCGATCTGCTGGGCGGCGATCCCACCGCAGTGCCGGCCCATTACCGCGACACCTCACCGCGTGAACTGCTGCCGCTGGGCCTACCACAACGCCTGATCCACGGCACCGCCGACAATATTGTGCCGTTCACCATCAGCGAGGGCTACACTCAGGCCGCTAAAGCCGCCGGCGATGATGCCCGCCTGCTCCCGCTGGCCGATCTCGGCCACTTCGAATTGATCGATCCGCGCAGCACGGCCTGGCCCACAGTGCGCGATACGGTGGCGGCCCTACTCAAGTAGCCGGGGGCAGCGTCATCTCCTGCCCCACTCCGGCCACGATAAGCCGGATGTCAAAGCCCTAGCGCACCTGCGCGGTGCCGATAGACCGTTAAGGGCCGGCGGTCTGAAAGACCAGGATGTATTGGTGTAGTTGGTTGGCGACAAATTGGAAGGGGTAGCCGAAGGGGTAGAGGCGCACAGTGCGATCCACCCAGATTTTGTAGCCGCGAAAACGCAGGCCGGGGATAGCGGCAGGCAAGCCGGCGGCCAAGTCGGCGTGTAGCATATTGTGGTGTGTGGCGGTCGGTTGCAAGTCTTTGGCGAACACCACCAGATAGCCGCCCGGCTTGAGGTAGCCCGCCGCCCCGGCCAGGATGCCGGCCAGCGCAGCCACAAACTCAGTATAGGGCAGATTACCCAAGTCGGCGGGGTCGTGGCTGAACGGTGTGGGCGTGGCGGCACCGGTGCGCTTTTTCGCTTCGCCCTTCTGCGGACGGGTCAGCATATCACCGTAGGGCGGGTCGGTCAAGATCAGGTCGAAGACGCGGCCCTGGAGCGCCGGCGCGGCGGTCAGGTGGCGGGCATCGGCACAGACGGTCGGCTGTACGGCCAACCCCTCTTGCGCGCACACTTGCTCATAGATCGCCAAGTAGCGCGGCGACAGGTCTATGCCCAGACCATGCCGCTCGGTGAGCGCACAGCCCAGCAGTGTGCCGCCGACCCCGGCGAACGGATCTAACACCCAGCCGCCCGCCTTGGTGAAAAAGCGTATGATATCGGCCATCAGGTACGGCGGCTTGGGCGAGGGATGTGCCCGCCGCAGATTGTGCCCACACGCCTGCGGCCCCCGCGAGGGGTAGGTCGTCGCCTCTACCGACTGCAAAAAGTAGAGCCACTCGCGCCCGGTCAGATCGTTCAACTGATTGCGCGGATCCAGGCGGCCCGGCGCGTCTGTCACTGTATCGCTCATCACCCTAGCCCTTGTGTATGCGTGAAACGTGATACGTGAAATGCTACATTCACCCATTACCCAGCACACATTACGTTTTACGTCTTACGCCTCACACAGCACATAGTACAAGTTCTCACTCACCTCCTGCTGCGCGGGGAGGTGCCGGCGACCGATATTGCTGCGGAAGCGCCGATAGACTTGGCGCGTCACGACGGGGCGACCCCGCTGGGCCAGGATCGTCAGGATCGTCGCTTCCGGGATCAAGCCCTCGCTGTTGTAGCTCAACAGCAGATGCCGGCAGCGGGCCGTCGCCACCAGCGCCTGCAACGCCGCCGCCGCCGCCGCCGCCACATTGTAGGGCGACCGCGCATAGGGACGCAACCCCGTTTTGCCGTAGATCGGCGGGGCATCGTCACAAGCAATCGTCTCCAGCAGATGATAATTGCCGGCGTAGGGTCGCCCGTTGTACGGCGGGTCCAGGTACAACACGTCGCACGGCTGCGCGGCCACCAGCGCCGCCGCATCGCCGTGGTAGGCGCGATGGGCGAGCGGGCTGGGGGTGAGCAACGGCAGGCGCAACGTCAACGGTTGCAGCGCGCGGCTATCCCAGGTTTTAAGGTAGGCGCCGTAGGTGCCCGCGATATTGCTCACCCCCGGCACCGCCGCCAACAGAGCCGCTAGCAGCACATACGCCTCCGCGCCGTGCAGACAGTCGGCGGCTTGCCAAGCCGCGATCTGCCGGCGGATCGCATCAATGCGCCCGGCATTCGCTACGCTAAAATACATCCGGCCGGCGGTCCCCACGCCCACCGAACTGTAGTGTTGCTGAATGAAGCCGGTGACCGCCGGCAGCGCGTTCAAATAGTGGAGGACCGCCGCCGTCGGTGCAGTCGGCGCAGGATCGTCGCCCAGCGGTAGTTCGAGGCCGGCGAAGCGGGGATAACCGTCGCAGCAGAGATAAGCCCGTTGCAGCACATAGGAAAAAAACAGCACATCACCGCTCACCACGCGGAAACCGTGCGCCCGCGCCTGACGAGCCACTGCCGCTGTGCCGCAAAACGGATCGAGGAACAGACCGCCGCTGATGCCGTGTGCGTCGAGCGTCGCCTGAATAAACGGCAAGAGCCGGTCTTTGGAGCCAATATAGCGCACGGGGTTATTATAGCAGGTTAGGCAGATCGTCGTCGCCGGCCTTTGACATCGCCCGCCCCCTGTGGTACGATCTATAATACGCGATTCACGCTTTGTGAGAGGAACCGTTCATGCAACCAGCGATCAACAACGCCGCTGCTCCGGCCGGCATCCGCGTACAGGCGCGGCTGTTCGCCCTCTACCGCGAGGCAGCGGGCAGCGATCTGCTAGCAGTGCAGGTGCCGGCCGATAGCACGGTGCGCGATCTGTGGGGCCACCTGCGCGCGGCGCAACCGGCGTTGGCCCGCGCCGATGGGCTAATGGCCGCCACCGCGTTTGCGGTTAACGGCACCTGGGCGCGCCCCGACCAGGCGCTGCGCGACGGTGACGAGGTGGCTTTTCTACCCCCGGTCAGCGGCGGATGAGTGATCCCATACCTACGGTGCCGTCCGCTTTTGGCCCGTTTGAGGTGACCGCCGATCCCCTATCGGTAGACCAGTTGGCCGCCGAAGTGCAAACCGCCGCCGACGGCGCGGTTGTGACCTTTATCGGCCTGGTGCGCGATAACCACCAGGGCAAGCAGGTGATCGCGTTGGAATATGAAGCCTACCCTGAACTCGCTGTGCGCGAAATGCGCGCCCTCGGCGAAGCGGTCGCCGCCCAACACGGTCTGCACGGCATCGGTATCCGCCATCGCACCGGGCGCTTGGCCGTCGGCGAGGTAAGCGTGGTCATCGCCGTCGCCGCCCCGCACCGTGCCGCCGCGTTTGCCGCCTGCGCCGACGCCTTAGACCGGCTTAAAGCGACGGTGCCGGTCTGGAAAAAAGAATGGTACACCGACGGCAGTGCCTGGATCGGCCAGGCCGCCGGCTGAGTAGAAACAGGAATTAGATACACCATGACTATGCCGCTGCTGGATACTTTGCAACGCCCGTTACGTGATTTGCGAATCTCGGTCACGGATCGCTGCAACTTCCGCTGCACCTATTGTATGCCCAAAGAAGTATTTGGCCGCGATTTTCAGTTCATGCCGGCTGCGGAACTGCTCACTTTCGAGGAGATTACCCGCCTGGCGCGCATTTTCCTTGAACAGGGGGTCGAGAAGCTGCGCCTGACCGGTGGCGAACCCCTGGTGCGCCGCGATTTGGACAAGCTGATCGCCATGCTGGCCCCGCTGCCCGGTCTGCGCGACCTGACGCTCACCACCAACGGTTCGCTGCTGGCGCGCAAAGCGCAAGCGCTCAAAGACGCCGGCTTGCGCCGCCTCACCGTCAGCCTCGACTCGCTGGATAACACTGTCTTCAAGGCCATGAACGATGTGGACTTTCCGGTGGAGCGGGTGCTGGAAGGCATCGCCGCCGCCCAGGCCGTGGGGCTGGGGCCGATCAAAATCAACATGGTGGTCAAACGCGGGATGAACACCGACTCGATCTTACCGATGGCGCGCTATTTTCGCGGCAGCGGCATGATCCTGCGCTTCATCGAATATATGGATGTCGGCGCGACCAACGGCTGGCGGCTCGACGACGTGGTGCCTGCCGCCGAGATCGTGGCCCGTATCGAGGCCGAATTGCCGCTGGAACCACTGGCCCCCAACTACCGGGGCGAAGTGGCGCAACGCCGGCGCTATCGAGACGGCAGCGGCGAAATCGGTATCATCAGTTCGGTTAGCGAGCCGTTTTGCGGCGCGTGTAGCCGCGCCCGGCTCTCGTCGGAAGGCGCGCTCTACACGTGCCTATTTGCCCGCAAGGGGCACGATTTCCGCGCCCTACTGCGCTCCGGCGCAGCGGATGCCGAGATCAGCGCCTTTTTACGCCGCATCTGGACGGCGCGGGCCGACCGCTACTCCGAACTCCGTACTGCCGAAACCGCCGCCCGCCCCAAAGTAGAAATGTCGCATATTGGCGGTTAGAAACGTCTATTGACCGGTCAAGGGCCGTGCTGCTTGCCAAGCAGAGGAAAGCTGGTATAATAGCAAGGACGGCAACGTGCCGTGTAACACCGCCTACTTTCATTCACCTATTACCTGTACCCAATGGCTACCCGCCCGATTAGTTGCTTGCGAAAGGTGCCCTTATGTCACGCCGGGTTATGTTTGTACTCGTCTCGCTATTGGTATTAGCCGGAGTGCCGGTCGCCCTGCGCTTCGCCGGCGCTACGGCTACGCCCACCGGGGCACGATCCCATGTGACGGTGGATAGCTGGGCCGACGACACGGCCTTGCCCCAGGCGCGCAAGCGCGGGGTCGCGGTGGCCTATCCGCCCAACGGCAAGATCTATTTGCTGGGAGGGCGCGGCTACTTCCAGCGGTCGGCGATGGACGGTGAAGACCGCGCCGTACACGACATCTATGAGTACACGCCCGGTACGCCCGGCACCTGGACGCTGAAAACCGCCCAACTACCGTATAAAGCCACTGTGCGCGGCGGCGGCGGGCTTGGTGAAGGCGGCCAGACCTACACAGCCAACATGGCGGCGGCGGTCCTCACCGGCTCCAGTGGCTCCGGGATTTATCTGCTGGGTGGGAGCAATCTGTCCAGCGTGCCCACGATGACCATGAGCATCTATTTCCCCACCAGCGATAGCATCAGCGTGACCGGCACCGATCCCTGGCCGGCCGCACCTGCCCGTGTACCCGGCGGCTGGGCCGCATTCAATAACAAGCTTTATGTCTTCGGCGGCTTTAACCAGACCACCGGGGCCGTTTACGGCGACACCTGGGTATTCGATCCTCTGGCCGCCGCCGGTAGCCGCTGGACCCAGTTAGCCGCAGCCGGCCTGAGCGTACCGCGCGCCTACATCGCCGGCGCGGCGCTGGACGGGTATATCTACGCGGTGGGCGGCGACACCTACACTCCCGGCTCACCACCGACCGGCCCCAACGGTACGCTTATGCCGGTCACAACCGTGGAACGGCTGGATCCTAGCGCAGATGTGCCCACCTGGACTGCGGTGACGAGTCTGCCGGCCGCGCTGGGCGATATGGGGGCTTGGGCCATGCCTAGCGGCAGCCCGAACGTGCTGGCCGGTACACTGGTGATCGCCGGCGGCGGCTGGTATACGCCCACGGTATCTACCTACCAGTATAATCCCACCCTCAGCACTTGGTCGGCGCTGACCGATCTAGGCCATGCAACGCGCAACTACGGCACCGCCCAATTAGGCAATACGCTGTATGCTATCGGCGGCTATCAGATCGGGTCGGCGGGCCAACCCGATGCCGGCACCTTTGTGCAGACCTATGCGGCAAGTCCGGTGATCGTGACCCCGACCGCCACCGCCACCGTTACCAACACCCCGGTACCCAACGCTACCGCTACTAACACACCGACCGTAACGAATACTCCGTTGCCGCCCACGGCCACCTCCACGGCGCTGCCGCCGAGCGCGACAGCCACCTCTACGACGGTGCCGCCGAGCACCACCGCGACGCCTTGTGTCATCTCGTTCACGGATGTCCATCCGAGCGACTACTTCTACGCAGGCGTGAATTATCTGTACTGCCGGAACACCGGTATACTCAGCGGCTATAATGACGGCACCTTCCGCCCATACAACAATGTGACGCGCGGTCAGGCGACCAAAATCTTGGTTTTGGCTTTCGGCCTGCCGATCTACACGCCCGCTCGCCCGACGTTTAGCGATGTGCCCGTGGGCAGCACCTTCTACAGCGTGGTCGAAACCGCCGCCCATGCCGGGATTATCAGCGGCTACAGCGACGGCACCTTCCAGCCCAGTAACCCGGTCACGCGCGGCCAATTGACCAAGATCACGGTCCTCGCTGCCGGATGGCCGGTTAGCGGTAGTACCACCCAGACCTTTAGCGACGTATTGCCCAGCAACGTCTTCTTCCACTATATCCAGACGGCGGTGGAGCAACACGTCATCAGCGGGTATAACGACGGCACCTTCCGCCCGACGACCGCCATCACGCGCGGTCAGACGGCCAAGATCGTCTATGGAGCGATCGCGCCTTAGCGCGGTAGGGTGAGCGACAGTTTGATCTTTATGGGTACGCCCGCCCTCGCCGTACCGGCCTTGCGCCGGTTGGCGGAGGCGGGCTATCTATTGACGGTTGTGACTCAACCCGACCGCCCAGCGGGACGCGGGAGCACTCTTACGCCGCCCCCGATCAAAACGGCGGCATTGGCGTTAGGCTTGTCGGTGTGGCAGCCGGCTACCTTGCGCGATCCAGCCGTGGTGGAGGGTCTCCGTGCTCTCGCCCCGGCCGCTATCGTGGTGTTCGCCTATGGGGAAATCTTGCGCCGGGCCGTCCTCGACTTGCCGGCTTACGGCTGCCTGAACCTGCATCCCTCGTTGTTACCGCGCTGGCGCGGTCCCACCCCGATCAACGCCGCTATTCTGGCCGGCGATGCAAGCACCGGGGTGAGCATCATCCGCATGGACTCCGGCATGGATAGCGGACCACTGCTGGCGCAAGAGGAAGCACCCATCTACCCTGACGATAGCGCCGCTACGCTCGGCGCACGCTTGGCCGAACAAGGCGCGACCCTGCTGGCGGCCACACTGGCCCAGCGGCTGCGCGGCGAGACAGTGGAACAGCCCCAAGCCGCCGAGGGTGTGACGGTTTGCCGCTTGTTGGACAAAGCGGATGGGCAGCTAGACTGGCGGCAACCCGCCGCTACACTGGAGCGCCAGGTACGCGCCTACGATCCCTGGCCCGGCACCTTCACCCACTGGGACACACGGCGCGTGAAAGTGCCGGCGGTGCGCCTGCTGCCGGCGCTGCCCACCGCCCCGCCCGCCGATCCGCCCGGCCGGGTGCGCCGCCTGCGCGACCTGGACCCCACCGCAGAGGCGGCCGGCCGGCGCTTGGTCGTGGCCTGCGGGGCGGGATGGTTGGAGGTGACATACTTGCAACTGGAAGGTAAGCCCGTCCAGACGGCTGCGGCCCTGTTGGCCGGTTATCCGGCGCTTGCCGCAGCAACGCTGGCCTGATCGCCGATGCCCCGCCCCGCGCCTGCCCCGCGTTTGCCGCTGGAACCCGCCGGCCGTCCGCTCTACCAGCCGCCCGCGCGCATCGGTTGCTCCGGCTTGAGTCTGGTAGCCGTGGTGGCGTTACTAGCCTTTGTCGTCAGCCTACAAGTGCTCGGTCCGGCCATCAGCGAACGTATCCGCACGTTAACGGTACCGGGTAGCGCAGGGCCGTCGCCGACCGCCACTGCCGAGGCCGACCTAGGCACCGGTGCCACGCCGTTGCCTGCGCCCCAACTCACCCCCACATTATGGATCCCACCAAGCGCCGCGCCGGCCACAGTCCCGCCGGCCGCACCCACTGCGCCGCCGTCGCCCACCGGTACGCCCGCTCCCGGTACAGCGGAGTTCGTCGCGGTCGGTAATACCGACGGCACGGGGGTCTATCTGCGCGCCGATCCACGCGCCGATGGCCGCCGCCTGGTGGCCGTCACTGATCGCACAGTGCTGCTGATCGTCGGCGCTGACCAAACCGCTGCCGACGGGCGCCTCTGGCGCAACGTCCGCACCTTGCGCGATCCGGCGCAAACCGGCTGGGTACTGGCGCAGTATCTGCTGCCCTCTTCGGGACCCTGATCCTTTTTAATACAGAGACGTGAAGAATTAAAAGAAGAGGCGAAATTCAGGGAAGTAGCGGTCGGCGCCCTAGCGCGGATGTGTCGGGTTGCCGACTTACTCCGTGGTCTTGTCGAGCGCTGCCGCTTCGCTCTCGAAGATCTCGGCGTAGCGCGCCACGCCGACCATGCGGAAGATTTTGCGGTAGTGGTCGTTGAGGCCCACGATCAGCAACTGCTGAGCCCGGCTGCGGGCTTCCGACAAGATCGAAATCACGGTGGCAATCCCTGCGCTGTTGATATACTCCACGCCGGCGAAGTTGAGGATGATATATTTCAGCCCACGGGCCGAGGCGCTGTCGAAGCTGGTGTGTAGCCGGGCATCGGCGAAGCTGGTCACATCGCCCCGCAGGTCAATAATCGTGGCCTGCGGCAGTTCGCGCAGCGCGGCCTGGAGTTCGTCGCTCACAGCCTCGGCTCCTCAGGGAGTCGGCTACCGTTGCCGACGACCGTATCCGGTTCGAGATAGATCACCATCCGCACCTGCCCGCCGTGCGGTTGAGCCGACCACTGCACCTCATCTACCAATTGCTTGATAATATACATCCCCATGCCCCGATGATTATTGTGATCGTAGATTTGCGGTTCGGCAAACTGCGCGTCACGGCCACGATCATGAACATCCACCGCCAGCGCCCCTTCCTCTACCGTCAGCACCACCTCGACCCGTTGCGCGGCGTTGAGGCGGTTGCCGTGCTCAATGGCGTTGGTGCAGGCTTCGGCGATAGCGGTTTGCAGATCCAGGATGCGGTCGTTGCTGAAGCCCATTTTTTGGGCCACGCTGCGGGCCGCGCCCATAGCGACTTTCTCGTAGCCGAGTTCGCTGGGGATATGCAGATGGATGACCTGCTTCTCGTTACTCATACCGGGGCCGACTCTCCTATACCCCGTTTCTTCAATTCCTGCACCGCGAGGTCTTCGCTATCATAAACCTCGGCATACTGGGTGAGGCCGACCATGCGGAAGATTTTTTGGTAATGGGCGCTGAGACCGCAAATGACCAGGGTGATCGCGCCGGCGCGTGCTTCAGTGAGCAAGCTGATAATAATGGCGATACCCGCGCTATTGATATAATCGGTGCCGGCGAAGTTCAGCACCAGCGCCTGCGCGCCGTTGTCAATCGCTTGATGATAAGCACGGGTCAATTCCGACTCCGCGAACATCGTCACGTCGCCCTGTAAATCTAGTACCGTAACCGGCCCCATATAGCGAGCGGCTACTTTCAATTCTTGCGCCATTGGAAAGCTATGTCCTTTCCGGTCCCCGTCCGCTTAGTGCAACACAATATCGGGCAGTCGCATTGCCATATGGACATGGGTACCGTTGGCCCGGCAGACAATATCCACCTTGTCAACCAGGTGCTGGATCAAAAAAAGGCCCATGTTACCATGGGGCCCGGTCGGCGGATTTTGCAGGTCCACCATTTTACCCATTTGCGGCTTCGAGTTGCCGAGCGCGCGGTCGCGCACATCAATCAGCAGGTGGCGCGCATCGGTGCTGATGGTCACTACCACCGGCACCTCGGCACCCACCCCGTTGCCGTACTCGATGGCGTTGATACACGCCTCCGCCACCGCCGTCCGCAAATCCTCGATTCGCTCCCCGCTGATCCCCACGCGGAGCGCAACCGCCGTCACTGTCGCCATAGCGACTTTTTCATAACCGAAAACACTAGGAATCCGTAACTCCACGAGTTGGCGTTTTGTAGGCACCGCAGGAGGTCTCCCCCTTCAGGGTAGAAGCGGATAGGTGGCCGGCCGGCCTGCGGCCTGTCACGTTACGATAGCATCTTTCCGTAGCCTTGTCAAGCACGCCACGCCGCAGCGCGACCCGCCGACGCTGTGCTCGCTAGGACGTATTATGTATATAATAGCCCCAAGCCGCGCGGGGTTACGCTCGTTACCGTGACCCGGCCGCCGGTTGTGCGTTCTAATAGAGTATACAGTAGCACGCTAGTCCGCTACACACCGGTGAATGGGCAAGGTAGCCTGTACGAGGAACAAGGAGCAACCATCCTGCGGATTTATGTGACCCGCACAGCGGGACGATCCTTGATCAGCACAAGCGCCTCCCCCGAGACTGACGCTCGCACCAGTACAGTAAGCTGTGCAGTTGGGCAGCCTAGCTGGAGCGGACAATTAGAAAGGAAACCTATGATGTACGCTACTCCGCTAACCCGCCTAACGCGGCTGCTACCCGCCGCGCTGTTGCTGGTCGGGGCGGTCGCTGCCCAGCCGGGCGCGCTGGCCGCCGATGCGACAGTCTATTTCACGCAGACCCATCACACCGTCGCGGGCGCGTTCCTCGACTATTGGCGCACGCACGGCGGCGTAGCCCAACAGGGCTACCCGATCACCGAGGAGTTCGGCGAGCAGAGTCGGGTGGACGGCAAAACCTACGTGGTCCAATACTTTGAGCGCGCCGTCTTCGAGTTGCACCCGGAGAATGCGCCCCCCTATAACGTGTTGCTTACGCCGCTAGGAGCCGACGCGCTGAAAAGCCGCTACCCCAATGATGCGCCGGGCGGCCAGCGCGTGAACAAGGCTACCGCGAATCAGTACTTCAATCAAACCGGCCACACCATCGGCGGTGGCTTCTGGGCCTACTGGCAACGTAATGGCGGCTTGGCCCAATTTGGCCTGCCGCTCACCGATGAGTTCGCAGAAACCAGTGCGGTGAACAGCAAGCCCTACACCATGCAGTATTTCGAGCGCGCCGTCTTCGAGTATCACCCCGACGCGCCGGTGGGCTACGCCGTGCAACTGAGTCTGTTGGGGGCGATCCGTTACCAAGCCCGCTATACCGGTATCACGCGCTTCACGCCGGCGAACTGGCCGCCGGCACCGGGGCTGGCCCCCACCGCCGCGCCGCTGCTGTTCAACGCCGGTTTTGCCGCGCCTGACCTGCACGCCTGGCAAACGCTGCCCGACCCCAATATCGAAGACGCGCCGACCTGGACTACGATCAACGGGCACCTGCAGCAGGGCGGCGATGCGACGGGTCAAGCCGGCGCGGATGACACCGTTTTCCTGACCGGCGACCCCGCCTGGCGCGACATCACCGTGGAAGCGCAAATGGCGTGCAGCAGCAATGTGCCAATGGGCCTGGTCTGGCGGGCAACCGGCCCCCGCTACTACCGCTTTGACCTCGCACCTAATCTGGGCGGTAGCCACCCGAACGCAACGATGTGGCGCTTCGGCGACGGCCCGCTGCCGGTGCGCGTCGCGACCGTGCCGGTGGATCGCTTCGCCGGCTACACCCGCGGCCAGTGGTACACTGTTCGTGTGACGACGCAGGGTGCGCGCCACCAGATCAGCATAGACGGCGTGCCGGTCCTCGATGTGCAAGACCCCACGCTAACACAAGGCCGCATCGGCCTCTACGCCTATGTAGACGGCAACAGCGTCTTTGACAACGTGCGCGTGACGGCGCCGTAGCCGGAGTCGGCCCATGAACAAAAAGAGACCCGGCTCCATGCGGGGCCGGGTTCTCCATGCCAAGGGCAGTATACGGTTGAGATCGCGGATCATTGTTTTACGCCTCCTTCTTCAACTTGGTTGTGCGCGCTACTTCGCGGCGCAACAGCCCTTCGCCGGCACGTTGGGTGTGATAGCGCACATTCTGGAACTGGTCTTGGATCGCTTTGCGCCGCCGGCGGTCGCGGCGCAGCGCCTTTTCAAGTTTCGGCATCGCTTGGTTCTCCTCCTTTGTTATGGATTGTCGTGGGTGCCTACCATACTCCCATAGGGCACGGTCCACCTAAGTATACGTAATTCTCTGACCGCCGGCATCCATCTGACGATGGACATTGGGCGCTTTAATAACAGGTCCGTGCGGGAATAACAACACCACTACTGAAATACTAGTGCGGGGTGTTAATCCTCTCTTAACACCTAACGGGTATAGTAAGACGGTTGCGCGACGGCAGCCTGTTTGCGCTTGCGGCGGGCAGTCTGTATAATTGCCGGCGGTGCGGATGTATCCTGAGTGGCGCGATATCGCACTCACCGTTGCAACTTTCGATCATTTCATATTATGTACAGCTAGGCAAAGGAGCAAAAAAACTCATGCACTCAACCAGTCCCCTCACGCGACGGCGCGTGTCGCTCTCCCTGACCCTGATCGGCGCACTACTGGCGCTGATCGTGGCTCAATTTACGCTGTTTGCTCCCGCCCGGCCCACACAGGCGGCCCAAGCCGGTAGTCCGGCGGCCGCTTTACCGCGCATCGCTCCGCACATCCCCTCGACCTCGCTAGTGATCAGCCAGGTGTACGGCGGCGGCGGTAATCTAAGCGGTACCGTGCCTTTCTGCAACGACTTTATTGAACTGTTTAACGTGAGTACCGTGGTCCAGTCCACCGCCGGTCTGTCGGTACAATACGGCCCGGCGGCCAGTAACTTCTCGCAAGTGTACGCCCTACCGACCGCTGCCGTCCCGGCGGGCGGCTACTATCTGGTCCAGGTCGGCAGCACCGGTGTCGGTTGTGCGCCGATCAGCCCCGCCCCCGATACGGTCGGCCCGACCATGTTTAACCTTTCGGCCACCAACGGCAAAGTGGCGCTTGCCAACATCACGACCGCACTGCCCTGTGGCGCAGCGGCGACCCGTTGCTGGCCGACCAACCCCAATGTGATCGATCTGGTCGGCTACGGCAGCGCCGCCGATTACGAAGGGGCGGCCGCAGTGCCCGTGCTGACCAACGCCAGTAGCGCAACCCGCAACGGCAACGGCTGCCTCGACAGCGATAACAACAGCACCGATTTTACCGTCACCACCACGATCGTGCCGCGCAACAGCGGCACGCAGGCCCGTCCCTGTGTCGGCGGCACCGCCACGGTGCCGCCGACCGCCGGCGGCAGCACTGCTACTACCACGCAAACCAGCGTGAGCAGCACCGCCACCGCTACGGGTGTGGGCAGCACCGCCACCGCCACGACCACGGCCACCGGCGGCGGGGTTCGCATTCACGACATCCAGGGAGCCGCCCACATCTCGCCCCTTAATGGGCAAGCGGTGAGCAACGTGCCGGGCATTGTCACGGTGCGCCGCAGCAACGGCTTCAATATGCAAGACCCTAATCCTGATGCCAATATCGCCACGTCGGAAGCGATTTTTGTGTTCACCGGCTCCGCGCCCACCGTCAATGTCGGCGACTCGGTGCAGGTGAGCGGCACCGTGGCAGAGTTCCGCGCCGGGGGAGCCAGTGGCCTGAACAACCTGACCAGCACCGAAATCACCGGCCCGACCATTGCGGTCGTTTCTACAGGTAATACCCTGCCCACACCGGTCGTTATCGGCATCGGTGGGCGGATGCCGCCGACTGAGATCATCGAAGACGATGCCACCGGCAACGTCGAGACCAGCGGCGTGTTTGACCCGGCCACCGACGGCATTGACTTTTATGAGAGCCTGGAAGGGATGCTCGTGCAGGTCAACAACGCGGTAGCGACCGGCCATACGCTAACGTTCGGCACCACTAACCTGAGCTATGAACTCACCGTGCTGGGCGACCTGGGTGTAAACGCCAGTGTCCGCACCAATCGCGGCGGCATCGTGATCCGGCCCACAGCGGTGGCTCCCGACCAGACCGACTTCAACCCGGAGCGTATCACCCTCGCTAACGGCCTGCTGACTTCACTGCCGGCGGTCAACGTCAACGACACCTTCCCCGGCGCGATTGTCGGCTATATGGACTATAATTTCGGCAACTTCAAGCTCGCGGTCACGCAAGCCCTGCCGCCGGTCGTGCCGGGCGGCCTGACTAAAGAGCAAACCACGCCGCAGGCCGCCAATCAGATCGCCATCGGCGCGTTCAACGTGCAGAACCTCAGCCCGCTGGACCCGCAAAGCAAGTTCGATGGACTGGCCGGCTTGGTGGTCAACAACCTCAAAGCCCCCGACATCATCTCGGTTGAAGAGATCCAGGACAACAGCGGCCCCGCCGACGACGGCACTGTGGCCGCCGACCAAACCTGGGGACTGCTGATCACGGCGATTACTCGCGCCGGCGGGCCGACCTACCAGTACCGCGAGATCGACCCGGTGAACGATCAGGACGGCGGCCAGCCGGGCGGCAATATCCGCGTCGGCTTCCTGTTCCGCGTGGATCGCGGCGTGGCCTTTATTGATCGACCGGGTGGCGACCCCACCACCGCCGTCTCCGTCCTCAATGTCGGCGGTAGCCCGCAACTCAGCTTCAGCCCCGGCCGGATTCAGCCGCAAGACCCGGCCTGGAACGCCAGCCGCAAACCGTTGGCCGCCGAATTCACCTACAACGGACGCAAGCTGTTCCTGGTCGCCAATCACTTCCGCTCGAAAGGCGGCGACGACGCGCTGTTCGGCAAAGACCAGCCGCCGGTGCGGAGTTCGGAAACTCAGCGCCACCCGCAGGCGCAACTGGTCAACAACTTTGTCACCAGCATCCAAGCGATTGACCCGAACGCCAACATCGTGGTGTTGGGCGATCTTAACGACTTCCAGTTCTCGCAGACGCTGGTTATACTCAAAGGCAGCAACGCACTGACCGACCTGATCGACACCCTGCCGCTGCCGGAGCAATATACCTATGTCTTCGAGGGCAACTCGCAGGCAATTGACCATATCCTGGTCAGCGTCGCCATGTCGAACACCGTGCCGATCACCGAAGACGTCGTCCATGTCAACTCCGAGTTCGCAGTGCAAGACAGCGACCATGAGCCGCAGGTGGCCCGCTTCACCCTGCCGCAACTGACGGCCACCCCCACGGGCACCGTCGCCACGACAACGACCGCGACCGCTGCCGTCCCGACCGCGACCGTCACCGCGACCAGCATCCTGCCGACGATCACGATCACCGTGCTGCCACCGACGGTCACCGCCACCCGCACGAACACGGTCACGCCCACACAGACGGTAGTGCTGACCCCCACCTGTCCACCGGGCATCGGCAATAGCCCGCTCTGCGCGACGCAGGGACCGACCAACACGCCCCCGCCGACCACCGTGCCGCCGACAGTCACACTGACGGTCGTGCCGCCGAGCGTGACACAGAGCGCCACGAGCCAACCGGCGACGCAGACAGCCACGAGCCAACCGGCTGCAACCCAGACGGCCACCAGCGTGCCGAGCGCCACCCGCACCGCCGTGGCGACCGCCACGCCCTGCCCGATCCGCTTCAGTGACGTGACCGACCCCAGCGCCTACTATTATACCGGCGTGTACTATCTGGCCTGCCACGGCGTCATTAGTGGTTATAACGACGGCACGTTCAAGCCGTTCAACAACACCACCCGCGCCCAGATGACCAAAATCGTCACCCTGGCCTTCAACATCGCGCTAGTCACCCCGCCCGCCACGGGCACCTTCGCGGACGTGGACCAAACCAGCGTGTTCTATCAGTTGATCGAGACGGCGGCGGCGCACGGCATCGTCAGCGGCTATAGCTGCGGCGGCGTAGACCCGCAGACCGGCCAAAGCGAACCGTGCGACAGCACGCGCCGGCCCTACTTCCGCCCGTCCGACTTCGTGACGCGCGGCCAACTGACCAAGATCGTGGTCATCGGCGCCGGCTTCCCGCTGCGCAACCCACCCACCCCCACCTTCACTGACGTTGCGCCGAGCAACGTCTTCTATCCGTTCATCGAGACCGCCGTGTGCCACGGCGTGATCAGCGGCTACAGCGATCAGACCTTCCGGCCCAACAACTTCGCCTTCCGCGGCCAGATCGCCAAGATCGTTTACCTCGCCGTCACCAACCCGGCGAGCACCTGCCCCTCGGCAGCTATTCGCTAAAGGAGCCGCACACCGGGGACTACGCCACGCTGACGTAGCCCCCGGTCTTTTACCCTATGCTAACTTCGCTGTTCCGCAATGCCGACCGGCGCAACACCCTGATCATCAACGGTGTAACTCTTGGTGTGGCCGCCGGATTGCTCACCAACGCCCGCAACGGGGCTTCGGTAGCCGTGGCCCCTTGGCCGGTAGATCAGCCCGCGCCGCCGGTTTGTTGCATTGTGCCGATGCGCGATGAAGTCGGCAATGTGGGCGGCTGCATCGGTGATCTGCTAGCCCAGCAATATCCGCACTTCAGCGTGATCGTGGTAGACGACGGCTCGACGGACGGCACCACAGCGGCGCTGGCCGGGTTCACGGACCCGCGCCTGCGCGTCATCACCGGAGCACCACTACCACCCGGCTGGACCGGCAAAACCTGGGCACTGGCGCAGGGTTGCGCCGCCGCCGATCCTGCCGCCGCCTGGTTGCTGACGCTCGATGCCGATATGCGGCTGCATCCACAGGCGCTGGCCGGTGCCGTCGCCTATGCCGAAAGCCGGCACGCCGATCTGCTGACCCTGCTGCCGCTGCTCGAATTGCATACCTTCTGGGAAAAGCTGCTTGTGCCGCACGCCGGCGAACTCTATACGCTGCTGGTCGGCGCGATGGATCGCGTGAACGACCCCGGCAGCCCGGTAGCTTCGGCCAACGGCCAGTTCATGCTGCTGCGCCGCAGCGTCTATGAGGCGCTGGGCGGCTGGGCGACGGTACGCGGCGAGGTGGCCGAAGACTGGGCGTTGGCCCGCTGCGTCAAGCGCGCAGGCTACCGCTTGCTGATGGCGCAAGGGCGCAGCCTGTTGCGGGCGCGCGTTTATGCGGGGCTGGGCGAACTGTGGGCCGGGTTCAGCAAAACGCTCTTTCCCGCCGGCGGGCGCAGCTTGTGGCGCGTGGCCGGGGTGATCGCCCTGTTGACCGTCTATGGGGTGCTGCCGCCGCTGCGCCTATTGCGAGCCGCTGCTCGGCTGGCCCGGCGGCCGGGGCAGACACACGGGGCGGATCGGGAGCGCTTCGTGCTGGCGCTGGCCCAGGTCGGTCCGCTGCTGGCTGTGCGCGCCGCACTCAGCCGTTATCTTGGCCTCTCCCCTTGGATGGCCGTCACCTATCCCCTGGCAATCCTCATGGGCGACGCGATGCTGCTCTGGTCGGCCTGGCGCTATCGTAGTGGACGCGGCATGACGTGGAAGGGCCGGCGCTACGGCTAATGCGGATTGCGGCACTGCTTGCCGCGCCCGTCGAATGCGGATGCTGCTCACCTTCCCTGCACGCTTTACACATTCCGCGCCAGCCGCCGGAACAGGTGGGTCAGGCGCGCCGCTTCGGCCGCATTAGGTCGAGCCCGCAGCAAGACGGCGCGTAGCATCGCTAGGTCGTAGGCCAAGCGCTCATCGGGCACACTGACCGCCAACAGCGCTTCCAGGGCGGCGGCCATTGCCACGGCATCGCGGCCCAGCGCGGGCGGCACGGCTTCCAGTGGGAGCGAAATCGTAGGAGCCGGCTCTTGTGCGGCCAGCCAGAGTTCGTAAGCGATCACCAGGGCGGCCTGGGCCAGGTTAAGCGAGCGGTTGTCGGCGACGGTGGGAATCGTGACCAGCAAATGGGCGAGGTCAAGCGCGCTGTTGGGCAGCCCGCTGTCTTCACGCCCCAGCAAGACGGCGACCGGCGCATCCGGGTGGGCCGCCGCCAACAGTGCCGGAGCCGCCGCACGGGGCGATTGCCGCCGATAGCCGACACGACGCGGGCGGCCGGTCGTCGCCACCACTAGCCCACAATCGGCGACCGCCGCCGGCAGGTCAGCATACCACTCGATAGCATCTAGGATGGTCCCCGCCTGGTGCGCCACGCCCGCTGCACGCGACCGATCAAAAGCCGCCGGCTCTACCAAGCGCAAGCGGCGCAGGCCAAAATTGCCCAGCGCCCGCGCCACCCCGCCGACGTTTACCACATCTTGCGGCTGATAGAGGATAAAAATAATGTGGTCGAGAGTCACAGCATCTTTGCTCGTTAGGGTGCCGGGTTCAGCACCGCGGCGGTCGGCAAACCCCATGCCGGTGTCATGGCTACGCGCTCCTCACGCGGTTTGCCCCAAACGGATACAAGCCGTTAGCCAATTATAACACGCGCCGATCCCTTTAGCCTTTACCCGCCTATAGCCAATCACGTTTCACGCCGCCGCAAGCAATAGATGCGCGGATTCAGCCCGCCCACGCCGAAAGGCAGCGTGATCCGTAGCGTTTCGACCGGCTGCCAGACAGCAGCCAGGGGCGGCGCGGCCAGCAAGCGATCGAGCAACCGTACCTCATGAGTGATCAATGCCAGGTGCGCGCCGGGCGCGGCGACGCGCCCGGCCTCAGCCAGCAGGCGCGGGTAGAGCCGGGTATTATCCGTGTGCGAGCCGACTAATTGGCCGAAAGGCAGGTCGGCCAGCAGATGGCTGAAGCAACCGGCAGGAAACGGCAGACGCCCGGCGTCGGCTTGTACCAGGCGCACCGCCGGCGTACCGGCGGCGGCTAGGTTGCGCGTCGCGCAGGCCAGCGCCGCCGGATCGGTGTCATAGCCCAGCGTCAGGGCGGCCGGTGCCCAGACCAGCCGCTCAATCAACAGCGTGCCCGATCCGCAGACCAAGTTCAACACGCGGTCGTCGGCCGCCGGCGCACCGAGGCGCACCATGGCCTGCGCGACTACGGCATTAAGCGCGCCCGGCCAGTTGCAAACGCGCCAAGCCCGCGCCGTCAGCGGGCGCGGGGACAGTCGCAACACTACCTCCCAGCCATCGCCCTCGGCCGGCCGACGCAAGCGCAGCAGCAGGTCGCCCTCACTGTCTGCGGCGCGTAGGCCGGTACGGGCCGCCAATTGTGCCCGCAGTCGCAGCAGTACCGCCGAATCCTCGCCCGCCGCACTGAGGCGCAGCGTGCGGAAAGCGTCGGGCGGGTGCAGCCGGCGCACCTCAGCAATCAGGTCCAATAATTGACCGAACTGTTCGTTACCCAGCAAGCCACGCGGACGCGGCACGGCAAAGTGCAGTACCCGCGACACTGCGACAACCGAGCGTAGCGCCGACAGCGGGCGCACGTCGCCCCGGTAGCGGAAGCGGATCACATCGGGGCGCTGGGCGGGCAGAAACAGCAACCCCGCGCCGGCCCGTGCGGCCAAATCGGCTTGCGCCGGGGCCGCTAGACCAGGGATGATCTCAGCTTCGTACTCGCCGTCGGGAGAGCGGGGGCCGGGGGCCGGCGGTCGGGCGCGAGACGCGGGCAGCGCGGGGCGGGGTGGGTGGTGGCGGTTCATAACCGTATTATAGCCGGGCCGCCGGTGATCCGGCAACAGTCCGCTTTAACAAGCCCGCCGCACCCTGCGGGCCTACCCATTAGCGCCGAACCCGCCGCGCCAAGTCGCGCTGCCTGTGTGCCGCCGTGGTGCAATCGAGCTGTATGCCGCTTGACCCGACCGCACAAAGGGGGTACAATAGCCATCATTGGGGAGGTGGCAGAGCGGTTTAATGCGACTGTCTTGAAAACAGTTGGACGCGAGTCCCCAGGGTTCGAATCCCTGCTTCCCCGCTCGGCCTGTGACGTAGCGGATGATACCTTGATCAGCACCTTAGCGCCTGCTAGGTGCTGATTACTTTGTGACCAGGGGGGGCACGGCGCATGAACAAGCGGCAAGCCGGCGGTACCCACGCGGCCCGACGACAGGCGCTACTAGGCCTGGTAGTGTTAGGGATAACACTGGCGGCACTCGCGGCCTGTGACATCGGCACGCCTAACGCGCCGGTAGCGACCCCGCTACCCGGCACGTTGCAGGCAGGCCAAGCGATCTTTGCCCGCTACTGCACCGCCTGTCACCCCGGTGGCGGGCGCGGCTCCGGCCCGTCGTTGATTACCAGCCCCGACTCCGACGCCCAGTGGCGGGCCACCATTCGCCGGGGGCGACGGCCCATGCCCGCCTTTGGCCCCGATCTCATCTCCGATCCCGACTTGGACTCGCTGGTGGCCTACATTCGTACCCTACGTTAGCCGGGTGTCGATCAGCTGTCGTCAATCGGTGATCGGCGATAGCTACGGCTCACAGCTCACGGTCCACGGCCCCCGGCTCACGGCCCACTGACTACCGGCAACGTGAGCAGGGCATGGGGCACGATCAGCACTTCGAGCGGAACATCCGGCGGGCGCGGACCGAGCACGGCCGCCGCCTGATCAAGCGCGGCGGCGAGGGTCGGGGCGGTGCCCAGGTGCGCTTGGCGGATGATGGCCGGATCTTCAGCGCCGACAATGATGATCGGATTCTCGGCCAGCACACGGGCCAGGATGAAAGCCCGCTGTTGACCGGGTGGGTAGCCGTTTTGCCGGGCATCGGCCAAGATATGGCCGATTGACGGCGCATCGCGCATCGCAGCGAAAAAGTTGCGTTCACCCACGCCTTGCCCGGCTCCTTCTTCGCAGCGCGCCGGGATAAGGAACGCGCCGCCGGGCCGCACCACTGGACGCGGCGCAAAGAACAGATAGGACGCCGCCCGCGACGCTTGATAGAGGTTGCTGTCTTTGGGCCAACCTACCCCGCCAATCGCTAGGTCGTAAGCGTGCGGCACCGCCACCGTATAGAGACGCGCCGCCTGCGCCGCCAGTGTGGCGAAAGTCGGCTCCGGGGCGCCGGCGGCCACTGCCACCACCTGCCCCGCGCCGTCGCAAACCACGTTGACGATGAAAGCCAACCCGGCGCGGTGGGCGATTTCGCTGACGGCTTCGTGGAAGGGGTTGCCGACCAGATTGCCCAGCCGCGTGCCGGGATGGTCGAGGAAGCGTGGCAGGTGTGTCGCGCCAATCGTCGCCGCGCCTGCTGCGCCAATAGCGACCGTCTTGCGCCCGCCGGAATAACCGGCGTACTGGTGCGGCTCCACAATACCCGTCGCCAGCACCAGGTCCGCTTCCACCACGGCGCGGTTCAACACCACCGGTACCGGCAGCTCGCCGGCCGTCCAGCCCAGATCGACCAGCGCCGCCGGGTCTTCGGCGGCATGATCGATGACGCGCACGCGGCCCAGCACGGCCGCCCCTAGTTTTTCTTCGCGCTCGGCGGGTGTGCTGGCGCGATGCATCCCCAGCCCGATCAGCACAGTGATGTCTGTCGCGGCCACGCCCCCGGCCACCAATTCGTCGAGTAGCGGCGGCACCAACAAGCGGTCGGGGCAGGCGCGCGTGCTATCCGTCACCACCAGCGTCACCCGCGCCCCGGCGCGCACGCCCGGCAGATCGCGCAAATGCGGACCGTGCGGCGCAGCCAGCGCGGCGCGCACCGCCGCCGGCACATCAGCTACGGCCGGCACCGCCGGCGGCTCCACGACGGTGCCGTGCATCTCCGGCGGCAAGGTGAAGCGCAGCGCTTCCCGCCCATAGGGGACGGTGAATTGCGGCGGGTGGGCGGGCGGTGAAGTGTTAGTGACCATTAGCGCCTCTGTCGGCACGGCGTATCCGGATTCGCCTGGCATCTACCGTGATAATTGCACCAATAAGCAATTCTTCAGCCGGCGCCATATCTCCAGCACCGTCCTTACACATAAAACCGAACTGCCGTATCCGGCTACGGCTGCCGGTATTATACCCTAACTGAAAAGCAGAGATCGATCCGTGCCCGCAACGGCCCTGCCTCAGCACTGCACTCAGCGGGGGAACCGTATAGGCGAAAAGCTCACGGCCTCTCGCACATTGACATTCCCGCACAACACGGTATAATTGGGAAGATATCCCAAACGGGAGGTAAGCCGATGAATAACGTAGAAATTAGCATCCCATCGGATCATGTGTTTGAGCGGATCGTGCGCGATAGTGCGCTGGTTTTGGCGCGGCACATGGGCTTTGATGAGGATCGCACCGCCGACTTGCAGTTGGCTGTCAGCGAAGCGGTGACGAACGCTATTGAACACGGCAACAAAGGGCTCATCGACATGAAAGTCGGGGTGCAGTTCCTGTTGCAAAACGACCGCCTAGCGATCCGCGTGATCGACCAGGGCGGCGTGCTACCCGCATTGCCGCACGGCACGATGCCCGATATGGAAGAAAAACTCGACCACGATACGCCACGTGGGTTGGGGTTGTTTCTGATCGAGCAGCTAGTGGATGGCGTAGAGATGCAGTCCAACGACGGGCGTACCGAGTTTACGATGTGGTTTAACCTCAAACGCACTCCCGCCGGCGCCGGCACAGCGACCGCAGGCTCCGCCGGGCATGAGGAGTCCTTATGAGCATTATGATCGAGCAGATGAGCGGCCTGACCATTGTGCGCATCTTGACCGATAGTGTAGACGCGCTCTCGGCCAAAGAGATCGAGGCCGCCGCCGGGCAGTTGCGCGAACGCACGGCGCTCGATTTCGGCAAAGTCTTGTTCATCAATTCGGCGGGGATTTCGGCGCTGCTAAAGTTGGTCATTGAAGCGCGCAAGCAAGGCAAGAAATTATACGCGCTGAACGTCACGGCGCATCACCGCAAAGTGTTCGAGATGGTGGATATGCTGCGCTATATGCCGTTGACCACCCTTGAAGAGTTGCAAACAACAGCGACCTAAGCACCACATCGCCTAAACGGACCGAGGAAGCGCACCCACCCATGCAGCCGATCCCTTCGCCTGTATCGCCTCCACCCACCCCTTTCACCCTGCTGCCGCCGCCGGGGGCTGGGGGGCTGGCAAGCGCGCCCAACGCCGGCCGGCCGGCCGGCGACCATCGCAAACTGGCCCAGGTGCGCCTGATCATCATCGGGGCGCTAGCGCTGCTGCTGCCGCCGGCCTTGATCGTCATGGGCTACCAGACGCTGGCCGCACCGGTCTTTATCGGGGCGCTGCTCCTGTTGATCGCCACCGGCATCGGCTACGTGCGCGGCCGGCGCACCGGCGACATCCCCAGCGCCTGGCTGTTCTATGCCGCCGCCGACACTCTGGTGATCCTGCTGCTCGGCGTGCTACTCGGCCCGTTTATGGATGTCTTTCTGATCCTCGTCGTGGTGGAACTGGCGCGCATCTATCGCCACGGGCGACTCGTCCTCGTCGGCGGGGTGGTCGCGGCCCTGCTGATCGGCGCTAAATATGCGGCCACCCAGGCGCTCGGCGGCGGCTGGGGAGCCGGACTGCGCACCGGCGATCAGACGCTGCTGCTGGCGATCAGTATGGTGTTAGTGGTCTTGATCTGCGCCAATTCCCTGGCGACGTTTATTCAGCACTACGCCCGCGAAATCTTCTCCTATGAACGCATCCAGCAAGTCAACGCCGCCGAACTCCATGTGGCGCACGAAATCCAGAGCAGCCTAATGGCTCCGCGCGAGTTGGAAAGCGGGCACTGGACGATTGCCGCCGTTTCGGTGCCGGCCAAAGAGGTGGGCGGCGATTTCTACGAATACATCCCCGCGCTCGGCAACAGCATCGGCGGCATCGCGATCGGCGACGTATCGGGCAAAGGCATCCCGGCAGCGCTGCAAATGGCGGTTGTCCGCACCATCTTCCGCATCGAAGCCCGCCGGCGCATTTTCCCTGCCGAGACGCTAACCCGCGTTAACCAATCGCTGCAAACCGAAATGCAGACGCAGGGCATGGTGACGCTGCTCTATGCTTTTGTCGATCCCATGGAAGGCGTGATGCACTACGCCAACGCCGGGCATAACTACCCGGTGTTACTGAACGATCAGGTGACGGAGTTAAAGCTGGCCGGCTTGCCGCTCGGTGTAGACGGCGACACCGAGTACGAGGAGCGCTCGGTGCCGCTGCACCCCGGCGACAGCGTGGTGTTCTACACCGACGGTGTCGTCGAAGCCTTTAATCCGCACGGCGAATTGTTCGGCTTCGACCGCTTGCTGACCTTGTTGGATCAGCACCGCACGCTATCCCCCAAAGATCTGGTGCATGAAGTGGTGGCCGCCGTGGAAGCGTTCGCCCAAGATACCGCCCAGAGCGACGATATTACTGTCGTGGTCTTGCACCACGGTACCCCCGTGGGGCGGCCCGCCAAAGGCGCGGGCGACACGGCCCGCAAACGTTTAGAACCCGTGACTGCGC
Source organism: Chloroflexia bacterium (assembly GCA_038228295.1). Taxonomy (GTDB): domain Bacteria; phylum Chloroflexota; class Chloroflexia; order QHBQ01; family JAICKM01; genus JAICKM01. The sequence goes on along the minus strand of JBBRPH010000049.1, from coordinate 3,665 downwards.
CCGTCGGCTCAACGGCGGACGCGTTCTGGCCCACGCAGGTAGTGGATTCGGTTGGCACCGGCACCTCGCGTACATCCCCCGCCCACCCGTCGGGTGAGGAGCGCTGAAATGTACACGACAGCGGCTCCGCACCCCGAATACAGCGCCCACCGGATTACCGGGCGCGGGGTAGAGTCTGGAAAGCCGATGCTTGATCCGTTGCCCGCCGTGGTCCTCGCGGCGAACTCCCCCCCTGCCGACAGCGACGGCAACCAGCAGGCCGATGACCGCTTGCTGATCCTCGACTTGGATACCTTTATCGGGTCGGAGCGGTTTATGCAGGGCACCAACCTGGGCGCGGCGTTCGCGACCGGGATGCGGGCCTACCTTAATACCGAGTATCGCGGCGCGCTTAACGAGTTTAAGCGCGCCCTGATCGCCGCCTACGTCGAAGGCGACGATTTGGCGCAAATCTGGGAGCGCGAGCGGGCGATTATCCACCTATACCTGGGTAACTGCTATGCCAACCTGGACGAATGGGCCGCCGCGCAGGCCGAATACACCAATGCGGTACAGATTGACGACCGGCTGGCTGAGGGCCATTACAACCTGGGCGTGGCTTTCCGTGCCCATCGCCAGTTGCCTGCGGCTATCGGCGCGTTCAAGACGGCGCTGGCCCACAACCCCGACCTTTACGAAGCGCGCTTTGCACTGGGCCGCTGCTACCATGAACTGGGCGACTACGCGCACGCCTATATCGCCTACACGGTGGCCCGCCAGTATCGCCCGAACGCCGCCGAGCCGATCTATTACCAGGGATTGTTGCACCAGGCACACGGCGAGGAGAAGCAGGCCGCTAAGTGCTTCGCCGAAGCCTTGCTGGTCGAGCCGGGCTATAAGTTCAATAGCCAGACCGCCGCCGGGGTCGCCGCCGAGGCCGCGCTCGACGACAATACGGTGCAAGATGCTGCGTGGTACTACCGGCTGGCCGACGAACTGAAACTGCGTAGCAACCTGATCGGGGCCGTCCGAGCGTACCAGGCGCTGTTAGAGGTCTACCCCAGCGAAGTGCGGGCGCGCTACCTGCTCGCCAATATCCTGGCGCGCCAACGCGAATGGCCGCGCGCCATCAGCGAATACAGCCGGGTGCTGGAAGCGCGCCCTGACTACGTGCAAGCCCGCCATAAGTTGGGTCTCGCCTTGCGCGCCCTGCAACGGCTGCGCGAAGCCTATCAAACGCTGGTGGACTGTGCGCGCTTGCAACCCTACGACGGCTCGATCTTTCTGAGCCTGGGCATTGTGTTGACCGATATGGCCCAGATTCGCTATGCTGTACAAGCCTTTGTGCGCGCCACGCAGTTGCTGCCCGACGATCCACAGGCCCACTACCGCCTGGGGCGGGCGCTAATTACCTTGGGCTATGAGAAGCGGGCCTTGTCCGCCTGGCAACGGGCCATCGAACTCGACCACAGTTGGCACGCTGCCCGCTATGATCTGGGCGTGCTATATCTCAAGCAGGAACACTACGCCCGCGCCATCGAACATTTTGAGGCGGTGCTGAAAGGCAACGCCGATGATTTGGACGCCGCCTATTTTTTAGCGATTGCCTATAAAGAGACTGGACGGCTGGAAGAGACCGTCATGCTGATGGAGCGCGTGGTGCAGGGGCGGGCCGGCCTGTTCATGGCCCACTTCCACCTCGGCGCAACACTGCTACGCCTGGGCAACTCCACACGCGGCCTGCACCATATTCGCCAATACGAGTTGATCAAAGCCCGTTTGAGCTAAGGGGGATAGAGCCGGATGACCATTGATCCAAACATCGGCAATCTGCTAGGCGAAATCAACCGCCGGCGCAGCAACGAGCCAAGCGCGCCTAGCGAAACTGTGGTGCTACGCCGTGTGCTGGGGATGCAGGTCGGTGGTGAACTCTATGGCGCCGGCATCGAATACGTCAATGAGATCATCAAACTGCCGCCGATCACGTTTGTCCCCGGTGCGCCGACTTATATCCTGGGCGTGACGGGCGTGCGCGGCCAAATCGTGCCGGTAATCAACTTACGCGCGATGCTCAACTTGAGCGAGGCGGCCAATGGGCCACACGCCCACCGTCCGCCCGGCACCACGCCGCTGGGCGCGCAAACCAAACCGCGCGTCGTTGTCGTGCATCACGAGGAACGTATCGCCGGTCTGTTGGTGGATGCCGTAACGGAAGTCTACGATCTGCACGTGCCGTTGGAAGCGCCGTTAGGGGCTACCAGCCGGGGACTGCAAATCAAAGAGGGTCAAGTGCCATTGGGCGATCGGATGTTAATTCTGCTACATATTCCGACCCTCTTCACCCAAATGGAGTCGTGACCGATGATGCCGTCTTTGAAGCTAACGATGTGGCGCAGCGGCCTGTTCTGGCGCTTGCTGCGGGCCATGGCGGTTGTCTTCCTGACGATGGCCGCCACAGTGGGTCTCTCATTTTGGTTCAGCAACGAGTCGATCACGCAAACCGTCGCTGAATATAGAGCACTGAACAATGCCAATACCTTGGCGTACCTGTCGGCTAATATTGACGGCGCATATCGGGCGCTCAACCTGCTCACCACCGATCAATATAATCCGCAGTTCTACGACATCCAACGCGACACCCTGGATGCCGCCCGCCAGAATGTGAAGCTCATTGATCGCAGCAAATTGTCGCCCGCAGAAAGCGCCCAACTCAACGATCTACTAAAGACTTACGATTCGCTGATGCCGCAATTGTATGCCTTGAACAGCATCGCCCGTACCGACCTGACCGAAACGCGGAATACGTGGGACAACAGTTATGAACGCCAAATGGACTCGCTGCGGCGCCAAGCGCATACGCTGGCCGAAACGATCAGCCTGAGTTCGAGCCTGCGCGTGCAAAATGTCCAGCGCCGGCAGGGGGCTAACCAGGGAGCGATCATCGCGCTGGGCGTGGGCGGGCTGCTGATCGGATTGCTGCTAACGGTGTTTGTTCTGCGGCGCATTGTCGGGCGCATTAGTGGGATCAACGCCGACTTGGCCCGCTTGGCCGGCGGCGACCTGACCCAACCGGCCCGGCTAAAGCTACGCGCGGAGACGGCTAATCCCATCAATGATGAACTTATCGGCCTAGAACAATCCTACCTGAAAACCATCCGCCGGCTAGCCGCACCCCTGCACCAGATCCAACAAGACGCGAACCGTATTAGCGCCGCGTCGGGCGAAATCACCTACGCCGCTAACGCGCAGGCCGCCGGCGCAACGGAAGGTGTGACCGCGATCACGCAGGTGACGGTGACGGTGGAAGAGTTGAACCAAACGGCGGTGCAGATCGCCGATGCCGCCGCCAGCGTCGCCGCCGCCGCCGAACAAGCCCTCCTCAGCGCCGGCCACGGCCAGGAAGCCGTCCGCGATTCCATCATCGGCATGGCGATGATCCGCTCCCGTGTCAACGACATCACCGCCCGCATCCTCGCCCTCTCCGCCCAGTCCCAGCGCATCAGCGAGATCATTGACCTCATTGACACTATGGCCGGCCAGACCCATATCCTGGCCCTCAACGCCGCCGTCGAGAGCGCCGGCGCGGGCGGTGAAGTGGGTGAGCGCTTCGGCGTGGTGGCCTCCGAGGTCAAGAAGCTGGCCCAGCGCAGCGCCACCGCCACCCGCGAGGTGCGCGCCGTCATCGC
>JBBRPH010000048.1:0-45249 GCA_038228295.1 Chloroflexia bacterium | reverse complement strand
TAGTGTAAGTCGGCCACCCCGCTAAACAGCCGATATTTTACACTCACGGCCCCCGTATAAGGGCTCATTTTTGTCCTACCTCTGTGAATTAAGACTTATATTAGGCACTTTTGCTTCGACAAAATTGTACAAACTGAAGCTCACAACAATCCACAATCCACAGTCTACAGTCTACAATCTACAGCCCACACCACAGCCTACAGTTCGCACTCCGTAACACAAAGTGGATCAATTCCGCTATAATCAGACGATGAAAGCACGAAAAACTACGGGCGGCAATGCTTGGTTGCCGGAGATTGCCGTTTTGCCCGCCGATCTGCGCCTAGATGCGCCGGAGGCGCACGATGCGTTGCGCGCTGTGCTGCTGGTGCAAAAGCTGCCCCAATTGCGTGCCGTTGCCGCCGCACGCGGGGTCAATGCGCGCGGCACCCAGCGCGAGACGCTGGTCATGGCACTGGTTGAGAGTCTGATGGATGCGGCCACCCAGACCCGCTTGATCAGCGACCTGACCCAGCCGGCGCGGGCGATCCTGGCGCTGGCCGTGGTGCTGGATTGGACCAGCAGGCCAGTGACCGTGGCGGTGGTGCGCCGCCTGTTACGCGACGGCACGAACGGCCCGGCCATTGAAGCGGGCCTGAACCGACTAACCGAACTGGGCCTGTTGCTCTCGCCCGACGGCACCGCGCGCCCCGACCCCAGTTATATGATGCCGGAAGTGATCCGTGATGGACTAATCCCACTGTTGCCCGAAGTGCGCGCCTACAGTGGCGATCTGCCGCAGGCGAACGGCGCCGCTGACGGCCTGGCCGAAATGGTGCCGGCGGCCCTGATCAAACTTACCGCGTTGCTGGTGGCGCTGGGTCAGGCGGAGTACCAGATTGCTCCCGCCACGCCCCGGCCCTATCGTGGGCGGCAGACCTGGAACATGGGCCGGTGGGAAGTGGTCGGCGAGATGCCGATGCCGCGCACACGGGGCCGTGATGAGCCGCCGCTGGGCATCGAAGTCGCTGATGGACGCCCGTTGTCGGCCCCGGACGACCTGACCAGGCTGCGTGTTGCCACGCGCTTAGGTAGCGACGACGAGACTCAGTTTTACTTGGCCCTAGCCGAAGCGCTGGGCCTGGTGCGCCGACCGGGCCGCAGCCTGGTCGTGCCCGCCGGCGGCCTCGAAGCCCTCGCCGGCGAGTCCTCGATCATGGATCTGCTGCTTAAGGTCGTCAGCGCCTATATGAACCTGAACACCTGGAGCGAACTCGATCCGCTGTTGCACCGCGACCCGGCGCTGGCTGTGTTTCGCAACCATAGCCTGCACTATGCCGAGCCGGTCCATATGTGGACCGATGTGGCCCATATTCGCCAGGCGTTGCAAGCGACGTTAGCCTGGCTGCCGGTCGGTGCCTGGCACGATACACATTCGGTGCTATCCTGTTTACACCGCCTCTTCCCCGAACTGCCGACCACGACCACCGGCGTCGCCTTTGGCTGGGAGCAGTTGACGTGGTGGCTGTCGCGTTCCGATGGGCACGGCAACTGGATCTACCTTGACCGCAACAGTACGCCCGACTGGATGCGCGGTATCGGCAAACTGGCGGCGACTATGATCGCAGGACCGCTGGTCTGGCTGGGATTGGCCGAAGCGACCGCTATTGACGGTACTGCGCTGCACGGCGACCGCGCGGACTCGCCCGCAGGCTTCCGGCTGACCCCACTAGGCGGCGCGCTGCTAGGCAACCGACCGCCGGAACTCGCCACGCTGCCGCTGGTGCCGGTGGGGACCAAGCCGCCGGCCAAAGACGGCGTAGCCGCCCGCGTGCGCCCAGACGGCGCCGATTTGCTGCTGGTACTGGATCCGCGCGCCCTGCCGTTGGAGCGCTTGATTGCTATTGGGCGCTTCGCCGAGCCTGTGCGGCTGGACCCCGAACTTAGCACCTATCGCCTAACAGCGCGCTCAGTGCGCAACGGCTTCGCGGCCGGGCTGACTGTCGCTGATGTGGCAGGCACGTTGCGTGACCTGACGGGCGATGCCTTGCCGCCGGCCGCCGATGGGCGGTTGCAGGGTTGGTGGGATACCTATGGTCGCCTGCGCTTCTACACTGGGGTCACGCTGATCAGCTTCAACGACGACTTCACGCTGACCGAGTTGCTCACCACCACCGATCTGGGCAGTAGCCTCCTCTACCAGTTCTCGCCGCGGCTCGTGGCTGTGCCCGAATCGGCGGTGGACCGCTTACTGGCCGATTTGACCCGCGCCGGCCATACGCCGCGCGTAGTAGACGAGTCGCAGCCTGTACCGACTGTCGGTGAGCCGTCCTGATGGCCGGTAAACGTCTGGCGGCCCTGATCAACGCCTACTCGGCCGCCGCTGTGCGTCAGATGGTCGAAGGGCGGGCCGTGCAGTTGCCGCCGGGTGCCCGCAAAACCGGTACTGTAGATCGGCTCGTGGAAGCGGCGCCCCAGCCCGCTAGTGTGGCTCGCGCGGTCGGCCTCCTCAGCGCGCAGCAGCGGGCGCTACTGGATCTGCTGCTACTCTATCCAGGCGAGGTCAGCGCCGAATACATTCTGCGGGCGGGCGTGGCGGCGGGTATTCTCCAGCGTGCTAAAAACGATCCTCGCGGCGGCTATTATTCCGATTACTATTATCGCACCCTGCCCGGCAACCCCGCAGCCGTGGACAGCAATGCCTTACCCGACCTATTAGCCGGCCTCAGCGCACGGCTGTTGGCGCTGACCACCAGCACTAGCGGTTACGGCGGCACAATGGATCTGGGCCTGTTGAACGCGGTTTGCGTGCCCGGCGAAATCCGGCCGGTGTTGGTGGCGTTAGTCGCGCCGCATCTGCCTGTTTTAGCTGCGCCGCCCGCCGCGCCGGTCGCGCCCGATCCGCGTGCCGTCCATCGCGCTCTGTTCCTGATCTGGTCCGCGTTACGGACTAAGCCGGCCGGCTTGACCCAGGCCGGCTTGGTTCGTAAATTGGATGCGCGGCGGCTAGGCCAAGCGCTAGGCGTGGCCGGCAAAGACACCGCCTTTGATGCTGAATCTGATCTGCCCTACCTATTTTTTCTGCGGCGGGCGGCACAACGGTTGGGCTTACTGATCGCCCGCGAGGGTAACCTGGAAGCCGCCGGGCGTGACCGCTTGCGCGATTTTCTAGCCCAACCCTGGCCGCAACGCAGCCTACGCCTGCTGCGTGCCTGGATCGAAGAAAGCGCGCTAGAACTGAACGTTGCTTCGACGCGCTTGCAATGGCAGACCGGCCAGGTGGTGCCGATGCTGACCGGTGTGGCGGCCTACCGCCGCTTCCTGGCCCAGGTGGCCGCCCTGCCCGCCGGTTGGATCAGCACAGAAGCCTTTGTGCGCTGGATGCGGCTGCATCACTTCGGCTTTCTGGCCTTGCCCGATGCAGATTCGCTGGCTGAGTACGATTTCGGCACTGCGCTCTACCGGCTACCCTACGGCGGTGTACCCAGCGACGATCCGTGGGACAGCCGTGAGGGCCGCGCCATCCGCGATAGCCTCAGCGGGGCGTTGCATTGGCTGGGCATCGTTGAACTGAGCGGTACACCCGGCAAAGACCAGGCGTTTCACCTGTCGGCGGACGGGCGCGTGCTGCTGGCGGCTTTCAGCGATACGCCGCGTGAAACCGCGATCTTGGCCCCGCTGACGGAGCAACCCGGCAGCGGGCGCGTGGTGGTGCAGCCCAACTTCCAGATCCTGGCGGTGGGAGCTGTGCCCGATGCGACGCTGTTTGCCCTTAGCGAACTGGCCGAGTTGGTGCGGGTTGAGCAGGCGGTAGAGTTCAAGCTGACGCGCGAGTCGGTCTATAGCGCACAACAGGCCGGCTGGACTCCTCTTGCCATCCTTGATCTGTTGCGCGGCGCAACGGGTGGGGCGTTGGCGCAAAATGTGGAGCGCAGCATCCTCGACTGGGCAGCCCAACACGAGCGGATCGTGGTGCGTCGCAACGCGACGCTGCTGGCGGCCCGCGATGCTGCCCTGCTCGACCGCCTGGCCGCCGACCCCGCACTGGCCTCTCTGCTCGGTGAGCGTCTGCTGCCTACACTGGCTCTAGTGCGCCCACAGGATCTGGGTAGCGACTTGACCCTGGCCCAACTGGATAGCCAATTAGTAGCGGCGGGCGAACTGCCGGCGCGTAGCGACCTGATCGCAGATGCGCCGGTGCCCTCTTTTCAGTTCGACGACGCAGGGGGTGTGACCTGGCGGGGGCCGCTGCCCGACCTGCGCCTACTGGGCCTGTTGGCGAGTGTTACGCGGCCCGATCCCAACGGCGCGCCCACCCTGGATGAACGCACCACGCGCAGCACCGCCGCCGTTCGCCGCTGGAAGCCCGCTGACGTGACGGGACTGCTGGCCGCGCTGGCCGCCTGGCACGCCGGACCGCTGCCGCCGGCGGTCACACGGCAGATCAAAATCTGGACCGGCTTCCAGGGCCGCGCTATCCTGCGAACTGTGACGATTCTGGAAGTCGAACGGCCCGAACTGCTGGCTGACTTGCAAGCCGACCCTGTACTGGCCCCGCTGATCCACCCGCTGCCTGTCGCCGGCACCGCCGCCCTGGTGCAAATCGCCGCGCAGGTCTCATCTCCAGCCGCGCCCCTGAAGGGAGTGGGGAGTACGCCACCTGCTGACGGCCGGCGCCGACGCAGCACCGCCGCGCCCGTGCCGGCGCCGGCAGATGCCGGTGGGCAAACGGTTCCTGTCCTCGGCGAGCCGCAGGTGGGGTTAGGAGAGTCGCCTACCGACCTGACCGTGCTTCGCGAGACGCTGCGGCGCTATGGCTTTGCGGTGGATGAAGCGGATTAGGCGTTCTACAGGATACTGGATCAGGCCGTCTCTACCTTGGCGATTAACGGTTGTGGCAGCCACGTCCAAAAGGCTAGTAGGACCAACGCCGTCATATACCACGCGCCAATTTCGGTGAAGGGGAGCGCACGGATGGCTGCTACTAACGGCACAAAGGGGCCGGTGCAGAGTAAGGCACGTAGCACCCGGCCGCGACCCGGCACTAGGCAGGCAGCGTGCCACAGTACCAGGGCCGGCGCCAACGCAATGGCGGTATCATACAGATATAGATGCGGATTGCTCAACAGCCCAATCAACCCAGCCATTGCAAAGCTAACTTCTATAGGTGTAGTCTGCCCACGCAGCCATAGAAATACAAGCAATAAACCCACGCCGCCCAGCGTGAGAATCCAAACAAGCAGGGGCGATTCAGTACGTAGGAGCATATAAACCCCACCCCGCCAGTTTTGCATTAATGCTGCGTGATCGCCCAAGCCGGCGCTCGAATCGGTAAACTGCCGGAGATACGCCACAAACGCAGGTATCCAATTACCAAACACGGCAGTGGACACCGCAGTCAGCAGCGCGCCGCCCCCAGCCCATACGAATACTGTCTGCCGGCGGCGGGTGGCAACCAATGCCACCCCTAAGCCCACTAGCAGTTGTGGTTTGAGCAAACCAAGCACCAACCAAGCACCAGCTTGGCGATCCGCACTCCGGCGAAGGGCCAATAAGGTTCCTGTCACACTGCATAGTACCAAGCCGGTCATCTGCCCTTGCCATAAAGCCATCGCCAACGGAAGAAATCCCGCCGTCGCCAACCATAAGCAGCGGCGTTCTTGGGGGGAGGTAGCGGCCAGGCGTATCAACCAGTGCAAGCTGAAGAATGCGGCGACCCCATTGACTGCTTCAGCGATCAGAAAAGCTATCGGATACGGTAAGAGCGCTAAGGGAGCCAAAATCAACGCATTCCATGCTGGGTAAATGAAAAGCTGGGCAACAGGAGGATTGGTTTCAGCACTCACAGTATGCTGAACGGCTAACTGGGTTGCCAGATCATATAGAGGAGGCTGTTGACCATGGACAAACATATACGCCCCGATAAAATAGCCCATGAAATCGAAATGGGCGTGATAGACCAAACCTTCGGGGCGGAGCAGGGCTAACAGCCACAACATCGCCGATACACCCGCGACCACCGCATAACCGGCCCAGCCCAGATGCTGCTGTAAGCGGCTTTTATTAAGGTTCTTCTCCGGCACGTACTCGTTTATCACGAAACGATTGTAACAGGCGGCCGTCTGTTTTGTCAAAATTTTGTGGTATAATGCGTCGTGCAGAGCAGAAGGGCTAAGTGAATAACAGGCGCGTGTTGAGCGGCGCGCTGGCGTTGCTGCGCGGGCGGGGGTTGGTGCGCGGCGGCATGATCGTCGCTGCGCTGGGCTTGATCTATGCGGCAGGGCTTGTCTGGCTGCAACTCTACAACCCCCAGTACCTGACCGACCTAAGCAATAAGCTGAGCACGGATCTACCGCCCGATTATGTGGCCTGGGCGGCGGCGGGCGCGGCACTGCTGGTGATCGGTGGGCTGTTAGCCGAAGGCAGCTTTATCCTGGCCGCCGGACGACGGGCGGCGCCGGCGGGCGCTACCCGTTTGCAGGCAGGCGGGGCGTTGCGTCGCTTACCGGAACTACTAATGGTGGCCGGCCTGATCTGGGGCGTACCGGCCCTGGCGGCCGTAGCGGCTCTGGCGTTGATCGCCAATAGCCTGACCGGCTCAGTGGACGATGCATTGGCTCCGCTAACCGGCTTCTGCTGCCTTACCGTGGTTGGTGGCTTACTGAGCCTAGTCCTATGGCCGCTACACCGACTGGCGAATTGCGCGCTGCTGCTGGCCGGACAACGGCCGCGCGCCGCCGTCCGCAGCGCCCGTCGCTTACTGGGGGCGCAATTCGGCGCACTGTTTGGTCTGTGGGCGGCCCTGTTGCTGCTGAACGGGCTGCTGGTGTTAGTATCGGGACTATTGGCTGCGCTGGCCGCCGCCGGCGTCTATGCCTTCTGGAGCCTGCTCAATGGGACTGATGAAGGCGTGGCGCTGGTCGTCACTGCGACGCTAGCGGCAGGATTGGGCCTCGGTTTGCTCTTCTGGGACGGTAGCGTGACCGCCTTCAACCTCAACACCTGGGTGCTGGCGTATCGCGATCTCCAGACCGTCGCCGATCTACCCGCTCCGTTGCCGAGCCCCGGCGGCAGCACCCAACTACTGGGCCGCACGAGCGACTGACGACACCCTGCCGCTCAGGATTTCGTGCCTGCAACTTACGCCCACCGACACAGCGCCGCAAAGATCGCTAGCTAGCTCATAGGGAGGAACGCGCGCTCAGGATTTCGTGCCTGCAACTTACGCCCACCGACACAGCGCCGCAAAGATCGCTAGCTAGCTCATAGGGAGGAACGCGCAGGAGCCGCGCCCTCTTTAGGAGCTGTGGCGGGGTGCGGGCGGGCAGCGGACACAAAAACACTCCCGACCCTCACGGTGATCGGGAGTGCAAGGTGCCGCGAACCCAGCGTTATGCGTCTTCCAAGTCTTCGTCGTCTTCGAAGTCTTCGTCATCTTCCAAGTCCTCGTCGTCTTCGAAGTCCTCGTCGTCTTCCATGTCTGCGTCGTCTTCCAGTTCGTCGTCGGCCATCGGAATGGTCTCCTTATTAGGTAATGTGGATAGATCAGCGCAACAGCCGGCCCGGCCCCGTGCGCGCCGAGCTGCGTGGGTTGCGACCGCGGTATTATAGCATAGAAATCCGGCAACCTCTACTTGCGTCAGCCTATTTTGGCTCCGCAGTTGGCGCAGAACTTGGCTCCCGGTGCCACGTCTTGTCCGCAACTGGGGCAGACCGGTTTGCTTGTCATGTTAAAGCCGCATTCCGGGCAGAATTTACTGCCGGCATGGACTTGGGCATGGCAATTAGGACAGGTGATCAGGGTCGCTTGTGCGGCGCTTTGGCCCCCAGCGGTCGCCGGGGTGACGGTAGCCGCACTTTGTTGGGCCGGCGCAGGCTGCTGTTGTGGGTGTGGCTGTTGTGGTGGTTGCTGCTGTTGCTGCGCCTGCTGGAACGACTGGCCGATCATTTGGGCCATGCCGAGGCCGAGGCCTGCGCCCGCGCCGAGGCCGAGCGCGCCGCCCGCCATGTCGCCGCCCGCGCCACCCTTGCCCATGTTACCCATTGCCTGGGCTGCCTGGAACTGCATATAGCGGTTCATATCGCCGAGCGCGCCCATGCTGGACCGTGCATCAATTTGCTTTTGTACCTCTTCGGGGGGGGTGATCGAGGTGATGAAAAACTGCTTCAATTGCAGGCCCATGTTCTGGAAGTCGTCGGTCACGGTCGCCTTCATCGAGGCGCTGAGGGCACTGTATTTGCCGGCCAGATCGAGCAGCGTGGTCATCGTCTGGCCCAGCGTATCGTTGAGGCGCGACACGATGATCGTCCGCAGGTAGTCGCTGATCCCGTTGGTGTCTACGATGCCTTGCGTGCCGACGATTTTGTTGACGAACTGCTGGGGGTCGGACACAGCCATTGCGTAGGTGCCGAAGGCCCGCAGCCGCACCATGCCCAGTTCGCTGTCGCGGAACACCACCGGCTCCGAGGTACCCCACTTCATGTCGAGGATGTCGGCCATGTTCACGAAGTAGACTTCGGCCTTAAACGGGCTGTTGCCGCCAAACGGGATATTGATCAGCCGGCTCAAGACTGGGATGTTTTGCGTGCTGATCGTATGGCGGCCCGGTCCCAGCACGTCTAGCGCCTTGCCGTCGCGGAAGAACACCGCTACCTGGCTCTCGCGCACGATCACTTGCGACCCCATCTTGAAGTCGCCCGACCCCGCCTGCGGTTCACGGTGTACTAACTGGTCGCCGCGCGGATCTAAAAACTCTACTACATCCAGCATTGCCATGGTCTTTTGCTCTCCTCTACTGCGTAAAACGTAAGTTGTATATTTAACCCAGCTTATCCTTAATACGCATCACGCATCACGTATCACGCAGAGTTCCGGCTGTTTACGTTTTACGTTTTACGTTTTACGGTTCACTCGTTGCGCCGCCGTGGGCGGAGCCGGCCAACGGTTGCCCGTGAATGTCGGTCACGCCTGCTCCCGGCTCGACATGGCCCAGTGTATCGTTACTATGATCGTCATCGGCATCCGGGACGTCGGTCCGCACCGCGCCGCCGTAGGGCAGCGAGACGGGCAGGGGTTGCTCTTCGCCGCCAGGCGAGGGACGCGAGTCGTCAATCATGGCGGATGCTCCTTTCACAGGCTGCACTAAGGCGATCAGGTGCCTGCGCCGCCGGTCGGTCCGCCGGTCGGTCCGCCGGTTACATCACTGGCCGGGTCCATGTGGGTCAGAGGGTCCAAGTGGTGCGTTGCGCCGGACGGCGCTGCGTCGGCAGCCGCTGCACCACTCAGGCCCGGTTGGGGCAGCTTACCGGTTGCCTGTTCGCTCACGCTACCGGTCGAACCCCCACCCATCGTGGGGCTATGCGGTTGCCCGCCGGCCGGGGCTGGGCCGGTGGGGGTATACGGCTGCCCACCCTGCGGCGCGGGAGCGGTCGCGCTATGCGATTGCCCGCCGGCCGGGGTATACGGCTGCCCACCCTGCGGTGCAGGAGCGGTTGAGCTATGGGGTTGCCCGCCTGCGGGAGCCGGGCCGGTCGGGGTATACGGCTGCCCGCCTCCAGTCGGCGGACCGCTGCCCGGTGTGGCGGCGGGGGGTGCAGGGTAGCCCCCGGTCGGCATGGGCGCACCGGGTTGCCCGCCCGCCACGGTGCCGCTGGGAGCACTCGCCGCCGCCCGGAAGTGGTCGAATTCGGCTGCGGGCAATGGGCGCCCCGACATGATCACTTCGTTGCGTCCGTTCCAAGTCCGCAGGAGGTCGTCTAGCACCCCGCTCAGCCGACTCAACGCGCCGGCTAGGTCGGGTGCGGCAGCGGGCGGGGCGGCGGGGGCAGCGCCGCTGCCTTGTCCTGCGGCTTTGCTCACCGCCTGGATCGCGTCTGTCACCCCTTGCAACTGGCTGGTGAGGGCGGCATCAAAGGTGTAGAGCTGATCCAGCTCGGCTTCCTGAATCGTGACCGCATCATACAGGCCGGCATAGCCCTGGGTGGCGGTTTCCAACTTATCAATAAAGCGTTGTAGCACGCCGCCCAAGCGATCGACCTCGGCAATTTGCTCAAGATGTCGGCTGCGGGCGATCTGCTGTTGCACACGCATCAGTTCGTTGTGCTGCTCGCGGAAGCGCCGCGCCAGAAACATCCGTAGCTCTTTGTCGGCTTCGCGCCGGCGCTCCTTGTCCTGGTAGCCCATATAACCGGGAATCTTATTAGCGAGTTGGTGAAAAAAATCCTGCGGTTTGTTCCCCTCGATGCGTCCGCGGTAATCCGGCACATTCGTCATTGCAGTCTCCTTTAGTGAACCCTCTCGGTCCATCCCTACTTGCTCACCGGGCCGGAGCCGGGCGAAACCGGCTGACCGTTCCATTATAGCACGGCGCGCTATGCGAGTTTTGCGTTCTGAGTTTTGGCTGTTGATCTCCGCCTATTGGGCTCTGCCGTAATTCAGCTCTCAGAACTCAGAACGACCCACCGCCGCCCCCGCCGCCCCCTCCACCGCCCCCATCGCCCCCGCCGCTCCAGCCTCCACTGCCGCTACTGGGCGCGGGAGCCGGTTGGCTGACGAAGACGCTGCCGGCTTCGTTGATCATGCCGGTCAATCCGGCGTTCAGCGCTGCGATGCCGCCGGTGATGCCGGTGTTGATGCCGCCAATCCCGCCGGGACCACTGGATCCCTGCCCGCCGCGATCCGGTTGCAGGCCGCCCGCCGATCCGGGATCCAGGCTGCGGGTGTTGCCGTAGCCTCCGTAGCTGTTCCAGCCCCATGGATAGTAGTAGGTTGGGCCGGCGATGGTGATGCCTTGCCCTTCCACGTTGTTGAATTGTGCCACATATTTCTGATCCAAGCCCAACGCCACGGCATACGGCAGGAAGTCGCCGAAGCGCTGCGCGGCCTGGCTCAGATTGCCGAAGCGTTGCAAATCGGCCAGATAGCGGCCAAATGCCTCCCAGCGCGCCTTTTCCTCCGCCCCTGCCATGCTGCGGCGGGGCATTGCGCCGGACAGCCCCAAGCCAACCAGTGCCGGAATGCCGAAGGCGAACGGCAGCAGGAAGAAAGCCGAACTCAGTGCCAAGCCGGCAAATGCGCCGGCGCCGGTTATGACCGCCAGCAGTAGCCAGACCAGCGCACAGCCCCGACTACGCCCGCGTGCTTTGGCGGGGTCTTCCGGGAACAGCCCACTCCGCACCAGTTCGGCGGTCATCGCGTCGTAGATAGGCGGCAATTTGCTGTACAGGGTGTTTTTCAACTCCGACAGGCGCACCGTCTCACGTCCGCTGAACAACGCATCAAGTAGTTGCGCCTCAAAAGCGAACGAGGTGTCGCGTTTGAGCAGGGTGTACTGGAAGTCGCTCCCGCTAGTATTAGAGTCGCGTACCTCTTCGATCCGCACGTCGCCTTTGCGGCCCAGATCCAGCAGCGTGGCAATCACGTCGCGCACCTGCGCGCGTTCGTTGAGCAGTGGCCCGACTAAGCCCGCCGGCAACTGCGACGGAGGATCATTCAAATAGGCAGCTACCGGGCCTGCCACCGGATCGCGGCCCTGCGTGTACCAGCGTCGGACCCAGAACAGTACCCCGCCGATCAGCGCCAGCACGCTCAGACTGCCCACGCCCAGCGTAGTGATCGGTCCCCATTGGTTGATAAACGCGGCGCTAGAATCCTGCTGCTGCTGCCACGCCGCCGCTTGCCCCGCAATCAGGCCGTGCGGCCACTGGATGCGGACTTCGGGGTTATCGCCCGGTTCAAGCGGGCGGTTGATGGTGAAGACCGCTTGCTGCGGCGCGGTTTGCACACTTGCAATGCCGTCGGGATAGGTGCCGATCCGCACCGCCGGATCGCTCAGATTCACGGCCGGCGGCAGCTGCACCGTGATGCTAGGGCGCTGGATACGCCCGGCATCACGCTTGGGCAGGAACGGTTGCCAGTAGAATTGATCGCCGTCGGGATAGAAGCGCAACCCGCCGACCACCGTATACTGGACGATCATCGTCTTGCGCGCCGGGGCGTTCAGGATGCCGTAGAACCAGATGATGCGGACACTACCGGAATTGTTCAGCGCCTGGAAAGTGCGCGCCGGGCCGAATACGCCGTTCGCGAGGTCAATCGGGCTATTATCCGGGCGGTAGGCTTGCACGTTGCCGCCCGTTCCTTCTTCGCTCACCCACACATCGCGGATCGCGTCCAGCTTGCCCGTCTCAATGTCACGGAAGCCGCCATGAAATTGGCCTTGCGCGAAGACATAGTCCTGTCGCTCGGTGACGACAAACGTGGAGTCGGGCTGGATCTGCACCGTGACCGCCAACTGATCCCAGTTTTGCACCTGCGCGCTTTGGGCCTGAGTGCGCGCCGGCACCATCAGCGCCGCCAACAGTCCTAGCAGGAGTAAACCCCACAGCGGCAACGGCCCACCGGGAGTGCGGCGGACTAACCGTCGCAGCATCATAAGCCGATTCCTTCCGGGGCGGGCCACGGGGGGCGCGCCGGCAACGGTACACTCGCTCATCGGGCGGGAGGGGGAGGCGCGGCGGGCGCAACGGGCGCTGGGCCACTGCCTGCGTTGGGGCTGAGGAAGAACTCGGCCCCGCAATACTCACATTTGACCAGCCCTTTGCCGGCCAGGCTAAGGGCTGCCCCACAGTTGGGACACTTACCGGTATCCTGGATCGTCTTGGCGAGTGACGCGGCATCTTGCGAAATCAGACGCCCGCCACGCCAGTCAATATAGCCGGTGAACAAGCCTTTGCCCACCAGGTCGTAGATATATTTGCGCAGCTGATCGATCGTGGCGTTCATCTCGACAGCCAAGTTGGCGAGCTTGACTTCGCCTTGCGTCTGCACGGCGTTGAGGACGGTTTTTTCGCGCTCCACCTCGGCATAGCTGCGCGTCTCGCTTTGTCCGTTGACGTAAAAAAACACGCCGGCTCCGACGATCACTGCACCGACTACCAGGGCGCAGGCACCGACCAGGCCCATGCTGCCGCGATCCAACGTGCCGCCCGGTCCCGTATTGGCGACGCCGTACATGAGGATGATGGCGGCCAACACCACCCCCGCCGCAATCAAGATGCCGCCGATTAGCTTGCCTTGTCCAATCATCCTGCTGCTCTCTCCTAACTAGCGTAAGGGTCTGCGGCCGGCTCATCCCGACCCCCGCTATTATACACCCCTTTATACGCTATCGCTGCTGGAAAGTTACGTGATTCCGGCAAGGAATCACGGTCTGATCATGGTATAATCAGAAGTTGCCGTAGTATCACGCCCAAGCAAGGAGAAACCGCGTTGAATATTCGCCGCAGCAATCGGCAAACCTTAGCCGTCGCCCTGCCCGCCTCCGAAGTAGGACCGCCGGTACTCGGCGGCACGTACCCGCCGGCCGTGGCCGCGCCGCGCTACCGCGAACTGGGGCTCTTCCTGGGGCCGCTGGTGTTTACCGGGCTAATGATGACCACCGACACCCCGATTGTCAATGCGGTGCTGGCGCGCCAAGCACGCGCGCAAGAGTCGCTGGCAGCCTTCGTGGTCGCCTTTTCGCTGGCGATGCTCTACGAAGCGCCGCACATTATGATGATCGAGACCGGCACGACACTGGCGACCAGCCGGCAGGCGCTGGCGCTGCTGCGCCGTTTCTATATCGCGCTGGCGTTGGTGATGGGGGCGATTGGTGCGGCAGTGGTCTTTTCGCCGCTTTATCCGGCGCTAGTCGAAGGCGTGATGGGCATCCCGGCGGCGTTGGCCGCTGCCGCCCGGCCGGCGCTCGCGGTATTCTTGCTGTGGCCCGTACCCATTGGCTGGCGGCGGCTGCACCAGGGCGCACTGATCCGGCGCGGCCATTCGCGCGCTGTCGGCGCGGGCGCAACCGTGCGTATTGTTGCTTTGCTGGGCACGCTAGGGCTGCTGGTGCCGCTGCTCGGCGGCGTCATCTCTAGCCCGGCATTGGGGGCGCTGGCGATGCTGGTGAGCGTGAGCGCCGAGTCGGCTTATACGCACGTTTCCGCCGGGCGCTTGCTAGCCGATCTACCGGCGCAGCCGCCGAACGGGCAACCGCTCACGGCGCGGGCGCTGTGGCGCTTCTACTGGCCGCTGGCCGGCACGTCGATCCTCAGCACGCTGGGTCGCCCGATCTTGAGCGCAGGGCTGGCCGCAGCGGCGGGCGTGGGCGCGGCGTCCGCGCTGGCGGCTTGGGGCGTGGCCTGGGGGCTACTGTTCTTGATTAACGGTGCGACGCTGACGCTCGGCCAAGTGGCGATTGCCTGGGATGTCCATCCCAGCGCGGCCTGGCGCGCTCGTGGCGACCGCATGATCCTCGGCTTGGGCGCGGCGCTGTCGGCGCTGGTTGCCGTCATGGTGTTGACCCCGATCGCGGGCTGGATTCTCGACACGCTCTACCAAGCCGCGCCCGATCTGCGTGCGACGGCCCTGGCGACGCTGCTCTTGCTGGTGCCGGTGCCGGTCGTGTTCACCGCGAACGCCCTGCTGCGCGGCAAGCTGATCGCCCGCCACCAGACGCGCCTCGTGCAACGCGCCGGCCTGCTCGATCTGGCCGTCATGGCGGCGGTGCTGGGCCTGGGCATCCTCTGGCCCTTCCCCCTGCCCCATCCCGCCGCGCCCACCCTCGGTGTCGTCACCATGCTGGCCGTCTACGGCACCGATCTGCTCGTGTTAGGCTGGGGCGTGCGGACGCACCGGCGGGTGGGGGAAGTGGGCATCTGAGCCGATTACGTATCCGCAGGACCGCTACTGAAGCGACTGAGGAACTTTTGCCAAGAATCTAACTCGATACCGGCCAATGTCTCGCGGAAGAGCATTTTGCTGTATTCAGCCATTAAGCCGGTACGGGCAAAGCGCCCAAAATTGCCGCCGCTGTCGTGTTTCGCCACATCAGAGATTTTATCGCTTTTCACCGGATAGTAATGATCCACCCGCGACAGTTCGATTTCGCCGGGAGTTACCCCTTCTTTTGCGTGCTGCCAGTGCCAGTTGCGATATTCGGCCGCAGAGCGGGCACTGACGACATACGGCGCAAACAGGCGTGGCGAGCCGGAAATGACGTTGGAGAGCGCCCATGGATAGACGACCAACAAATCAGCGGGCGCACAAACCGCCGGTGTCACCCGATAGCGAAAACTCGGCTCCCGTTCTCTGGCAAGCACGTACCAGCCTTTCAGTTCAATACCCAACAGCACCGGTTCCAGTCCTGGGGTGGCCGTGCGTAAGATGACATCGGGAAACCGTTGCGCTTGGCGCACAAAACTGTAAAGCCGATATTTCTCCTGTGGATCCCAGGTCTGGCGTAACGCGTTTAATGCTGCGACAACCTGCACTTCGATGGTCGCACCCAACGACGCATTAAACGTAAACAGATCCGTCGCCAGCACCCCGGAGATCACCAGATCGGACTTGAAGAACGAAGGCAAGGCAAATAGCGTTTCGCGGACGGCCTTGACCAGCCCGGCGTGCGGCCAATCCTCCGCTGGGACCGTCACTCGCGGCGCGACGGGTGGAGACGCGGCGGGTTCGTCAGGAGGCGACATCGGTGTGTAGCTCCTGCCCCGCTTCGGCTAGGCGGGCTTGCGCCAGCCGATAGTAGTTAGGTTGAATTTCGGCGCTGTAGCAGCGTCGTCCGGTCTGTAACGCGACCACCGCGCCCGAACAAAGCCCGCCGAACGGCTCCCAGATCACATCGCCAGGGTCGCTCGTTGCGAACAGGCACCGTTCAATCAGCCGCAGGGGTTTCTGATTGCCGTGCAGACATTTTGCGTCGTCGTCTTTTAGCCGTTCTGCGCCGCGCACCGCCGGTTCCGTCCAGACATTGGTCAGGCCGTGGGTATGATTCCACTTGGCACGCAGCCGTGCCCAGGCCGCCGCCGTGACCGGAGCCTGCCCGTCAAGCGCAAAATAGGGCCGCCCGTCGGGTCGGCCGTGGGTGTTGGCATAGGCCGCGAGGTGTTCCATCATGGCGGGCGGTGGAAAGTACCACAGATGATCCTGGGTAAAATATTTGCGCGTGGCAGCGTTTTTCACTCCGCAGGCTTCGTTTGTTTTGCTGAGGGCCAACCCCGCCCGTAGCCATTCATGGCGCAGCCATTGCTGCATCGGCAACTGTTGCCCGTCGCCGGTCGGCAAGCGAACCACACGCACATATTGGGCGCAGACTTCGCTGACAATGGGGAAGCGGCGAATGGTCTTGCTGTTGACATTGCCGGCGACATGGGCGATGCCCTTGTTCCAGATGTGTAACGCCCGGTACTCCCAACCATGTTCGGCCAGCAGCGGATGCACGGTCGCCCAACCGATCTCTGTTCCCCAAAACCACAGGGTTGTCTCCGGCAACGCATAGCGATCCCAGGCCGCTACGTGGGGCGCATACCACGCCGTTAAGCCGTCCGGCGTGGGCGGATCACCGGGAAAGCCGCCCACGCCATACGCGCCGTCTGACAGGATCACGGTTGGGGCCGGCCACGTTGCATAGCGCGTAGCGGCATCGGCACATTCGATCTGCGCTGTGCCGACCAGGGTTTTGGCTGGTCCTTGTCCAGCAGGCGCGACGTGTTCTAGTGGCTCTAATTCGATGACGGCTTGTCGCCACACGGCGTTATCTGCTCTGCGCTGCATCGTTTCTGCTCCCTTGCGCTGTACTATGTCAGGCTATTATAGCACAGGAGGTTCGCCTTGTCTGAACTGCTTGCCGGCACCCCCAGGCGAGGGGTATAATAGGCAGGCTGACCACAATTGCTGCCCGCCCCCTGCTACCGAAAGGATCGCCGCTGTGCAGACCAAAGCTGAAAAAGCCGCGCCGGCTGCGAGCGGGCCACCGCCGGGTGCCGCGCCGGCGCCGCCGGCCGAGGGCAGCGGGACTCCTCAGCGGCCGGCGGTGCTGAATATCCGCACGGTGGAAGCGAACGGCTTGCACTGGATCGATATCCAGCGCCCCGGTCGGGCGGAGTTGGACTGGCTGCGGCGGACGTATCATTTTCACCCGCTGCATCTCGAAGACGTAATGAGCAAAATCCAGCGCCCCAAGCTGGATGAGCGCGACGATTACATTTTTGTGGTTCTGCACTGGCCGGTCTACAATAAAATCACTCGTCTGACTACCTCCAGCGAAGTGGATATTTTTGTCGGCAAAGATTATCTGATCACCAGCCATGCCGGCCACCTGCGCCCGCTGTTGCGCCTGTTCCAGCAATGCCTCGACGACCCGGAGTTGCGCGCGCGGGCCGTAGGCCGTTCGCCGGGCTACCTGTTCTACCGTATCATTGACCGACTGGTGGACTACTGCTTTGCGCCGCTGAACAAGATCGATACGAACATTGAGCAGGTGGAAGACCTGATCTTTGGTGATAATGTGCGCCGGACAGTCTACGAAATCTCGCTCATTCGGCGTGATATTATTGCTTTTCGCCGCATCGTCAAACCGCAAATCGCCGTGATGGCAAGCTTGGAGCGGCGGGCGAACGCGCTGGCTCCGCTGCTGGGCATGGGCATGGATGAGTATTTCAGCGACCTGAACGACCACCTGAGCAAAATCTGGGACACTCTGGAAGACCACCGCGATGTGATCGAGGGCTTAAGCGACACGAACGACTCGCTGACCAACACGCGCATCAACAGCACAGTGCGCTTGCTGACCATGATCACAGCGGTTATGCTCCCGCTGCTCCTGGTGGCGGCGCTGTACAGCCTGAACGCTAACGCCCTGCTCCTGAGCAAGGATCTTACGGGCTTTGCCCTCACGCTGGCGGTGATGGCGGTGATTGCAGTGGGGATGCTGGCCTACTTCAAGTGGCGGCGCTGGATCTAGCCGGTGGCAACAGCGCTCCAACACCTTAGCGATAGGCCGGGCGTGCGCAACGCGGCGCTGGGCATGGGCGCGCTGACGCTCGGTGCGCTGGGCGGCGTGGCGCTGGCTGCGGGCAACCCGCTGATCCCGTTTGCCGTGTTGGCCGCGCTAGTGCCGCTACCCTGGCTGCTGACCCGCCCGCAGGCCAATCTCTGGCTGACGGCGGCGGTGATCCTGCTCTTGCCGTTCGGTACCCTGCCGGTCAAGATCGGCCTTACGCCCACTTTCCTCGAAATCGCCTTGCTGTTGCTGACCGCCACGAGTCTATTTGCCGGAGTCCGCGCCGCCGACCCCATCTGGCGCGGGCCGGCCCGCACGCCGCTGGACGGGCTGGTGCTGCTGTTCATGGGCATGATGGGCTTCGCCTTTGTGCTGGGCCTGAGCCGCGACCATGATGTGTCGGTTATCCATAACTTTGTCAAATTGTTGCTGGCGATCAGCCTGTTTTTCAGTGCCGGACAGGTGCTACGGACCCCAGCGGAGCTCACCGCGTTGTTGCGCGTGCTGACCCTGGCCGGCGGCGTGGCGGCGACCGTGGGCCTGGTGCTGTGGCGCTTGCCGCAACCGACCGCCGAGCGCCTGTTGCGCGCCTTGAGCCGCATCGGCTACCCGACCGACCGCATCCTGCGCTTCGTGGAAGACGGGCCGGGCCTGGGTCAGGAGCGTACCATCGGCACCTCGGTGGACCCCAACAGCTTCGGCGGCCTGCTGGCCGTGCTGTTTGCCCTCACACTGGCACAGGCGCTGGGCCGCCGGCCGTGCCTGCCGCGCCCGCTGCTGGTCGGCATCCTGGGCGCCGAAGGGCTGGCTCTGCTGCTCACCCAGTCGCGCGCGGCCTGGGCGGGGGCAGGGGCGGCGGCGCTGTTCGTGGGTGTGCTGCGCTACCGGCGCTTCGCGGTGGCGCTGGTAGTAGCGGGGCTGCTGGTCTTGGCTTCGGGGCTGGGCGGCAAGTACTTGGACCGCTTCGTCTCCGGCGTGCAACTGCGCGACCAAGCGCAACTGATGCGCGTGGCGGAGTTCCAGAACGCCGGCGTGATTATCGCACGCTACCCCGCCTTTGGGGTGGGCTTCGGCGCGGCCGGCGAACTCGACCTAACCACCGGCGTGTCTAGTATCTATCTGACGTTGGCTGAGCGTACCGGCCTGTTCGGGTTGGCCGCGTTTGCAATGCAGATGGGCGCGTTTTTCGTGCTGCTCGCGCCGTGGTTGCGCCGCCGTCCCTTGCCCGACGCGGCGGCCCCGCTCGACGCGGCTCTGCTGGGCAGCGCTGCCGCTGTGGCGGGCGCGCTGGTAGTAGGGGTGGCCGACCACTATTACTTCAATACCGAACAGAGCCACTTGGCCGCCTTGCTCTGGCTCTGCTTGGCCCTCGGTTTGGCCGCGCGGCGACTATTGATTGCGGAAGGCGGCACAGCGCCGGCGGACGTGAAACGTGAAACGTGATTGGGATTATGAAGGGAGATTGAGACAACATGGCAATTCAACCTGATATGATCGGCATCACCGTGCGTGATATGGCGGCGGCCCTCGCTTTCTACCGGCTGCTGGGGCTGGACATACCGGCTGATAGTGCGGGGGAACCGTATGTCGAAGTCATCACGCCGAACGGCTACCGAATTTCCTGGAACAGCCAGGAAATGGTCAAAGGCATTGACCCCAACTGGGTGGAACCGACCGGGCACCGCATGGGCCTGGCCTTCAAGTGCGACAGCCCCGCCGCCGTGGACGCAACCTACGGACAGATCGTAGCGAGCGGCTATAGCGGCCACAAGGAACCCTGAGATGCCTTTTGGGGGCAGCGCTACGCGGTCGTCCTGGACCCCGACGGCAACCTGATCGACCTGTTCGCCCCACTCACCCCCTAGCCCGGACCGCTGACCCCGGCCCCTAACCCCGCAGAAGGAGTAACGCATGGCTGACGAAACGACCATAATGACGAACGTGGAGATCCAGAAGCTCCTGCCGCATCGCTACCCGTTTTTGCTGGTGGACCGCATGGTGGCGCTGGATCCGGGCAAAAGCGGCGTGGGCATCAAGAATGTGACGGCCAACGAATGGTTCTTCCCCGGCCATTTCCCCGATTACCCACTGATGCCTGGCGTGCTGATGGTCGAAGCGTTGGCCCAAGTGGCGGGCATTGTCGCCCTTAGCGTGCCCGAAAACAAGGGCTTGCTGGGCTTTTTCGCCGGCATTGACAAGATCCGCTTCAAGCGCCAGGTGGTGCCTGGCGACACCCTGCGCCTGGAAGTGACCATCACGCGCTTGCGGGTGCCCATTTGCCAGGCAAGCGTGCAGGCCACGGTGAACGGCGAAGTGGCTTGCGCGGGCGACATTCTGATCATGATGGCCGCCGGCGCCAGCCCTGCCGAATGATGACTGAGCAGCCTAACGTCATTCCGCATCTGCGCGTGGCTCGGCCTAGTGACGATCTCGCGGCGATCACACGCTTCTACCGCGACGGGCTGGGCCTGACGGTGCTGGGATCGTTCACGGACCACGCGGGCTTTGATGGGGTGCTGCTCGGCGCGCCGGACGGCCCTTATCACCTGGAGTTTACTCGCCGGCATGGGCACAACGCCGGGCGTGCGCCGACCGCCGAAAACTTGCTGGTCTTCTACCTGCCCAATGCGGTGGCGTGGCAGCAGGCGGTGGATCGGATGGAGGCCGTCGGCTACGCCCCGGTGCCTTCTGCCAATCCCTACTGGGATGTGCGCGGCCGGACCTTTGCCGATCCCGACGGCTATCGGGTAGTGTTGCAGCAGGCCACTTGGCCGTGAGCCGGTTTTTCGGCGGGATCTACGCCGCGCTCACCTTGCTGTTTGCGCCGAGTCGTGCGCGCGCCCCACGCCGCCTACGCAACCCCCGCCGCATCCTGGTGATCAAGCCCTGCTGCTTGGGCGATGTAGTGATGGCGACAACGGTGCCGGCGGCGTTGGCACGGGCTTATCCAGCAGCAGAGATCCGGCTAGTGGTGGGGGCGTGGTCGCGGCCGGCCGTGGTCGGCAACCCACGGCTGGCTGGGTTGGTGGATAGCGATCCGGTGGGCCTGGCATCGATCCGGCAGACATGGCGGGCGTACTTGGCGCTGGCGCGGCAGTTGCGGGCGTTGCGGCCCGACGCGGTGCTGGTGTTGGACCGTTCGCCGTTGCTGGGCCTGCTGGCTTGGCTGACGGGAGCACGCGTGCGGGCCGGCCTCGACAGCGCCGGCCGTGGTTTCGCGCTTACTCATCGCGTGTCTTGTCCCCCGGCTGTAGCGCGCCATGAGGTAGAGTGGTATCTCGCTGTGGTGCGGGCGCTAGGCGTGCCGGTGGACCCCGCCACCCGCATGGAGTTCTACCCCACCGCCGCCGATACCGCCGCCGCCGTCGCACTGCTGACGGAGTTGGGTCTGCACCCCGGCACCGATTCCCTAGTCGCGCTGCACATCGGCGGCGGCAGCAATCCGGGGATGCACCTGGCGGCCAAACGCTGGGCACCTGACCGCTGGGCCGCCGTGCTGACCCGGCTGCTGCTCGCCTATCCTCGTGCCCACGTCGTCTTGCTCGGTGGACCGGGTGCGGATGATCGCGCCGCTGCTGATACGATCCGCGCGGCGTTGCCGGCAGCGGTGCAGGATCGGGTGCGCGATGCGGTGGGGCGGCTGGATTGGGGCGCGCTGGCAGCAGGGATCGGCCAATGCCGGCTGTTTCTCGGCCCTGACACCGGCGCGCTGCACTTGGCCGTCGCAGTCGGTACCCCCGTCGTGGCGGTCTTCGGCCCGTCGGACCCGCGCCGCTATGGGCCCTGGGATCCCGGTGGCCCCAGTCGCGCTGTCGGCGGCACGGCAATGGGCGTGGATCTGGCCGCACTGGCGACCACGCTGGCCGCTGTGTCGTTCCATACCAGTGTGGATGTGGCTGCTGTCTGGGGGGCGGTGCAGGCTGTGTGGCGGGCAACGGGCAACGTGCGTGCGGAACCAGGATTGCGCTAGGCGCGCACCACCACAAACGACGCACGGGCACCCGCTGCTGGGGCGCTGGACAGCAGGATCACGCCGTGTAAGTGTGGCGCGCCCAGCAAGACGGCCACTGCGAGTTCTCCAGCAGGCCGGGCGCTAGATCGCTCCAGGCCGGTGAGGATCATCCAGGCGCGAGCATCGGCGGGGATGCCCTGCAAACCGCCCGCCGGGTGAGTCAGCACGGCAGCGACGGCGGCAACAGTGAGCGGCACGCCAGGGGACAGGCCGGTCAGTGCTTGCACCGCTTCCGGCCGGTGAATATGCGCTTCATCCAGCGGCGCACCGAGGGCCGCCAAGCCGGCACAGATCAGCACCACACCGGGATTGGGCGGCAAGGCCGGCTCATGCGCGGCCGGGGCTTTGAGTGCCCGGTGGCGTGCCCCATCGGCTTCCACTAGCAGGTGATCCAGCCCCGGCAGCGCCCGCAACGGCGCGACTTCCGCCGGATCCAGCCCGCGAATCTTATCGGCGCGTAATGTTTCGGCAGCTACGCGCACATGGCCCGCCTGGCCCAGTAGCGCAGGCAAGCGTGCTAAGCGGGCGACGGGATCGGCTTCGATCAGGAAGGGATGGTCCGGCACGCCGGTGAGCGGACGGGTCGGCACGGTAGCCGTGCTGATCACGCGGCGGTCCAGAGCACGCAGTTCGAGCACCAAGCGGCGTACCACGCTGCTCATGTCGCCCGCGCCGACCAGCACCACCGAGTCGCGCGGCACTAGGCCCAACGTCGCGGTCAAGCTGTCCATCAGGGTGTGAACAGCCCCCGCGCCAGAGCCAGCAACACGACCTGCGTGATCTGGCCGAGCAGCATTAGCGGCACAACCAGCGCCAGAATCTTGCAATATTCGACTAATGCCAATAGCAAGCTATCGCCCAGGCTGAAGCTCGCCGGCGGATTGGCGACGATCAGGCCGAAGCGCACGGCAAACGCCGTCAGCAGAATCACCGCCAGCGCAGGCAACAGGATGGGTGGTGTGAGCAGCAGCACGCCCAGCGCCGCCGGCGCGGTGCCCGCCGTCGCCAATTGACCTAGCACAAAGCCCACCCCGGCCGCCGGCAACATCATGATCAACAGCGGCAGGGTGCCGAAGCTAATTACCGCCAGCGCGATCAGCAGCACGCTGAGAAGCAGCACGCGCAGCAACACGCCGGGCACACTAGCTAACAGGTCGGCGGGCAAGCCCGCGTCGCTGCCGGAGCCGGCCTGGAGCCGGCCGCCCAATGCGCTGCCCAGCGGCAAGCGGTTCGCTGCGCCGAGCAGATCCAGATGAACACTGTGGGCTAGGCCGGCGCCCAACAGCAGTGCGACGAGCAGCGCTACCCCTACCAACACCAGTTCGGGGCCGCGCAGTCGCAGCAGGGTCGGGATGTCGCGCCGGTAGAGGCGTCCCAGCGACAACGGGCGCGCCGGGGTCAGATCCGCGCCGGGTAGGCGGAAGGCCAGCGCCTGGCGCGGCGGCAACCGCCAGAGCAACCCAAAGGTGGCCGCTAGGTGCTGGGGCCGCAGGTCGTCCATCTCGCGGGCCAGGATCTGTTCGCGGTTGAACAGGCGCACGCCCATGCGGATCAGCAGCAGCGCGAACACGCCCAGGCCCAACGCGATCCAGCCCAGCGCCTGCGCGCCACCCCACAAGATCAGCGCGTTGTTGAGCTGGATCAGTACGCTCATCGGTAGGATGATAAACGCCGCCAGCAGGTTGGCGGCCCGCACACTGGTGGTATGGCTCGACACAATCAGCGCGCTGGACACCATAATGCCGGCCTGTGCGAGATTGAGTAACCCTAGCGCGCCGACCAGGTCCCAGTCGGGCCGGTAGCCGATAGTGATCATTGTGCCGCCCATGTACAGGCCCATGCTGAGATAGCTGCCCACCAGCGGTGGGATCAGCGAGGCGAGCAGCTTGCCCAGGTAGAGCGCGCGGTCGCCCAGCGGCGTGGCGAGCAAGGCTTCCAGCGTGTTGCGCTCACGCTCGCCGGCAAAGCTCTCCAGCGCCACCATCAGCGAAAACGACACCGGCAGGAAGCCGATCAACATCATCGCGAACGGCACCAGGCTCTCGAAAGAGAAACTGGGGTAGCGTCGCGCCAGCAATCCGCGCCCCTGCGCCGACATAATCACCAGTAGGATCGGAAAGACCACTACCAGCAGCATCGCCGGTCCCAGGATGCGCCAATCACTGAGCAGATCCACTATCTCGCGCCGCGCTACAATCCACGCCCCCTGCCGTTCGCTGGGCGGCCTGTGCCGGATCGCTTGCGCCGGGCCGGCGGCTAGCGGTGCGAGTGGGGCGGCGGTGACAGTCTCAAGGTTGGACATAGCGTTATTGTACCAATACAGCCTTGCGCTGTCCAACTTATTTCGCCAATACCGCGCCTAGCTGCTCCAACACCTGCGCCGTGTCGTCTTGTGTGACCCAGCCCATGTGGCCGATACGGAGCAGGTGGCCTTCTAGGGGCCCCAGCCCGCCGGCCAGCTCCACGCCTTGGGCGCGCAGCTCGGCCAACACGCGGCGGGCATCGGGAACCTTGACGGCAGTGACCGTCCGCGAGGCTACCGTATCATCGGCCAGTAGGTCAAGGCCCAAGGCACGTACCCCCGCTCGCAAATGATCGCGCACCGCTGTGTGGCGGGCGAACACTGCGACGCGACCCTCTTCGTCCATCAACTGCAATGCCGCTTGCAACTGGAACAGCAGGGACACTGCGGGCGTGGCGGGCGTTTCCCAGTTATCCAGATATTTGCGCGCCGCACCGAAATCGAAGTAGTAGCGCGGCAGGCGAGCCTCGGCATAAGCGGCCCAGGCGCGCGGGCTGACCGAGAGCATCGTCAGCCCCGGCGGAGTCATCCAGGCTTTTTGCGAAGCCGTGACCGCCACATCCACGCCCCACTCGTCACAACGCAGGTCCGCCGCCCCCAGCCCCGAAACGCTGTCTACCAGCAACAGCAGATCATGTTCGCGGGTCAGCGCGCCGATGGCCGGCACTGGGTTTTGCACACCGGTTGAGGTTTCATTGTGGGTGAGCAACACGCCGCGCACGTTCACATGATCGGTAAGCGCTTGGCGCACCGCATTGGGGTCCACCGCCTGCCCCCATTCGAAGCGCAGGCGCACCACATCCAGGCCGTAAGCGGCGGCGAGGTCCGCGAAGCGGTCGCCGAAATGGCCGCAACTCAGCGCGAGCACCCGGTCGCCCGGTGAGAAGCAGTTAGCGATAGCCGCTTCCAGCCCGCCCGTGCCGCTAGCCGCAAAGACCAACACCGTGTTTGCCGTTTGGTAGAAGCCTTGCAGCCGTTGGGTCACATCGCGCAGCAGGTCGTGGAACTCCGCGCCGCGGTGGCTGATCATCTGGCGCGCGCCCGCCGCCCGCACCATGTCGGGCACCGGCGTAGGGCCGGGCAGGCGAAGTTGGTCCACTACAGCCGGCGAATTATGACTTGCGGGTTGCGGCCCGCCCACTAGCGGCGCGCTTTGCTGCGCGGATGTCTGTGCTGTCATCGTTAATTCCCTTCCAAGCAGTAGCGGCGGACCTTGAGGCCGAACGCCGCATATTCGTCTTTCCATTCCACACAGCCGCCGCGCACCAGCAAGCCCAGCCCTTTGATCACCACATCGCGGTACTCCGGGTAGGCCAGCAGGCGTTCGCAACCGGCGCGCCCGGCGGCTAGCACCAGCAGCGGCGCCAGGCTCTCACACTTGATATAAACATCGGCGCTGCGCCGCACCGCCGCATGGCCGCGCACGCCGCCCAGGCCGACAAACAGTTCGGCAGCGTGGCGGGCTTCGGCATCGGTCGCGCCGTCGCCGGCCAGCAGCACGCCTTGTGGCCCGCCGCTCATCGCCCGCACGACGGTGGCTTTGCCCCCCGCACCGCAGAGCGGGTTGGTCTTATCGAAGCCGGCGTATTCCCCGTCAGGCGTGAAAAATAGATCGTTGGCGTGGACCTTACAGGCGCAGAGGCCCAACTGTGCGGCCAGCGGCAGCAGCGCTTGGCGGAAGCTGCCGGAGACGATGGCGACATCGGTGCCCAGCCGGTGCAACGCGCCGATCACCAGAGCGGCATCTTCGACCAGCGTGGCGGCATACGCTGCGCCCAACGCGGTCACTTCGGCAGCGGTCGGGCGGATGCACTCCAAGCGTGCGGCAAAGACCGCCTCCAGCGGCACATCGCCCGCCATTGCCTGCTCCGTTAGCGCGGCAACTTCGGCTTGGCAGTCGCGCCCGGCGGCTAGTTCGTCTATGCCTTCGATGTGGGTCAGTGTGCTGTCGCAATCTAACAACACCGTTTGGAAGCCGCGCCAGCCGTTGAGCAGCTTGTCTGCGGGCGCGGGCCATAGGCCCCGCGCCAACACTTCGGGGTTGCAGCAGTTGCGCGGCGCGCGTCCGGCGAGCACGGCCAGTGTCTCTTCGGCCACTTCGATCGCGCTGGCACGCATCGATTCGCGGGTGGTGCCGCCCAGATGCGGCGTGACGATCACATTGGGCAGGTCGAGCAGGGCCGACGCGCCGAGCGGTTCGACAGCGAAGGCATCTAGCGCCGCGCCACCCAGGTGCCCGCTGCGGCAGGCATCCACTACCGCTGTTTCGTCCACCACGCGCCCACGTGCTACGTTAATCAGAAACGCGCCGGGCTTCATGCGCGCCAGTTCGCCCGCGCCGATCATATTGTGGGTAATCGAGGTAGCCGGTACATGGAGCGTCACGATGTCGGCACGAGCCAGCAGATCATCGAGCGCCGCCACGAACGTGACGCCCTCGGCGTGCTGGGCGCGAAAGGGGTCATAGGCCAACACTTCCATATCGAACGCGCCCAGGCGGCGGGCCACTTGCGTGCCGACTTTGCCCAATCCGATGATACCCAACGTCTTGCCGGCGATTTCGCTGCCCATAAATTGATTCTTGCCCCATACGCCGGCCCGCAGCAAGTGGTCGGCTTGGGGAATGTTGCGGGCCAGGGCGAAGATCATGCCGATGGTGTGTTCGGCGGCGGCGCGCACATTGCCGTTCGGTGCGTTGACCACGGCAATACGCCGTTCTGTCGCCGCAGGGATGTCTATGTTATCCACGCCAATGCCGGCGCGGCCCACTACGCGCAAGTTGCGCCCGGCGGCCAGAAAAGGCACGTCCACGGCGGTGCCGCTGCGGGTAATCACCGCCTCATAATCACCCAGCCGCGCGAGCAGGTCGGGCTTAGTCAGGCCCAACGCCACGTCCACGACATGGGTCGCCCGCAGCAGGGTTAGCCCGGCTTCATCTAACGGTTCCGTGACCAGAATACGCATCGCAGTTGCTCCTCAGCAGAGACCAGGCAGGTGCCCGGCAACAGGTCAACAAAAAACCCCGACACTGGGGGAGTGCGGGGGTCGTCGTTGAGGGTGGCTCCTGGTACAGCATTAGAGCAGGATAGACACCTCTCCCCTGAGCAAACGGCCGACGCACCTGGTCTCACCTCTGCCCTGCGTGGCACTCACACGCACGCCACAAACGCCCTTGTAGTCGCCTCCGGTGCTGTACCGGCAACTACAAGGGCGCATACTCATGCTATTGGATTGTGCCCACATGGTGAACGGTATCATGCGTGCGCTCCGTCTTTTCGTTGGGCCGTCTCTATTAGCGACCCCTCAGCGGCATTATATAGGTAATTCCCGTGCCCGTCAAGGTAACCACGCAACGACAACGTGAAATGTGAAATAGCATAGATGTAGCGGCGCTGCTTGCTGCTCCGGTGGGCGAGGACGAATGTAGCGCCACGGTGTGCGGCGTCGGGTGTTGCACGACGCGTTGCAACACCGCACATGAGATCCGCACTGGTGCTAGGCCGCAGTGCGCGGCGGCAGTCGGCGGCGGGAATAGCGCCCGCGCAGATCGTTCCAGCGGACGTGCAGTACGTCGCGGAATAGGCGTAACGAGTCGCGCACCGGGCTGACTTTGCTGCCGCTGGCATAATACCAGCGCACCGGCACCTCTTTCACCCGATAGCGACGTTTGAGGGCCAGATACAGCACCTCAACGTCAAAGCCCGTAACCATCGCGCCCTGCACCAACGCAGCGTTGTCGCCGTAGATTTGCACTGACCGAAATAAATCGTCGCTGGCAGCGCGCGTGAAGGCTTTGAAGCCGCATTGCGTGTCGTTGAATTGGCGCAAGGCGATCACCTGGACCGCTTTGTTGAACACCCGCCCCATCAAGTGGCGATAGCCGGGTTCATTATAGCGCACTGCGCCCTGCCCCTCACGTGAGCCGATGGCGATGTCGTAGCCGTCTTTCAACCACGGTAGTAGCTTGTCCCATTCTTCAATGGGGGTCGAAAAATCGGCATCGGAGTAAACGATGTATTGCCCCCGACCGGCCAGCATCCCGGTGCGAACCGCCACGCCCTTGCCCATGTGGGCGTTACGGATGACGCGCAGATGGGGGTCGGCAACTGCTAATTCCTCGGCCAGCGCGGCGGTAGTGTCCACGCTGCCGTCGTCCACCACAATAACCTCGTAGCCGTATGGCTGCGCGGACAGATAGGTTTGTACCTTATGAATGCTGTCGGGTAGGCGTCGCGCTTCGTTATAGGCCGGAATGACCAGCGTGACCAGCGGATCGCCGGTGCTATCAGCGGTGGTAGGGGTGGGGAACACAGACATCAGTCGGATCAAACCTCATCGCTAAGGAGCTAGGGCAGAAAGGCCCATGCCGCCGCAAGCGAGGTATGGGCGGCTTAGTATAGCAATTTCCGACCGCCGCTGCAAGCACAGCGCAGCGGTAAACCGGGTACCAGAAAGGCACCCAGCACCCAAAAGTGTTGCGCGATCCCTCTTGGGGTGCTGGGTGCCTTGCTTTTATGGTATCGGCCGGCGCTAAGCGTCGGGTTACGGACTGCTGATTGAGATACTCAGTACCTTCGAGAGTTGGCCGCGTGTGAGATTGTTGCCGGGTCGGAAAGTGCCGTCGTTGTAGCCGCTCACCGCGCTATGGGCGACGAGCGTTTCGACATAACCGTAGAAGACGTAGTCGCGCGGTACGTCCGAGAAGTGTTGCGTGGGTGCGTTCACGGTCCAGCCCATCGCAATCACGATCATCTTGCTCATCTGGCCGCGGCTGACTTCGTTGTTGGGTCGGAAGGTGCCGTCGTTGTAGCCGCTTAGGACGCTATGCAGGCGGGCCGTCTCAATGTAGGGATAATACGGATCATTGGTTGCCACATCGCTGAAATGGGGGCCGCCTGTCGTATCCAGTGCCCAGCCGCGCGCCAGCACCACCCACTTCGCCAATGTGGCCCGCGTGGCAATCGAACTGGTGCGGAAGGTGTTGTCGCTGTAGCCTTCAATGACGTTGCGGCAGGCCAGGTCCGAGATATAGGGATAGAACACATCGCTGGTCGGCACATCGCTAAAGTTGAGCGGGCAGGGCCGTATGCCGGTGACAACGAGCGGGGCCTGGGCCACCTGAGTGAAGCTGTTAAGGCCGTCATTCGCGGTCGCTGTGATCCAGTAACGGCCGGCGGGCAAGTTGACTGTCCAAACATAACCGCCCTGGCCCAGTGGTACGGTAGCAAACGTAGTACCGCCGCCGGCCGGGTTGGTGCTATATTGCAACGTTACAGTGCCTGCGTTTTTGCTCGGCAGCCAACTGATCGTCGTCGCCGCGCCGTTCGCTACCGTCGGGTCGGCGGTTAGGCGCACCGTACCCAATCGGAAGAACTCCGGTATGCTGCCGGAGCCGAACCCACCGTCTTCCTCAAAGGGATCAATGCGGAAGGTGCGGACCTGCCCCGTCCAGCCGGTGTCGTTGTAGCCGGGGGCCAGCATCACCGTTCGTAAATCGAGCGCGACCGGCTCCCAGCGGTTGTAATAGTGCACATAGGCTTCGTCAAGTTGCCAATTGGTCCCCGGCTGCGACCAGTAGACACGTGGGCCGAGATTCGTCTGCGGATATTGGCCGCCGGTTGAAGTGTTCGGCGCCTGGATATACATCTGATAGGTCAAATAGTGGTAGCGACTGGCGTCGATTAAGTGTGTGGTGTCATCATTAAGATACCACACTTCCGGGTCGGCGTGGCCGCCGGCGATTGCGGGTGAGACGGCCTGCATATAGTTGGGGCCAAAGGTGATATTGGTGAGGTTGAACCAGGCTTGCAACTGCGACAGGCTGGTCGTGGTCCAGGGACTCGCCAGATGGGACTGCGCGAAATCTTCGCCGCTGCTGGGGCTGGGCGCGGTGATGTTGAGTACGGGGGCGGCGTTGACTACTAACGGGCCGCTGTAGCTGGATGCGCTGCCCAGCACGGCACGCACATAGTAGGTGCCCGGCGCGATGCCCGTCGTGTCCCAGGTGTAATTCCCGGCGCTCGCGGCCAAGCCGGCGGCAATAGCATACTCGGGGCCGTTGCTGGCGTTGGTGTCGCTGTCGAGGTAGAGGCTGACTGGGCTGCTGCCGTTAGCCGTCCAACTG
Organism: Chloroflexia bacterium; assembly: GCA_038228295.1. Lineage (GTDB taxonomy): Bacteria > Chloroflexota > Chloroflexia > QHBQ01 > JAICKM01 > JAICKM01. The sequence goes on along the minus strand of JBBRPH010000048.1, from coordinate 15,001 downwards.
ATGTTCAGGCGCGACCCTGTGGCCGGCGTGAGGCGTACCCAGTCAAACTGGAGATTGGTGCCGCTGGGACCGTTGACCATTTGCGCGTCCAGGCGCAGCCCGGTCCAGTTTTGCGAGGCCCAGGACTGACCGCCGGCCGATGCACCTGCTAGATCCAGATCATAAATGTGCCAACCCGCTTGCGTGGCAATAATCGGACTATTGCCCTGCACCCCTGACTGATTGTACCACCAGGCAACGGCTTGATTGGCTACGCTGGTGTACATCCGGAAGCGCAAATGGGTGAAGCGCCGGCTATCAATCGGATAGTTCGGCCCCACCCGCTGGCCGATATACGAGTTGACGGTGGCAAAGCCTTCATCCAGCAAGTGGATGCCGGCCCCACCGGCGTGTGTGACTTGCGAACTCCAGACGCCGTTGCTGACGGTGGGCGGGGTGAGATATTCCAGAAAGCCGAATTGGTCGGGCGTACTCATGTCCCACGGATGGGCAAGTACTTGCGTGGCATAATCATCCGACTCGGCGATGGTCGTATTGTTGGGCGAGGTCACGGTAATAGCATCCGTGGGAGCAGCGCCGGCCACGTGCGGATAAGTTCCGCCGGCCAGGGCCAGCAGACCCAAGACTAGGACGGCGAATAGACGACCGATTCCACCGGTCTGCGCAAGAGTTTGTCGGGATACTTTCATGCGATCGCTCCTTATAAGATACGTAATAAGATACGTAGCAGTACGACAGGGGGACAGCGGTAGCTAAAAATTTGCCCTTTACGGAGTACAACGAACGGCGCGACTGCAAAGCAGTGTGGGTTTGCGCGCCATTAGTCCTGTTTCGCCATAGGACTTTAGGGAGCAGTGGCGGTTTACTTCCGACCCACGGTTGCAGCTCCCCCTCTAATTATACCAATTTGGCGGATACATCGGCATACTTTTGCACCCCACAGGAGTCACAAACAAATAACAAACAGCTTGGCCTATTTAGGCGTGGCGCTGGGCCTTTGGTAGCTATGGTATAATGCGCCCATGTTGCCTTTAACGACCCAGTGGCGTAGGCCGGCGGCTGAAGCCCCGGCCCTGCTGCTGCTGCTGGTGTTTGCTTTAGCGCTCCTTGCCCCCAGCTTCAGTGGGCGAATCCCAGTAGCCACCGACACCCTCCGACTTTGGGGGCCGGGAGCAGGTAGCGCGCCGCAGGGCGTACATAATCCGGTGTTGGCCGACTCCGCGCTCATCTACCTGCCCTGGCAAGTCGCTATTCGGCGCAGCTTGGCGCAAGGCGAATGGCCGCTCTGGAATCCTGATCTGTTTGCGGGCTATCCATTCCAAGGCAATCCGCAAACGCAGTTATACTACCCCATCGCTTGGCTGTTGTGGTGCCTGCCGCTGCCTGCTGCTATTCTGATCAATCGCATCCTCCATCTTTGGCTAGCCGGCGTCGGGATGTATCTTTTGACGCGCGCCTGGGGCACCAGTCGCAGTGCCGCTCTAACGGCCGGCTTGGCTTTTGCGGGCAGTTGGGTTTTATATACGCAGATCGAGCTGGACGGTATCCTAGATGTTTACCCCTGGTTACCCTGGGTGCTGGTGGCAGTGGAGCAAACGTGGCAGCGCCGTAGTTGGGCCTGGGCGGCTGGGGCCGGACTGCTACTCGGCGTGCTGACGTTAGCCGGACATTTACAGTTTGTGTTTTACAGCGTCGGCTTTCTGACCCTTTGGCTGACGGCGCGACTAGGCGTGGCGGCGGTTGTACTGGGACGGCAAGGACCGATGATACGCCGCGCCTGGTGGGGACAAGCCGCCCGTGCGGCGGCCATACTCGGCTGGGGCGTAGCCCTTTCGATGCCGCAAACCCTGCCGTTTCTGGAATTGGCGCTACACTCTACGCGCACGGCGGACAGCTTACCGCTCTATCCCCCCACATGGGATAGCGCGCGCGCAGCACTGGCCCAACAATTAACCCTTTTCGTGCCCCGTATTTGGGGTAGTAGTGTCATTACCCACGGGTCACGTCCCCCCTGTTTTTATTTTGGCCTGGCGCCGTTGGTACTGGCGATTACGGCGTTGCCGCTCTGTCGCGGCCGGCGCATCCTATTTCTCGCCGGCGCAGGATTAACCGCATTCGGCGTAGCGACGAATTTACCCTACATCAACTTGCTGCACCGGCTGCCGGGTCTCCAGGCGCAGCTTCCCTACCGCGTATCGTATCTTTTCATTTTTTGCATGGCGTGCCTGAGCGCCTTTGGCCTGGACGCATGGTTAGGCTTGGCGCGCCGCAGGCCCGGCCTGACTGTCGGTTGGATCGCCACCCTCCTCATCCTGGCGCTGCCGATTCTTCGCTTGTTGCTCGATCACCACACCAATGATGCCGACAATGCAGCGCTCTATACGATGGAGAGCCAAGCGTTAAATCAAGCGGCACTAGTCGCCGGGGCGCTACTGGTCTGGGCGGGTGCTGTAGTGCTGGTGCGCGGCGACCGCAGCCGCCAGGGACGGTTGCTCCTGACTGCCCTGATCATTGGCTTAACCGGTTGGGATTTGCTCACTTATGAACCCGATTTCAATACCTATGTAGACTCGGCAACGCTTACACCGCATTCATCTACCGTCAATCGTATCCAGCATATCCCCAGTTTGGACCGTGTGATGGCTCCTGATGTCTCCGGCCCAAACTTTGTACCAAACAGCGGGGTGCTTTATGGTTTGCATGATGTACAAGGCTACGATTCGCTGCATCTGACCCGCTATGATACCTACTGGGCGGCGGCCGATCCGACCATTCACGGCAACGGCTACTTTGACGTGTTTTTGCGTCCGCAAAACTTCACTAGTGCCCAGGCCGATCTGCTAAACGTCAAATATATACTGACCGGCGCGCCGCTTGACCAAGCAACGCAGCAGCAGGCGGATCGCAGCTTGAGCGAGTTGGCCTACGGGCCGATTACGCAGACTTTCCGCACGCCGGATAGCCTGACGCGCGTGACGGTCAATTTTGATACCTTAGACCGGGTTAATCACAGCCCCGTTACCTTGCACCTGCGCCGGACGCTCACCGCCACCACCGACTTGGTGACGCAGACGCTCTATCCGCAAGGCTGGTCGGGCCGGCCGTGGATCAAGTTCAGGTTCGCGCCGTTGCCGGTCCATTTCGGCGATTCGCTGACCTTGATCCTGGACTCGCCGGGCGGGCGAGTCGGTGACAGCGTAGCCCCAGTGGTCAGCGCCGGCGACAGCTATGGCTACGGTAGGGCCTATCGCCGTGACCCGGGCATCGGGCGCAACTTTGATCTAGCCTTTATTGCGGAGGGTGATCTACCGCCCAAACTACAGGCAGGCTATGTCAGCGATGCCCACATTTACACCAACACGGCGGCCCTGCCCCGCGCTTTCGTCGTCGGCCCTGCCGCCGTGCTGCCGGCTGAGACGATCCCGGCGCGCATCGCGCAACCCGATTTCGATCCCCGCCGTGCCGTGCTGCTCGAACAACCCCCGCCGGCGGGCTTTCCGACTAGCACAAACAGCCCGCCCGGCGTCCTGCGGCAAGACGTAGGTACGGCAACGATCACACGCTACCGCAACCTGAGCGTGGATGTCACGGTGCAAATGGCGCAACCCGGCTGGTTGGTGCTGGGCGATGTTAACTACCCCGGCTGGTGGGTCACGGTGGACGGCAAGCCTGCACCACTCTACACCGCCTACTACATCTTGCGCGCCGTACCGCTACCCGCCGGCACGCACCAGGTTCACTTCTACTTTCTGCCGCCCTCGGTCCTGCTGGGTGGCGCGATTAGCGGGAGCGCCTTGCTGCTGATCTGGGGTGTGCTGTACCGCGCCTATATACGACGAATGCGTGCCCGTCGCCCCAGCCACGCGCCCAACCCCAGCACTCCTCACCCCGCCGGCCCCGTAATTCCGGCACGTTAGGCGAAGCTCGTCAAGCGATAGCGAAACCGCCCGCTGTGCCTACCCGCTCGAATCGAAGAACACCTAGCTCCGATGCCCACACCCACCGGTCGCTGTGGTATAATAAAACGCTTGCCCAGTCAGTAGAGTTGGACAAGTGTAACCTGATAGCTGCTAGCTGCACGCCTGACACCGCGCAAGGAGACCGCAACGGCGATGGTCCATCACTCCCATAAACCGGAACTTGACAACAACCTGAACTGCGAAGCGTTTATCGTAGATGCTGTTCGCACACCCATCGGCCGCTACAATGGCGCGTTGGCGGCGGTGCGCCCCGACGATCTGGCGGCGTGCGCGATCAAGGCGCTGGTCAATCGCACCGGCATGAACCCCAACGTGATCTGCGATGTGGTGCTGGGCTGCGCTAATCAGGCCGGCGAAGACAACCGTAACGTGGCGCGCATGGCCGCGCTGCTGGCCGGCCTGCCAATCACCACGGGCGGCACAACGATCAATCGGCTGTGCGGCTCCGGTCTCGACGCGATCAATTACGCCGCCGCCAATATTCGCGCCGGCTGCGGCGAAAGCTATGTCGCCGGCGGGGTGGAGAGCATGACCCGTGCGCCCTATGTGATGGGCAAGCCGGATGAAGGCTTTGCGCGCGGCAACCGCGAGCTGTACGACACCACGCTGGGCTGGCGCTTCACCAACCCGCGTCTGGCCGAGCTGTACTACCCGCACAGCATGGGCGAGACCGCCGAGAACGTAGCCGAAAAATGGCACATCAGTCGCGCTGAGCAAGACCAGTTCGCCTACGAGAGCCAGATGAAGGCCAAAGTCGCTATCGAAGGCAATTGCTTCCGCGCGGAGATCACCGCCGTGCCGGTGCCGCAGAAAAAGGGCGAGCCGGTGCTGTTCGACACCGACGAATATCCGCGTTTCGACACCACGCTGGAGAAGCTGGGCACGCTGAAGCCGGTGTTCCGCGCGGGCGGCACGGTGACGGCGGGCAACGCCAGCGGTATCAACGACGGTGCGGCGGCAGTGCTGGTCATGTCGGGCAAGCAGATCGCCGAATTGGAATATCGCCCGCTAGCTCGCATCCTATCCTGGGCGGTGGCCGGCGTGGACCCGGCCTATATGGGGGTCGGCCCCGTTCCCGCTGTCCGTAAGGCGCTCAAAGGCGCGGGCCTGACTATAGACGACTTGGATCTCATTGAGCTGAATGAAGCCTTCGCCAGCCAATCGCTGGTCTGCATCCGCGAACTGGGCCTCGATCCGGCGAAGGTCAACGTCAACGGTGGGGCCATCGCGCTGGGCCATCCACTCGGCTGCTCCGGCGCGCGCCTGATGACCACGCTGGTCCACGAAATGACCCGCCGTGGCTGCCGCTACGGTCTGGCGACGATGTGCATCGGCGTGGGCCAGGGCATTGCAACAGTGATCGAGCGCGTTTAATGCGCGCTTAGGAGCGGTACTATTAATAATGGGTAGTCTCTCTGCAAGCTTTCTTTGGTTTGTGAACGGGCGAAAGGCGTGATGTATGTTGCTAGAGCTTGCGGTAGGTGATGCCTATGGCGCGGGGTTCGAGTATGCGGATAGTGATTTTGTCCAGAGTCATAACGATCTGACCCGTTTTGTACAACACCCACGCCATCACCTTATACCGGGTTGTTACACCGATGATACACAGATGAGTATAGGCATTGCCGAGGCTATACTGTCCGATGAATCCTGGACTCCACTCATGCTGGCGCAGAAATTTGTCGGGGGTTTCAAGCGCGATCCTCGTGAGGGTTATTCCGCTCATTTTTACATATTTCTACAGCGTATGCGCGACGGGCACCAATTTTTGGCCGAAATTGCGCCGGACAGCGACAAAAGTGGGGCCGCAATGCGGGCCGCCCCGCTTGGTGTATTTCCCACGATTCGCCAAGTTGTCGAGCGTTGCAAGATCCAAGCAGCCCTCACCCACAACACGCTCGATGGTATCAATGCCGCCGTGGCCGCTGCGCTCATGACGCACTATTTTCTCTACCGGCTGGGGCCTAAAGATAATCTCGGACGATTTCTACAGCAGCACGTCGCCGGCCAATGGACCGAACCGTGGCGCGGCAAAGTGGGCAGCAAAGGTTGGATGAGTGTGCGGGCCGCGATTACAGCGCTCATGCAAGCCGACAGCATGGACGACCTTTTACGCCGTTCTAGCGCCTTTACCGGCGATGTAGACACGGTTGCTACGATTGCCCTAGCGGCCGGTTCCTGTAGCGTGGAGATTACGCAAAATCTCCCAACTCAACTTATTGTGGGCTTAGAAAACGGCGTGTATGGGCGCGAGTATCTTAGGACACTCGATGCCCGCCTACTGGCATTAGTTCCTGGAACCCCTGAAACCTAAACACAAAGGAGTGTTACACAAAGATGACCCAAACTGACACGGCACCCCAGGCGACGGCCTTGGAGCGTAAGAACTGGAAGCTGATTATTAACGGCGAGCAGGTGGATGCTGCCGACGGGGCGACGTTCGCTACGTATAACCCGGCCACAGAGGAAGTGCTGGCGCAGGTGGCGCAGGCGGGCAAGGCCGATGTGGACCGCGCGGTGGCGGCGGCGCGAGCGGCATTCGAGGGCGGCAAGTGGCCGCGCACCTCGGCGGCGCGGCGCACCAGCGTCATGTTCAAGATCGCCGAGATTATGCGGAAACGCAGCGACGAGATCGCGCGGCTAGAAGTGCAAAACAACGGCAAGGCGATCAGCCAGGCCAAAGCGGAACTGGGTCAGGCGATCGAGGATTTCGAGTTTTTTGCCGGCGCGGCCACCAAGATCATGGGCCAGACAATCCCCGTGCCGGGCACGTTCTTCAACTACACCGTGCGCGAACCGGTCGGCGTCTGCGCGCAGATCGTGCCGTGGAACTACCCGATCATGATGGCGGCCTGGAAGCTGGCGCCCGCGCTGGCGGCCGGCAACACGATCATCCTCAAACCGGCCAGTGCCACGCCGCTGACCGCGCTGCTGCTGGGCGAAATTTGCCTGGAGGCGGGGCTGCCGCCGGGCGTGGTCAATGTGCTGCCCGGCCCCGGCGCGGAGATCGGCGCGTATCTGGCCGAACACCCCGGCGTGGACAAGATCGCCTTCACCGGCGAGACGGGCACCGGGCGCGACATCATGCGCCGCGCCGCCGGCACGCTGAAGCGTGTCACGCTGGAACTCGGCGGCAAGTCGCCCAACATCGTGTTCGCGGATGCCGACTTGGAGAGCGCGATCAACGGTTCGCTGTTCGCCATCTACTATAGCGCCGGCCAGTCGTGCGAAGCCCGTTCGCGCCTGTTCATCCACGAAAGCCTCTACGACCGCTTCGTGGAGGGCTTTGTCGCCAAAGCCGCCCGCCTGCGCGTGGGCGATCCGCTGGATGAGCAGACGCAGATGGGGTCGCTGATCAGCCGCAAGCAGTGGGAGACGGTGCAGAGCTATGTGGACCTGGGCGTGCAAGAGGGCGCGCAACTGCTGACCGGTGGCGGGCGCCCGGCGGGCGCGCCGGAGAAGGGCCACTATTACCAGCCGACGGCGCTGGGCAACGTGGATAATAAGATGCGCGTGGCGCAGGAAGAAATCTTCGGCCCGGTGGTCACCATGAGCCGCTTCAGCACGGAAGCCGAGGCGATCAAGTTGGCAAACGACGTGATCTACGGCTTGGCCGGCACACTCTGGACAGGCGATGTGGGCCGCGCCATCCGTGTCGCGGGTGCGATCCGCTCCGGCGTGGTCACGATCAACACGCCCTACACCGCCTTCCCCGGCCTACCCTTCGGCGGCTACAAGCAATCCGGCTTTGGCCGCGAACTGAGCCTTGACGCGCTGAACCTCTACACCGAGCTAAAAAGCGTGCTGATCTATACGGGAGAGCGGGCGGTTAATCCGTTTGGCCTTTAGCGCATAAGGCGCGACACCTGTGTAACTCTTCATCTTAATTGTAGGTTGAAAGGGAAACAATCCGATCATTCTGAGCGTAGTGAAGAATCTGTTGGAATGCGTATCCGACTTATCCGGTAGTATACTCTAGTGGCGTGAGTCGCCGGCGCTCAACAGCGCGGCCCAGCAACAGGTTCTTCGCTGCACTCAGACTGACCAATTAGCTCTTTTACAGCGTGGCTGACGAGTTACTTACGGTTTACGGCTTAAGCACCCAGGTAGCCCATGAACATCCGCATCACCAAACTATATCAAGACGCGCCGTTTGCCATGCTGGAAGTGGCGTTCAATAGCGACCCGCAGGGGGCGGCGATGATGGCCGATATTATCGTGGCGACCGGGCTGGCGTTCGAGCGCCCGCCGGCCAACCGCTTCGCCTTGCGCGAGATCCATCTGGCGCGTATCGGCGACCGCGCCGCGTTGGAGGAAGCCTACCTGCGGGCGGGCGCGGCGGCCGAAAAGTATGGCCCGGTCCACGACAGCCAGAAGGATATGCAAGGCCCCAGCGACCGCGCCGCCGACCGGGGGGGCGTGTGACGGAGGTCTGAGTTCTGAGTTCTGAATTCTGAGTTATGGGAATTGAGCTTTTCTATGCAGCGTACCCCAATTCACCTTCGTCTCCTAATTCAGAAGTCAGAAGTCAGAATTCAGACCTCTGTCGCCGCGCTCGCGATGCTGCTGATCGCCCTGCAACTTGCGCCGCGCTGGGCGGGGGGGCCGACGGGGGCCGCGCTCCCCCCGGCTACGCCGCTGCCGGCGGTGGTGGCGACGCACAACCCCAAGATCGGCGTGCATACCCGGCTGACCGACGAGGCCGACCCGGCCAAGATCCGGCAGACGCTGCGGATGGTGCGGGCGATGGGTGCGCCGTGGGTGACGGAGTATTTTCCGTGGATCTATATCCAGCCGACCGACGCGGCCCACTTTGATTGGAGCCACGCCGACCTCGTGGTGGAGGCCGCCGCCGCCGAAGGGCTGACGCTGATCGCCCGCTTCGACGGCACGCCGACCTGGGCACGCCCCACCGGCAGCACCTGGAAATACCTCGCGCCTGACCACTATGCCGACTTCGCCGCCTTTGTCGGCGCGTTCGCCACGCGCTACCGGGGGCGGGTGCGCTACCTGACCATCTGGAACGAGCCGAACTTGAGCGCGGAATGGGGCACGCGCAAACCCGATCCGGCGACCTATACGGAACTGCTGCGCCAGGCTTACCGCGCCGCGCACGCCGCCGACCCCGCCTGCATCGTGCTGCCGGGCGGTCTGGCCCCGACGTTGGAGCCGCCGAGTAGCGCGCTGGGCCTGCGCGATACCGATTTCCTGGAGGGCATTTATGCCGCCGGCGGGCAGGCGAGCTTTGACGCGCTGGCGATCCATGCCTACGGCTTCACCGCGCCGCCCGCCGCGCCGGCTGCGCCCGATACGCTGAACTTCGCGCGTGCTGAACTGCTCCACGCTGTGCTGGTGCGCCACGGTGACGGGGCCAAACCGGTGCTGATCACTGAAGGCGGCTGGAACGACAATCCGCGTTGGGCATTGGCCGTCAAGCCTTATCAGCGTATCGCTTACACGCTGGCCGCCTACGACAAAGCGCAGCGCGACTGGCCCTGGTGCCGGGCGGTCACGTTCTGGGCGTTCCGCTACCCTCAGCCGGCCTACACCTATTTTGACGGCTACACCTTTGTCACGCCCGACTTCCAGCCGAAGCCGATCTATGACGAGGTGCAGCGCTATGCGGTGACCGGCGTGCTGCCTTAGTGCGGAGTGCGGAGTGCGGAGAAATAGAGGGGGTTGCGTTTGCGCCGCGTATTGCTTGACATAATGCTAATCCTGGCCGTGCTGGGGCTGGGTGGGGTGGTGGGGGCGGGCAACCGGCCACCGCCCGATGCGGCCTGGGATCGCGTGCAGGCGCGCGGGGTGCTGCGGATCGGCACGGACCCGACCTATCCGCCGTTCGAGTCGGTGGTGGACAGCCGCTATACGGGCTACGACATCGCGCTGGGGCAGGCGATAGCGGCGGATTTGGGGGTACGGGTGGCATGGGTGCCGCTGGCGCTGGATGGGCAGTATGATGCGCTGGCGGCCGGACAAGTGGACCTGTTGCTGTCGGCGCTGCCGTTCATCTACGAGCGACAACAAGAAGTACACTATTCGCAGCCCTATTTCCAGGCCGGGTCGCTGCTGGTGGTGCGTGCGGGCGAAGGGCGTATCGCGGGGCCGGTGGATCTGGCCGGGCGGCGCGTGGCGGTCGAACTGGGGTCCGATGCCGACACGGCGGCACGGCGGTTGCAGCGCACAATCGTGCCGGATCTGCAACTGGCCGCAACCTATCACAGCAGCGCCGAGGCGCTAGCCGCGTTGGCTGCCGGGCAGGCTGATGCCGCCGTCGCCGACCCGCTGACTCTGGCCGCCGCGCCCGACCGGGCGGCGTTGCGCGCGCTAACTCCGCCGCTAACCGATACACCCTATGTCGCCGCTGTGAAGATCACTAGCCCACGACTGGCCGCTGCCGTAGACGCCACCATCAGTGCTGCCCGCGCATCGGGTACGCTGGCGCGGATGATGGGTGGTCCGTAAGTTAGGGTATTCGACGCTGTTACCTTGAAAGGAATTGTTATGGCTACATCGTTGAATGTGCGCTCCTTACTTACTGCTGCCCAGCGGACCAGTGCATTACAGATGGGGATGCGTGTTGAAGTGGTAACTGTAGCGTGGATGACGGTGGAAGCTATCGTCGCCATTGGCGCAGGGATTGCTGCCCGCAGTATCCTACTCACGGCCTTTGGTATTGATAGTATTATCGAACTGGTTACCGGTGGGGTGCTTCTCTGGCGTTTAGCAACCGAGGTGCGGGCCGGGACATTGGAGCGGGTGGACCAGGCGGAACGGCGGGCGACCTGGATTGTCGGGATTGGCTTAGGTATCCTCTGTCTCTATGTGGTACTCAGCGCGGCAACCAGTGTGCTATTGCACACGGAAGCCGCAGGCTCCCCGATGGGGATTGGCTTGGCGGTACTCGCGCTGCTGATTATGCCGATTCTCGCCTGGCGCAAACGCGCAATCGCCGCTCGGATCGATAGTCCCGCTCTCCGGGGCGATGCTGCTTGCTCAATTACCTGTGCCTATATGTCCGCGACGATGTTGGTCGGGTTGGTCCTCAACGCTTGGCTGGGTTGGTGGTGGGCGGATAGCTTAGCGGCGCTGAGTTTACTCTATTGGTTAATCCCCGAAACGCGCGCAGCTCTCGTAAGTGCCCGGTCAGGCCGGGGTGGCGGCTGTTGCGGGGTAGCGTAAGCACAGGTTTAGCTTGGGGCGCGGTCTCAGTAAGGTCAATATCAAAGTACGGTAAAGGAGCGGCGGCGTGATTGATTCCGGCGCACCCACGCACCCGCCCATCGAGCGCATCGTGCTGGCGCGGGGCACGCGAGGGATGGAACGGCTGGCGCGGCACCTACCGGCTGACTTTGTGCGGCGGGCGGCGCGGGCGGCCTGGGCGGCGCGGGCGCACACACTGATCACCACCGGCTTCTATGTGGCCGGCGCACCGGAGACCGACGGCCCGCCGGGTGCGTTTTTTCTGGCGCGCGGCCTAGCCTGGGGCGGCGCCACGGTCGGCTTTGTGGCCGAGGCCGACACATTAGCCTTGTTGCAGGCGCTGACGGATCAGTTCTGGCCCGCCGCACTTCCCCCGCCGGCGTTCCTGCCCTTCCCCATCGCAGATGCGGCGGCCGGCCGGCGGCGGGTCGCGGAACTGGTGACTGCTCGACAGCCCAGCCTGGTCGTGGCGATTGAACGCTGCGGGCGCACTGCCGACGGACGCTACCTGAATATGCGGGGTGGCGACATCACGCCCTATACGGCCCAGGTGGACGAGTTGCTGACGATCCCCGGTGTGGTGTCGGTCGGCATCGGTGACGGCGGCAACGAGATCGGCATGGGTTGCCTGACCGCCGTGCTCCAGGCGGACCTTGGCTATCGCGCGCCCTGCGTCACGCCCGCCGACTACCTAGTCGTCGGCACCGTCTCCAATTGGGTGGCCTACGGCCTGCTGGCCTATATGAGCGGCTGGGCCGGGCGCGACCTGCTGCCCACCGACGGTGAATCGCACTTGACGTTAGAGCGGCTGGCGGCATTGGGCGCGGTTCACGGCATGGCGCGCCGCCCCGAAGCCGCAGTGGACGGCTTCAGCCCCGCCGATGAAGCAGCGCTATTGGCGGCATTACGCACGGCATAAACACGGCCCCGGCCTTGTTGCAGTGGGGCCGTATCAAGTGTATACTGTTGTGGTTCCTATGGGTTAAGCTGAGATAAGCGACTTTGTGCCGTCTTTGTCCGCAGTACATAGCTCGCCATAAGGGTGAACAACCCTTCCACCACCAACGATAACACACCAAGCGGCTCTAGCCACTTGTCGGGTTCTAATCTCGGTAAGCCGAGGGTGCGGCTATAGATGTAGCCAATGATCGCGCCTACTGCCACCAGTAAGCCTAGCGTCCACCCCCAACCGCGTTCACCGCGATAGCTGCCCAAAGCAGCAATCACCGCAGCCATGCCATTCACAACAAACAGCACTGCTTTAAAGACTGCGTCGCCCCAACTGCTCTGTGCTATACTGGCACCACATTTGCTCTACTAGTCTCGTTAGCGATCATATTCCACATCCCGGCGTGGTGAGCTAAGAAGTGCAAATATGATAACTCTCGCCCAACAAGTCCACCAAATGGTGGCGCATGATTTGGTCAATCGGAATGAGGCGGTTATTGAGCCGGCTTACCTGTTTCGCCACGCGCTGATTCAGGAAGCTGCGTATCGCTCACTGTTGCGAACAGATCGGATACGGCTGCATAGCGTAGTCGGCAGGACGCTAGAAAACCTCTATCCCGACCGCCATGCCGAACTGGCGGCGGAACTAGCCTACCACTTTGCGGCCGCCGAGGATCAACCGCGTGCTTTGCGGTATTACACGCTGGCCGGTAAGCACGCCCTGGCGGCCTATGCTTGCGCGGAAGCGGCGGCTCATTTCCAGGCGGCGCTGGCCCTCTATCCTGCGCTGGGCGCACGTGCCCAGCTACTCGTCCAGTTGGGTGAGGCGCAGTTTGGACAGAGTTGCTTCCCGGAAGCCATCACCACCTGGCAAGCGGCGGTCGCGGCTTACCGTGCGGTTGAGCAGCCCGGCGGCGTAGCTTGGTGCTATGCGCGCATCACTCGTGCCGTCTGGTACACCGGCGACCTGGAACAGGCACGGATCGCCGCCCAGACCGGCCTGACGACGGAGGGCGACCTACCCCTGTCGTTTGGGCAAGCCGCGTTGCTGCATGAGGCGGCCCGTGCGACTTATCTGAGTCGTGGTCCGATAGATACGGCACGTCGCCTGGCGACCGAAGCGTTGGAGTTAAGCCTGCTACTGCGCGCGCAGGAAATTGAAAGCGACACCCGCATCACGCTCGGCATCTTGCCCGACCAGCCACCGGCAACTGCGCTGGCGCAATTGCGCGAAGCGGCGGCGTTGGCTGAAGCAATTGGCCGTCCTGCCGTCGCCAGTCGCGCCCACTATAACCTAGCCGGCATCCTGATCGGGCGTGGCGGCGATGTGCAGGCGGCCCTGGATCATGCCGGTCGGGCAGCGGCCGCCTCGCGTTTGCTGGGTCACGCAGCGGGCGAATTCTTATCGAGCGCGCTGGAAGTGCAATGCCATTTCCTGTTAGGGAACCTGAGCGCCGGTGCGCTGCTGCTTGATCAGGTAGCGCGCTTGCAGCACAGCCGCACGCACGCCGACGCCGGCGATACGCCGCCGGTGTTGGCTTTGCGTGCTCAACTCCGCGCGGCGCAGGGTGACTGGGCGGGCGCCACAGCCTACGGCGAGCAGGCGCTAGATGCGGCCCAGCGTAGTGACGACCGTGAAACGATTCTGCAAGCGGGCCTCACGTTGGGCGAGGTCGCTTGGGCCGCCGGCGATCCTGCTGCAGCCATTGCGCCGTTGACTGCGGCGGTCGGCGCGCTGGAACCCAATGATCCGGGCATAGCTGTGCGTGGTTTGCTCGCTGCCGCCCACGCCGCAGTCGGCGCGGCCGCGCCGGCCGCTGAGCTATTGGTGGCAGCCCAGGCGCAGGCCGGCCCCGACCCGCCGGCGGCGGATCAGGCGGCGCTGACATTGGCGACGGCACGCCTGGCGGTGGTGCGTGGCGATTGGTCGGTTGCGTTGTCCGCCTTCGCTCGCGCCGCCGCGCTTTACGCCACCTGTGGCCTGCGCCCGCAGCAAGCCCAGACGTTGATCGAAGCGGCAGCGGCCCAGGCCCACAGCGCAGCATCCGAGGGAGTTCCGCCCGTCGCCGATCCTGCTGCGGTCGCCGCGATCCCTCAGGCGCCCACCTCTCCGGCATTGCTTGCCAACCACCCCGGCCTGTGATAGACTACCGGTAGAGATCGATGCGCCAGTCCAATGTAGGTTTGCCGGAAGGACCGTTATGTCGTGCCCTAACTGTGCCACTGAAAACCCTCCGCAGGCCAAGTTCTGCTTGAACTGCGGTACGCCCCTGGGCCGAAGTTGTACTAATTGCGGCACCGAGCTGCCGGCGGATGCGCGCTTTTGCATGAGTTGCGGTCAAGCGGTTACCGGGGCCGATACGCCGACGGACGCGGCCCGCCTGACGCGCTTGGCTGCCGCCACCCCCGCGCCCCTGGCCGCCAAAATGCGCGCCGCCCACCTGGCCGGCGAACGTAAAGTGGTCACTGCCCTCTTTTGCGATGTGGTCGGCTCGACCCGTCTAGCCGAGCAGATGGACGCGGAAGACTGGACGGGGGTAATGAACCAGGCGTTTGATCGTGTATCCCCGGCGGTTTATCATTATGAGGGCACGGTCGCCCGCTTGTTGGGCGATGCACTATTGGCCTTTTTCGGCGCGCCGGTGGCCCACGAAGACGATCCGGTGCGTGCGGTGCGGGCCGGCCTGGATATGTTGGCCGCGATTGCCCAATATGCCGCTGAAGTGCGCGCGGCCCACGGTATTGCCTTCGCTGTGCGTGTCGGCATCAATACCGGCCCGGTGATCGTTGGTGAAGTGGGCAGCGATCTCAAGTATGAATACACCGCAATGGGCGATGCGGTCAACCTAGCCGCGCGGATGCAGGCGGCG
>JBBRPH010000047.1:0-46822 GCA_038228295.1 Chloroflexia bacterium | reverse complement strand
TACTCGTTGGAGGGGTTGTGCGCGCGCCTATACACGAAGCTAACCGCACACACAATCTGTATCAAACTCAATCGCCTGTTAGGCAACCCGGACTTCTTGCAGATCAAGCAGTTGGCCTGGCCGAACTAGCACATCGCCCTACTTGTAGGAGGGCTACCAAATGGACCAGACGCACAGCTTTTTCCAGGCCATCCAAAACGGTGAACAAGCGGATGTAGCGGCGCGATTAACGGCCAATCCCGCGCTGGCGACGGCCCGTAACGCTAACGGGGTATCGGCGGTGCTATGGGCTTTTTATACCGGCGAGTCGGAGATCGCTGACCGGTTGATCGCGCAGGCGGGACCGCTTGACATCTTTGAGGCGGCGGCGGCGGGGCGAACGGCGGACGTAACACACCTCTTGGCCGCCGACCCCAATCTGGTGAATGCAGTATCGCCCGATGGGTTCTCTCCGCTGGGCTTGGCTGCGTTCTTTGGGCGGCCCGAAGTCGCTGCCTTGCTGCTTGGCCGGGGAGCTACAGTAAATCAAGTATCGCAAAATCGTATGCAAGTAATGCCGCTCCATTCTGCCGTCGCCGCTCGGCACCTAGAGATTAGCGAGGTGTTGTTAGCTGCTGGGGCTGCGGTGAATGCGGTCCAGGCCGACGACTTCACGCCGCTGCAAGAAGCCGCACAAAACGGCGACTTGGCGATGGCCCATCTACTGCTGCGCTACGGAGCCGATCCCCAAGCGCGCAAATCTGATAACCAGACGGCGCTCGATGTGGCGCTTGAACACCACCAGACCGATCTCGTAGCGTTGCTCGCCCCGTTGACGTCGGCTGCGTCGGCACCGTGAGCGGCGGCGGAGACGCGGCGAGTGTGCCCAAACCGGCGCATCTCAGTGCGGCTTACGGCGCGCAGTTTGCCGATCCGTCTGTGGTGGCCGCTTATACTCACCGTATGCCCTACCCACCGGAGCTGTTTGCGCTGCTGCTGGACCTGATCCGCGACACGCCGCGCGTAGTGCTGGACGCGGGTTGCGGACGGGGGGAAATCGCGCGGGGCTTGGTCGGGCAGGTGGATCGCGTAGATGCGGTAGACCCCTCGGCCGCGATGCTAGCGGCGGGCCGCACTCTGCCCGCCGGCGACAGTCCCCATCTGCGCTGGATTATGGGGCCGCTAGAGACCGCGCCCTTAACGCCGCCCTACGCGCTGGCCGTGGCGGGATCGAGCCTGCATTGGATGGAGTGGATAGTCGTGCTGCCGCGCATTGCGACAGCACTCACGCTGGGCGGGGTGTTGGCGGTGGTCAATAGCGATGGGCCGCCGCCGCTGTGGGCGGCCGATTTGCCGCCCATCATCCGTCGCTATTCCACTAATCAGGCATTTCAGCCTTATGATCTACTGGACGAACTGGCTCGGCGTAAGCTGTTCGCGCCGCAAGGCCGGGCTACCGTCCCGCCGATCCCTTTCAGTCAACCGCTTGCCGACTATATCGCCGCCTTCCACTCGATGAACGGCTTTTCGCGCAGGCGGATGCCGGCGGCCGATGCCGCCGCCTTCGATCAGGCGGTAGCCGATCTGGTTAGGCCCTACTGTCCGGACGGTCTGGTACATTTGGCGGCCGGCGCAACTGTGGCCTGGGGCCGCCCCGCCGGCTGACACTATGCCTTGTTGGGCACCAGGGAGCGTATCGTCCAGCGGGTGCTGCTTGCTGTGCCTTTACTCGCCGCGCGGTTTGGGCGGCGTGGTCGGGTAATCGCTGGGCCGCAGCTTGGCCGCGTCGCCGGCATGGATCTCGGTGTAGCCGCACGCGCCGCACGTCTGACTGCGCGCCGGCGTGTTGATCGCCGAAACGGCCGGCTTGCTGATGGTCAACTGGCCGTAACTGTGCAGTTCGGTCGGGAACATATAACCCCGCCCACAGCGCGTGCAAACCGCGTAACTCACCACGACCTCCCTCTATTCAATTGAGTAGCAAGCGACAAGTGGTAGGCAGCGCCGGCGCTCGCGGGCGGGCTGCATCTCGTTGGCCGCTATTATAGCAGAAACGCGGTGCAAGGATCGGCTATTCTGGTGGTTGATCAAGCGATCTGTCGTCGGGCACGCTGTCGGGGGCGCGTATTTCAGCCACCGGCCTCTTGCCCGGCGCTCTAAAGGGGCGGCGGCTTCTCTGGTATAATAGCCCCAGCATTTCACAACACCGTTCTCTACTGCGCACGCCGCCCGCATCACGCAAGGAGCACCGATGGACGATCCGTTTCTCTCCCCGACGGACCTTACGACTGACCGCTTTCACCTACGTGCCTATCGCGCCGGTGATGGCCCATTGCTGGGTACAGCGGTGAACCAGTCCTATGAGCATCTGCGAACCTTTATGCCGTGGGCGGTGCCCCATACGTCGCCCGCCGAGTCCGAACGACTGGTCCGCAACTTCGGCGGGCGCTATTTGTTGGACCAGGGTTTTGTGCTGGGCATCTTCAGCCCGGCGGGCGACCGGCTGTTGGGTGGCACCGGCTTCCACCTACGCCACGGCAGCGTGGCGCACGGCAACGCCGAGATCGGGATGTGGATTCGCGCCGATGCGGCGGGGCAGGGGCTAGGTACGGCGGTGCTGATCGCGTTGCTGGGCTGGGGCTTCACCGCTTGGCCGTGGGAGCGCTTGGAATGGCGCTGCGATACACGTAACACCGCCAGCGCCCGCACCGCCGCCCGCGCCGGAATGTTGCTGGAAGGCTGTGCGCGCCGCAGCTTACCGGACAGCAACGGCGTGCGCCGCGATGCCCAGATCTATGCCGCGCTCAAAGGGGAGTGGGCTGCGCCGGCGCATGAAACGTGATGCGTGAAGCTGGATTAAAGGCGGGAGAGTAGGGGCACGGTGTACCGTGCCGCGTGAAACGTGATGCGTGAAACGTGACGCTGGATCAAAGGCGGGAGAGTAGGGGCACGATGTACCGTGCTAACGAGCGTAGGAATCATGGTTCGCGGTTCGCGTTGAGCGCCACTGCGATAGCGCTAGTGAGCGCTGCCACGGTCGCCGGCATCCAGGCGGCAGCGCGCCCGGCAGCGATCTTGAACCAGAGGCGGGGACCGGCGGGCCAGAGTATTAGTTCGAGCGTGCCGCGTTGCCCGTCGCGCTTGAGGTGCCAGTGAACACAGCCGGGGTAGGCGGCTAGGGTGCCGTATAGCGTAATCCGCAGCCCGGCGGCAAAGCAGGCGGCTGCGATGCTTGACGCGGCAGTAGGGGCATCTTCGGCGGAGATGGGGAGATCATACTCCTGCATCGTGTTTCCCCAGGCTGTGGGTAGGGGCCACAGTGCGGATTTAGCGCTGTGGCCCCTAGTAGACTTCGTCTTTGCGATTAGGTGCAGACTAGGTAAGAGCCACCGCGCCCGTAGTAGCTGCGCCCGCATGGCCTTCTTGCTGCATCGCCTTGCGGAGCAGGGTAGGCTCGCTCTTCTCGCCCAACTGCGCCGTCTGCTCTTCCTGAGCCAAGTTTTCGCGCAACAGAGCCACGATTTGCTGCTGTCCCATTAGCTCGGCTCCGGCGATCAGACCGCGGTAGCTCGCGATCTCATAGTGTTCGACCTTGCCGACCGCGCCGTTGATCACACAGTCAAGTACCGCCGGTGCGCCTGCGGCTTCCTTCATGCTCTTGTTGCCTTCGCTGACGAGCCCTTTGGCTGCGTCACACGGTTGGCGCTGGGCCTGCTGGCCGAGCAGTTGGAACACCTGCTCCAATTTGCCGATCTGCTGCTGGGTCTGCTGGATGTGCGTCGTGATGTTGGTCTTCAGGCTCGCATCGGTCGCCTGCTGCACCATCAGTTGCTGCGCTTCCAAGAACTGGTGTTCCGCATCGTAGATGTCGCGCAGCCCGTGGACAAATTTCTCGTTTAGCGTATGAATAGCCATTAAATGAAACCTCCTAGTAAGTATGTAAGCGGCATCGCTTCGGTTAGCGCTCACGCTTTATTCAAGCCCGGTTTTGGTGAGCCTAATAAACAACTGTGAGCTATTAAAGCAATGTCTGTGCCAGATTTGGCGGGTGAGAGGAAATACTGCTACAATAAAATCACTTAGCGCCGCAGAGACGGAGTTTGACAATGAGGTCACGAGTTCTATTGGAGGAACCGGATGAACAGTTTCGGAGCGCGGGCGGTGCTGCCCGTCGGCAACCGGGCCTATGAGATCTATCGCCTCGATGCCCTCACCGGCGGGGAGCGGCGGCGAGAGATCCCCGGCGCCCGCCCCCCAGCACGGGCAGTAGGCCGACGTAGCGGCCGGACGACGGGCAGAAACAGGGCAGGGTTGGGGCAGTGTGTTGCTCCAACCCTGCCTTATGCCTGCGCGACAATGGAGCCGGCCGCGCGTTATATCATGCAGTAGCGTAGACTAGGCGAAGCAGAGACGAGGTAAGGATGGCGGATAACTACGACCTGATCGTGATCGGCGCGGGCTCGGGCGGGCTGACGGCGGCGGGTTTTGCCGCCAAGCTAGGCGTGCGCACTGCTCTGGTTGAACGGGCACGGGTCGGCGGCGACTGTACCTGGATCGGTTGTGTGCCGAGCAAGGCGCTGATCCGCGTGGCCCGCGCCGCCCACGAGGCGCGCACAGCGGCGACCTTCGGTATCCAGACTGGGCCGCCGGTGGTGGACATGGCAGGCGTGCGTGCCTATATACAGGGCACCATTGCCCAGATCGCCGCAGGCGAGACACCGGCTGTGTTGCGCGGCGCCGGCCTGACCGTAATGGAGGCCGAAGCACGCTTCCTGGATGCCACGACGATCCAGGCGGGCGAGCACCGCCTGACGGGCAAACACTTTATCCTCTGCACCGGCGCACAGCCCACTTTGCCGCCGATCCAAGGGCTGGCCGAGGTGTCGTATTTCACCTACGAGACCTTGTTTGACAACGGCCGTTTGCCCGAGCATCTGCTGGTAGTCGGCGGCGGGCCGCTAGGCCTGGAAATGGCCCAGGCCTATTTGCGGCTGGGGGCACGGGTAACGGTCATCGCCGAGCGTATCCTGCCGCGTGCGGAGCCGGAGGCGCAACAGGTGCTGCGGGCCGTGTTGACCGGCGAGGGAATGGCGTTGGTTGCCGGACGGGCCACGGCGGTGCGCCGGGACGGCCCCGACCTGGTGCTGACGGCGGGGGCGGCAGAGGTGCGTGGTGATATGCTGTTGGTCGCCACGGGGCGCACACCGACCGTGGCCGGCTTAGACCTGGCCCGGGCCGGGGTAGCCTATACCGATCAGGGCATCACCGTAGACGAGCATCTGCGGACCAGCGTTAAGCATATTTATGCGGCGGGCGATTGCGTGGGTGGGCCGCAATATACCCATTTCGCCGGCTGGCAAGCCTTCCAGGCGGCGCGCAATGCGCTATTGCCCGGCAGCAGTGCCGGGTTTAGCGCGGCGGTGCCGATCGTTACGTTCACCGATCCCGAAGTGGCCCAAGTGGGGTTATTGGAAGCCGCCGCCCGCCAAGCCCACGGCGAGAGTGTGGTCGTCACGCACCGCCCGTTGGCTGAGGTGGATCGTGCGATCTGCGAGAACGATCAGGCGGGCTTTATCCGCATTATCCATAAGCCCGACGGCACGCTGCTGGGGGCGACTATTGTCGCGGCGCGGGCGGGTGAGACCATCACCGAGTTGGTGCTGGCCTTGCAGCGGGGCCTGAAACTCGGTGATCTGGCAAGCGCCATGCACGCTTATCCCACCTATTCCACGGCAGTGCAATTGCTGGCGGCGGATGTGGCCGTGGCTCAGGTGTTGAGTGGGCTGTCGGGCAAGCTGGTGCAGGGGCTAGTGGGCCGGCGTTAGACATCTAGGGTAAGTTAGCGGCGGAGCAGGCCGCGCAGGCGCGCCGTTTCCTCTTGGTGAAGAATATGGAGCGCGACGACCAGCGCCGCGTAAACCCCTACGCCGCCGACAGCGGCCACCGGTCCACCCGCCCCTCCGGCCGTCAGCAAGACCATCGTCAGTGCCATGCCCGCGCCTGCGCCCGCCAGGCGCACCCCGGTCGGGCCGGGGCGCACGGCTCCTGTGCCCAAGCCGGCGGCGGTCCAGGCCAGGAACGGCACCAGCAGTACGATCTCCGACAGCACTGTGACCGCCGCCGCCCCATAAATGCCGAGGGTCGGTACCGCCCACAGGTTGACCCCTACGTTAAACAACGCGGTGACACCAATCGCCCAGACGAGACGCCTCTGGTAATTCAGCGCGATCAGCACATACTGCGTCACCCCGTTGATGAAACTGAGCGGCAAGTAGCCGATCAAGATCGCCAGCGCCCACGCCGAGTAGGGCAGATAGCCCTCTTTGTTCAGCGTAATTACGCGGATCGCCCAATCCGCTAACGCAATCGTGCCGGCCACTAGTGGTAAACCGCCCAGCAGCAGGAACTTGACAGCCATGCGATATTGTCGTACCAAGGCTGCGGGATCGTGCAATGCTGCCCGCGCCATCGCCGGGAACAACGCCAGGACTACACTGGGTGTGATGATCTGGGTGACGTTGATCACCTTGTAGGCCGTTTCGTAGATAGGCACCTGGTCGGGCTGGTAGGATTGGATAATCAGTTGATCGAAGCGGAAAAAGATGGTGATCAGTAATCCGTTGAGCATCAGTGGAAAGGCCACACTCAGTACTGGGCGTGCTGTCGTGCGGTTTAGGTTTACGGTCGGCGGGAAAAAGTCGCGGTAGAGCAATCGGTAGAAAACAGCAGCCTGGCCCCCTGTCGTCAGCAGGGCTGCCCCCGCTAGGCCCGGCGCACCCCAACCCAACAGCAGCGTGATCACGCCCAGTGCGGCGCTGGTGAACACACTAGCGACCTGTACAGCGGCGGGCGGTCCCAGCCGCTCGTAGGCGTTGTATAATGCTGTTACCGCGCCGGCGAACGCGCCGGGGATCAGCGACAGCCCCAACAGCCCGATAGCCACGGCGCCTCCTGGGCTCAATTGGAGCAGCCTTTGACCGGGTGGGGAAAACGCGAGCACGCCTAGCGGTAGCAGGGCTGCCCCAGCCAGCAACAGCCGCAAGCCCAACGTCTCGGCGAATAGGCGGCGCATATCAGCAAGCGAGGCGCTGCCCCGGCGGGTCGCCACTTCGCGAGTCAACCAAGTGCCCAGTCCCCAATCAGTGATCGTATTAGCATAGAGCCAAACTATGCCGGCGGTGATATATTGACCCAACGGTGCGCCGGCGAGCAAGCGTAACTGCACAGCGTAATAGACTAATCCTACCACGCGACTGATCAGTTGGGCGGCAAAGGGGCTGGCGATGTTGCGAGCGACGCGCTGCGGAGTGTCGGTCGGCGCGGCAGCGGGGACGGCCACCGGCTATCGCAGCGTGGCGATCAGGATCAGAATGATCATCGCCATGACGCAAATGGAACCGATGCTGAAGCAGCTAATCAGCCAAATCCAGGGCGGCGATGCGCGCAGCAACTGCCGCCAGGTGAGGCGTGGCGGCTCGGCTTCCTCAGCGGCAGCCGGCGGCGCTCCCGGCTGTGACGGCGCCGGCACTCGCGCGGGCGTATCCGCATCAGCCTCGTCCCAGCTATCTACCCGCCCGTTTGCCATGCAGCTCCTTTAATCATGCGATCCCCAATTGCCGGTGCTGCGCGGTGTGCAGCTTCCTGTAACCGGCCCGCCTATTATACGCCGGCCCTCGCCCTACGTCTACAAAGGGCATGGGGGGCTGCTGTCACGGCCGGTAAGTCGCCAGGGCTACGTCTACGATGCGCGCGGCGGCCCCGCGCGTCACCGGATCATCGGGGTGGAAAGTGCGGTCAGGAAAGCCGGGCAGCACCTGGAAGGCGGCAGCAGTCTCGATGTAATAGGATAGCGCACTGCCGTAGGACACATCGCTAAAGTTGCTCACACCGGGGTCCACCAGGTGCCAGCCGCGCGCCAGCACCACCAGTTTCGCCAACTGTCCCCGGCTGATGGCGCTATAGGGATCGAACGCGCCGTCGCTATAGCCGCCAATCAGTCCTCGGCTGCGGGCAGTCTCGATATAGGGGTAGAACGGGTCGGTCGGCGGCACATCGGCGAATTCGGGGCCGTCGCCGGTGATCAGCTTGGCTCCGGTTGCCAGCGTAACCAGCTTGGCAGCCTGGGCACGGCTCAGGTTCGCGCTGGGCCGGAAGCTGCGGTCGGCATAGCCGTTCAGTGCGTCGTGCCGTTGCAAATCTTGCACAAACGGTAATGCCGGATCGCCGGGACATAGGTCGGTGTAGAGGCAGCCGGGGCCGAGCGTCGGGGTGGGTGACGGGCGCGGCGTCACGGTCGGCGGGGGGATCGCCGTGGGGGGATGCGGGGTGGGCGTGAGCGTAGCCGGCAGGAATGTCGGTGGCGGCGGTGCTACGGTCGGCAGCGCCGTCGGCGGACTGGGTGGACCGGGCGGATTGCCCACGGCGGCCGCCACGTTGATCAGTCCGAAGCCGTAGCTGTCGTCGCGGCCCGCCGGGCCGAGGTCCGTGGCGGTAGCCGTGATGCGATCCACCAGCGTGGCGTTGGTCCAGCCGGTGCCGGTGCCGAACATGAGTGCAGCCAGGCCCGAGACGAACGGCGCCGCCTGCGAGGTGCCGATTTCGCGCCCATAGCCGGTCTGGTAGTTGCTGCCTAGGCCCAGCGGCCAGGTGCTGATGATAAAGTGGCCCTCCGGGTCGTTGCTAAAGTGCGCGTCGCCGCCGGGCGCCGCCACGGTCACGAAGCGGTTGGACTCGGAGTAGTAGGCGCGGCTGTTGTCGGGGCCGGTAGCAGCTACGGAGACGACGTTGGTGTAGCCTGCCGGGTATTCGATGGGATTGCCCGCATCGCCGGAGTTACCCGCTGAGGCGACTAGCACTACGCCGTGGTTCCAGGCATCACTGATATACGCCTGTTCGGTGCTGCTGAACGTGGTGCCGCCGAAGCTCATGTTGATCACTTGCGCGCCGTGCGCCACGGCAAAGGCGATGCCGTTGAGCCAGGCTTCGCTGCTCAAGTTGCCGCTGCTGTCGGCCACTTTGATCGGCATGATGCGCGCTTGCCAGGCCACGCCGACCCCGCCGATGCCGTTGCCCCCGGCAGCGGCAATAATGCCGCTCACATGGGTGCCGTGCCCGTTATCGTCGGTCGGCGGCTGCCCGGCTTGCACGAAGTTGGCACCCGCCACCACGCGCCCGGTGAACTCCGGGTGCCCGTTGTCCAGTCCCGTATCCAGCACGGCCACGGTGACCGCTCGCTGCGCCAACCCCCACGCCGGTGGTGCGTTGATGCGTCCATAGCCCCACTGCACGGGGTACAGGGGATCGTTGGGTGCCGGCAGGGGCACAGGTAGGCTCGGCGCGAGCAGTCGCCGGTGAATATGGCGCACTAGATTGGGGGCAGCGGCGATAACATCGGGCGCGGCGGTCAGCAGATTCGCCGCCTCAGCTTCCTGACCCGCCGGCACGTTGACTACGAAGCCCTCTACTCCTTCCAGTGGGCGGGCAACGGTCGCTTTCATTCCTGCTTCGGTGAGGATAGTCGCGGGGCGGTCGGGGCGGACGACCGCATTGCCCGGCGGCGGGCGAAAGCGGACTAACACTTCCCCCGGCACACTCGCTCCGTTGCCCCCCTGGGCCAGGCTGATCGGATCAGTCGGCCCCAGTGTTGCCTGCGCCACCGATCCACTCGGCGGATCGGCCGGCGGCCAGGCGGCGCGGCCCAAGGCGGTCGCGCCGCCGATTGTAAGCGCCGGTATAATGAGACACAGGATCGCCCAGCGAACGGCGCGCTTCTGCATAAGCGGACTCCTCTTCAGGGGGCCAAGGGCCCGGTGACGCAGCCTATCGCGCATCTTTATTGGCGGAAGCCGGCCACCACCAACACGATCAACAGCAGCCCCATCGCCACGCGGTAGATAATGAACGGCACAGTCGTATTGCGTTGCAGAAAGCGCAACAAAAATGAGATCGCCAAATACCCGCTGACGGCGGCGACTATCATACCGACGGCAAAGAGGCTCACATCGGGCACCGGCGTGCCGTGCGGCTTGAAGATGTCATACGCTTTTTTGACCCCGGCTCCCACGATCACCGGCGTGCCGAGCAAAAAGCTGAAGCGGGCCGCCGCCTCACGCTTCAAGTTCATAAACAGGCCCGCCGTGATGGTGCTGCCGGAGCGTGACACGCCGGGGATGATCGCCATAGCTTGGGCCAGGCCGATCATCAACGTCTGGCCCAGCGTCAAGTGTTCCATGTCGTACTGGTGCCGCGCTGTGCGCTCGGCGACCAGCAGCACCAGGGCCAGCACGATCATCACGATGCCGATGACCAGGATGCCGTTGCGTGCGCCGGCGGCGGTGCTGCCGTGGAACATCTCATCGAGCTTCGCCTCGCCGAGCAGCCCGGCCAACGCACCCGGAATGGTAGCGATCAGAATGAACCAGCCCAGCCGACCTTCCGGATCGCCCAAGGGATTGCCCGCGCGCAGGCTCCGCAGGGCCGTCGTAATCAGGTGCACCCAGTCTTGCCAGAAGTAGGCCAGCACCGCCACCAGGGTGCCGATGTGCAGAGCCACGTCAAAGGTGATACCGGGGTCAGGCCACCCCAGCAGCCAGGGGACAATAATTAGATGGGCCGACGAACTGATGGGGATGAACTCGCTCAACCCTTGCACCAGGCCGAGTACAATTGCTTGAATAAGGTCCAATGAGTAGATAGCTCCTCTTGTGCTGTGTGAAACGTGGTTACATGATTATTAGGGTGTGTGGCGCGATCAGCGTTTGCCGGGTTGCACAGGATCACGGTCGGTTTCGGCATTAGCCGGTGTGCTGCCGTTCTGCGCTATGGGCGCGCCGGCTCGGTGGGCTCCGTTGTCGGTCCCTGCCTCAGCCGGTGTGCTGCCGTTCTGCGCTATGGGCGCGCCGTCCGTGCCGGCTTCATCGTCGTCGCGGACGGCGGGTTGGCCTGCCGCTTCTTTGTTTTCGAGCGCGGCCAGTTCGCGCCAGGAGACGCTTTCGCGCGCCATGTAGACGAGGCCCAGCAGTGTGACCGGGAAGAGCAGCGCCGCGTGTAAAACCGCCACATAACTGAGCGCCTGGTTAATGTTAATGAGGGTGGGGAACAAGCCGACCAGCACCGTTTTCGCTACGCTATCGAACACCCCGAGGAAGCCGGGCGATGACGGCACCAGCGTGCTCAGGTTGGCCGCTGCTGTGGTCATGGTGTAGGCGTGGATCGGCAGGCGGAAGCCGAAGCCCCACGCGCCGATAATATAATACATCGCGGCCTCTGCCGACCAGGCTGCCACCGAGAGACCCAACAGGCTGACCACTCCCTGCCAACTCCGTAACACCGCCAACCCCGTAACAAATGAGGAGGTGATATGCAAGGCGCGAGCGTGCAATGCCTCTGGAATAACGCGACCCAGCGGGCTACGCCCCAACAGGATCTGAATTAGCGTGGTGATTCGTTCCGGCGAGGCGGCCAGCGCGACAAACACCAGCAAGCCGACGAGGAACACCACGCTGAATACGCGCAGAGCGTTGGTCATTTCGGCGTTAAGCGTGATAAACAGCGCCGACACTGCCAGGAAGCCGAGCATAGTTAGCCCGTCTAAAATCCGCTCCACCAGAATCGTCGCCAGGGTCGCACTTTTGGTGATATTTTCGCGCCGGCTGAGGACGTAGACACGGAGTACGTCGCCGAGGCGTGCCGGTAGGATATCGTTGCCCATATAGCCGATAGCCAGCACCCGGAATAGACTGTAAGGGCGAATACCGGGGCGGAGCGGCGAGAGCAGCACCCCCCAGCGGATGGACCGCACCCACACCCCAGCAAAGTAGAGCGCCAGTGCCGGGATGAGCGCCCAGTAGTTAACCTGCCCCAGCGCATTGCCAATGTCCGCAAAGTTTGCATCGTGGAACGCCCAATAGAGGCAGACGATACTAACGATGACTCCGAGCCAGAACTTTTTATCTTTGAGCAACCGATTTGTCTCCCACTGTAAGGCGCAACGTATAAGCCGTAAAACGTAAGGAATTAGAAACGCAAACCGTTCATTAGTATCTACGCTTCTTCACAAGAAGTATTACGCATTATCCATTACGTTTTACGCTTTACGCATTACGAAACACACCTGCATGATAATGCTTTGCCAGCACGTCGCGCAGGTGTTTGCGGAACAGTGGATAGCGGCGTAGGCCCAGTTTGTGGAACAGGAAGCGGCGGGCCACATTCAGCGTGGAGAGGCCGTAGATCACGCTGCGGCGGAAGTTGACCGACGAGGCTTCGGGGAAGTAGCGTGTCGGCACCGGCACCTCAACGATGCGGAAGCCGAACGCCACCGCTTGGGCGATCACTTCGCTGTCAAACACGAAATCATCCGAGTTGAGCAGGAAAGGGATCGTTTCCAGCAGGCGGCGACTGTAGGCGCGGTAGCCGGTGTGCATCTCCGACAGGTGCGTGCCGAAGGTCAGGTTCTCCATCGTCGTCAGGAAGCGGTTACTGACGAACTTCCAGATCGGCATACCGCCCTGGAGGGTCGCTTGCGCTCCGCCCAGCAGGCGCGATCCCAGTACCATGTCGGCTTCGCCCTCGGCGATGGGTGCGATCATGGCCGGCACGCGCGTGGCATCATACTGGTTGTCGGGATGCAGCATCACCACAATGTCCGCGCCGTCGCGCAACGCTTCCAGGTAGCAGGTCTTCTGGTTGCCGCCGTAGCCGCGATTTTGCACATGGACCAGGCACTTCAAGCCCAGCTTACCCGCCACCTCGACGGTCTCATCCGACGAGACATCATCCACCAAGATGACCTCGTAGACCTGCTCTTTCGGCAGGTCGCCGTAGGTTTTTTCGAGCGTGCGAGCGGCGTTATACGCGGGCATTACCACGATTACGCGGGGATCGGTCATGGGCGGGCCGGGCCGGCGGGTCCGCCCTTTCGTCCGTGCGGTCATACGTCTCCTTTGTGATCTTTAGCAGTAGCGCAGCCCGTCAGAGCCGGGTTGGTCAAGTATACCATATACCTACCATTATCCGGCGGCGGCTACGGCGCGAACACCGCAGCTATATTGTCGCGTAAGAGCAAGACCAGCACTCCGTCTTTGGCCGGGGCCAGCACGCCGGGAATGGATACCGCGCCGTTGTGATTGTAAATCCAGCGGCCCAGTTCTTTGCCTGATTTATCGTAGCGCACCAATGCCTGGCCGCTCACTTGGCTAACCAACACCGTGCCGCCGGCTTCGGCCAGCACGCGGTCGCCGTCGCGGGCGACCGACTCGCCAACCGACCAGTTCGCCAGTGGTGAACCCTGCGGCGACAGGTTCTGGATGCGGCGATTTGCGGTGTCGGCCACATACAGCGTACCGTCCGGGCCTTCGCTCACGCCGGCCGGCTCAGCGAACTGGCCGGGGTTGCTGCCCTTATCCCCCACCGTGGCGACGATCTTGCCGGCCGGACTGATCTTCAGCAGGCGATTGTTGCCGGTATCGGTCACCCAGTAGTTGCCGTCCTTGCTGGGCGCGATGCTGCGCGGATAGAAGCATTCGCACAGGTGGAGGCGGGGACCGGGCTTGCCGTCCAATCCGTAAGCCAACAGATCGGAGCCGCCCGCATCGAGGACATAGAGTTGCCCATCCCGTAGGAACATCGCCGAACCCTCAACCAGCGGCTTGCCGTCGCCTCCCAGTACATCCCAGGTCGCCGTCGTTTTGCCGTCGGCACTGAACTTATGGATCTTGCTGTCGAGTTCGGTGAAGACATAGAGATTGCCTGCCGTATCAACCGCTCCGCCGCGCGGGTGCAACAGCGGCGTGTCGGTTCCTAGCAACAGGCGCGGTTGCAGTGGCGTGCCGGCCACAGCGGGCGCGGCGGCGGGCGGAGGGTTAGCCGGCGGTGCGCCGGGCGGTGGGTTAGCCGGCGGTGCGGGCGCGACCCCAGCCACCGGCTTGCGGGCTTGCGACTCGGCCAACGTGGGCCAGGGGCCGCTTTCCGGCGTGGCCGGGTAGCTGCCCTGCTGCGGCAACAGGAAAGCCGCCGGGATGATGCTGCGCGGATAGCCGGGGGGGGTCCAGTAGAGGTACATATGCGAATAAGGGTCCAGGTCGGCATAATGCACGCGAAAATCATGCAGGCCGGCGGTCACGTTCAGCGAGGCTTCGACCAGCGAGTTGGGTTGCGCGTTCGTCACCACCTGGGTGCCGTCCAGCCAGATCTGTGCCTGACTGATCTGCTCAGTGCCGAGGCCATAGCTGCCGGTGGTGGGGATGTACAGCTTGCCGGTCCAATCTATATTATAGGGTCGCCCCAGTGTCGTGTTATGGAAGTAGTAGGCGATTACACGATCCACATGCCCGGTCTGCGGTGGGTTGGTCATGTTTGGTCCTGCGCGATAGAGACCGGTCAGGCCACGCGGTTCCACATGGCGCGGGTCGTACAGGTCGGCGCTAGGTAGCGCCGCGAGTTGTGTTCCGTTGCCGCCCCACAACAACTCGGCGCGCCCGCTTGCCGTTTGCACAGTGTCGGTCGCTACGATGGTGTGCAACCCCACGCCTAATGTGATCGGCCGGCCGGCGATCAGCGGGTAGCCGTCTACGCGCAGGCTATCGCTCACGGGCTTGCCGACAGGGTTCCATTGAAACGTATAAGGGCCGAAATTGTCCACATGGAGCGTCGCCGCCAAGCGCACCGTGCCCGATTTGCCTGCCGTTGCCCAATCGAAAGCGAAGCCGGGCAGCGTCTGGTTAGAGGGGGTTTGTGTGCCGGCCGGCCACAGGGTGGCCCGCACGCCACGTACCGCGCTGAGGTCGGCCTGCGGAATATGAATCGTGTAGACCAACGCCTCGGCATCATTCGGCGCGTGAAACAGCACCACTTGAGCGTGGGGATAGAACTTCTGGAACGAGGCCGTGTCGGCGGCCAACGGCGGATCGAGGACCACCGTCACCGGGCGGCCGTGGTCGGGCAGCGGCAATTGCTCCATGCCCTGCCACTGGATCGGCTGGGCCTTGGGTGCTAGGTAACGCAAGGTCGGTAGGTTGATGTAGCCGGGGGTGACATACACCTCATCGGTGGGTGCGGCGGCGGCGACTTCGCGCCCGGCCTGCGCCTGCGGGGTATACATCTCTTCAAAGACGGCACGCGCATTAGCCTGCGTCTGGAAGTAGCGCGGCAGGGTCAGACTGGCGACCCCCGCGATCAGCACCGCGATACCCGCTGCGCTCACCGCCCAGCCGAGCCGGCGGGCCACCCGGCGTTGCGGATAGACTCGCGCCGGCCCCGGTGCGATAAGCGGCGGTATAGGCAGCGAGGGGGTGGCCGCGCCGTCGCTGCCGTTTCTGTCCACTCGGCCGTCGTCCGCGCTCGTCGGCGCGGGCGGAGGCGGCTCATCAGCCAGGGCGACATCTGTGGCTGGATCGGTGCTCGCCGCAACCGTCGCAACTGTCGTCGGGCCGGCGACCGGGCTGACCCGGCGGCGTGTCGGCAGGGTCGTCCGCGCCATGATCGGTTGCGTGCCCAGCACCAACTGCGGGGGCAGCGGGACGGTTGCTAGGTCGGCTTCCGTCACGCCCGTCGGCATCCGCACACGGGTCAGCAGCGCCCATAGTTCGCCCAGCACGATACCGGCCAGCAGCGCCGTCACGACGCTGTTTTCCAGCGTGCGATGGCTTTGTGGCGCTTCAAATGGTAACGATAGCACGCCACCCGACAACGCCGACACAAACCAGAGCACCGGGAAGGCATATTGCCAGCGCCAAGCGCGCAACACACAAGCGCCTAGTCCCAGAAAAAACAGCGCCGCCGTGATGTCGTCGAGCATCGGTGCGCCGGGCAGGTTGTGCCGACCGTTGCTGTCGCCGTGGAAGTTGAACATCAAGAGGTGTTGATTGAGGCTGGTGCTGAAAGCGTTGGGGTTGCCGCCGTTGACTGCCGGGTTGAACACCGATACATTGTTAATACGCCCGTTAAACGCATCCGGCTGTTGCAGGGCAAACAAGCCGACCGGCAGGAACGCCAGCAGCGCGCCCAACGCAAAGATCAGCAACCCTACACCTGCCGTGCGAACGATGCGCCCCCGCGTGCTGATCAGTTGGTGTAGCAGCAGCGCGATTAACACAAACGGCACTAGGCGCGCCGCGTAATAGGTCTGCAAGGCTAGGCCGAGCAGCACACCCGCGCCGGCAAAATAGCCCAAGCGCCCAGTCCGCAACGCCTGGGCTGCACAGAGATACACCGCCACATCCACGGCCACCGTCATCAGCGAGACAATACCGAAGCGGCTAAAGGTCAGGTTCCACGCCGATACAACTACCAGTCCGGCCGCCGCCAACCCCACGCGCCAGCCGTAGAGGCGCGCTCCCAGCAGATAGAGCAGCGGCGCGATCAGCGCCCCCGCCAGGGCCGGCAACAAGCGCAGCGGCCAGACCAATGTGCCGGTGACTTTGAGGACCAAGCCGAAAAAATAAAACGGCAACGCGCCCATCTGGGTGAAGTTGCCGATAAACGTCGGATGGACCGCGCCGGGATCAAGCAGGGCCAAGCCGACGATACCGTTTTGCGCCTCATCGAACCAGAGGCCGGGCGGTACATCGTCCAGTTTCCAGAGCCGCAATGCGCCCGCCCCCAGCAACAGTACGGCCATGATCGCCCATTCCACTCGTGCCGGCAGGCGGTCACCCGGCGGGTCGGCGGGCTGCCCCTCGGTCGGAGCCGGCGCACGCCGCTCCCACACCACAAATGCCGCTCCGAACAGCACCAGCGCCACGATCCACAACGGCCAGCCCCATTGCGCCGTGTCCATCGAGATGGACAGGACCGAGGCACCGTTAATCGTCATAAACAACGGGATGGTCGCTAGGGCGATCACCAGCGCCACCGCGCCCAGCGCCACGGCCAGGCGCAGGCGCGGCTGCGTGCGTAGCGCCGTCCCCCACGGCCCCGGCAACCCCCCGTGCAAAGTCGTCGGCCATGCGCCCCCCGCAAACAGCAACGCCGCCAAGCCCAACAGCAGCCACGCGAGTTGCGGGGGGCTGCCGCCGCCGCCGGTCAGCAGTCGCGTATCGGCGATCAACTTCTCGGCATACAGGGCTACAGCGGCCGCCACAACGACCAATATTCGGCGCAGATTGAGCAGGGAAAACAGTTTGGCTTGGGGACGGTTCATCGAATCCTGTCTACTTCATAGGCCGCTCCGCACTGCGAGGCGGTAAGCGGTAGACAATAAGCCCACAAGGGACGGGGTAACACTAACCCGGCGCGTGCCGGCAATCCATTGTAGCACGCGAGCCGAAGATCGTCAACTATCGGAATTGCCTCGCCCATAGTAACTGGGCAGGGTGGCGCGTTATAGATGATATGATACCTATCAAGACTATTGCTAAATGGGGCTTGGCCGCGCTGATGGTCGGCGGCGGTACGGGGCATTTTCTGACCACCGACACGTATCTGCGGCTGATGCCGCCGGGCTTGCCTGCCGCGCGTGAGCTAGTCTATCTGAGCGGGGTGATCGAGACAGGGTTGGGGCTGGGCTTGCTACTGCCGCGCACCCAGCGGGCGGCGGCCTGGGCGTTGATGGTGACGTTAGCGGCCATCTTCCCGGCCAACATCTATGGCGCGACCAGCGCCGGCACCGATCACCCGGCGATGCCCGGCGTGCCGCTCTGGTTGGCCTGGGTACGCTTGCCGCTCCAGTTCGTGCTGATTGCCTGGGCCTACTGGTACACGCGCGATCCGGCCTGAGCCTTATAGCGGCACGGGGCCGAAGCGCCAGATTAAGTCGTGCAGCAGCCGGTATTCCCACGGCAGAGCGGTGCCGGACCCCCAATTGAGCGTTTGATAGCGTGCGACCAGTTGCCGGCCCGCCGCAAACGAGACCTCCACAAAGTCGCCCGGCGCATTCCGGAAGGGTACGCTCCGGCGGGGCGAGGGCAGAATGGGGGCGGTGCTGCCGGAATAGCGTGTGCCCACCGGCGCCGGCGCTGGAAAGCCGGTCGCGGCGAAGCCCACATTGCCGAACGCATTGGTGAGGCCATAAAGGTTATGGAGGTATAGGCTCAAGAGATCAAGGGTACCATCGGGTTGGGGCAGGAGGAACCAGAGCGCGCTGTGCCCCGATTCATCCGGTGCGCTCTGTAAGGCGCGTGCGCTCGGCGGGACAGCAGTGAAGCGCGGCAAGGTCACCCCGCTCAGTTTCAGTTTCAGCAGAGCGCGTTCAATCCCGCTACGTTGCAGCGGTGGGGCGATCAGGTTCAGCATCCGCAGGGCTAGTAATGCGGCGGGCGTGCGCAGCGCCGCCAACATCTCCCCGGCGCTGCCGGCTAGGTCGGGATCATTGTGCAGCGCCGCCAGTTTCAGCAGTTCAATCCGACTGTGCGGCCCTAGCCGATCCTCCTGCGCCAGCAGTTGCGCCAGCACGGCAGGTGGTTGGGCTTGCAACGCCCCCAGGTAGGCGGGCAGCAGATTGCGGTCGCTCTCCGCACGGATCAACACCTCCAGCAGCGAATCGACGTCCAGGGCGGTCGGGTCGCGCAGGCCGGCAAAGTAGCTGTCGTCTAACGGCTGATCGAGAAACTGTTGTAGCACCAGCATCGTCGCCATACGGCGCACGTCGGGTTGGCGGAGGTCACGTGCGGCACGGCGCAATGCGCTGAGCACGGCGGCGCGGTCGGGATAGGCCGCTACAAGGTCGCCTAAGCGGCTAATCGTCTGCGGATCCACCGTGTCTAGCCGCCGCACAATGAGCGGCAGCAGATCGGCGCCGGCCGCCGGCAAAAACCGGCGTGCCTCCGCTACGACCGACGGATCGGCTGAGTGCAGGTAACTGTCTAAATAGGGCGCGATGCGCTGATGGACCGCCAGCTTCAGTGCAAAATCTGCCGGGACCGCAGCCGGTGTATTGGGTCGGTCAGGGGGGGTCATGGTGAGCCGGTGCTGCGCTCAGGGAGTCGGGGTCAGATTCGGTACGACCCCCGGCACCAGATGCAGCATATTAGGCAGCACAAAGACCACAAACAGCACCAATGCTAAGAGCACCAGAAACCCTAGCACGCGCCCGGCCCCACCACGGGCGGGCGGGGCTTCCCAGCCGGCCGGAGCGCGCGGGTCCACCCACTTTTTCTTGCCGCGTCCTTGTTTCTTGGGGGTAGCTGGCGTGGTGGTGACGGTTTTGGCGTTCGGGTTAGCACGGCGGAGGTTATTCTGCACAGTCTCCTGCCCTAACGCCAGTTTGTCTACCGGCTGTTCGCAATGCGGGCAGACATCCTGACCGCGTGAGTTAGGCACACTCGTGTCAATAAAATCGCTGCAATGGGGGCAGGGTGCGTAGAAGCGGTAGCTACATCGAGGACAGGATAGCGCATTCTCGCTCACCAGTTCGCCGCAGTTGGGGCAGGGCAGCGTGGGCACCACCGGTGCAGAGCGTTCACCGACCGGCGGGCGGGCGATCAACGCCGGCGACGACTTGCGCCGATCCTCCGCCCCGAAGTCGGAAGGCGACTGCGGCAGCGTTAAGAGCGCGTCGGCGGGCGCTTGCCCTGTCGCTGAGGCCGTGAGGCCGAAGGCGGCCAGCCCCGGTACCGCTTCCTCAACGTTGCTCCACGGATTGGCCGCGCCGGGATTGGTGGTTGGGCCAAAGGTGAGCACCGCCCCATCGTCGCCGGTCACCGACGCTGCGGTGGGTGCCTCTGTCGCCGGGGTAGTTATCACGAGTGGGCTGTCGCGTTTGCCGGCAAACGCATCCATCCAGTTGCCGCTCATGCCCGGTCGGGTTTCCGGCGCCGCTTCGATACCGGCGGTGTTTGGCCGCAGGCCCGCCCATGGGTTCGTCGGATCGGCGGGGGGCAACCCCTCCCAACTGGGCAAGGGCTGATCCTCCGGCGGTGCCCAGGCCGGGGCGACGGGTGGCGGGGGTTCCGGAGCGGGTGTGACCCAGCCGGCCGGCAGCGTATCGGCGCTCGCCGCCCAATTGGGCAGCGCGGGTACTTGGGCTGCCGCCGGAGCCGTCGGGAGCGCGGGGGGGGCCGGTTCGCTCCACGGCGGCTTAGGACCGGGGGGGGACGGGTTCTCGGCGGCCTGTTTGTCTAGGTAGGCCACGCCCTGCCGGGCCGCCGTGCTGCCGGGGTTGATCAGCAACACATTCTCTAGGCAGATGCGCTGCTCGGCCGGTGAATCGACCGCGCCGCTTAACCAGAGCCAGGCTTGCTCGTTGCGGTCGTCTACCTCTAACACGCTGGTCAGTAGATCGCGGGCGGCGGGCTTGTCGCCGTGCGTCAGCGCCTCCATAGCTTGGCGCAATAAAGTGGGCACATCGGGCGGGTTAGCGGCCACCATAGTCGGTCTCCTGCAAAGGAATGTACCGGGGATGCACCCGGCATTTTTCGGCGGTCAGAATGGCAATAATTTGCTGGACCGTCTGGTCTAACTTCCCGGTATGATTGACGACCACGTAATCAAAGTTCGGTAGGGCCTGCATCTCCGCGCCCGCGATCCGCAACCGTAAGGCCAACACGGTGGGATTTTCGGTCTTGCGGCGACGTAAGCGGTCGGCTTGTTCCGCTAAGGACGGTGGCGCCAGAAAAATAGATACTGCCTGCGGCATTTGTCGCTTGATGGTCGCCGCGCCCTGTACATCCGGCTTCACGATTACGTCTTCGCCCTGCGCCAAGTAGTCCGTGACTTCGGACTTCGGGATACCGTAATAGTTGCCGTAGACCTCTGCCGATTCCAGCAATGCGCCGTGGTGCAACATCTCCTCAAACTCGGTGACCGTTTTGAAGTGATAGTCACGGCCGTCCACTTCGCCGGGGCGGCACGGGCGCGTCGTTGCGGTGACAGCGTAGTGAAACGGATAGCCGCGCTCGCGCATATGGGTCAGGGTGACATCTTTGCCCACACCCGACGGGCCGGAAATGACCACCAACAGCGGGGGTGTGGGGCGCTGGACATAGGCCACCATCTCCGGCACGTCCCCGTCCTGCGGCACAGTATCCATGGGCACAGTATAGCGAAAAGCAACGCGCTTGGCAAGCACCCGACCGGCGCGTATACTACGGAGCAAGAGGGGAGATCACGAATGTTCTTTGATGCCTTAGCCCTAGCCGCTGTGCGCGCCGAGTTGCGCGCCGACGGAGTGCCGGGCCGGGTGCAACAGGTGCGTGCGGTGGGACCGTTGGCGCTGAGTTTGGAACTCTACGGCGGCCGGCGGCGGCACTACCTGTTGCTGTCGGCCCACGCCGAACACGCCCGCGCCCATCTGCTGACCACACCGCCGACGCGCGATCCGACGATCCGCACACCACTGCTGTTGCTGCTGCGGAAATATCTGCGCGGTGCGATCCTGCAATCGGTGGAGCAGCCGCAGTTTGAGCGCGTGCTGGATTTCGGCTTCACCAAGGTGTTGCCGGTGCAGCGTGGCGGTCCCGGTGGGGACGAGGAAGACGCGGACGAGAGCGACGATAAGGACGAGAGTGACGGGATCGATCCCGACGACCGCCGCGCCGACATCCCACCGGGCTTCGCGCTCTACGAAACACACCTGATCGCGGAGATCATGGGCCGCCACAGCAACTTGGTACTGGTAGGCTGGGACGGCTTGGTGTTGGATGCGATTAAGCATATCCCGTCGAGTATCAACCGCGTGCGCACTACGCTGCCCCACCAGCCCTATATCCCGCCCCCGACGCAGCGCAAACTCGACCTGCTGACGATGAGCGAGCGCTCGTTTCTGAGCGAGATCCACGGCCTAGCTCCCACCGCTCCGGCTTGGCAGACGATGGTGGCGCGCTTCCGTGCAGT
Source organism: Chloroflexia bacterium (assembly GCA_038228295.1). Classification (GTDB taxonomy): domain Bacteria; phylum Chloroflexota; class Chloroflexia; order QHBQ01; family JAICKM01; genus JAICKM01. Next base: position 25,075 of record JBBRPH010000047.1, on the reverse strand, counting down.
CAGCCCCTTGTTAGCGCGCGAAGCCGTCTATCGCGCCAGTGCTAACGAAGATACCGCTGTAGCCGAGGTAGACCCATCCCGCCTCTACGCCGCTCTTAACGAACTGTTGGGCCTGGCCCACACGCACGCCTGGGACCCCACCGTCGCCTGGGCCCCGCCCGAAGCCGACAACCCTGACGAGGACCCACCCACCGCGCCCAGCAATCTACGCCAATTCCCGTCAGGCGATGCAGCCGGCGAGCCGCCAACTCAACCCTCAACCCCCAACCCGCAGCACTCTGCCGTCGCCCTGGCCTTCGCGCCCTACGAATTGCGTCATTTGGCAGCGGCGGGCGCAACCTTGCAGGCCACCGACTCGATCTCCGCCACTGCCGAAGCGTTTTTCGCCGCCGTCGAAACCGTGGCCGGGCACACGCAGCTCAAAGCCGCTGTGCGCGCCGAGCTGGCCGAGCGGCGCAACCGGCTAGAACGGCGACGGTCGTCGCTGCAAGGCGAACTCGACCGGGCGGCGGGTTTTGAACGCGAGCGGCATAAAGGCGAGTTGATCCTGGCCTATATGTACGGTATCGAACCCGGCCAGACGCATCTAACTATTCCCGAAGAGGGGCTGACGATCAAGCTAGACCCTGACCGCACGCCGTTAGAACAGGCCCAGGCCATGTTCCGCGAATATCAGCGTGCCCGTGCCGCCGTCGCTGGGGTGCCCGCGCGCCTGGAAGCGGTGGGCCTGGGCCTGCGCTACCTTGACGAACTCGCCACGCAACTCGACCTAGCCGCCGACCATGATACGATCCACCTGTTGCGGGCCGAACTCGTCGCGTTGCCTGACGATGCCGCTGCCCCGCCGCCCACCGCCGACACCGGCAAAGGCAAGCGCCCGGAGCCGAAGAGCAAAGGCACTCCCAGCCAGAAAGACCGTCACGCCAAAGCCCGCCAGGTCGGCAAACTGACCCCGGCAGCGGGCAAAGAATCGCGGGCGGCGACCACGCCGGCCAAAGTGGTCTCGCGCGACGGCATCAACATCTACTACGGGCGCAGCGCACGGCAAAACGACGCACTCACCTTCAATGTGGCCCAGCCCGACGACCTCTGGTTGCACGCGCGTGACGTACCGGGATCGCACGTTGTGATCCGCAGCGGCGGCAAACGGGTGCCCGAAAGCACCGTGGCCGAGGCCGCCCGCCTGGCTGCCCGCCACAGCAAGGCGCGCAACGATACGGCAGTAGATGTGATCGTCACCGAAAGGCGCCATGTGCGCCGTGTGGCCGGCGCGCCACCGGGTCTGGTTACAGTCAGCAACGAGCGCGTGCTGCGCGTGCGCCCCGGCAGCGCTCCGGCCGCTGAGGACGACGAGTTGTAGAAGGCGGGTGATGAGCAGAGAAACCGATCCCCTGTTGCGCCAAGTTGGGCGCGTGCTGCTGCTGGGTCTGGGGGTCATGGCGGTCGGCACCGGCGGCTATATGCTGCTGGAAGGTTGGGATGCCTTCGACGCGCTCTATATGACGGTGATCACGCTGACCACGGTCGGCTTCGGCGAAGTGCATCCGCTGAACCGGCCCGCGCAGGCATTCACCATTTTCTTGATGCTGGCCGGGGCGGGTGGTGTGCTATATACGCTGTCCAGTGGGCTACAATATATGTTGGAAGGACGCCTCAGCGGCGAGCTGTTGCGACGGAGGACACGGCGGATGGTCAACGCGCTGCGCGATCATGTGATCGTGTGCGGCTATGGGCGGGTGGGCCGCGAGGTGGCGCGGCAGTTGCACCGGCAAGGCGTACCGTTTGTGATCGTGGACCGTGAGACGGAGCGGGTGGCCCTGGCGCAAGGCGACGGCTGGTTGGCCCTATGCGCTGACGCGGCCAAAGACGAGGGCTTGCAAGCGGCGGGCATCGGCCAAGCCCGTGCCTTGATCACGGCGGTGGACAGCGATGCCGACAACCTGTATATCACCCTATCGGCGCGGGTGCTGGCCCCGGCCTTGCCCATTGTGGCCCGCGCCAACGATGCCGACTCGGAGGCCAAGCTGCGCCGCGTGGGGGCCACGCGCGTGCTGTCGCCGCACAGCATCGGCGGGCGCCACATGGCGCTGCTGGCGGTGCGCTCACCGGCAGTAGATTTTGTGGACATGGTGCTGGGCGGCGCGACGGACGGTCAGGGCCAAGATCCCGATTTGCATCTGGAAGCCCTACCGTTGACGGAAGAATCGCCCTTTGTCGGGCTGACCTTTGCCGAGGCACGTGCCCGTTGTGCCGGTATTTGCAACTTGTTGGCCGTCACCCGCGCGAGCGGCGAGGTGGTGGCTGATGTGAGCGGTCCCGCCGCCGCCGTGCCGCTGCAACCCGGCGACCTGCTGATCGTGATCGGGCGACCCGATCAGTTGCGTGCCATCGGCGGCCTGTGACGAAGGCGGCCGACCGTGCGCAAAATACGACGTGACGGGTGCTTACGGGCGCCGGCGGGTTGCTGTTTGCCGGGCCAATGGCGGCGCGTATCCTGCTGAAGCGTGATTTCGGAGCCGGCGCATTGCCGGCTCGCTACTTAGCCGAGGAGCGTCTATATGCGATTAGTAACTTATCACGAGGGCAAGGAACTGCGGATCGGAGTGGTCCACGGCGCGCAGGTAGTAGACGTGCAGCGTTGGATCAGTGTGTCCAGCGAGCCGCTACCCACCGATATGATTGATTTGATTACGATGGGTGAGGATGGGACCAACCGCATCCGCCAACGGCTGGATCTGATCGGCGAAGAAGCGCTAGCCGGTGCGCCGCAGCTTGCTGCGCTGCGCTTGGCCGCGCCGATCCCGCGCCCCCGCAAAAACGTGATGTGCATCGGGCTGAACTATCGCGCCCATGCCGCCGAGCAGGGCAAAGAACCGCCGGAGCGTCCCGCCGTCTTCACCAAAGCGCCGACTACTGTTATCGGTCCCAACGATCCCATTGCGGTGGATGCCACGGTGACGGAAAAGCTGGACTGGGAAGTGGAACTGGCCTTTATTATCGGGCGCGGCGGGCGCGGCATCAAGGCGGCTCAGGCGCTCGATCACGTCTTCGGCTACACGGTGATCAACGACGTGTCGGCGCGTGATGTGCAAAACGCGCACGGCGGGCAATTCTTTCTCGGCAAGAGCCTTGACGGCACCTGCCCGATGGGACCGTGGATCCTCACCCGTGACGAAATCGCCGACCCACAGGCGTTGCGCGTGACGGCTCAGGTGAACGGCGCGCTCAAGCAAGACTCGAACACGGCGGACATGGTGTTCTCGGTGGCCGAACTGATCGAGTGGTTGTCGAAAGGCATGACGCTGGAGCCGGGCGACATTATCAGCACCGGCACGCCGGGCGGCGTGGGCGCGTGGCAAAAGCCGCCACAGTTCCTGCACCCCGGCGACGTAGTGGAAGTGACCGTGGAGCGTGTCGGCACACTGCGGAACCCGGTGGTGGCCTGGGCTGGGGCGTGACCTGTGGACTGGGAAACCAGGTCTAGCTGTGCCCGGCGGGTGTCGTCTTGTGCGCTACACCCGCTGCAAATGCGTGTCTTGAAACACCGTCGGGTATTTCAGCCCATAGCCTAGCATTCGGTCCATGCCGATGTGGGCCAGCCAAATGAAGGCGAGTTGGAGTGCTAACGGTTGGCCGGCCCACACAGCGTAAGCGACGCCTAGTGCGGGCGGTACGTAATTGTGCGCGAGGTTGTAGCTGGTGGCTCCGATCCGCGGCCCCACGAAATAACCCAGCATTGCCAAGTCCGGGACCAGTAGTAAGACGGCGAACAGCCACCAATTGCCGCCTTGTGTGCCATAGGCCCGCATCGTCCCAATCAATAGCACGGCCCCTTCAATTCGTAACAACAGCCCCGGCTGCGTCAACACCGCTGTACCCTTTACCGGTTCGGTGCTGGTCCCTAATGACGCTGATTTCATATTACATATCCCATAAAACTATTCAGCCGGCTTTAGACAGAGGAGAAGCTAAACGTACAGGTGGGAACGTCGTGGAGTAGACCGGCGTTCCCACCTGTACGTTCAATGATACGTTTTACCCTTCCAGGGGTACGCCGTTCACCAGGATTTTAGTCGGGCGCAGTTCGACCAGTACACGGTCATTGCCGGCGACCATGCTCAAGCTGCTCTCTAACTTGTCCGCCGGAATATACTTCTCCAGCAGCGGGCGCGAAAGTGCGGCGACGTTCTCCTCGATGATCGTAGCGGAACCGGTCGCAACGACATTGACGTGCGTCTCGACGCTATCTACCAACAAGCTGATCTGCGCATCGCGTTGGATGTTGCGGTACTTGGCCCGGTCGCGGGTGGTGGAGAAGCGAAATACCTCTCCGTCCCAGATATACCACACTGGGGTCAGCTGAGGGGCGTTGCCGGGCCGATTCACGCCGATGACGGCGTTGTGGGTGCCGCTAAGAAAGCTCTGGAGTTCAGCGCGAGTCATTTGTACCCTTTCTGTTGTGAAGTATGTTAGGCTGCCGGGTTGGTATCCACCAGCGGCACCTGTTCTAGCCGCCAAGCCGCGCTAACGGCCAGGAGCAGCACCAGCGCGCCCAGTCCCCAGGCGGCGGGCACCGGCAAGTTCATTACTGCCATAGCCGCAATGCCCAGCAGGGCACTAACAATGTAGAGGATCAACACCGCCTCATGGCGCGTGGCCCCCAGCGCGACCAGGCGGTGTGACGTGTGATCGCGGCCGCCGCGCGTGATCGGCACGCCGCGTCGCAGCCGTGAAATCGTCACTAGCGTCGTATCGAAGATCGGTAGGCCCAGGACCAGTAGTGGGATCAGCCAGGTGGCTGCCTCGTGGCTGCTCGGCACGCCGGTGATGGGATCGTAGAGTAGCGCCGGGAAGCGCAAGCGGATACCGACGGCCGCCAGCATAAAGCCCAGGAACAGGCTGCCGGTGTCGCCCATAAAGATATGGCCCGGTTTGAAATTGTAGTAAAGGAAGCCCAGACACGCGCCGGTCAGCGCCAGGGCCAGCGGAGCCAGCAGCCGTTGGCCGCTCATCAGCCCTAGCAGGAAGAAGAAAAAAGCGGCCCAGCCCGCGACTCCGGCGGCCAGCCCGTCCATATTATCCATCAGGTTGAGCGCATTGGTGATACCGATCACCCACAAGATCGTTACCGCCATATCGAGCGGCGCATTGTGCAAAAAATGCACGCTGGTACCGAAGGCGACCATCAGCGTGGCGGCCACAAACTGGCCGAACAGCTTAGAGATTGGCTTCATACCCCAGCGGTCGTCCCACAGCCCAACCAGCGAGGCGACTGTTGCTCCGGCGATTAGGCTGCCGAATTGTTGCACAAAGCTGAGGTCGAACACTAGCAGCGCGCCCACGAAACCCAGCCAGATCGCCGCGCCACCCAGCAGCGGCACCGGACCGGCATGGATTTTGCGTGCGCTGGGGGCATCAGTCACACCAAAGTGGGTGGCCGCGCTCCGTACCAGCGGCGTGACGAATAGCACAATCGCCACTGCCGCCAGCAACATGGCCGTGTACTTGAGGAGACCGCCGAAATCACCGACCAAGTTTCGTCTTCAGCCCCGCGACGGTTGTATTCAACAAGGTTAGTGTGCTTGTCATGTCGCCACGGGCCGTGAGCGCGCTACAGGTGCCTTTCGCGACACTGGTCTTTAAGGCCGCGCAGGTTTGGCTATAAGGCGCGGCCGGACTACAGTCGGCAACGGCTTGTGCGCCTTGTAGAATATTCAGGGCTTTATCGTCCTGGCCGCTACTCTGATACAGCATTCCTAACGCTTTCAAGTTGTCAAAGTTGTCGCACTGCAAGTAGACCGCACGCTCAAACTGCTTGATTGCTTCGGGGGCTTGGCTCAGCCGTTGATTGATATAGCCGAGGGCCGCGCGCGCCTCCACGCTTTCATCGGGGCTGCTGGGGTCTTGCGCTTTGGCCGCCAGCGCATCGTCAATCACCTTCTGGTAGCCCGCCGCCAACACCGGTAGCAATTTGTACTGTTGCAAAAAGTTGAGCCGTGTATCAAAGCTACTGTCTTGCAGCAAGGTCGGATCGAGGTGCGCGGCCAGTGCATAGTCATGCGCCGATGCGCCTGCCTGCGTGGTCGCGGATAGGACTGTGGTAGCCGAAATGGTTTGGCTGGTCGCCAGTTGGGCTAGGCTCTGTGCATAACTACGCTCGATCTCGCCGGCCACATAGGGCGTGCGCGCATAACGGTCGTCCATCTGTTGCGAACCGTGGATGGCCGCAATGGCATCCTGTGGGCGACCGGCTTTGGCGTAGGCCAGCGCCAACTCGTTCCAGACCTCAGCGTTGCCGGGGCTGAGATTGTGGGCGATTTCATACATCGCCACCCCCTGATCATAGCGCTGGGCTTGGCTTTGCGGGGTGCCTTTCACGCCGCTGTTCGGATCACTCATCACATCAGCCCAGTACAGGTACAGGCGCCCGATGTTGGCATAGTGGTCGGTGTTTAGCGGGTTAAGTGTTTTGGCAGCCAGTAACTGCTTTTCGGCTTCTTGCAGCAGGGCGACGGGGTTGTTGCTGCCCGGCACCTGCGCGAACGACCGTGCATTACGTGCCCATTCCATGTAGGCGCGGCCCAAGAAGAGATAATAGAAATCTTCGTTGGGCGAGAGAGAAATTGCTTTGCGGTAAGGACCAACGGACCCCGGCCACGCCTGCTGATTGTCATAACTCAAGCCTTGCTTGTAGAACATATCGGCCTTGACCGCATTAACGTTCAGGCCGACAACCAGGGCCAGCGCCAGCAGGGCCAGTCCGACATAAGCGGCCAGGAACAGTGGCTGCCGTTCGGCATAGCTACCCGGCGCGACGGCTACCAGGCGACTCGCCGCGCGGCCGCCGCCGCCTAGCGCCCGCCCGTCGGGGCGCACATTGCCTGCGCTGCCGCGCACGGGCGGGATGTTGCGCCCACTGGGCGGTAGCGGGCGGCGCGTGGTACCGTTGCCGTTACCGTTGCCGCCGGCTTGTCCCTTTGCTACCGGCAGTGTGGCTGTGCGGCCGGCGGGCTCGCCGGCCGCGATCCGGTCGGCTTCTGCGGCCGGCTGCTTGCTATGGCCGTTGCCGGTCGTGGCAAGGGGCAGATCGGGCAGCATAACGGTCGCTTGGTCCTCTGTGACGAGCGGGGCCGCTACGGGGGCGGGGCGGGCCGCCGGGTTGAGGACATAGCCCAGTACCACCACGCCGGCGATAGCGATATAGACATAGGTATAGGTTGCCGCGATCTCAATACCGACGGCGGCCTCCACCACATGGGCCAGCACCACCGCCAGGAAGCCGATCAGCAGCAATTGGTCGGGTAGGCGGGTGGCCCGACGGATGGCGCGCACGGCCACCCACACAAACGAGCCGATCAGGAATAGGTAGGCGGCCAGCCCTAGCAGGCCCAGCGTCACTGCCTGGTCGAAAAATACATCGTGGCTGCGGTCAGGCGTGGCATTGCGAAGTTCCCAGTGGGCTAGGTCGGGCGGATAGAAGCGATTATAGGCCACATACATAGCCTCCGGTCCCCAGCCAATCACCATCCGCACCGGGTCGGACTTGATCAGGTTGGCCGCGCCGCTCCAGATCAGGGTGCGGACCTTGCCGGTGCCTTCGTCCAACTGGCTGATCAGCCCCAGCCGGCCGACATACGGCAGGGTGCGCCATGACGCGATAGGCGAGTTGGGCAGGTTAAACACCACCAGGAAGCCGATGAACAGCACTGCTAACACGGTGGCGACGGTGAAAGCGCGATATAGCCGCCGCCGTAACAGGTAGGCGAAGGCGAACACGGCCAGCCCGGTGAGCAGCCCCAGTTCGGGGCCGCGGCTTTGTGTCAGAAACACCACCACGACCTGCATGACTAACAAAATGGGCAGGCCGACCAGTTGCAGGGCCAGCCCGGCCCGTGATGAGCGCGCGGTGAGGGTATAGAGGAAAGTCAGGATATAGAAAATGAAGATCGCGGCGGGATAGAGGATCCACAGGCGAAAGTCGGGCACCTGAGTCGCGCCGATGACGCGGATGCCCACCCAGATCACCGCTACTTGCACCAGCGGCAGCAGCCCCAGCAACACCGGCGGCGGCGCATTGGGATCCGCCTCGTCGGGACCGACCGGGACGGTGGTGATGCCGAGTGTGGGGGCCATGCGCGCCGCCAGCCAGACGAATCCGAAGGCGGCCAGTAATACAACGGCCCACGCGAAAAACTCGCCCGCCGGCTGGAAGTCCTGCTGAATGAGACTGCCGTCGATCAGATTACCGCTGACCATAGCGGCATATTGGATCAGGATCAGCAGAAACACGGCCCCGCCGCCGATGACGGCGAGCGGCCAGGGATCTGCGGTGCGTTCACGCGACGGGGCGGCTTCGGCACTGCCGCGCCAGGCGGCAATGACGGCGACCAGCCGTTGCAGCGTCAGCGGCACGATCATGAGCAGATACGCGCCGACAAAAATAGCGTTACCCAGCGACGAGGCCACGCGCGTCTGGACATCGCCCGCCCAGGGTAACGGATCCATCCCGGCGCGCTGCAACAGGCCATAAGCGGCGACCGGCACGCTGGTGGCAATAGCAAAGGTGATCAGCCGGTTGAGTTGGGCCCGTGTCCGTAGGTTTGCTAGGATCATCAAGGCCAGCATCACATAGGTATACTGGCTGATCAGCCCCTGAAAGCGCTGGTATGAGCCGAAAAAAGCGGTCAGCGGCACCACTGACGTGACCGTGCTGAGGAGATACACGGCGGCATAGAGCACGAGCGGAATCATCATCGGCACACGGAGCAGGCGTGGCAACCAGCCGGGTGCTGCCTCTTCCAGCGTATCCAGCGCGCGCCCGCTTTTGGGCGTTAGCGCGCTTTCGATCAGCTTAATAGCCCAGGCCAGCGTCATCATCAAGACGATGTTGCGGAGCAGACTGATTTTATCCGGCTCGAAGACGCGGCTACTATAGACGTTGAAATAGAGCGGGGTAAAGACTGCGGCCGCTAACCAGCCGGCTTCAATCACGCGGTCACAAATCAAGCTCAGTTTGCTCTGCACTGCGGACGCTCCTCAGTAGGCGATCAGGTGTCGGGTGTCATGCGGTCCGCTGTCAAATAGCAGGCGGCCGACCGCCGGCACCGGCAAGGGCGGCAATAGAATAAGACGGCGCACGCGGGCCGCACAATCTATTGTACCGCAAAGTTGGGGAGTGGGTCAAACAGCAGAGCCAACTCCCTTTCTCAGTAGGGACAGGATTTGGCGGGTGGATTCACACCTAGCGCAGCACTAGCACCCGCGTGTTGCCGCTATCGGTCACATAGAGGCGGCCGGCCGAGTCGGCGGCAAGGCCGAGCGGTACACGTAGGCCCAACTCGGCACCGGCTGCTGAGTAGATCGGGCGCACCTCGTTATTGGTCAGGTCGAGCAGGTTCAGGCCGTTACTGTCGGGCGCTGTTACGGCCAGCCCACTGCCCCAGACGGTCAGCCGACTGCCGCCTTGCGCTGTGCCGATGGGCACTGTCCAGTCGCGGTCAATTTGCGCGTCGGCGTTGAAGCGCACAATGCGGCCGCGTAGATCCACCGCGTAGACCGTGCCGTCGGGGGTGAGCGCCACGTCTACCGGTTGCTCCAATGCTGCGCGACCGGGCACGGCGAAGCTGTAGCCCCGCTCGGGCGGCCCGGCTCGGCTCAGGCGCACCACTTGGCTGCGCGAGGTGTCGGCCACATACAGCTTGCCGTCCGGCCCCCAGGCGATACCGTTGCACTCGCCCAGCCCCGTCTGCGCTCGCGCCAGATGCGCCTGCGGCTTGAGGCCGGCATCAAACAGATCGATACTGCCCGTGGCGCTGTCCATCACCGCCAGCGTACCGTCGCTTGCTATAGCCAAGTCGCTGATGCGGGTAAAAGGCCGGTCGGCGGTGGAGTCCACGCGGCCGGCCGGCCGGCCGGCGGCCCCGAACAGCAACACGCGCCGCCCACCCACATCCGCCACTGCTACACGCCCATCGGCGAAGACGGCCACGCCGCCGGTTGTCTGCCCGCTGTTGCCGCCGGTGATAACCGCCTGCGTCTGCACCGGCACTGACGGCGCGATGGCCCCGATCAGGGCTGGATCGGCGCCGGCGACGGTCGGACGTTCGGCGGCCGACCACGCGCCACCGGGAGCAACGGTCAGTGCGGTCGGCATCAGGATCGTGCGTTCGCCGCCCGGCGGTTGCCAGTACAGCTCAAACAGCGAATTAGGGTGAACCGTCTCGATCCGTACCTCGATTGGGTGCGGGCCTGCGGTTAGTGTCACCACGGCGGGCAGCGGCGGCACACCCGGCACATCACGCCCACCTACGAGCCGCCCATCGAGCCAAATGGTGGCGCGCGGCTCGCCCTCGGTGCTGAAGCTATAGCTGCCGGTCTGGGGTGCTTGGAGCGTGGCTGTCCACTGGGCATCGGCCAGTGCCGCCCCGCCGAGGCCGCTATTCACGCCGCGCCAGGCCAGTACCCCATCGCGCCGCTCCACCGACACCGCCACGTTGGGGGCCGGATCACCCGGCGCGGTAAGAAATGTCGCGTTGCCGAAGGGGTAGGCGTGGCCTACCCAGCCGCCCGGCGGCCCAGCCCAAAGGAACGCCCGACCCACCGGCACCAGCAGGCTGCTATCACTGCCCCAGCGCAATGCCACTGTGCCGGCGGCATCGGTCAGCGTGCCCGCCAGCCGCACCTGATGCACCCCTTTTGCCAGCACCAGATGGGCTTCCAGCGGCCCGCTGCTCCCGGCGGCCACGGTCAGCAGCGGCCGGCCGTCAATTTCCAGCGTGGCCCCTGCCGGCGCGGTTAGTTCCAATCGGTAGGTGCCGTAGCTGGGCACGACTAGGCCGCCGCTCCAGGCCGCGTTCAGGGGATAGGCGGGGTTAGTAGGCAGTTGCAGCGGTTGTTGCTCACCATCCGGTCCCAGCGTGCCTAGCCGTGGCTCTAACCGTTCGAATAGCGGCCCGCCTGTAGGGCCGTAGCGCGCCGTTATCTGCCGCTGTGCGGCGAAGCTATCACTGGAGACCGTGTAGGCGGTGAAAAAGGTTGAATAGGGCGGTACCGGCCGGGTTGTGATCGACTCCTGCCCGCCCGGATAGAGCAGGTGCAGCAGCGGCAGGTAGACGATATTGGAAGGAAAGACCAGGAAGTGCGCGTTTTTACCGCCGTTATTGGTCAGCGGCAATTCATCGGCCACATTACCCAGGTCGCTACCTTCTACCGCGTTAGCGAGAAAAACCGCCGGCCCCATATACCAATAGAACTCCGGCGCGTCCATTTGGTAGATGCGATCACGTTGTGGGTTTAGCTTTTCGGCGTACCGCCCGGCCAGCGTGTACCAATAGTAGTGCGCCTCGGCGGTGTAGGGGCCGAAATAAAAGGTTAGTGTCTGCACGGCCAATGAGCCGACCAGCACCAGCAGCAGCGCACTGTAGGCCAGCCGGCCCAGCCGCACGCCCACGGGCCAGGGCCGCGGACGGCGTAAGGCCGGTGCACCGCGTGCCATGCGGTCCAGATAAATCGCCGGCACCAGCGCCAGCGTCGGCACCATGCCCGCTACTCGTTGCAGCGTCGGCGTATCGTTGGTCAGCGCCGCGCCGGCCAGCCCGCTCAACACCCAAGCCCCCAGCACGGCGAAGCGTACATCGCCCACGCGCCAGATCCAATAGGCGGTGCCCAGCACCCACAGCGCAGCCCAGGCCGGCGGCAGGATCGGCACCCCGGTGGGGTAGAACGGCCCATGCTCACGGCTCACATCGAACGCGGCAAAGGTGCGCGCAAACTGGCCGGCGATGATCAACGCCCAGTTGTTAGTGCCGTAGTCGGCAAATAGCTGGTCGGCATGGTTGAAGATCGCCACGCCGTTATAGCGCTCGGTGAAAGCGGCCGGGTGGGACAACACATAGAGCGCATTGGGCGCGAAAGTCAGGAAGCCTGCCAGCGCCATAGCCACCAAGCCCGGCCCGTAACGCCGTAAGCCGCGCCGCCCCCAACGGAGCAGCAGATAGATCCCGATCACGGCCAGGAACAGCGGCAGCAGTTTACCGGCTACATAGCCGTAGAGTGTCAGCCCACCGGCGATGCCGCTCCAGACGAAATCCAGCAGCCGTCCGCTCGCTAGTCCACGATAGAGATAATAAAAGCAGACCGCCCAGGTGAACAGGGTGGTGGTGCTTTCCCCGGCGGTGCGGCTGAATTGGATGGCGAAATCGGAGATCGCCAACAAGGCCGCTGCCAGCAGGCCCACGCGCGGCGACCAGACGGTGCGCCCCAGCCGATAGACCACCCACACCGTGCCGATGCCGGCCAGCGCGTGCAGCAGGCGGGCTGCGGTCAGATTGTCGCCGAACAGCAACAGCGACCGGCCTAGTAGCCAGAAGTAGAGATTGGGTACACCCCACCAGCCGGTGCCGAAAAAGGCGAACGGCTTGCCGTCCACCGGCACCCCCTGATTGATGTGGCGGGCGTCGTAAGAGCGGTCGCCCTCGTCAGTGTACGGCCCCATGGGGATGTGTTCGAGATCCCAGACGCGCACTACAATGGCGACCAGCATGATCGCACCGATCAGCACCCATTCCCAGTGCAGCACCGGCGGCTCTACGGCGGGTTCGCTGGGGTCACGCGGCAACAGATCGGGGGGGGTAGGCCGCAGCCCGGCTACGCTAAGGACCAGCGCGATCAGCGTCGCCACCCACAACCAGGTCGGGCGCGGGTCCAAGAAGTCGCGCTGGAGTAGCAGATAGGTCGCCACAGCCGGCAGTGCGGTGACGGCCAGCCCGACGATGGTGCCGACGTGGCCCACGCGCCGCCGCAACGCGCCTGCCCGCGCCACCAAGCGTTGCCCGCCCCATAGTAGCCCGCCGCTACGTAGGCCGTTAGCGGGGACGGGCGGGCGGCTACCCGCGACCTGTACCGCTGCCCGGCGCACGGGCAGGGGGGGTAGGGCGACCGGCGCCGAGTCTTGCCGGTGGGGCGGCCCGCGCCGGCCGTCCCACACCCAGGCCATCCCGCCAACCAGCAGCGCCGCTACACCCAGCCAGAGACCGCCCGCTTCCGGTGTCCAGCGTTGCGGAATGCCTTCATCCACAGCCGTGCCCGCTGTCCGGTTTCGCAGCAGTATTTCTGCCCCAAGTGCAAGCAAGAAAGCGATCATGCCGGCCAGGAAGGCACGGTTACGCCACAGCCGGATCAGCAGGCGTGCAGGCGCACGGGTGGAACCTGATCTATTCATAGCCCGATTATATACCATATAGTTGGGAATTGACGACCGGGGAGTGGCATGGTAGACTGCGGGTGATGGTCAACTCCACTGCCGATGCTGTTGCCTTGCACCGCGCCGATGCACGTAACCTAGCGATTCTGGTTGCCGGGTTCATGGCGGTGCTGCTGTTGCTGCCGCCCGCGCACGGCTGGGCTGTGCTGGACGATTGGATTTATGCAAATGCTGTCCAACACCAGACGGCTACCGGCGCGTTTGCCATGCCTCCGCAATCGCAGGCGAATCTGGTCGGCTTGGTGCTGTGGGCAATGGTTTGGGTACGTGGGCTGGGCTTCAGCTACACCACATTCACGCTGTCAGTGCTGGCGCTGACCTTGCCGGGGTTGGTGGCGGCCTACGGCTTGGCGCGGCGGCTCGGTGTAACCCCGGCGGGCGCGTTGTTCGGCAGTGCATTGATCGGGCTGAACCCACTCTTCCTGCATCTAGCCTACAGCTTCATGACGGATGTGCCGTTCGTGGCGCTGCTGCTGATCAGTGCCTATGCTTATGTGCGCGGCTTGCAAGACAGGCGCGCCGGCTGGCTGGTGCTGGGCGGGCTGTTTAGTGGCTGGGCGTTCCTGGTGCGCCAATTCGGGGTGTTGCTGCCGTTCGGCGTGGCAGGCTATCTGCTGCTTGACAGCCTACTGACGCGCCGCCTGCGCTGGCGTGAGGCTGTGGGTGTGCTGGCCGTGCCGCTCGGTATCTTTGTCGAATGGTGGCTCTGGTCGCGCGGAATGCCGGCCAGTGGTGCGGCGATTGAGGCGGGCGGACGGCGTGATCTGTTTTTCCTCAAAGACCCGTGGTTGGCGGTGATCGCGCTACGGACCTTAGACGCACTGGCGATCACCGGCTTAGCGGTGCCCGTGGCCTTCGTCTTCCGGCACCGCCGGCTGTGGCTCCTGCCGGCGGCCGCCGCCGGCCTGATCGCGGCCCTGGTTTGGGCGGGGATGACGGAACCGCGTATCGGCGTAGACATTCCGCCTGCACCGCTGACACTCGGCCCGTGGACGCTCGACCTGCCGCCGCAAGTTTTTACCTTTGGCGGTTACGGCAACCTGTTGCGCGTCGAAGGGATTGATTTTTTCGAGTATCGCCAGGAGCCGATCTGGACCCCGACTGCCTGGAGTGTGCTCTACCTGTTGACCCTCATCCCGGCGGTGGCGCTCGTCGCGAAGACGGCTGATGCGTTGCTTGATTGGCTACGCGACCGACTGCACCGCATACCCCTGTCGCCGGCGGTCGGCCTGTATGTGGTCGGTCTGACCATTTTCGGTATCTACATGGCGGCCACCGGTGATTATTTCGACCGCTATTTGGTCAGTTTCCTGCCTTTTGTCGCACTGTTGGTGGCCCGCAGCGCGGCGGATTGGGGGCGGCGAGCCTGGGCCGCATCGTTGGCCGGGTTGGCGCTGCTGGGCGGCTTCAGCTTGCTGCTCCAGGCCGATTTCGCCGACCACGCGGCGGCGCGCTGGCGGGCCGGCGACTGGCTGCTGGCGCGTGCCCAGTCGGTGCAGAACGGCTATGACTGGGCTGGAGTTCACGGTTACGGCAACGGGGTGTACGAGGTGAGTGACGTGCTGCTAGACGGCTTCCGTGTCGAACAGACCTTCCCCTATACCAGCCGCTTGAATGGCCTCGCCGCACGTCGGGTATTGGCGCTAGCCCGCAATGACGCGCCGCCGTTGTCCAAATGACCCGGACCCTGCGCCGCAAGACCTGGCTGGTCATTGCCGGGACGCTAGTTGCACTAGTGGCCGTACTCTACGGCACATTAGCGACTATCGTGTTGGGCGGCTTCAAGGCGGTGGAGCGGCAAGACGCCCAGCAAAATGTACGCCGCGTGCGCGACAGTATCAGCGCCGAGCTTACCCAACTGACCCTAACCGCACGAGATTGGGCCGAGTGGGACGACAGCTACAGCTACGTCGCCGGTGAGAACCCGACCTTTCCCGCCGCGAATCTGACCGACAGTGCGGTGGAGCGGCTGCAACTTAATCTGATCGTCTATCTAACAACGACGGATACGGTGCGCTTTGGTACAGGCTTTGATACCGCTCGACACCAACCGATCCCGTTGCCCGCCTGGGTGCGCGCCGAACTCACGCCGGACAACTTGCTACTGCATACCGGTCACAGCCCGACCTCCACCAGTCTGGGCGGCATTCTGATTGCCGACGGCTCGCCGTTACTGCTAGTCGCCCGCCCGATTCTGGCTAGTGCCGGCCACGGCCCCGCGCATGGCACGCTGCTGTTCGGCCGCTCGTTGGATGCGCCGGCGCTCCAAGCACTGGCGACGCGCACCCATGTCACCCTCAGTGTCTATCCCTACACTGCCGCCGGCTTGCCGCCTGATGTGCAGGCGATAAAGCCGCTGCTGGGAGACGCGGCGGCAGTGCCCACCCAGGAGCGCACCGCCGACGATATCGCCGGTTATGCGCTGCTGCCCGACATCTACGGTCGGCCGGGACTGGTGTTGCGGGTGGATCTGCCGCGCCCGATTTATAAGCAAGCCGTGGACACCCTCATGCTGCTGCTTTATGCCGTGGTGGCGGGCGGACTACTATTTGGCGTGGTCGTCATGTTGCTACTGGAAACCACGGTGCCGGCGCGGCTGTTGCGCCTAACCGACGCGGTGCGCGCCATCGGCAATACCGGCAACCCGGCCTTGCGTGTGCCGGTGGGTGGAAACGACGAGTTGGCCGATCTGGGCGCGGCGATCAATCGCGCGTTCACGACCGTGCAGGAGACGCAGGCGACCGTGTGGGCGAGCGAACAGCGCTATCGGCTGTTATCGGACGAATTGCAGCAGGCAAAAGAAGCCGCCGAAGCCGCGAATACCGCCAAGTCCTTCTTTCTGGCGAACATGAGCCACGAGTTGCGGACTCCGCTAACTGCCATCCTCGGTTACAGCAGCTTGCTGACTGAGGCAGTCGGTGCAGCCGGGCAACCGGAGCTGCTGGCCGACCTCAGCCAAATCCGGGCGGCGGGCGATCACCTGCTGGACTTAATCAATAGTCTGCTGGATTTCTCCAAGATCGAAGCCGGGCGCATGCCCGTGATGCTGGAGTCGTTCCTGCCGGCGGAAACCCTGGAGCAGGCGGTAGCGACAGTGCGCCCGCTGGTAGCGCAGAACGACAACAACCTGCGCCTTGCCCTCGCGCTTGACCTCGGCCTTATGGTCAGCGACGAGCGTAAACTCTATCAGGTATTAATCAACGTGTTGGGTAATGCGGCCAAATTCACCCACCGCGGCAGCATCGTCTTGACCGCCCAGCGCATAGCTGCGCCGGAAGGGGATTGGCTGGTGTTGGCGGTGAGCGATACAGGGATCGGCCTGACAGTGGAGCAGCAGGCATATCTGTTCCAACCGTTTACGCAGGCTGATCCTTCGATTGCGCGCGAGTATGGCGGCACCGGCCTGGGTCTGGCGCTCAGTCGCCGCCTATGCCGGCTGCTGGGCGGCGATCTCAGCGTGCAGAGTGTCGCCGGCCACGGCAGTACCTTCACTGCACGGTTGCCGATGGTCGCACCCACCGCAGCGGATGCCGAACTCCCCGCCCCGCTTGTGGCCGATCCGCCTCCTGCGGCGGCCTGAGTCGCGCTTACTGCCCGCCGCAGCAAAGCAGTTGGAACTCGGTGAGCCGCCAGCCGGGGCCGATCTCGATCACGCGGGCGCGCAACAACGGCACGACCGCCGTGCCCGGTGTCTCCCCCCGCCGCGCGACATGGCCGCTGATGGTCACGAGATCGGCCCCGGCCGCTTGGGATTGCGTGTCGGCTTTGGTCGCTTCCACGGTCCAGCCGTGCAGGGTGGTGATGGCGGTCGTGACCTGTGCTGCTGCGTCGCTAGGCGCGTGGCCGGGCGCCCAGTAGGCGGCCGCCTCGGTCGGTTGGTCGTGGCTCAGGAAGTAGAGGAAGTTTCGCACGGCGCCGCCTGGAATGCGTGCCGTGCTGAGTTGTTCCAGGCAGCCGGTCAGGGCCAGGACTAGGGCTAGGGCCGGCAACACGCGGCCGGCGCGACGGAGGCGCTGTTTCATGCCTCTACTGTATGCGATTGGGTGGGGGGTGTCAAACGTGCGGTCCGCTGTAGGCTAGGGGTGGGCGGTCTGCGCGGCAGCCACGCAGGCTGATCGGAATCGCCGGCTCATCCCTCCGGCGCGGGCGGATTGTGTCGTAGCAGGCCGACCGGAATCTGGGCGACGAGATAATAGAGTAGAAACAGCAGGAGCGGCAGCCGCCAGTAAAAAAACTGGGTCTGTACATTATTAAAGGCCAGAGTGACCCCGGCCGCTAGGGCCGCCCAGCGTAGCGCGTCTGCCGCCGTTCGGGTGCGCAGCGTGGCGATGATCAGCACCAGCATTAGCAACGGCAGGAAGATCGCGCCCGCGATCCGGCCGGCGGCGGTGAGCGACAGGCCGCCCAACGCCACCACTTGCGCGGCGATGCTCTGGTTCCATTGCGGTGTGCCCAGCATGGGATCGGGCAGGTAGCCGAGGTGATTGGCTATCGTTGCGTCTATGAAGGCTTTCGGCGACAACAAGGCCAACGGCACCACCAGGAGCACCGCAAATCCCGCTGCCGCCAACGGCGGCAGCCACAGCCGGCGCGGTACGGCGGCGATCAGCAGCGCGGCGCCCCGTTTTCCGGCTTGCCATGCCGCTGCGAGCGCCGTCAGCAGCGGTTGTAGCAGCAGGATGCCCCAGGGCACAGCGAACAGAAAGCCGTATTGCTTGGTGCTGAAAGCCGTCGCGGCGGCGAGTGCTGAGGCGACTACCCACCCTCGGTGATAGAGCCAAACAGTGAGGGTGATCCAGAACAGCAACAGAAAGTCGAGCGCACCGAGGCGTAACGGCACCTGAAAGGCCGGTACAAACAGCAGCCAGCCTGCGGCCAGCGCCCGCGCGCTCCACACCGTGAGTGTATCGCGGGCCAACAGATAGATCAGCAGGGCCGTACCCAGGTCAGCCAGCCCTAGCCCCCAACGCACATTGCCCAGCAGGTAGAACGGGATCTCGGCAAACAAACTGCCGGGGAAGTAGCTATACGCGGGGTAATTCTGAATGCCCGGCTGGTGCTGATAGACCCAAGTATAGACTTGGGTATAAGGGTTGTGACCGTGCAGCAGGAAATCTACCCCCTGGCTGGTCGCCCAGAACACGTCGCTTTGTGTCGGGCGCAGGATCCAATCGCTGCGCGCCAAAGCGCCCAGCGGCCAGACGAGCAGCCAAAGCAGGTGGGCAACCGGTCGCCAGGGGATGAGGGCCAGCACGATCAGCACCAGATTAGCGAGCAAATAGAGGTTGATATTCGGAATCGTCTTATACGCGGTATCGTAATAGACAAACATCTGCCCGATCAATAAGATCAACAGAGCCAGCCGAAATCTATCGGCTGCGGCAGGGGTAGTAATCATCGCCCCATCATATAGAATAGCGGGGATCGTGTCAAACGGTAATCGGTTGACAATGCGCCTGCGCCAGGCATATAATCGCCCCAGGTGACGACAGTAGCGCAGGGGAGGCAGAGCGCAATGAGAAGGGGCCATATACGCTCGGTTGTGCGGCGGTTGCTGGGGCTAGTACTCCTCTTGCCGGTAGGGTTGGCCGGCGGCTCCGCTGGGCAGGCAGCCGAGCGGTTGGATCGCTCCGCCGCGCAAACACCGTTGACGGTGCAAGGGGCCAATACCCCCGTGGTCGGCGGCTATAGTGTGGCGGGCAGTGGTGCCCGGATCGAAAGTCGTAGCCTCAGCTTGGCACTGGGGCAGAACAGCGCTGTCTATCTGTCGGCCCCCGTGCGTGCGCCGCTGAATTTTAGCGATGTGGCTCCCTTCTGGGACACGCCGGCGCCTGATCCGCTGGCTGCACCCGACCCGAACGCCGTGCGTGTCGAACTTCGCACCGGCCCCGACGGCCAAACCTGGACTGACTGGCAACCGAGCGACCTAGAAGACATTATAGATCCGCGTGATCCGATCACGCGGACCTACGGCAGCCCAATCGGCGTACCACAGGATGTGCGAACACACCGTTATGCCCAGGCCCGCATCACGCTGGCCGCCGCGCCCGCCCGTCCCGTGCCGCAGATCACCAACCTGACCTTCGCCTTTATTGATGCCGGCGTGACCGTGCAAACGCCGATTGCCGTCGTAGCCGGTGGACCGGCGCCGGTGAAGCCCGCCGTGATTTCGCGCAGCGCCTGGGGCAGCCCCGACGGCCAGGGCAGCCCGCGCTGGACCCCAGAATACCGGCGCGTCAGCCACATCATCGTCCATCACACCGAAACCACCAACAGCGACGGCGATTTTGCTGCTCGCGTGCGCTCGATCTGGTATTTTCATACGTTTACACGCGGGTGGGGCGACATTGGCTACAACTACCTGATTGACCCGCACGGTAATGTCTACGAGGGCCGCGCCGGCGGTGACGATGTGGCCGCGGGCCACGCCTACCCATTCAACTACGGCAGCCTCGGCGTGGGGCTGCTCGGCAATTACGATGCCGTAGCCCCGTCATCGGCCATGCGTGACAGCCTGATCCGACTGCTGGCTTGGCAGACCGGCCGGCGCAGCATTGACCCACAGGGCACCGGTACATTCACCGGCGCGCTTGACTGCGGTGGGACAGCCACGCTGACCCGCCCCAATATCGCCGGCCACCGTGATTTTCGCGGCATCGGCTGCGGCCAGGAGTTTAACGCCAAAACCTGCCCCGGCGCATATGCCTACGCCTTGCTGCCGACTATTCGCGCCGCGCTGGGCCAGGGACTGCCGCCGTATCGCGCTGGGTTCGAGTCGCAGGTTACACCGCCGAGCATCGCGCCGGGTGCGGTCGCCACCGCTACGCTGGTGGTGCGGAATGGTGGCGGCTTTGTCTGGCCGCGCGGCGGGCCGAACCCTGTCCATCTCGGCTACCGGTGGTACAATCTAGACGGCAGCCTGGTGCCGTCGCTTGCCGACATCCGCACGGAGATCCCGAATGATATGCCTTACGGAGCGCAGGCAACCATCGTGGCCCGCGTGCGCGCGCCGGCGACGGCGGGAGTCTACGAACTGCGCTGGGACATGGTACATGAACTCAAGACCTGGTTTGAGGAAGCCGGCTCCCCAGCGATTCATTTGCGTGTGACCGTCGCCGGAGGTGACACCGTACCGCCCACGGCGCATGTGCTGCCGTTGCCGCCCTACCAGGATAGCGCGCAGTTCACCGTGCGCTGGAGCGGCAGCGATGAGCCGGGCGGGTCGGGGCTGGCTGTATTTGATGTGCAGGTGCGGACCGGCCCTAACGGTGGCTGGACCGATCTGCTGATCGGTACCACGCTGCCCGAGACCACGGTTAACGGCTTGGACGGTCAGACCTATGCTTTCCGTGTGCGGGCCCGCGACCATGCCGGCAACCTTAGCGCGTACCCTAGCGCGCCCGACACTGTGACGACTGTCGCCGCTCGTCCACCCGCCTTGCTGCTCCGCAGTCCAACCAACGGGGCGCGGGTGCCCCCCGGCGCGCTGACCGTCAGCGGCAATACCGACCCCGGTGTATTGGTGGTGGTCAATGGGGTGGACGCGACGGTGGACTCCAGCGGCGCATTTCGGGCCACGTTGATCGCCGGCGGGGCGAGCCTGCCGATCACGGTGGCGGCGCAAGGCCCCAACGGCAAGGCGACGCGGCAAACGGTAGTCGTGACCGTGGCCGGGCGCTACAGCGACGTGGGCGGCGATTACTGGGCCTATGATGCTATCGAATACTTGAGCAATCTTGATGTGATCACCGGCTACCCCGACGGTACGTTTCGCCCGCAGGCGACGATCAACCGGGGCGACTTCCTCATCCTGGCCGTGAAGGCGCTGCACTGGCCGGTCACGCTGCCGACTACCGATCGCTTTAGCGATGTACCTCCGGCACATCCGGCTGCTCCTTACATTGAGGCGGCGGCCCAGCGCGGCGTGATCGACGGCTATGCCGACCGCCTGTTCCGCCCCGATGCTCTGTTGCTGCGCGCAAGCGCGATCAAGACGGTGACGCTGGCCGCCGCTTGGCGGTTGCAAACCGGCCCCGATTCACCCTTCAGCGATGCGCCACTCACCTACTGGGCGTATCCCTATCTGGAGACGGCCTACCGCCACGGCATCATTCAGGATAGCCCGGCCGGCCTGCTGCGCCCCACCGCCGCGCTTACGCGCGCCGAAGCCGCCGTGCTGATCTATCACACGCTGGGCGATTTGGCGGCAGCCGGGCGTTGGCGCTAGAGGCGTAAAACTACGCTTGACATTTCCGCCTGGAGGCCGCCCTATTGGAACAGAAACCGCTGTCTATTCTGTTTGTGTTTGCGTGGATCGTGGTCGGCGGCGAGGAGACCGAGGTACGCCTGCTGGCGCGTAGCTTGCCGCGTGAGCGCTACCGGCTGACAGTGGTAGGTTGTTTTCACAAAGACGGAATGCCGACCACTAGCACTGAACAGTTGCGTGCCCTGGGCGTGACGGTGGACGAGACTCCTTACACGCTGTCGTATGAGGATACCGTGGTCTATCTGGCCGATCTGATCCGGCGGGATCGGCCCGACGTAGTGGTGGCGACGCAGGGAGTGCGCGACATTATCGGTGCGTATGAGCGGCTTGCGCCTGCCGAGCGCCCGCCGCTGATCGAACACGGTGGCCTGGTAGCTGAAGCCGCCCTCACGTCGAAGACATACACCGCCCGCTACATCGGAGTCTGGCAGGCGATCACGGCGGCTGCGGCCCCGCTCATGGATCAGCCTGACCATGCGCTCACCCTGCCGAGCATGGTGGATTTGGCCGAGTTCGACCCGGCGCAGCGGCCGGCGGTGCGCGCCGAGTGGGGGGCGCCGGCCGCTGTGCCGGTGATCGGCTGGGTGGGGCGCTTTGACCCCAAAAAGCGCGTCGAAGATTTTTTGGCGGCGGCACAGATCGCAACCGCCGCCCGGCCGGATTTGCGCTTTGTGCTGATTGGCGGTCCCGATGCCTTTTTCCCGGAATATCGCCTGCGCCTAGTGGCCGAGGCGACCGCCGCGCTAGGGTCGCGGGTGCTGTTCCTGGGCGACCGGGCCGATGTGCCGCGCCTATTGAGCGGCCTGGATGCGCTAGTCTGGCTTTCGCAGAACGAGGGGATGCCTCATGTGATCGCTGAAGCCGGTGCCGCCGGCTTGGCCGTGATCGCCACGCGCGACGGCGGCACCCCGGAGCAGATCACCGACGGCGTGAGCGGCCTCTTCGTGCCGCACGGTGACCCCTCCGCTGTCGCCGGTGCCGTCTTGCGTGTGGCCGCCGATCCCGCATTGCGCGCTCGGCTGGGCACGGCTTTGCGCGCCAAAGTGACCCAGGAATACGCCGTTCCGGTAGTTGTTGCCGCCTGGGAAGCGGTCTTCGCTGCCGTGATCCATGAACGGCCTACCGCCGAGTAGCTTCCGCACTCGGCTAACGTGCCGGTAAGCTATTGTAACGCACCCCGCCCTTTGCTATAATGACCTTAGTACGTAAACCCCGATCTCTCGCTGCGCTTTAGTAGGGGCGCGGGGCAGGGTTCCTTATTCCGCCCAGCGCACTCCGCACTCGAACAAGGGGGCTGGTTATGCAACTCGCGCAAGAATTCCAGATCCTGGCGGCGCTCCTTTGGTTCCTGTTGCTGGTGGGACCGGGCATGATCGTAGCGACGTTCGCCAACATGATGTATGTGGACGGGGCGACCCGTGGCCCTAGCGCGGTCGAAGTTCGCACACGAGGCGCGGCTACGCTGATGACTTGGTTCATCGCCGATGTGATTTGGCTGGTGCTGCTCAAATTGCTTTATCTGCCCGCCATCGGCTTCGACAACAACTTTCTGAGCGTCAACGGGGCTACGGCTTTCAATTACACCGATATATACCAATTGCAGGTGCTATGGGGCATGACGCTGGATTGGCTGGGGCGTAATCCCGGTCAGGCGCTGCTGTACGTGGCGTTTCCCGCGCTGGCGTTGACCGCTATTGGGGTTATTGCGCGCTTCCGCGGCCGGGCCGCCTCGATCCCTGAAGTGCCCAAGAGCGAGTGGCAATAACGAGTAAAAAGTAGAAAGTGGCAATGGGTGAAGCTGCCGTGCTACGCTGGGCACCGTGGGCGGCGTGATCGGCAACGCCTTGACTAAGCGTAGCTAGCCACTTTCCTCTTACCACTTTCTACTTGCGACTCGCTAATACTTCGGCACGCTCGCGTCTACCTCATCCGACCAGGCATTGATGCCGCCTTTGAGGTTCTTCAGTTTGCGGAAGCCGAGCGCACGCAGATCGGCAACGGCGCGGGCGCTGCGGGTACCGCCTTTGCAGTAGACCACGATCTCATCGGCGGTGCTGAGTTCGCCGGCGCGGGCTTGCACTTGGGCGACCGGGATCAGCGTTGCGCCTTTCAGGTGGGCGATGTCCCATTCGTGCGGTTCGCGCACATCGAGCAGGTGCAACGGCTCGCCCGCGTCCAGGCGGCGCTTCAGGTCAGTCGCCGTGATATCCCAGGCCGCGTCTTCGGCGCTCGGTGGGTGGATACCACAGAACTCCTGGTAGTCAATCAATTCGGTGACTGTAGGGTTGGGGCCGCAGACCGGGCAGGCCGGGTCTTTGTGCAGCCGCATCTCGCGGAAGCGCATTTTGAGCGCATCGTAGAGTAACAACCGCCCGACCAACGGTTCACCAATGCCCAGCAGCAGCTTGATCGTCTCGGTTGCTTGGATCACGCCGATCACACCGGGCAGCACGCCCAGCACGCCGCCTTCGGCGCACGAAGGCACCAGGCCCGGCGGGGGCGGTTCAGGATAGAGGCAGCGGTAGCACGGTCCCTCGGCGGCCCAAAAGACTGAGGCCTGGCCCTCGAAGCGGAAGATGCTGCCGTAGACGTTGGGCTTGCCCAACAGCACGCAGGCATCGTTGGTCAGGTAGCGCGTCGGGAAGTTGTCGGTGCCGTCCACGATCACGTCGTAGGGCGCGAAAATCTCCAGCGCGTTCTCCGACGAGAGCGCCGTTTCGTAGATGTCCACCTGCACCAGCGGGTTCAGGTCAAGGATGTGATCGCGGGCCGACTCGATTTTGGGCTGACCGATGTTGCTTGTGCCGTGGATGATCTGACGCTGCAGGTTGCTGGCATCCACGACATCAAAATCCACTAAGCCGATGCGTCCCACTCCCGCCGCCGCCAGGTAGAGCGCCAACGGCGATCCCAGCCCGCCCGTGCCGATCAGCAGCACACTACTTGCTTTCAGCTTCTTTTGCCCGTCCAGCCCGATCTCGGGCACCAGCAGATGGCGGCTGTAGCGTTGGATCTCCTCAGCATCGAGCGTAGTATGACCGTTCTGCACCAGCGGCGGGCGCGTGGTCGTGCCCACGCCACCGGCGATGGCGGGGATGATCGAGAGCGTGTCGCCCTCGGCCACCGGGGTGGCTCCCTTTTGTAAATAGCGCACGTCTTCGTCGTTCAGATAGATATTGACAAAGTTGCGTAGCGCCCCGCCGTCGCTATAGAGATGCGGCTTGAGGCTGGGGAACCGCTCAACCAGCGTACCCAACACCGCGTCCACTGTTGTCCCCTCCAGACGGACTTCTTCTTGCCCGTCGGCATACCCTTTGAGGGCTGTCGGGATAAAAATCGTTGCCACTATGTTGTTCCTCCAGGTACCAGGTATCAGGTATTAATCAACGGTCGTCTTAGCTCGACTTTGTACAATTTTACAATTGAGCCTACGCACAGGTTCAGGAGTGCATATGCGTGTGCCTGGGACTTTTTGTATATGCCGTTGTGCGGGTGGTTGTACCATAAATCTATAAACGCGGCCGTGCCTAGCTACGCACCTGCATCGG